>CALVZS010000005.1 GCA_944372575.1 uncultured Clostridia bacterium | reverse complement strand
TGTGTTAAACTTCTTTTTTCTTGACATAATAATATGCACCTCCAAAAGTCTGTCCAACTTTTGGGGTGCATATCAGTATGGGGGCTTTTTTCATATTTGTTAATACAGATTTTTCTTAATCATCCCGTTCCAGCAAATAGTCGGCCGAGACATGAAAAAAGTTGGCAAGTTTAATGATATAACTTGCTTTGGGTTCATTGATGCCGCGCTCCCAGTAATCGATTGCCTTTTGGCTTACTCCGATTTGCTCTGCCAAGGCTTTTTGCGTGAGGTTGTTTTCCTTTCTAAGAGCTCTGATAATATCGCCAATCATGCTCTGTTATTTTAGCAGGATTTGGTTATTTTCTCTTGACAAAGAAGAAATCTTCTTATATAATAAATGTGTAATTTTTTAACACAAGGAGGAGAGAATGGAAAACGCAACAATTCCTGCTGCGGCAGGAGACTTGGAAGAACTTTATGCGGAACGCGATCGGCATACGAAAAAGCGGGCAGCGCTGCGCAACCGTGTAAGGGAGATCATTTCGGAAAAAATGCATTCGCCGCTTTTTCTGATCGTTGCCATTATGATGACGGGCATTGCGGTGTTGAGTTTGCTGTCGGTTGTTCTAGCGCTTGTTCAAGGCGGTGGGGCGGCATCCTTTCTCGGCGGGCTGATCGTCAATGTTCCGGCGGCGATCTGTGCGATCGTATCGGCGGTCGCGAGCTGGAAGATGTACGGCGCAAAGGATACGCTTTCTTCGGATAAAATCAAGGGCGCAGGGGCCTATATGGGCTATATGGCGGTAATGGGGATTCTGATGTGCATTGTTGCGGGATTCGTTGCCGTTCTCCTGGTTGTCCTTGCGGCGACCGTCAAAGAAGTGGGCGACAGCGTCTCGGGGCCGATCGCAGATCTTCAGCAGATCGCCAACGAGGAGGGGATGCCCGATCTTGCAGGGATCATTTCGGGCGGATCGACAGCCGTTGCCGTTGTGCTCATCCTTGTGGCAGTTCTTCTGATGGTGTTTTTCATCTGCTATACCATGACGTTCACGAAGGCGAACAGCCATCTGAAATATCTGCGGGAAGCAGTTTCCACGGAAGTGTACGACATCTCCCGTAAGACGCCCATCGTCCTTGCCTTTATCTTCGGCGGGCTGACGATCGTACTCGGAGCGGTCGGAATGGTGGCATCGTGGTCGCTTGGGCTGTTGTTCCTGTTTACGGGGATCTATCTCATTCTCTCTGCGATCGTTTTCCGCAGCATTCTCAATGCGGAGAAGGAAAACGACGCCGTGTTGCAGACGGAGATCCAGACGCTTGTCGCATTGGAAGAGCAGATCACGGAAAAAGAGCGGAAGAAAACGGAACAGGAGACGATGGAGCTTCGCCGCCGCAAAGAGGAGGAACAGCTGACGCAGGCGCAGCAGCAACAGATGATGCAGGCGATGATGTTGCAGATGATGCAGGCGCAGAAAGCCGCGCAGCAGTCCAACGAAACGGCACCGAAGTCGTCCTCGGACGACGATTCGAGCAAAAAATAAGCAATACACCAGGTTGTTTTCATGAAAGAAATGCAGGCGCCGCCCGTATCGGGCGGCGCCTGTATTATTTTTGAACGCGAGGGAGAAAACATCGGGAAGAAAAAAACTGCGCAAGGCGCAATATTTTTCCCATATTGCCGGGATATGGGAGATGGAGCGGTAAATCGGCGGGAAAATGCAAAAGATAAGGGGAAAGGATCTCCAAGGATCGGATAAACGCGGGCGCACAAAAAGAGCAAACAAAAAAGAGCAGCAATGCTGCTCTTTTTTGTTTCGGAATTCAGATCATTCCTTGCCTGCCATCTTCTTGTAGCCTGCAAGGCGCTCCTTCGAGGATTCTTCCGTCTCCTTGAACAGTTCCTCCGCAACGGCGGGCTGCGTCTTCTTGAGGGAGGCGTAGCGCGTCTCGCCCAGGATGAATGCCTGGTAGTCGCCCGTGGGATCCTTGGAATCGAGGGTGAAGGGGTTCTCGCCCTTTTCCTTGAGCTCGGGATTGTAGCGGTAGAGCTGCCAGTATCCGCAATCGACCGCCGCCTTCTCCTCGGACTGCGACTTCGCCATCTTGATGCCGTGGTTGATGCAGGGTGCGTAGCAGATGATCAGGGACGGGCCGTGATATGCCTCGGCCTCCTTGAGTGCCTTGACGAGCTGGTTCTTGTCCGCGCCCATCGCGCACTGCGCCACATATACATAGCCGTACGTTGCGGCGATCATGCCCAGATCCTTCTTCTTCACGCGCTTGCCGCTGGAGGCGAACTTTGCCACCGCGCCGATGGGGGTGGACTTGGAAGCCTGTCCGCCCGTGTTGGAGTAGACCTCGGTGTCGAGTACCAGCACGTTGACGTCCTCACCGGATGCCAGAACGTGGTCAAGTCCGCCGTAGCCGATGTCATATGCCCAGCCGTCGCCGCCGATGATCCAGAAGGACTTCTTCACAAGGCAGTCCTTGTCCGCAAGCACTTCCTTGACGAGCGCATCCGCCTCACAGCCGCAGTCCTTGCATTCCTCGCAGCACTTCACGAGCGCGGCGGCAGCCGCCTTGCTCGTTTCGGCATCGTCCATGCCGGCAATCCACGCCTCACAGGCGGCCTTGCCTTCTTCATAGTTTGCCCAAGCTTCGGCGAGCTTCGCTACCTTATCCTTGAGGGCGTTTCTTCTCGCCTTGTAGGCAAGGTTCATGCCGTAGCCGAACTCGGCGTTGTCCTCGAACAGGGAGTTTGCCCATGCGGGGCCGTGACCCTGCTTGTTCACCGTGTAGGGGCAGGTGGGGGAGGAGCCGCCGTAGATGGAGGAGCAGCCCGTCGCGTTGGCGATGATCATCCTGTCGCCGAAGAGCTGGGTGACGACCTTGACGTAAGGCGTCTCGCCGCAGCCTGCGCACGCGCCCGAGAACTCAAACAGCGAAGGCGTGAACTGCGACTTCTTGACGTCTGCCATCTTGACTTCGGAGAGGTCTGCCTCGGGCAGGTCGACCGCGTAATCCCAGTTCTTTGCCTCGACGACTTCAAGTTCCGCAAAAGGCGTCATGACGAGCGCCTTGTTGCCCTTCATGCCGGGGCAGACGTCCGCGCAGACGCCGCAGCCCATGCAGTCGAGAGGGGAGACCTGCATACGGAACTCATATCCCTTGATCCCGGTCGCGGGCTTGGTGTCGAACGCCTCGGGCTTCTCGGCGCCCTCTTTGACGAGAGCGGGACGGATGCAGGCGTGAGGGCAGACGAAGGAGCACTGGTTGCACTGCACGCAGTTTTCCTTGATCCACTTGGGGACCTTGACGGCGACGCCGCGCTTTTCAAACTTGGTCGTGCCGGTGGGAACTGTGCCGTCCGCGTTGAATGCCGAGGAGGGCAGCTTGTCGCCTTCGAGGGCGAGGATGGGAGCGATGACCCCCTTGAAGTAGTCGTTGTCCGCGAGCTTGATCATTTCCGCGCCCTCGGTCGTCGTCTCCCACGAAGCGGGGATATCGATCTTGACGAGGTGCTCCTTTGCGGAGTCGATCGCGTTATAGTTCATCTGCACGACGGCGTCGCCCTTTCTCGCGAAGGACTTGTACGCCATCTTCTTCATCAGTTCGACCGCCGTCTCATAGGGCATGATCTGCTGGTTGATGAGGAAGAACGCCGACTGCAGGATGGTGTTCGTTCTGCCGCCCAGCCCGAGCTTTCCCGCGACGGCGATCGCGTCGATCACATAGAGTTTGGCGTGCTTCTTCGCAAGGGCGTTCTTGACCTTTGCGGGAAGGTTCGCCTCCAGTTCTTCCACCGTCGTCCAGGGCGCGTTCAGAAGGAAGGAACCGCCGTCCTTCAGGTCGCTGACCATGTCGTAGCGGATGACGTAGGAAGGGTTGTGGCAGGCGATGAAGTCCGCCGCGTCGATGAGGTATTCCGACTGGATGGGCGTCTTGCCGAATCTGAGGTGCGAGACGGTGATGCCGCCCGACTTCTTGGAATCATAGAAGAAGTACGCCTGCGCATACATATCGGTGTGGTCGCCGATGATCTTGATGGAGTTCTTGTTTGCGCCCACCGTGCCGTCCGAGCCAAGGCCGTAGAACTTGCAGCTCGTGGAGCCCTCGGGTGCGGCATCGAACTTTTCGGAGAAGTCGAGCGAGGTGTTGGTCACGTCCTCGTAGATGCCCACGGTGAAGTGGTTTTTCGGCTGCGCCTGCTCGAGGTTCTTGTAGACGGAGAGCACCATCGAGGGGTTGAACTCCTTGGAGCCGAGGCCGTACCTGCCGCCGACGACGGTGATGTCCTTCTTGCCCTTTTCAAGGAGCGCCGTGCAGACATCGAGGTAGAGGGGCTCACCCAGAGACCCGGGCTCCTTCGTTCTGTCGAGGACGGCGATCTTCTTGCAGGTCGCGGGGATGGCGGCGATGAAGGCGTCGGTGACGAAGGGACGATAGAGACGGACTTTGATGAGGCCGTACTTCTTGCCCTGTGCGTTGAGCTTGTTGATGGATTCTTCCACCGTCTCGGCGCCCGAACCCATGATGACGATGACTTCCTCGGCATCGGGAGCGCCGACATAGTCGAAGAGGTGATAGCTTCTGCCCGTGAGCGCGCTCACCTCATCCATCATTTCCTGCACGATAGCGGGCGTTGCAAGGTAGTACTTGTTCGCCGTCTCGCGGTTCTGGAAGTAGGTGTCGCCGTTCTGCGCCGTGCCGCGCTGGACAGGGTGCTCGGGGTTGAGGGCGCGTGCGCGGAATTCCGCCACGTCCTTTGCAAGCCCCTTCTTGTCGAAGATCGTCTTCATTTCCTCATAGGAGATGACGTCGATCTTGCTCACTTCGTGCGAGGTACGGAAGCCGTCGAAGAAGTTGATGAAGGGGACGCGTGCGCGCAGGGTGGAAAGGTGCGCCACCAGCGCGAGATCCATGACCTCCTGCACGGAGCAGCCCGCGATCATCGCAAAGCCCGTTTGGCGGCAGGCCATCACGTCCTGATGGTCGCCGAAGATGTTCAGCGAATGTGCCGCAATGGCGCGTGCCGAAACGTGCATGACCATGGGCAGCAGCTCGCCCGAGATCTTGTACATGTTGGGGATCATCAGCAGAAGGCCCTGCGAGGCGGTGTAGGTCGTCGTCAGAGCGCCCGCGGAAAGGGAACCGTGAACCGCGCCTGCCGCGCCGCCCTCCGACTGCATCTCTGCGATGCGCAGCTTCTGTCCCCACATATTCAGCCTTCCCTGGGTCGCCCATTCATCCGCGGACTCCGCCATGGGCGAAGAGGGGGTGATGGGGTAGATCGCCGCGACTTCCGAGAAAGCGTACGCGACGTGCGATGCGGCGGTATTGCCGTCAATCGTCATCTTGGTCATCGAAAAACCTCCATAAAAAATTACGATTTATTTTCACGCAAAGTTTTTTGCAAAAGCAAAAAACTTTGCCGTGAGTTCAATTCACACTTTTCTTTCGAACTGACGTCGTTGGAACGGAGCGGATTGTGCGGCTGTTCGGCTTTGCCGAACGGCACGCTGAAAACGCTCGTTCCTCCTCTTCGCAAAAAATCTTTGCAAAGCAAATCTTTTTTGAGAGTAACTGCGGATCCCAATGTGTCTCGTGAGCTTTCAGAAAAACCCGACGTTCGCCGCAAAGGCGGCTCTGCGTTCGGTTTTTTCTCACACGGGTAGACCCCGTGTTCGGTCACGGGTTTTTGCCCTGCCGATGGCAAAAACCTCAGTTCGAGTGTGCGCCGAAGCCACACCATGGCTGTCGGCATAACGCACACCCTCACCGCCGCCGCTGTTTTTGCAACATTTTAGCCCGCGGCAGCTCACTTTTCCGCAGAAGCGCAGGTATGCGCAAATGTGGGGCGCGAGAGGGGACGCAAAGACGGACAGGAATGCAAATTTTGCGCGCGAAAAAAGGCGTTTTTACACGCACACTTTTATTATAAATGTTTTATGCGGACAAGTCAACCCCCGAACGTGAAAAAATTCGCCGTTTGGGAAAAGAAATTTTCCCTTCCCGGGCGCAGCCGCGCCGCAAAATGCTCACGCGTCAGCCGGAAGATATGTCCAGCGCGCATATTCAAAGGACTTGACGCATTCGGCGGCTTCGGCCGGATCGCTCAGGTCGAAGGACGGAAGATTGCCGTTGCAGCGCCATCCGTCCGGATTTTCAAAGCGGACTTCCTGCAGTTCGTCGCATCCCCTGAATGCGTAGCCCTCGATGCGCGTGATCGCTGCCGGGATCTTGACGGTCTTGAGCGGGGTGTCGGCGAAGGCGTAGGCCGCAACGACGCAGGGGCCGGCGGGGAGGGCGAGGCTCCGCAGGGCAGAGCTCCGGAATGCCTCCTCGCCGATCTCGGAGCGGACGGTGCGGTTGCGGAAAAAGGCGCGTTTGCCGATCGTATAGGAGACGTCCATATCGGGGAGCGCGATCTCCTGCGCATCGCCGATATAGGCGCCAAGCACAAGCGCGTCGTCCGTCTGCAGGAAGACAAGCCCGTCCCGAATGGTCAGGCGGCTCGGTTCAAGGGCAGAGTAATGGATCACCATGGCGTGATCGCGGTACATCCCTTCCGTAACAAAGCCGCCGGACAGGTCATATATCTCCAGAACGGGGGAATTGTCGAAGGCGCTCCCCTCGATATGACTGACGGAATGCCCGAGGGTGACGCTGATCAGTTTGGGGCAGTCGGAAAAGGCGCCGTCGGAAATCGTCCGCACGCCGTCGCCCGTGTCGATGCGCACGAGGTTGGGGCAGGATGAAAATGCCCCCTCGCCGAGCTCCGTGAGCGTATCCGGAAGGGTGACGTCGACGAAGTAGTCGGATCCGTTGAGGTGCGTCCACCCCGGCACAGAGAGATAGGGGAGGACGGAGATCCCCTGGCGCATGGTAAACTGCTGCGGCAGATCCTCATTGACGGCATACAGGGCATTTCCCAGATAGAGCGCGCCGTTGTCCCAGTTTTCGGGATCGGCGGCGTAGTCAGTACCATCAAAAGCGTTTGCGGCAAGGGAGACGATCCCGTTTCCGACCGAGATGTTCTCCAGCGCGCTGCAACCGTAAAATGCGTATTCATTGATGTGTTCCACCGATGCGGGAAGGGTGACCGATCTTAAATTTTTACAGTCAGAAAAGGCGGCGGCGCCGATCGATGTGATCCCGTCCGGAATGACGGCTTGCTCCAGGGAGTCGTCCCCATAGAACAGGTATGAACCGAGTGCGGTGACCTGTCCGTCTGTCGGCAGGCTTTCAAGGGAGGGCGCAAAGACGGCTTGCCCGATCTGTGTTATGATCAGGCAGCCGTTGCTTGCATGATAGGTCTCGTTGCCCGCCGCAACGGTCAGCCCGGTGAGGGACGGGCAGCCGGAAAAGGCATAGGAGGAGATCTGTTCGACGGACTTTCCCAGCCTGATCTCTTTCAGATTCGGACAGTCGGCAAAGGCGCGGTATCCGATCGCTGTCACGGAATCGGGGAGATAGACGCGCTCGAGCGTTTCGCTGCCGGAGAATGCTTGGTCGTAGATGGAGATGACGGGCAGGCCCTCATGTTCCTCCGGGATGACGACCTCTGCGGGCAGCGCGGCCCCGTCGTCCGCCGTGACGATATAACCGTTATCAATCTTGTCATAGGCAAAGAGCAGGCAATCGGGCGTCGGCTCAGGCGTACAGGAACAGAGGGCGCCCGTGAGCAGTGCGCCGAGCATGGCGCTGCACAGTGCAGCAAACAGTCTTTTCATGGTTTTCCCTCCGTACATCCGAAAGTCAGATCGGCCTCAACGATATTCGACTATATTATAGCACGGATGCGTGTACCGTCAAGTTCTTTCGTAAAATTGGACTGAAATCGGCATTGTGCAGGCAGTTTTACAAAAATATCACGGTGATTTCATTGTAAAACGGCGGACAATTTGGTATAATATAGCGGAATATTTGTGAGTGCCGCCGCGGGCGGCAGCGTATGGATTGATCGGGAGCAATATGAAGGCCATTGAATTTGCGGACGTCTCCTTCCGGTATGAGGAGGAGGGGCCGTTCGCCGTCCGACATCTGAATTTCAGCGTGGAAGAGGGGGAGTTTGTCGCCGTGCTTGGACACAACGGCAGCGGCAAGAGCACGCTCGCCCGCCTCGCCAACGGGCTTCTGACGCCGGACGAGGGGCAGATCCGCGTACTCGGAACGTTGCTCGGGGACAAAAACCTCTATGACGTCCGCCGCAATGTGGGCGTCGTATTCCAGAACCCCGACAACCAGACGGTGGCGAC
This sequence comes from uncultured Clostridia bacterium, assembly GCA_944372575.1. Classification (GTDB taxonomy): domain Bacteria; phylum Bacillota; class Clostridia; order Christensenellales; family Borkfalkiaceae; genus Gallimonas. The sequence goes on along the minus strand of CALVZS010000005.1, from coordinate 89,474 downwards.
CATCGTGGAGGACGACGTGGCGTTCGGGGCAGAGAACGTGGGACTCGCGCGCGAGGAGATCGGCAGGCGCATTGATTTTGCGCTGAAGGCGGTGGGCATGGAGGAATATCGTACCTCCACCGTCGCACGCCTCTCGGGCGGGCAGAAACAGCGCGTCGCGATCGCGGGCGTGCTTGCACTCAAGCCGAAGATCATCATTTTGGACGAATCCACCGCCATGCTCGATCCCCGCGGCAGGCGGGAGATCGTGGACGTCGTCACCCGCCTCAATCAGGAGGAGGGGATCACCGTCCTGCTCATCACGCACTTTCTGGAGGAGGCGCTGCTTGCCGATCGCGCCGTCGTGATGAACCGCGGCGAGCTGGTCATGGAGGGGACGCCGCGCGCCGTCTTTGCCCGCAAGGAGGAGCTGCTCACCTACAATCTCGCGCTGCCGCGCATCGGCGTCATCTGTGAAAGGCTGCGCGCGGGCGGGATGAACGTTGCGGATACGCTGGATGCCGAAGTGCTCGCAAAGGAGATCGCCCAATGCGTATCGTAGCCGAGCACCTCTTCTATACCTACAACCCCAAGTCTCCCTTTGAGACGGCGGCGCTCAGGGACGTCTCCCTCACCATCGAGGAGGGGGAATTTTTCGGCATCATCGGGCATACGGGCAGCGGGAAGTCCACGTTCGTGCAGCATCTGAACGGGCTCATCCGCCTGCCCTCCTCCCTGAAGCGCTCCCGCCCGAACAGGAAGAAGGACAGCTCCGTAAAGACGGTGCTGAAGGTGGGGGATTTCGACCTCGCCGACAAAAAAACGGATTTCCGCGCCCTCAGAAAGAGCGTCGGCATGGTCTTTCAGTACCCCGAATACCAGCTCTTTGCCGAGACGGTCAGGGAGGACGTGGCGTTCGGGCTGAAAAATTTCTCGTCGGAAAAACTTTCGGAGGAGCAGATCGACGCCGCCGTGCGCGCGGCGGTCGAAGTGGTCGGGCTGGACTATGACGAGATGAAGGACAAGTCGCCCTTTGAGCTCTCGGGCGGACAGAAGCGGCGCGTCGCCATTGCGGGCGTCATCGTTACCCGCCCCGAGGTGCTCGTTTTGGACGAGCCCGCCGCGGGGCTGGATCCTCTGGGCAAGCAGGAGATCATGCAGCTTCTGCACAAGCTGCACCGCGAATGGTGCAGGACGGTCATCATCGTCTCGCACGACATGGACGAGATCAGCGAAAACTGCACGCGCGCGGCGGTCTTTTCGGAGGGGACGGTGCGCTACGTCCTTCCCCCGCGCGAACTGTTCTGCCACGCGCAGGAACTGACCGCGATGGGGCTGGACGTGCCGCTCACGGCAAAACTCGTATCCCTCCTGCACGAGCGGGGGATCGACATCGAGTGTGACTTCACGGCGGCGGACTTCTGTGAAAAGGTACTCGCCTACGCGGCGGCGCACCCGAAAAAAGAACGGGATGAAGGAGGCGAAGCATGAAGGACGTCTCATTCGGTCAGTTCTATCCCGTCAATTCCTTTGTCCACCGCCTCGATCCCCGGCTGAAGATCGTCTTTCTCATCGCGTACATCGTTGCGATCTTTCTGGCGACCAACTTCTACGAACTTGCGGCGTGTGCGCTTGTGCTGTTGCTCATCGTCTTTTTTGCGCGCATCCCCATCGGCAAAGTGCTGCGCGCCGTGCGCGGCGTCACCTTTCTGGTGCTGTTCACCACGGCGCTCAACCTGCTCTTTTACAAGGGGGACACGGTGTACTGGGAGTGGGGGATCTTCTGCGTCTCCTTCGAGGGGATCATCTTCTCCGTATTCCTCGCGCTGCGGCTGGTGCTGCTCGTCGTCTGTTCCTCCATGCTCACCTACACCACGACGCCCGTGTCGCTCACGGACGGGGTGGAGAGCCTGCTCACCCCCCTCAAGTGGATCCGCATCCCCGTCCATGCGCTCGCACTCGTGATGAGCATTGCGCTGCGCATGATCCCCGTTCTCATGGACGAGACCTCCCGCATCAAGAATGCCCAGATGGCGCGCGGGGCGGATTTTGAGAGCGGGAACATCATCAAGCGCGTCAAGGCGACCATTCCCATTCTTGTCCCGCTCCTTCTCTCGGCGCTCCGCCGCGCGGACGAACTGGGCGATGCGATGGACGCGCGCTGCTATACGGGCGGCGATCACCGCACGAAGTATAAAAAACTGCGCTTTACCTGGCGCGACCTGGTCGCCTTTTTGCTGGGGGCGGCGCTCATTGCGGGCGTGGTGCTCATGCGCATCTACCTGCCCGCATCCTATTGAGGCCTGCCCATGCGTTACTGTCTGGAAATTTCCTATGACGGCACGCACTTCGCCGGATCGCAGCGGCAGAAAAATGCGCGCACCGTGCAGGGCGAACTGGAGCAGGCGGCGCAGGCGCTGTTCGGTGTGCCGACGCGCGTGACCCTCTCCGGCAGGACGGATGCGGGCGTTCATGCGGCGGCGCAGGTAGGGCAGACGGACGGAGAGACGCCCGTCCCGCCTCAAAAACTTGCCGAAGTGCTCAACCGCTTCCTTCCCGCCGACGTAAAGGTGCTCAGAAGTGCGCCGGCGCCCGCGGGGTTTGACTGCACGCGCGCTGTCCGGGAAAAGACGTACTGCTATCGCTTTTACACCTCCCGTACGCCCCATCCGCTGCTCGCGCGCTATGCCGCGCGGCTGGAGGGGGCGCCCGATCTGCAGCTCATGCGCGCCGCCGCGCGCCTGCTTGTGGGAGAGCACGACTTTGCCGCCTTCCGTGCGACCGGCTCCTCCGCCAGGACGACGGTGCGCACGATCTATGCGATCACGGCGGACGCCGTGTCTGTCTGCGGGATCCCCGTGTATGAGCTGCGCGTCACGGGAAACGGATTTCTCTACAACATGGTGCGCATCCTCGCGGGGGAGCTGTATGCCGTCGGATGCGGCATTGCGGACGCCGCCGACATCGGCGCGGCGCTGGAGACGGGGCGGCGGGATATGCTCTTCCGCACCCTGCCCGCCGAGGGGCTCATGCTCGAGCGGGTCGACTACGGAATTCCTCTCTTCGGAGAATAAGGAGTAACTATGGAATTTTTTGACTGGATCAATGTGGTGCAGATCTTCACCGAGTATTTCACGGTGGCAACTGTCTCCTCGGCGGCGGAATATGTGCAGATCGTCCTGCGCATTCTCTATATCAGCGTCGGCGTTGCGGCGGGGCTGTACCTCATCTGTCTCGTGCTCGGCGGGCTCGGGATGCGCGCGATGGCGAAAAAGGTCGGCATGAAACACTCCTGGCTTGCCTTCCTGCCGCTTGCAAATACCTGGTACGCGGGAAAACTCGCGGGGGAGACGCGCGTGTTCGGGCAGAAGATGAAACGCGCCGGCCTGTATGCGATGATTACGGAACTTGTCTATGTCGCCATCAACGTCTTCGCGCTCGTGGTGCAGTTTGCGCTCTATCAGCCGGATTATTTCGTTGAACAATTCAATGAATCGGGTGAATTTATCGGGATCTATCTCGAGGTGAAGCGGGTGCCGCTCGGCCTGCGGTGGATGATCGTTGCGGATACCGTCCTCACATGGGTCAACACCATCTCCTATCTCGTTCTCATCTTCTTTTTGTGTACGCTGTTCTACGCCTTCTTCCGCAAGTATTATGCGCGCAGTCCCTTCCTCATGACTTTCCTCTGTGCGGTGCTGCCCCTGCGCGGGCTGGTGATCTTTGCGGTGCGCAACAATACGCCCGTCGACTATGACGCGTATATGCGCAGGCGGATGGAGGAGTATGCCCGCCGCAGCGGCGGAATGTACGGCCCCTACGGACAGGGCGGATATGATGCGGACGGCAACCGCACGGGCGGCGCGGGCGCCGCGCCGCAGGACGAACCCTTCTCCGATTTCGGCGGCGCCTTTCCCGGCAGCGGAACCGCGGACGGCGCGAACAATGCCGGAAATTCGGGCAATTCGGGCGGAGACGATCCTTTCCCCGACTTTTGAGATACACAGCTGAAAGACACGGTGGTTTTCTTGTGAAAACTGCCGTGATTTTTTGAGAAACATTTGCATTTTTATAAAAGTGTGCTATAATATCAGTATCAGTGAAAGTTATGGAAAAAAGCAAAAAGAGGGGCAGGACACCCTGCACATATAAGTTAAGATGAATGATCTGATCTCGGCAATCGCTACGGCGAGCGGAGCGGCGGGGATCGCCGTCGTCCGCATGAGCGGGGAGGGCGCGCTCGAGACCGCAAAAAAAATGTTCTCCCGCCGGGGAGAGTTTCAGCCAAACGTCATGTACCCGGGCGTCATCGACGCGGGAGCATTCCGCGACTACGGCATGTGCGTCTATTTCCGCGCGCCCCGGTCGTTTACGGGCGAGGACGTCGTGGAACTGCACTGCCACGGCGGAACGGAGATCGCGCGCGGAGTGCTGCGGCGCACCCTTCAGCTCGGCGCACGCATGGCGGAGCGCGGCGAATTTACGCGCAGGGCATACCTCAACGGCAAGCTCTCGCTCTCTGCGGCGGAGGGACTGGGGGAGATGATCTCCGCCTCCTCCGAGGCGCAGGTGCGGGCGGGGTATCTGCTCTACAGCGAGAAGCTCACGCGCCTCGGCACGCAGCTGCAGGCGCAGCTTACCGAGTGCCTTGCACAGGTGGACGCCGACCTCGACTATCCCGAGGAGGATCTCGATGCCGATGCGCGCGAAGCGATCGAAACGCGCCTTTCTCATGTCGGACAGAGCCTTTCAGCGCTGCTTGCACAGTACTCTGCCGGACGTAAGATCAAGTCCGGCGTGCGCGTCGCCCTCGTCGGCGCGCCGAATGCGGGAAAGAGCAGCCTGCTCAACGCGCTTTTGGGATATGACCGCGCCATCGTGTCGGACGTGCCGGGTACCACGCGCGATCTCAACGAGGGCGTCCTCGAGATTTGCGGCGTCAACTTTCTTCTGACGGACACGGCGGGGCTGCGCGAGAGCGCGGACAAGGTCGAACAGGAGGGGGTGCGCAGGGCAAAGGATGCCATCCGGGGAGCGGACGTCATCGTCTGGCTCCGGGATGAGGCGCCCGCGCCCGACTTCCCCGCCGGGACGCCCGTCATCACGGTGGGCGCAAAGAGCGACCTCGCACGCCGCGGCGGCTGCGACGTCCTGGTCTCTTCCGTCACGGGGGAGGGGCTGGACGATCTGCGCGCGCTGCTCTACGAAAGGGGGTTCGGGCGGGAAAACGACGATGCGTTCCTGCTCTCCGAACGACATTACCGCGCCCTGCTTGCGGCGTCGGACGCGGTGAAAGAGGCGCTGCGCGCGGTAAAGACGGAGCCGGGCGAGCTGTATGCGGAGGACGTCCGCCGCGCATGGGAGGCGCTGGGCGCGATCTCGGGCGAGACGGCGAACGAGAGCATCATCGATGAAATTTTTTCCAGGTTCTGCGTCGGAAAATGATGAGACACAAAATTTTGAGCGAGGAAACGAATGGTCAATCTGGAACTCTATAAGGTATTTTATACGGTCGCGCGGTGCGGCAGCCTGACCAAGGCGGCGGAGGAACTCTATATCTCCCAGCCCGCCGTTTCGCAGGCGATCAAACAGCTGGAGACGCAGCTCGGCACCCCGCTCTTCAACCGCCTGCACAAGGGCATGGAACTCTCCAAACAGGGCGGAGAGCTCATCTACCCCGACGTCGCCCGCGCGCTGCGCCTCCTGAACGGCGTGGAGGATAAGCTCTCCGAACTGCAGAACAGCGCCACGGGAACGCTGCGCATCGGCGCTTCCGAGACCATCTTTCAGTATATCCTTGCGGAAAAGATCGTCGCATACCACAAGGCGTGTCCGCAGGTGAAGATCGAACTCATCTCCGATGTTTCACCCCGCATCATCGAGTTTCTCAAGACCGACCGCTGCGACGTCGGCTTTCTGAACCTGCCTATCCCGCCCGATGACGGCATCGTCATCACGGATACCGTCGCCCTGCTTAACGACGTATTTCTTGCGGGCGAAGCGTTTTCCGATCTCAGGGGAAAGGAACTCACCGTATGGGATCTGCAGGACTATCCGCTGCTGCTTCTGGAGGAAAACACGGTGGCACGCGCCGCCGTCGACCATTTTGCCGAGAGCCTGGGCGCCAGACTCGTTCCCGCCGTGGAAGTGGGGAGCTGGGACTTTATGAAGCGGTTGGTGACGGACGGCATGGGCATCGGATGTCTTCCGCGCGAATACGCGCAGCGCCGTCTGCGCGACGGCGAACTCTTCGAACTCAACGTCAGGCCTGCCATGCCCTCGCGGTCGGTGGGGCTGGCGGTGCCGAAGGATGCCAACACGCCGTATTCCCTTCGCGCCTTCATCAATCTCCTGCGTAAGGAGCGCTGAAGATGGGGTACACGCTTGTGACGGGCGCGTGCGGCGGATTGGGCGGCGCGTTCGTGCGCCTTCTCGCTGCGCGCGGGGAAGATCTTCTGCTCACCGGAACGAGCGGGGAGCGCCTTTCCTCGCTTGCCGCGGAACTGCGCGGACAGTACGGCGTCGAAGCGCTCACCTTTGCCTGCGACCTCTCCGAAAGCAGGCAGCGCGAAGCGCTCTTTTCCTTTGCGGATGAAAGAGGGATCGCGTTCTCCCGTCTCGTCTATGTGGCGGGCATCGATACGCAGAAGGCGGCGGAAAAATACAGCGAGGAAAAGCTCGTGCGGCAGGCGCGCGTCAACTTTGAGGGCGCCGTGTCCCTCTCTCGCTATGTGCTGGAGCGCAGGGAGGGGGTATGCGAACTGCTCGCTGTGGGCAGTATGTCGGCGGTCTCTCCCATGCCCTATTTTGCCCTGTACAGCGCCTCCAAAAAGGCGCTCGAACAGTTCTGGATCGCGCTGCGCACCGAATGGCGCGGCAGGGCAAAGGTCACCGTGGTGCTGCCCGGCGGCATCCCCACGCGCGAGGACATCCGGCGCAACATCGCCTCCCACGGGTGGTTCGGCAGGGTATCCGCGCTGCCGCCAGAAAAAGTCGCCCGAAAGGCGTTGCGCGCCGTGCGCAAAAACCGCCGCCGCGCCGTCATCGGCTTCTGGAATCAGGTACTGTATGCGCTCATGCACCTTGTCCCGCTCTCTTTGAAACTGCGCGTCATCGCCAACATCTGGCGCAGGACGGAAAAGGAGGCCTATTAGCCTGAAAGCGCAAACAGACACGCAGCCCCGCCGTTCAAACGGCGGGGCTGCGCTTGCATCGTGTTTTATTTCTTTTTTTTCAGTTCCTCCTCTTCCTCGGCGGTGGAGAAGGAGAAGGCGATGCGCTCGTTGCGGGAGATGAGATCCTTTGCGAACGTTTCATACAGGGTGTCCTTGATGACGATCGCCATGTATTTGTTCCGCCCGTCCGAAAAGTAGACGGCGAGTTTGTTCGCGCCCTTGAAGAGGTGGACGGAGAGGATGCTTTCAAGCGGGTATTTCGTGCGCACAAAGCCGAACAGAAGGGTGAGTTCCCTGTTCGTGAGGATGTATTCCGAGCGCACCAGCATGGCAACGATGAGAACGGTGAGCGCGCCGCTCACGAAATAGAGCAGGATGAATTTGATCCATTCGAGCGCGCCGGAGATGTTCCCGGTGCGCAGGAAGTCGGCGAACTGCCAGGTCGTCAGCCCGATCGCCGCCAGGCAGAGCGCCAGCCCCGCAAACAACACGCCCAGCGTGAGCGGGGAGAAGCGGAACTTGTAGCGCGTTCCGGGACGGGAGGTGCGGCCCTGCGTCCCGGGGACGGGCAGCTCGCTGCTCTTGGGCAGTTCCGGGGCAATGACCTCCGTGGAGTCGGAGGGAAAGACGTCGTTTCTCTTTTTCATGGTTTCAGTATAGCAAATCGCGGATAAAAAAGCAAGGGGGGCCGTGTATTTCCGTGAAAAAAGCTGTCGGATTTCGCGTGAAAAAAGTTTTTCGGATTATTCGCCGCTTCTTTTCCCGGAACACTTGAAAATTCGGACGAAATCAAGTATAATACATGTAATTATACTTTCACATACCACGGAGGGAGCGAAATGGTCAAGCTCATCAGACAGGGCGTCTACTATATGGACGGGCGCATCGTCAAGGAATCGCAGGCATTCTATACGTCGGACAAGAAGGAGCGGGCCGAGGCAAACACGCTATCCCATGCCATCCTGAAGGCGCACAACGTCGGAGACGGGGAAAACCTGAAGCTGAAGTTCGATGCGATCGTCTCGCATGACATCACCTATGTCGGCATCATTCAGACGGCGAAGGCGAGCGGGCTGACCTCCTTTCCCATTCCCTATACGCTCACCAACTGCCACAACTCGCTCTGTGCCGTGGGCGGTACCATCAATGAGGACGATCACGTGTTCGGCCTCTCCGCGGCGAAGAAGTACGGCGGCGACTATGTTCCCGCCCATCTTGCCGTCATCCATCAGTACATGCGCGAGTGTGCGGCAAAGTGCGGTGCGATGATCCTCGGCTCCGATTCCCATACCCGCTACGGGGCGCTCGGCACCCTTGCCGTGGGCGAGGGCGGGCCGGAGCTCGTCAAGCAGCTCTTAAAGCAGACCTACGACGTCCGGCGTCCCGAAGTGATCTCCGTCTATCTGAAGGGCAAACTCAGAAGGGGCGTCGGGCCGCAGGACGTGGCGCTCGCCCTCATCAAGGCGACCTTTGCAAGCGGTTTTGTCAAGAACAAGATCCTGGAATTTATCGGCCCCGGCATTGCCAACCTTTCCATGGATTACCGCATCGGCATCGACGTCATGACCACGGAGACCGCCTGCCTCTCATCCGTCTGGGAGACGGATGAAAAGACGCGCGAATACCTCAAAGAACATGGCAGGGAGGAGGATTACCGTGAGATGAAGGCTATGCAGCCTGCCTATTATGACGGTGCGGTGGTCATCGATCTTTCGCGCGTCGAGCCGATGATCGCGCTTCCCTTCCATCCGTCCAACGCCTACACCATCCGTGAATTTCTTGCAAATCCCGTGGAATTGCTGCGGGCGGCGGAGGAACACGGCAGAAAGATCAAGGGGGACGATTCCTTTACGCTCACCGACAAGGTGCGTGACGGCAAGGTGTACGTCACGCAAGGCATCATTGCGGGCTGCGCGGGCGGCGGGTATGAGAACGTTGCCGAGGCGGCGGAGATCCTGCGCGGAAAGAGCATCGGAACGGGGGAGTTTTCCCTCTCCGTCTATCCCGCCTCTCAGCCCGTGTACAAGGCGCTCACGGATGCGGGCTATGCGTCCGCGCTCATGGAGGCGGGCGCCGTCGTTAAGACGGCGTTCTGCGGCCCCTGTTTCGGTGCGGGGGACGTCCCCGCCAACAACGGGCTGTCCGTCCGCCATACGACGCGTAATTTCGAGAACCGCGAGGGCAGCAGCCCCGCGCAGGGGCAGCTTGCTGCGGTCGCGCTCATGGACGCGCGCTCCATCGCCGCCACGGCGGCGAACGGCGGCGTGCTCACCTCCGCGCTCGACTATGAATACAACCGCCGCGTCAAAAAGTATAAGTACGACGGGAAGATCTATGAAAACCGCGTCTATCACGGCATCGGCAGGCCCGATCCCTCCGTTGAACTCGTCTACGGCCCCAACATTGCCGACTGGCCCGAGCAGATCGCGCTCGGCAGGCATCTCCTCATGAAGGTGGCAAGCGTCCTGCGCGATCCCGTCACGACGACGGACGAGCTCATTCCCTCCGGCGAGACGTCCTCCTATCGTTCCAATCCCATGAAACTTGCCTCCTTTGCGCTCTCCAGAAAGGATCCCGCCTATGTCGGCCGCGCCAAGGCGGTCATGGCGGAGGAGACGCTTCGCCGCGAGACGGGGTATCTCTCGGAGAAGGTGCTCGGCGAACTCGGGGGCTTCGTGCCTGCCGAGGGGACGGTCTGCGGCAGCGTGGTCGTTTCCAACCGGCCGGGGGACGGCTCGGCGCGCGAGCAGGCGGCGTCCTGCCAGCGCGTGCTGGGCGGGATCGCCAATATCTGTAAGGAGTATGCCACCAAACGCTACCGTTCCAATCTCATCAACTGGGGAATGCTTCCCTTTACCTGCAGCAACGCGGGACTCAAGGTGGGGGACTATCTCTATCTTGAAAATATCGCGGACGGCATCGCATCCGCCGAGGAACGCTTTGTCGCGACGGTCATTTCGCGCGGAACGAGGCGGGACATCGTGCTCGAGACCGGCCCGCTCACCGCGCAGGAGCGCAGGATCCTGCTTGCCGGGTGCCTGATCAATTACAATAAGGAGCTTGCAAAGTGACACTTGCACAGATGCGCTCGGTGATCGATCTCACGCCCTATCCGCGCCCCGAGCCGCTCGGCGAAGAGGAACGGAGCGCGGCGACGGATGCCCTTCTCAAATGGCTGCTGCGCGAGCGCGGCATGATCGCGGCCTTTTCGGCAACGACGCAGAAAAAGCGCGCGCTGGTGCGCGCGTATATGAATGAGCGTCCGGCGCATCCCGTCTCGGCCGACATCCTCGATCTGCAGGACAGGCTGTTCTGGACGGAGACGCTGGAGCGCGGGATCGTCTCCCCTGAGGAGACTCCCGAGCGGAAGGGGATCTCGCTCTGGCAGGGGGATATCACGCGGCTCGCCGCGGACGGCATCGTGAATGCCGCAAACCGGGGACTTCTGGGCTGCTTCCTGCCCAACCACAACTGCATCGACAACGTTATCCACTCGGCAGCGGGAATGCAGCTTCGGGACGACTGCGCCAAACTGATTGCTGCGCAGGGGCATGAGGAGGATTGCGGCGAATGCAAGCTGACGCGCGCCTATAATCTCCCTTCGAAGTATGTTCTGCATACCGTAGGGCCGATGGTGCGCCGGGAGGTGACGCGCAAAGAGCGCGCCCTGCTGCGCTCATGCTATCGGGCCTGCCTCGATCTTGCGGCGGAAGCGGGGCTTCGTTCGATCGCGTTCTGCTGTATCTCGACGGGCGTGTTCAGCTTTCCGCAGGCAGAGGCCGCGGAGATCGCCACGGGCACCGTGATGCGCTGGAAGATGCAGCATCCCGAATCGGAGATGCGGATCATCTTCAACACCTATCTCGATTCGGATACCGCGATCTACCGGAACATCTTAAGGCATCTGTAAATTCGTGCGCGGGGGCAGTTTTGCTTCCGCGTATGTTCATGTGAGGAAGTACAATGAAATATGTGATTGCGCTCGATGCGGGAACGACCAGCGTGCGCGCCTTTGTCTACGATTTTCTCCAAAAGAAGTTTGTCTACCGTGCGCAGCAGGAGGTGGGGCAGAGCTTTCCGCATCCAGGCTGGGTGGAGCAGGACGCGGATGAGATCTATTTCAAGTCCGCCTACGTCCTCAACGACTGCCTGCGTTTTGCGGGCGAAGGGGAGGTCGCGGGCATCGGGCTCACCAACCAGCGCGAGACAACCGTGCTCTGGGACAGGCTGACGGGGGAGCCGGTCTGCCCCGCCATCAGCTGGCAGTGCCGCCGCACGAGCGATTGGTGCGCCTCCCTCGACGCGCCCACCAAAGAACTCGTGCGTGCGCGGACGGGACTCGTCCCCGATGCATATTTTTCGGCGAGCAAGATCTGCTGGGATCTCGAGCACGTCCCCGCGGCGTGCCGCCTGCTTGCCGACGGAAGGCTTTGTGCGGGGACGGTGGACAGCTACCTGCTCTTCAAGTTCACGGAGGGAAAGTCCTTTGTGACGGACGTCACCAATGCGTCCCGCACCATGCTCTTCAATATTCATACGCTCTCCTGGGACGATGAACTGCTTGCGCGCTTCTCCATCCCGCGCTCCATTCTGCCGGAGGTGCGCGATAGCGATGCGCGTCTGGGCGAAATCTCCGCGCGGGGCAGGGTTTTGCCCATCGCGGGCCTCGCGGGCGATCAGCAGGCGGCGCTTGTCGGGCAGGGCTGCCTGCACACGGGAGAGGGGAAGATCACCTATGGAACGGGCATGTTTCTCCTCTTTTCGACGGGGGGGCGCGCCGTCGCCTCCTCTTCGGGGCTGCTCACCACGGTTGGCTACCGCATCGGGGGTAAGACGGCATACGCTCTTGAGGGCAGCGCCTTCCACGCGGGGAGTGGCGTGCAATGGCTGCGCGACGGGTTGGGGATCATCCCCGATGCCGCCGCAACGCAGCAGCTTGCCGAGAGCGTTCCGGACAGCGGCGGCGCGGTATTCGTGCCGGCGTTTACGGGGCTGGGCGCGCCCCATTGGAACGCGCAGGCGCGCGCCCTGTTTGCGGGCATCTCGCGCGGGACGACGCGCGCGCATCTGGTGCGCGCCGTGCTTGAGAGCATCGCCTATGAGGCGCGTGAACTTGTCGACTGCATCCGCGGCGACGGCGTCCCCGTCTCCTGTGTCCGCTGTGACGGCGGGGCGTCCGCCAACGATTTTCTCATGCAGTTTCAGGCGGACGTTCTGGACGTTCCGGTGGATCGCCCGCAGGAACGGGAGAGCACGGCTCTGGGCGCCGCAATGCTCTGCGCGCTCTCGCTCGGGCTCGCCGATGAGCGCTCTCTTATCGAATATCGCGGCGTGGGACAGGTTTTTCGCCCCGATCCTCGTCGGAGAGACGCGCGCGAGGAGGGGTATCGTGCCTATCTGAACGCCGTCCGCCGTGCGCTGCTTTGATGTTTTGAAGAAAAAAGCCGCATCCGTTCTCATCGGAGCGGCTTTTTCATATACTGTCAGGATGAAAGTCTATCTTGTCAAGCGTGCATTTTTTACGTTCCGCGGAAAAAAGAGCTATGAACTGGATCTCGCGGGTGAGAGCTGCCTTGCGCGGATGCAGCGCCGTCTTGACGCGCGGATCGTGGACGGCGCGCCGCCTTCGGGTGAAAAGCTCGTCCTCTATCCCGTCTTTCCCTTTCTGACGCCCGAAAAGCTGGCGGCATATCTTTCGCTGCATCCGGGCAGCGTCCGGTTCCGGGGCGGGTTTCTGGAGCGCGGCGGCTCTTTCTCGGAGGGGAGCGATCCCGATCGCGGGATGTATTCACTCGAAGACTATCCCGCCATGCGCGCGCTCGCCTTCCGCGAGAACGCGCTTGCTTTTGCCGCGGGCGGGGCGCTTGTGGAGGAGGGCGCCCAGGTGGACGCGGGCGTCCTGCTCGGGAGCGGGTGCATCGTGCGCCGCGGTGCCGTGATCCGCGGAGAGAGCGTACTCGGGCAGAATGTCACGGTGAGCGGCGGGAGCCTGCTCGAGGACGCCGTCGTCGGTGCGGGGACGGACGTTGTGAGCAGCCATATCAGCGCCTCGCACATCGGCGATGAGTGCACGATCGGGCCGTTTGCCCGCCTGCGCCCCGGAAATCAGATCGGAAACCGTGTGCGAATCGGGGCGTTCGTCGAGTGCAAAAATTCGGCGATCGGAGACGGCTGCAAACTCTCCCACCTTGCCTATGTGGGGGATGCCGACCTGGGGGAGCGGGTCAACGTCGGCTGCGGCGTCGTCTTTGTCAACTATGACGGACGGCGTAAATCGCGCACCTGCGTGGGAAGCGGTGCTTTCTTGGGGAGCAACTGCAATCTCGTCGCCCCCGTGCGGGTGGGGGAGGGATGCTTCCTTGCGGCGGGAACGACGCTCACGCGCGATCTCGATGACGGCGATTTCTGCATCGGCAGAAGCCGCGAGACGGTCAAACCCGGAGGCGCGGGAAAATATCTGAAGTGATGCACCCGATCCTCTGCCGGCGGCATACGATGACAGTGCGCTGCCGCGCAGGGAGGTGCTATGAAATATTTCGGGACGGATGGGTTCCGGGGGCGCGCGAATGAGAAGCTCACCGCCATCCATGCCTTTCGCGTGGGCCGTTTTCTGGGGCGGTATTTTGCGCGTGAGGGGCGGGCGCGCATCGCCGTCGGAAAGGATACGCGCCGCTCCTCTTACGCCTTTGAATACGCTCTGGCTGCAGGGGCTGCGGCGTCCGGGGCGGACGTCTGTCTCCTGCACGTCACCACCACGCCCTCCGTCTCTTATGTGGTGCGCACGGAGGGGATGGACTGCGGCGTGATGATCTCGGCAAGCCACAACGTATTCTCGGACAACGGCATCAAGCTCTTCGGCAGCGACGGGGAGAAGATGCCGGAATGCGTGCTGATGCTCGTGGAGGACTATCTCGACGGCGGAACGCTGCCCCTTGCGACGGGTGCGGATATCGGCAGGACGGTGGACTATGTGTCGGGCAGAAATCGCTACCTGGCCTATCTTTTGTCCCTTCCGCGCACCTCCTTCCGCGGGCTTCGGGTGGGGCTGGACTGCGCCAACGGCAGCGCCTGGGCGATTGCCAAGACGGTGTTCGACGCCCTCGGCGCGCAGGTGTGGTGTATCGGTACGACGCCGGACGGCACCAACATCAATGACGGCTGCGGCTCCACACACCCGGAGCGGCTGTGCGAACTCGTGCGGAGCAATGCCCTCGACGTGGGGTTTGCGTTTGACGGCGATGCCGACCGCTGCATCCTCGTCGACGAGCGGGGCAAAGTGGTGGACGGGGACGGCATCCTCTATCTCTGCGCGCGGGATATGGCGGAGCGCGGGGAACTGGGCAGCGGCGGCATCGTGACCACGCTCGTCTCCAACGGCGGTCTGGCGCGCGCGCTGGAGCGCATGGGGATCGTATGTACACGCACGCAGGTGGGGGATAAATATGTCGCCGAGGAGATGGCGCGCCGCGCAAGCCTTCTGGGCGGCGAGCCGTCCGGGCATATCGTATTCCGCAAGTATGCCACGACGGGGGACGGCATCCTTACGGCGATCAAGGTCGCCGAACTGCTCACGGAGCGCAAATGCCCGCTCTCCTTCCTGACGCGGGGGCTTGTGCTGATCCCGCAGGAGACACGCAACGTTCCCGTTTCTTCTGCCGCGGACGCGCCGCTCTGTCCGCAGGTGCGGGAGGCGGTCGCGGCGGCAGAACGTGCAGGCGTGCGTATGGTCGTCCGCCCGTCCGGGACGGAGCCGGTCGTGCGTATCCTCGCCGAGGGGGAACGGGAGGCCGCGCGTGCTGCGGCGGACGGCGTTGAACGCGCTCTCCTTGCCGGGAAGGAGGCGCTCTGATGTGCGGCATCGTTGCCTGTATCGGAAAAAGGCGCGCGGCGCCCATCCTTTTGGACGGATTGAAAAAGCTCGAATACCGCGGCTATGACTCGGCGGGCATCGCCGTTTCGGAGGGCGGTGCAGTCGTTCTCGCGCGCCGGAAAGGGGCGGTCTCACAGCTTGAGTTTGCCCGCGCATACCCCGGAACGATGGGGATCGGCCATACGCGCTGGGCAACGCACGGAGCGCCGTGCGAGCGCAACGCCCACCCGCAGACCTGCGGCAGAATATTCCTGGTTCATAACGGGATCCTGGAGAATGCCGCCGCCCTGAAGAAGGAATGCCGTGAGCAGGGAGAGGTGTTTGCCTCGGATACGGACACGGAGGTCGCGGCCCATCTCATTGACCGGTACTTTCGCGAAGGGGGAGACCTGCTGCACGCCGTGTGGTCGGCGTGCCGGCAGCTTGTCGGTTCCTATGCGTTTGCCGTCATCGCCGAGGGGCGTGAGGAGATCGTCTGCGCGCGCCGGCACAGCCCGCTCGTCGTGGCAAAGGGGGACGGAGAGGCGTATGCGGCGAGCGATTTGGGCGCCGTCGCGGGCGCGGGAAGGACGGCGTGCGTTATGGAGGACGGCGAGTTTGCCCGCCTCACGCAGGAGGGGATCGCGCTGTTCGATGCCGACCTCGCGTCCGTCGTGCGGGATTTTTTCCCGGCGGGGGAGGAGGCTGCCGCTCCCGAGAAGGGTACATTCCGTCACTTTATGCGTAAGGAGATCGCACAGGTTCCGCTTGCCGTAGAGAATACGCTTTCCGGCCTCCAAAATCAGGATATTTCAAAACTTATCGAAGTACTATGCCAGACAAAGTACCTCCATGTTGTGGCATGTGGTACGGCATATCACAGCGGATTGTGCTTCAAATACGCTGCAGAAAAGCTCTCACGCGTTCCCACAGAGGTTTTTCTTGCGAGCGAGTACCGCTATGCAGATCCTGTTTTGCCCGATCACACGCTGACGATCGCGGTGAGCCAGAGCGGGGAGACAGCCGATACGCTCGCCGCGGGGCAGCTTGCGGGCGAGCGCGGCTCTCCCGTGGTCGCAGTGACCAATGTGGAGCATTGCTCCCTCAACCGCATTGCCGATTTCGTTGTGCCGACGTGCGCCGGGCAGGAGGTCGCCGTCGCCGCGACCAAGAGTTTCAACGCCCAGCTTGCCGCCCTCTATTATCTCGCCGTGGCGCTTGCGCGGGGGCGTGGGATGCGCGCGCCTTCCCTTGCAGGACTTCCCGTCCTTACGCATGAGGCGCTGCTCGCGGGGGAGGGCGTCGCAGCGTGGACGCCATATTTTACGGTGGCGCGCAGCGCGTTCTTTTTGGGGCGCGGCGCCGATCGCTGTGCGGCGATCGAGGGCAGTCTGAAGCTCAAGGAGATCAGTTATCTGCCGAGCGAGGGATATGCGGCGGGGGAACTCAAGCACGGCACGCTCGCCCTTGTGGACGCCCGCACGCCCGTGGTTGCCGTCGTCTGCGATGAGACGCTTGCGGATAAGACGATGAACGCCGTCCATGAAGTGTATGCGCGGGGCGCGCCCGTCTTTCTCGTCACGCCCTTTGAAGAACTTGCGCGCTCGGAACAGGTCACGGCATCCGTCCTCATCCCGCGCTGCGAGCCTGCCTTTTCACCCATGCTCTCCGTCATTCCGCTGCAGCTGCTTGCCTATCATGTCGCGCTCGCGCTTGGCCGCGATCCCGATAAGCCGAGAAACCTCGCCAAGTCCGTCACGGTCGAGTAACGATTGACTTCCTCCGTCGGTTTGTGATAGAATCGTATCGAGGAGGTGCTTTCGATGGATCTGCGTTATTTCGACGAAGTTGCGGAACTGGTCGGCGTTTTGGGACTGAAGATTTCCCGGGGCGGAGAGGAATTGGCATATAAGACGTGGGATGAGGAATGCCGCCGCAACCTCTATTCCGCAAGCAAGAGCGTCACGGCGCTCGCCGTCGGTTTTGCGGAGCAGGAGGGACTGCTGTCCCTGCAGGAGCGGTTGACCGATGCCTTTTCGGATGACTTGCCGGAAAAGGTGAGCGATCATCTGCGCGCAGCCACCGTACGGGATCTGCTTACGATGTGTCTCGGTCAGCCGGAAGCGCAGCTCATGGGTGCGCAGCGGCCGCTCTATGGGCAGCAGGACTGGGTCAGACTTTCGCTCTCCTTCCCGTTTTCGGATGTGCCCGCAACGCGCTTTGTTTACAGCAATGTCGGGCCGTATCTGGCGGGCGTGCTTGTGCAGCGGCGGGCGGGGTGTTCGCTCGTGGATTATCTCATGCCCCGCCTGTTTTTGCCGCTCGGGATCATGCGTCCCACGTGGGAGTGCGACCCCCTCGGCAATACCTTCGGAGCGAGCGGGCTGTTTCTGACGCTCTCCGAGCTGCATAAGATCGGTTTGTTCTGCCTGCAGCGGGGGGTATGGGAGGGCCGCCGCCGTCTTGATGAGCAATGGCTGGAGGAGTGCTCCCGGCGCCAGTCCGATGCGCCGTACGGCTATCTCTTCTGGATCGGGAAAAACGACAGTTTTCGTCTTGACGGAAAATACGGTCAGCTCTCCGTGATATTTCCGAAAAAGGAAGCCGTCATTACGGTGGTTTCCGAGTGCCGTAAGCCGGAAATATTACACCGTGCCATCTATGAAGATCTGTATGCCCGGCTGGAATGAATCATACAAAAACGCCCCGCTGTCTGCGGGGCGTTTTTGTATGAAAAGTTCAGTCGACGTAATCGATCTTCGTCACGTCGTTGTTGGGTCTTTCGCGGGGTGCGGCGGGGGAGGCAGCATAGCCGACCGCCACGCTGGCCACGGGGATAAATCCGGCGGGGATCTTCATGTCGCGCACGAGCTGTTCGTCCTTTGCGGCGTCCGCAATGACGCCGCGCACATACAGATTGCCCAAGCCGAGGTCAGTCGCGGCAAGCAGCATATTCTCGACGAGACAGGAGACGTTGAGCGCGGCGATGTCGCCCTCCTGCGAGGAGGAGACGACGATGAGCAGCGGCGCCCCGTGCAGCGGGTCGGCTTTTTCGTCGCCCGATGCCTTCACGCCGCATTGGCGGATGCGCTCCAGCAGCTGTCTGTTCGTGATGACGGACAGGTGCAGCGTTTCAAAGCAGTGCATCCCGACGGGGGCATAGAGCGCCGCCTCCGTGATCGCCCTGACGGCGGCTGCGGGAACGGGCTTCTGCACAAAGTCGCGCGTGGAGACGCGCTGTCTGAGAACTTCCTGAAATTGCATATGAATACCTCTGAGCTCATCCGATCTTTCTTACGAAGGGATGATAGTCCAAAATTTTCTCGATCTCGTCCAGCGCGTCCTGCGGGATGGCAAAGCTGCTCGCCCTGACGTTCGCCTCGAGCTGGGCGGGCCTGCTCGCGCCCGTGATGACGCTGCTCACCTGCCCTTTGCGCAGGATCCAGGCGAGGGAGAGCACGCTGAGGGGAACGCCCAGTCCGTCCGCCACCTTCAAAAGCCGCTCCACCTTGTCCAGGTTGTCGTCGGTCAGCAGGGCGTTGATCTGCCTGTCCGCCTGCCACGTCGCGCGCGAACCTGCGGGCAGAGGCTGACCTTTGCGGTATTTTCCCGTCAGAAGCCCCTGCGCAAGGGGGGAGAAGGTGGTGATGCCGATGCCGTTCTTTTCACAGATGCCGATGATCTCGTCCTCGATGTAGCGATCCACCATGTTGTACTGCGGCTGTATGACGGAGAGCGGGCGCAGGTGCAGCTCCTTTGTGACGGCGACCGCCTCGGTGATCTGCACGGGCGACCATTCGGATACGCCGTAATAGAGGATCTTGCCCGCCGCGACCATATCGGAGAGCGCCTGCATGGTCTCCTCGATGGGAGTGGTGGGGTCAAAGCGGTGGCAAAAGTAGAGGTCGAGGTAGTCCAGCCTCATGTTTTTGAGGGTGTTGTCCAGCTGTTCAACGATGTGTTTTCTCGAAAGTCCCCACTCGTTGGCGCCCCTTCCCATCGGGAAGAACACCTTGGAGGAGACGACGTACTCACTGCGGCGATGCTCCTTCAATGCCCTGCCCAAAAAGCGTTCCGCCGCGCCGCCCGAGTAGGCATCCGCACAGTCAAAGAAATTGACGCCCGCGTCGAAGGCGGCGTTCACCGTCTGCAGCGCCACCTCCTGCGCCTGTGCATTTGCAAGGTCTGTCACCCAGCTTCCCAGGGCGATCTCGCTCACCTTCAGTCCCCATTTTCCCAGATTGCGGTAGTTCATGTTCACGCTCCGTTTTTTCTATCATAACACGATTTGCCTGAAAAAGCAATGGCACAGGCTGTATTTTTATGCGAATCCCGTGCAAAGCTGAAAACTTTTTTTCAACACTTGTCAACCGGACGCAAATGTGGTATAATCAAGTCAAATGTTTCTGATCGATGAGCCCGTCACGGCAGAACGGGCAAAACTGATGAATCCCGTCGTTCTTGCCTTCGTGGGGGACGCCGTCTATACGCTCTGCGTGCGGCAGCGGCTTGCCCTGGAGAGCGGGGAAAAGACGGGCGCGCTCAACAGGCGCGCCTCTGAAAAGGTGTCCGCACACGGCCAGAGCGAGGCGCTGGAGCGCATCCTGCCCAGATTGACCGAGGAGGAGGCAGACATCTTCCGCCGCGGCAGGAACGCCAAAAAGCCCACCCGCAGCAAGAATGCAACGGTGGGCGAATATGTGCGGTCAACGGGATTTGAGGCGCTCATCGGGTATCTCTACCTGACGGGGCAGGCGCAGCGCATCGGGGAGCTGTTTTTTTCTGAGGAGAGCGTATGAAGACAGAGGGCAGGAATGCCGTATTGGAACTTCTGAAGACAGACAAGACCATTGAAAAGATCATGCTGGAAAAGGGCGCGCAGGGGACGCTCGGCAAGATCTTTGCCGAAGCAAGGCGGCAGGGCGTGCGCGTGCAGTTCGTTGACCGCGCCGTTCTGGACAAGGAGAGCGCGACGGGCCGGCACCAGGGCGTCATCGCCTTTACGACGGCGTTTGCCTATTCCGAACTGGAGGATCTCTTCGGCGGGGAGGACAGCCTCATCGTCCTGTGCGACGGCATCGAGGACGTCCACAATCTGGGCAGCATCCTGCGCGTTGCCGAATGTGCGGGGGCGGACGGAGTCGTCATTCCCGCGGCCAAGTGCGCCACGGTGACCGAGGCTGTCATCCGCATCTCGGCGGGGGCGGCGGAACATATCAGGGTCGCCAAGGTACCGTCCCTCAACCGTGCTGTCGAGCGGCTGCAGGAGAACGGCTACTGGGTATATGCGCTGGAGGCGGGCGGCGAGAGCATCTATGAAAAGAAGCTCACGGGCAGGGTCGGACTGGTCGTGGGCGGCGAGGACAGCGGCGTGCATCGCCTGACGCGCGAGAAGTGCGACGGCGTGCTCTCCATCCCGCTCTTCGGTAAGGTCAATTCGCTCAATGCTTCGGTCGCGCTGGGCATCGGCGCATATGAGGTGGTGCGTGCAAGACTGGAAAAAGACAACGGATGAACGGCTTGCCCTCCTCGCGCAGACGGGCGAAGAGGGGGCGGAGGAGGAACTGCTCAACCGCTACAAATCCGCCGTCCGCGCCCGTGCAAGAAAGTTTTTTCTGGCGGGCGGCGAGACGGAGGATCTTGTGCAGGAGGGGATGATCGGACTGGTTTCCGCCATCCGCGACTTCCGACCGGACGGCGGCAGGACATTTAAAAATTTCGCCTATCTGTGTGTTTCGCGGCGCATCTACAGTGCGCTGCGCGCAGCGGGGCAGCCCCCCGAGTATGCCGACCTCGATCCGGACAGTATGCCGGAGGGGATCTCGCCCGAGGAATCGCTCCTGGCGGGGGAACGGCTGGCGGAGTTTCGCGCCACCCTCACCGGAACCCTGTCCGACTTCGAATTCCGCGTTGTATCCCTCTGGCTGGACGGCATGAGCTATGCCGCCATCGCACAGACGACGGGCAAGGACGTGAAATCGGTGGACAATGCCCTCGCCCGCTCCAGAAAAAAATTGCAGAGCGCATTTTTGGCGCAGCGGCAAAAGGAGAACAGATAATCTATGGCGCATCTTTCGCTCTATCGCAAATACCGCCCCGCGACCTTCGATAAGATCGTGCGGCAGGAACACGTCGTGCGCGTGCTGACCAATCAGATCGAGCGCGGCGAGGTGGGACACGCCTATCTCTTTACCGGCCCGCGCGGGACGGGCAAGACGAGCGTGGCGCGCATCTTTGCGCGCGCCGTCAACTGTGAGCATCCCGTCGGCGGTTCGCCCTGCGGGGAATGCTCCGTCTGCCGCGCACTGGCGCAAAATTCATTGGACATTGTTGAGATCGACGCCGCTTCCAACAACGGCGTAAACGAGATGCGCGACCTGCGCGAAAAGGTGCAGTATCCGCCCGTCTCCGGCAGATACAAGGTGTATATCATCGATGAGGTGCATATGCTCACGGACAGCGCCTTCAACGCGCTATTGAAGACGCTGGAGGAACCGCCTGCGCACGCCATCTTCATCCTCGCCACCACAGAGCCGCACAAGATCCCCGCCACCATCCTCTCGCGGTGTATGCGGCTGGACTTCAAGCTCATTCCGGAGGAGGATCTCGAAAAACATCTCGCAGGCATTCTGGACGAGCTGGGCAGGCCGTATGAGAGGGAGGCAGTCGCCGCTATTGCCCGCGCGGGGGCGGGGAGCGACCGAGATATGCTCTCCATCGCCGAAATGTGCCTCGCCTACGGGGACAAGCTCACCTATCAGGGCGTGACGAGCGTGCTCGGTTCCGCCGATTTTACGACCAATCTCGCACTGGCGGAAGCGGTTTTGTCGGGCGATCTGTCCGCGGCGCTCTCCGCGGCGGAGGGGGCGCTGTCCTCCGGAAAGAGCGCGGGCGTATTGCTCAAGGATCTTTTGGAGCTGCTCAACCAGATCGCCGTGGCAAAGATGTGCGCCAATGCCGAAAAGCTGCTCGCACTTCCCGAAGAATTTTATCGGGAAGTGGAGCGCGTTGCCAAAAAGTCGGACGGGCGCGCCGTTTTGCGTGCGACGGAGATCTTTTCCGCGGCGGAGAGCGAACTTCGCTTTGCCTCTTCACCGCGCATTTCGCTGGAGACGGCGGTGCTGCGTGCGGCAATGCCGCGCACGGATACCGATCCGGACGCGCTGATTTTGCGCATCTCCGCGCTTGAGAAGCAGCTTTCGGCACTCTCTGCGGGTGCGCCCGTACAGAGCGCGCCCGCTGCCGCTTCCGCATTGGAGACGGCGTCCGCACCGGAGCGGGAGGAGGATGAGCTGCCTCCGCTTCCCGAACCGCCGCCCTTTGACGATGCGCCCCCGTGGGAGGATGCTGCCCCCGTGCCGCCTCCTGCGCCCAAGGCGGCGCCGCGGCCCGCTCCGCTGCCCAAGGCGATGCCCGCAGATCGGACGGCGCAGGCGCCTTTTGCGCAGCCGGAAGAGCCGCCTACTTCGCCGGGCGGGGGAGGCGATTCTCCCGAGGCGTTGTTCGGGCTTTTCCTGCGCAAATTGCGCAAGTTGCCCAAAAGCGGCGTCGCTTATGCGCTCTGCCGCGATCTTGTGCCGGGCCGCGAGGGGGATACCCTTGTTCTCACCACTGACGTCAGGACGGTGTGCGACACGCTCAATTCGGAGCGTCACCGCCCCCTGATGCAGGAGGTGTTTGCGCAGATCGGCGTCACACAGTTCGAAGTGCGCTTTGCGGGCGCGCCGCGCGCGGAGGAGAAGGACGGCATACAACAACTCAGGGAGGATTTCCCGGGCTATCCAATCGATATTAAACGGTAATTCGGAGGAACTATGGCAGGATTTAACAGAGGCGGCATGGGGGGCGCAGGGATGCAGAACCTCATGAAGCAGGCACAGAAGATGCAGGAAGAGATGCAGGCGACGGAGAAACTCCTCGATGAGTGGGAGATCGTCGGCACGGCGGGCGGCGAGGCAGTCGTCGTCTATATGAATGCGAAGAAGATCATCGACGGCATCGAGATCGACAAGTCGGTCATCGATCCCGAGGATGAGGAGATGCTCGAAGATCTCATCATGGCGGCGGTGCTGGACGGCTATAAGAAGGCGGACGCCGTCTATCAGGAAAAGATGGGCAAATTTGCGGGTGCAGGCGGCATGGGAGGGCTTCTGTAAGTGGAAGTCTTTATCGAACCCATTGGCAGGCTCATGAACGAGTTCTCCAAACTTCCCGGCGTTGGCAAAAAGACGGCGCAGCGCTACGCTTATAAGGTCATCTCCATGTCGGAGGCAGAGGCGCGCGCCTTTGCGGACGCCATCGTCGCCGTCAAGCGCCGCGTGCGCTTCTGCAGGATCTGCGGCAACTTTACGGAGGACGAGGTCTGCGACATCTGCAAGACGCGCGATAAGTCCACCATCTGCGTTGTGAAAGAGCCAAAGGACGTCATCGCGCTTGAAAAACTGCACGAATACAAGGGCATCTATCATGTGCTGCACGGGGTCATCGATCCGATGAACGGCGTCTCCCCCAACGATATCCGCATCCGCGAACTTTTGGAACGCGTGGGCGAGGGAGGCGTGAAGGAGGTCATCATGGCGACCAATCCCGACGTGGAGGGGGAGGCGACCGCCATGTACATTGCAAAACTTTTAAAGCCGCTCGGGGTACTCGTCACACGCATCTCTCGCGGCGTTCCCGTTGGCTCCGAACTTGAATATGCGGACGAGGTGACGCTCTCCCGCGCTCTTTCGGAGAGGAAACAGATATGAAAATTTCCGTACTCGGCTGCGGGCGGTGGGGCTCTTTCATCGCATGGTATCTCACGCAGCGCGGCAATCAGGTCATCAGCTGGGGATCGGAGGGGGAGCCCTCCTACGAAGTACTCAAAAATACGGGGCGCAACGAATATATCACGCTGGACGAGCGAATCACGCTTACCTGCGACCTGGAGCGTGCGGTGACGGAGGCGGAACTCATCGTCATCTCCATCAGCGCGCAGGGACTGCGCGGTTTCATGCAGCGTGTCATGCACTATCCCGTTGCGGACAAGGTGTTTGTCCTGTGCATGAAGGGTATTGAAACGGGAACGGGCAAGCGCCTCTCCGAGATCCTTGTCGAGAGCGGCGTCTCCCCGCGCAAGATCGCTGTCTGGGTGGGGCCGGGACATATTCAGAGCTTTGTGCAGGGCGTGCCGAATTGCATGGTCATCGACTCGGAGAATGAGGCGCTCAAGGTGGAATTGGTCGACCGCTTCAAGAGCGATCTCATTCGTTTCTACTATGGGAACGATCTTCTGGGAACGGAGATCGGAGCGGCGGCAAAGAACGTAATGGGCATTGCTGCAGGCGCCCTCGATGTCATCTGTGTGCCGCTGAAGGGGCCGCTCATGTCGCGCGGCGCGAGGGAGGTTGCCCGTCTCATCAAGGCGATGGGGGGGAACGAGCTTTCCGCCTACGGCCTGGCGCACCTGGGCGACTATGAAACGACGCTCTTCTCCCGTTACTCGCACAACCGGATGTACGGCGAGATGCTCGCCCGCGGGCAGCGATTTGAAAAACTTGCCGAGGGTGTTGCAACCAGCGCTGCCATGATGCTGCTGGGTGAAAAATACGGCGTCGATCTGCCCATCACCAAGGCGGTGTATGCCGTCTGCTACGGCGAGGGAAACGACGCCGAACGCTGCAGAGAGGAGATCGGAAAGCTCTTTCAGCGCAGTACCAAGGCGGAAATGTACGAGTAGAGTGGAAAATTTCACAAATTTGCATAGTAGTATGTCAGACATAATACATGAAATAAGGAAAAAATCATGGAAGAATTGTACATGAATGAGGCAGAACAGCAGAACAGTGATGACCTTCCGGCGCAGCAGGACGGGCAGGCCGCTGAGCCCTCTCCCTGCGTCAGAACGCGCGTTACGGTAGATGCCACGCTGCAAAAGCGCATTTCCAGAAAGGCGCGGGCGGTCATGCTCTGTCTGACGATCGTCGGGATCGCGATGCTCCTTGCGTACATCGTTCTTTTTGTGGTCACGGAGGAGGGGGTTGTTCTGTCCGATGATTTCTGGCTGGATTTTCTGCTCTGGGTCGGCGCCGTCTTTTTTGCCTTCGGACTGGTGTTCTTCATCTCGAGCGGCAGGGCCAACAAAAAACAGCTTGCGCTCTGCCTTATCAACGAATACGAGTTTTATCCGGACGCCGTTGTCATCAATGATTACCGCCCGGGCGGCGAGCGCGTCTCCACAGCGCGGCTGAAGTATTCTGACTTTGAAAAGATCAGGGAGAGCGGGGAGTTTTTTCTGCTCTATCCCAACCGCGTCACCCTCTATCCCGTCGATAAAACGATTTTGTCAGCGGAGGAATGTGTCACGCTGCGTACTCTCTTTTGTCTCCCCGCAAAGAAGATAAAACAGGGATAAACGATTTTCTAATGCAGATGAAGTTTGGGTAAATGCAGAGCGCGCCGCCCCGAATGGGGCGGCGCGCTCTGCGTAGTTCTGATAAAAAATGAAACCCCACACATCGGCGCATTCGGACGGAACCTTCGGCACGATATACAGGGTTCGATGGTGGGAACGACAGAACTCGAATCTGTGACCTCTTGCATGTCAAGCAAGCGCTCTAACCGACTGAGCTACGCCCCCATGTGACAACGGTTATCATACTAAAAAATCACGCGCTTGTCAAGCGTTCTGCACCGTTTTTGCAATGTTTTTTTGCGTGTTTTGCATTTTTCACGGAAATCCGACACACATTTACAAAGATCGATGACATCGGTTGAAGGGGATTGAAATGCGTGCCTTTGACGGGAGCGGGGAGAGAGGATCGTCATCATTCCCGGCCCGCGGGGACGGGAATGCGGATCTCGTAATCCCATTGCAGGATCCCTGTCAGAACGACGATGCTCAGAATGCAGTCCGGGGAGACGGAAAATGTTTCCCGGGCGTATTTTTTCAGCATGTTTACCGTTGCCCGGTGCTGTGCCTGCGTGCATCGTACGCACAGATATTGCCCTTCCGGTAAAATATGCACCGCTGCGTCTTCGGGCCGGCGCGTGCAGACGGCAAACATTCTGGAAGTTCCGTCCTCTTCCAGAACACCGGCAACGTCCTCAAACGCATATTCGGCTTTTCTGCTGCCGACCTGCGCATAGAAGTGGCGCTGATAACTCCATAAATTTTCCACCGTCGGCTCCGTCAGCGTATCGGACAGCAGAAGAGCTTTCTGCGGAAATGTCCGCAGTGCGATTCCCTGCGGCTCCTCCTGCTGTATTTTTTCCTCGTAAAAGGAACGGGCGCGCCCGATGCTCTCCCGGATGCGTGTCAGCTCCACGATTTTCGCCTGTACGTTTTCCTGTGCGCGCCTGAGTTGTCCGATGATTTGTTGAAAGTCGTTGCAGGAGAGCAGCTCCCCGATCTCCTGCAGAGAAAGATCCATACAGCGCAGCGCTCGGACGGCATCCAAGCGGACGAGCTCCGCTTCGGAGTAATAGCGGTATTTCGTCCACGGATCCACTTTGCAGGGCCGGACAAGCCCGATGCGGTCGTAGTGCCGCAGGGTCTCCGTTGTGACATTGGCGCGCCGAGCTGTCTCCCCGATGGAAAAAAATTTTTTCATAAAACAGGAAAAACTCCTTGACATTTGTGTTACACAAAGGTGTATCTTGATTGTACGATAAAACAAGTAAAATGTCAAACAGGAGGGTCATTATGATCAAAAAAATGTTTTGTGCGGCGGCTGTCGCCTGCTGTATGATGACGGGAGCGGCGCTGGCGGGCTGCACTGCGCAAAGTTTTGAAGCCGGAAGTTTTTCCGCGGAGGCCGTTGACCGGATCGAGCTGGAGCTTTCGGATACGGCGGTCAATGTAACTGCATCGGAGGACGGTGCGGTGCATCTTTCCTATTATGAGGGGACGTCCCTCAGCTACAGCATCGTATGCGAGGACGGATTGCTTCGCGTGGAGAATGCTTCGGGGGCGTCCTTCGGCCTGCAGCCTGCGGCGGAATACCGCACGCTGGAAGTACGCATCCCGGAAGGACTTGAGGAGTTGAGGATCGTGACGAGCGGCGAGAGCGTCACGCTGGCTCCTGCGGCGGCGGAGGCAGTCTTTGTTGACTGCAACAACGGCGATATTTCCTTCGGCACATTGTCGGTGAGCCGTTCCGCGTCCTTTACTGTCAAAAACGGGGATATCACGGGAACGCTCGCGGGAGGATGGGACGATTTCTCCATCGAATGCACGATCAAAAAGGGGGAGAGCAATCTCCCGGAAAGCAAGCCGGGCGGAAACAGGTCGCTGAATGTAACATGTAATAACGGAGATGTCTCGGTTTCGTTTGAACTTTCCGCTTGAGCCTGTGGCTCTGTCCGCTTGTGCGATCTGTTACAAAAACGTCCCTCCCGCGCCAGCGGGAGGGACTTGTCTTATGCCGTCGATCGGATTTGAACCGATACGGATCGCTCCACAGGATTCTAAGTCCTGCGTGTCTGCCAGTTTCACCACGACGGCGCAAATATACTTTCCATATATTATATACCGTATATCGGAAAAAGGCAAGCGGTTGTCGGCTATACCCGATGTCCCGTCGCAACCGGATTGGCCGCGGGCTGTCTTTGGGCATCGGGGAGAGCCGTGCGGCGATCCTGCCCCCAGAAGAAGAGGGCGACCGTTCCGGGGCCGACGTGCGATCCCGTACAGAGGTCGTAATATTCGATGATGATATCGTTTGCGCCCCTTGCGCGCAGAAGGTCGGCAAGATATTGCGCATCTTCCATGCAGTCGCCGTGTGCGATCGCGACGGTGGAGCTCTCGGGGCGCACGGCGCGGGCGGCAAAGGTATCGGCGATCGCCTCCAGCGCCTTTCTTCTGCCGCGCGCTTTTCCGCAGGCGACGATCTTCGCGTTGTCGCTTTCATCCGCGCGCAGGAGAGGTTTGATGTTGAGCAGCGTTCCCGCAATGGCAATGGTGCGGGAGATGCGGCCGGTGCGGCGCAGATATTTCAGATCATCCACCGTGAGGTAGCTGTTCATCTTGTAGGTATTTTGTTTCACCCATGCGGCGCACGCTTCGGCGCTCTCGCCCAAATCGCGCAGATCTGCGACTTTTATGGCGATGAGACCCTCGCCGAGAGAGGCGTTTGCACTGTCGAGGGCATAGACTTTGCGCTCTGGGAATTCCTTCATCAGCGCCTGTGCAGCCTCCTGTGCCTGTGCGAACGTGCCGCTGATGCCGGAGGAAATGGTGAAGAGAAGGACGTCGCGTCCCTCCTGCAGCGCAGGGCGAAGGGCATCTTCAAAGGTCTGCGCCGTGAGCAGAGAAGTCTTTGCCTCGGCGCCGGCGCGCATGGCATTGTAAAACTTTTTTGCGGTCTCCTCAAAGGGCATATCCTCGGAAAAACAGGGCAGATCCTCGCCGTTCACCGTATAGTGAAAGGGGATGACGTGGATCTCGCGGGAAATGCGGATATCATTCGGAATATTTGCGCCTGAATCGACAAAAATGGTAAATTTATGCATTGCAGTTTCTCCCTCCGGGCGGATTCCGTATGCGGATGCATTTCCTTTCCGTCCGCAGATAGCATATCACAAATTTTCCCAAAATACACCCTATTCCTTCCGATTGCCGCTCTCCGTTTGTTCACTTTGCGTCTATTTTGACAAAAAAGCGCTCCACTCCGAACAAAGAGGACTCTACTCACAGTAGAATTGACAAATTTTTCTGATTCCGGCATGGGACAAGGCGCGTAAGACATACAAATAGGGCTGTGAGGTGAGATATGCTGGAGATGCTTTGCTCGCTGTTATGCCGTCTGTTTTTCTTTACGGGAGCCGTGCGGGATGAAAGTTCCTATCCGAAACCGCTCTCCAAGGAGGAGGAAGAGCGCTGCCTGCAGCTGGCCCGGCAGGGGGATATTGCCGCGCGCGACAAACTTGTACGGCACAATATGCGCCTTGTGGCGCATGTCGTCAAAAAATATACGGGCGCCGCGGAGACGGACGACATGATCTCGGTGGGGAGCATCGGGCTGATCAAGGCGATCAACACCTATGAACCGTCGCGCGGGACGCGTCTCGCCACCTATACGGCGCGCTGTATCGAAAATGAGATCCTCATGTTTATCCGCGCCGGGAAAAAACACCGCAATACCGTTTCGCTCTCCGATCCCGTCGGGACGGACAAGGACGGGAACGAGCTCACGCTCATGGATCTCCTGTTTGAAAAGGAAGACAAGGTATTCGGCAGCGTGGAGCAGTCGCTCATGCAGGAAAAATTTTTATCCGCCGTCAGACAGCTGCTCAACGAGCGGGAGACGGTCGTCATCATGCTGCGGTATGCGCTTGCGGGCGGCGTTCCTCTGCCGCAGCGCGAGGTCGCGCGCCGGCTGAAGATTTCCCGTTCCTATGTCTCGCGCATCGAAAAGCGCGCTCTGGAGAAGCTGCGGAGAGGGCTCGTGCGCGAAGATTTCATCGCCGATTGAATCGTTCTGAGCTGCGGCACGGGGAAATCTCGTGCCGCAGTTTGACTTTTTTCCGGTTTTTCTATATAATGATTGGAAAAAGTGAGGTCGCCCATATGCGGATCGACGAAATTCTGTCAAAAAAGCGTACGCTCTCCTTTGAGGTGTTCCCGCCCAAAAAGGGGGCGGAGGAGCTGGACAAGCTGCTCCGCACGATCGATGCCCTCAAGGCTCTCTCTCCCGATTTCATCAGCGTCACCTGCGGCGCGGGCGGGAGCAACGCAAAGAATGTCGTGCAGATCGCCGATTACATTCAGAACGGGGCGGGCATCAACGCGCTCGCACACATCACTGGCGGGCCGTCTGCGCCCGCCGACGTCGACGCTGCGGCGAAGGCGCTGCGGCAGAAGGGGATCGAGAATGTCCTGTGTCTGCGCGGCGACCGTCCCGTCGGATACGAAGCGGATTACTGCCGCTATTTTCCGCACGCCACCGATCTTGCCGAATACCTTGCGCCCTATGGCTTTACGCTGGGCGCGGCGTGCTATCCCGAGGGGCATCCCGAGTGCGAATCGCTCTATGCCGACCTCGTCAACATGAAAAAGAAGGAGAAGGCGGGGGCGAAGTTCTTTATAACGCAGCTCTTCTATGACAATTCCTATTACTACCGCCTGGTGGGGGAAGCGCGGCGCATCGGGATCGCCGCGCCCATCATCCCGGGCATCATGCCCCTCGTCAATCCCAAAAATATCCGCCGCATCAAGGAGATGTGCGGCAGTGCCATTCCGCTCGAATTCCGCAATATGATCGAAATCTATGCCTCCCGTTCCGCCGTGATGGAGGAGATCGGCTACAACTATGCCGTCTATCAGATCATCGATCTCATCGCAAAGGGCGCGCCTGGCATCCATCTCTACGTCATGAACAATGCGCGGACGGCGCAGGAGATCTGCTCGCGCATCGGGAGGGTGCTGCATGAACTATTCTGACCTGCGCGCGGCGGCGTGCCGCTATCTCGGCTGCCGCGATGCGCCCGCGCCGCAGATGCTCTCCATGGTGGACGACGGCATTGCCGAGGCGGATCGGCTCTCCCGCTTCCGTGCGGTCGCAAGGACGTACACTGTGCCTCCCGCCTTTCTCGGACGGGAGCCGTACGCTTCCTTTCTCGCCGGCTGCAGCGGCTGCGCGCTCGTCGCCATGACGCTGGGGGCGGAGGGGGAGCGCCGGGTGCGCGCCCTCATGACGCTCGATCCGGCGCGGGCCGTCGTTCTCGACGCCTGCCTGAGCGCCCTCATCGAACGGGAGGGGGATGCTTGGGAGGAGCGGCAGTTCGGCAGTGAGAGAACGTACCGCTTCTGCCCCGGCTACGGCGGGAGCGACGTCATGGACAACCGCTTGATCTTTGAAGCGGTCAGACCGGAGCGCATCGGGATGCAGCTGCTGCCCTCCGGCATGATGGCGCCGCAAAAATCCATGGCGGGCATCGTGGGTCTGGGCAGGCGCGGGCAGAAGACGTGCAGCGGCTGCATGGCGGCGGAAGGGTGCCGCTTCCGCAGGGAGGGACGCATATGCTGGGAAAACAACTGCTGATCTTTGACGGCGGCATGGGCAGCGAGCTCGAGCGCGCGGGATTGGGCGATTTTGACCCGATGGAGCTCAACCTCACGCATCCGGAGGCGGTGTGCGCCGTTCACCGCGCCTACGCGCAGGCGGGCGCGGACGTGATCACCGCCAACAGCTTCGGGCTGAATGCGATCAAGTACCGCGGGAAATACGCCCTTGAAGAACTTGTCCTCGCTGCTGTCAGGAATGCGCGTTCGGCCGGGAAGCCGGTATATTTTGACGTCGGCCCGACGGGTGCGCTGCTTGCGCCCGTCGGCACACTCACGTTTGAGGAGGCGTACGAGGCGTATGCGCATCTCGCGCGTCTGACCTCCGGCCTGGTGGACGGCTATATCGCCGAGACATTTTCCGATCTTCTGGAACTCAAGGCATGTATCCTTGCGCTGAAAGAACATACCGACAGGCCGGTGTTTGCCACCATGACGTTTGACGGGACGGGCCGTACGCTTACGGGATCCACGCCCGAGATCGCAGCACTCACGCTGGAGGGGCTGGGGGTGGATGCGCTCGGCGTCAACTGTTCGCTCGGCCCCGCCGAGACCTTTCCCGTTGCGGAGCGGATGCTCGCCGTCACAACCCTTCCCGTCATCGTTCAGCCCAATCGCGGGCTGCCCGTCTGGAGGGAGGGGAGGACGGTCTATGAACTGTCCGATGAAGTATTCGCGCAATGGGCGCGCAGATTTGCGCGGGCGGGTGTTGCCGTCCTGGGCGGCTGCTGCGGCACCACGCCCGACACCATCCGTCTGATCTCATCCCTTGCGGGCGCAAAAGTGCCGCCCCGCCGCGTCCGGCAGGGAACGGCGGTCTGCTCCGCGACCCGCCTTGTCACCTTTGACGGCGTGCGCGTGTGCGGGGAGCGCATGAACCCCACAGGCAAGCCCAAACTGCAAAGCGCCCTGCGCGCGGGGGACTTTGACTGCCTCGTTGCCGAGGCGGTGCGGCAGGAGGAGGCGGGAGCCGATCTGCTCGATCTCAATGTGGGGCTTCCCGGCATCGATGAGAGGGCGGCGATGTGGCGCGCCGTCAAGATCGTGCAGGGGAGCTGTCCGCTGCCTCTGCAGCTCGACTCGTCCGATGCAGGGACGCTGGAAGCGGGCGCGCGCTGCTATGCAGGTATTCCGCTTCTGAACAGCGTCAACGGGGAGGAGGCGGTCATGGACAGGATCTTTCCCATAGCAAAAAAGTACGGCGCCGTGGTGATCGGGCTGACGATGGATGCAAAGGGCGTTCCGCGCAGCGCACGGGAGCGCGCGGCGATCGCGCGGCGCATCCTCGCACGCGCGGAGGAATGCGGCATTCCCCGCCATAAAGTGATGATCGATACGCTTGTTCTGACGGCGTCCGCCGAACAGGCGCTCGTCGGGGAGACGCTTTCCGCGCTCGTGCGTGTGTCCGCGAAGGGGATCGCCACGGCGCTCGGCGTCTCCAATGTCTCCTTCGGGCTTCCCATGCGCCCGCTTCTCAACCGCACCTTTCTTGCCATGGCGCTCCAGAACGGCCTGACCATGCCCATTCTCAACCCTCTGGATGCGGAAATGATGGGAACGGTTCGCGCATTCCGTGTTCTTTCGGCGCAGGATGCCGGGGCGGAGGAATATATCCGTATGGTTTGCGATGCGCAGCCTGTCCCGCCTGCGCCGTCCGCCGTCCGTGCGGAGAGCGGAGAGGCCGCAGGGGATCTTTCCGGCTGTATTTTGCACGGTCGGGTCGGCGACGCCGCGCGACTCGCAGAGGAGGAGTGTTCCCGCCGTGCGCCCCTCGAGGTGGTCGACCGGGTTCTGATCCCGGCGCTCGATACAGTGGGGCGGGATTATGCGCAGGGCAGGCTGTATCTTCCGCAGCTCATCGCCGCATCCGAGGCGGCCAAGGCAGCGTTTGCCGCTGTGGAAAAGCGTCTCGGAACGGGGAGCGCGTCCCGCGGGAAGGTGGTGCTTGCCACCGTCCGCGGCGACGTACATGACATTGGCAAAAATATCGTCAAGGTGGTGGCGCAGTCGCACGGCTACACGGTCATCGATCTCGGGAAGGATGTTCCGAAGGAGCGCATCGTCGAGGCCGTGCAGCGCGAAGCGCCCATGGCGGTCGGACTGTCTGCCCTCATGACGACGACGGTGCGCAGCATGGAGGAGACGATCGCCGCCCTGCGCAGGGCGGATTGTATGGCAAAGATCTTTGTGGGCGGTGCCGTGCTCAATGCGCAGATCGCCGACCGTATCGGCGCGGACGCCTATACTGCCGATGCGCCCTCCTTTGCTGCTGCGCTCGATGCCATGTGCGCCGCAACGCAGACGGAGGGGCGGAGGCCGTAGTACAACCGTAGTACAATTCGTTCGTTCGGGGGATATTTTTTTAAAAAGTGCGGATGCTGTAGGTACAGCGTACAACGTACGCTTTTTCATAGAGGCTCCTTCGCGCGCCGTGCGTGCGGGGGAACTGCGGGAGAGGTTTTTGCCTCTCCCGAATCTATTTTTTCAGGGTGTATTTTTGCGATCGGGATGCGCAGAAGCGGGAATGACGGGGTGACGGAGCGCATAGGATAGAGAAAATGAAGCGCTTTTTTTGGGCAGCACGGCGGGCGGCGCCCTTTCTGCTGCTCGCTGCGATCGTGCTGGGCGCGCTGCTCTATCCGCATCGGCAGGCGGATGCCGGCGAACAGACCGAGCGCATCGTCAGCATCTGGAACGTGGATATGTTTGAGGGCGGAAAGGGTTCCCGCACCTCCTTTTTAAGCCGCGTCGCGCGCCTTGCGGAGGAGGACGGAGTATATTACCGTGTCCTCTCCTATACGGCGGCGGGCGCGCGCGAGGCGATGGAGCGGGGGGAATATCCCGACCTTCTGTCCTTCGGCGCGGGGCTGGGCGTCGATGCCGGGCGCTGTGTTCCGTTGCCCTATTCCTTTGCGGGGAGCCGGCTCGCCGTCCCGTGGTGCCGCGGAGAGTATCTGCTCTTCTCCATGACGGAGGATTTTTCTGCGGCGGGGGAGGTCGTCATCTCTCTCGGCGGCAGCAATCTTTCCTGCGCGGCGGCATATTTTGCGGGCATTGCGGGCGAGGAGAAGGAGTCTCTGACCGCCTATCTCGACTTTCTCGGCGGGAAATACCGCTATCTTTTGGGAACGCAGCGCGATGTCTGCCGCTTTGCCGCGCGTGGGACGCAGGTCTTTATCCGTTCACTTCCCGACTACTGCGACCTCTATCAGTATATCTGCATGTTTTCGGGGGAAATGCAGGCGGAATGTCTGCGCTTTCTCGCCGTCTTGTTCTCTCCGGGCGTCAAGGATGCGCTCTCCGAAATCGGGATGCTGCCGGCAGACGGGGCGCAGGGCAGGACGGTATCTCCCTTTGCCACGCCCGCGCAGCTGGAACTTGCGGCGCAGGCGGTGCGCCCGGGGAGCGCGGAAAAAAATCCCGTGAAATTTTTTGAAAGTGTTTGAAATATGCCTTGAAATATGCTACAATAAAAGGTGAAACCAAAATGGAGCTTTTTACGCGTCTGCGGCAGAGATTTCCGCAGCTCGTCTGTCTGCAGGGGTTTTCGTTTTCCCGTCATACTTCGATCGGCTGCGGAGGGGAAGGGGCCGTGGAGGCGCGCCCGGAAAGCGCGCGCGAGGCGGCGGAACTGTTCGCCTGGCTGAAGGGGGAGGGGATTCCTCACTTCCTGCTCGGCGCAGGGGCGAACGTCCTTCCGCCCGACGGAGACTATGACGGCGTGATCGTTCGGCTGTGCCGCCTCCGGGGCCTTGATTGCCGCGGGGAGCACATCGTCGCGGGCGCGGGCGTGACGGGCGGCGCACTGCTCGCCTTTGCGCAGGCGCACGGGGTGGGTGGATTTTCTCCCTTCTCCGGGATCCCCATGACGGTGGGAGGAGGCGTTGCGATGAATGCGGGCGTGAGGGAGCTGCATTTCTCCGACGTGGTCACAGGCGTGCTCGCGGCTGTCGGAGGCCGCACCGTATATCTTGACCGCGCTGCCTGCTGCTTTGCGGAAAAGAGCAGCCTCTTTCAGGAAGGGATCGCCGTTCTTGCCGTCCGCATTGCGGGCAGGCCGTCCGCGCCGGAAGACATTGCGCGTGCAAGCTGTTATTTTCGCTCCCGCCGCGCCTCGCTTCCCAAGGGCAGGAGCATGGGTTGCGTCTTTGTCAACCCGACCGGGATGTCTGCTGGCGCACTCATAGAAGGATGCGGTCTCAAGGGGACGCGCGTTGGCGGCGCTTTCGTCTCCGAACGTCATGCAAACTTCATTTTATGCGAGGGCGGAACGCCTGCGGACGTCGCCTCCCTCATCTCTCTTATCAAAGAAAGGGTAAAGGAGCGCACGGGCGTGATCCTGCGCGAGGAGATCAGACGCATTCCGCAAACATAGGAAACGGCAGAAGAATATGAGACTTACGGCAGATTATCATACGCATACCGTCTATTCGGACGGGGAAAATACATTTTTGGAAAATTTTCGGCGAGCAAAGGAGCTGGGACTTGCCGAGATCGGCTGTACCGAACACGGATTTTCCCATCTCTTCCGCGGCCTGAAGAGAAGGGAGCTTCCCAAATACATCTTGGAGCTGCGCGCCGCCGAAAAGGAGACGGGAATGCGCGCGCTCTTGGGGCTGGAGAGCAACCTGCGCGGGGAGTCGGGATTGTGCGACCTCACCGAGCGGGACTATGCGGCGTTTGAGCTGTTTGTGGTCGGCATCCACGTCCTTGTCCGCTTTGAGAGGATGTTTGACAGCCGTATGGGACTGGGAAGCTGGCTGCGCAGCGAAATGCATATCAAACCCTCCAAAAGCCTTGTGCGGCAGACGACGCGCGCATATATCCGCGCGGTGGAGCGCTATCCGGTGGATATCATCTCCCATCTCAATTACTGCTGTTTTGCGGATGTAGTGGAGGTCGCAAAGTGCTGCCGCGACTACGGCACATATCTGGAACTGAGCTCCAAAAAGGAGCATCTCTCGGACGAGGAACTTGCCAAAGTGGCGGATACGGGCGTGCGGTTCGTCATCAATTCGGATGCGCATTCTGCAGACCGCATCGGGGACAGCGCGCTTGCCGAGGAGCAGATCGCGCGCGTCGGGATCCCGCTCGGGAGGATCGACAACATTGACGGAAAGATGCCGTCCTTCCGCCTTGCCGCCTGGCGGAAGGAGCATCTGTAAGGAGTTCGATTTGACCAACTTTACCAACGACATCCGGCGCGACCTGCTCGCGCACCCGCCCGCTGCCCGTCCGGAGGCGGCGGCCGCGCTCGCCGCACTGCTCGCGACGGGCGCGACGCTCCGGGAGGACGGATTTGAGATCGTCAGCGAAAACGAGCGGGTCGCCGAATATTTTCTGCGCCTTGCGGAGCGCTTCGGCGCGCAGCCCGAGGTGCGCGAGGCGACGCGCGATCCCAAGCGCAAGCGGGACAAGCTCACCATCTTCTGCGGCGGCGCGGGGGCGGCGGACATCCTGCACGCGGCGCGCGCCCTGCACGAGACGCACTTTGCGCAAGAGGGGGAGGCGCTTTTCTATCTGCGCGCCGCCTTTCTCGGCGGGGGCAGCTGTACGCTCCCGCATGACGGCGCCGGCACGGGCTATCATCTCGAATGGGTGTTCTTCACGCGCGAGCGGGCGGAGGAGTTCTGCGAACTGCTCTCCCGCTTTGAACTGTGCGGGAAGGTTGTTCCGCGCGGCGACACCTTCGTTGCCTATGTCAAGAGCCGGGAAGCGATCTCGGACGTCCTCTCCGTGCTGGGCGCGGAGAGCGCGCTCCGGAAGCTGGACGCCGTTTCTGCCGCCCGCGAGCGCAGCAACCAGGAAAACCGCATCCAGAACTGCATGGCGGGCAATGCCGACAAGGCGGCGATCGCCTCGGCGGCGCAGACGCTCGCTTTGCAGAGCCTGCGCGACGAGGGCGTCCTGCAAAAGCTGCCCGAGGCGCTGCGCATGACGGCGCAGGCGCGCCTGGAACATCCCACGCTCTCCCTCTCCGAACTCGCCGCCCTTCTGGGGGTCAGCAAGGGAGGGCTCAATCACAGAATGCGAAAGCTCATGCAAATTTACGGAGAAAGACAGTAATGACCGACTTTGTTCATCTTCATCTGCACACCGAATACAGCCTCCTGGACGGCGCGGTCAAAGTAGACGATCTCGTCCGCCACTGCAAGGAAAACGGGATCAGCGCCGTTGCCGTGACCGATCACGGCAATATGTACGCCTCGCTCAAATTTGCCGAGAAGTGCAAGAAGAACAAGATCAAGGCGATCATCGGCTGTGAGTTCTACGTTGTGGACGACTACCGCGAGCATATCGACCAGCGCGCCGATCACCTCATTCTGCTCGCCAAGAACAAGGCGGGCTACGTCAACCTCGTCCAGCTCGATTCCCTCGCCTTTGTGGACGGCTACTACTACCGCCCGCGCATCGACTATAACGTTCTGAAGGAGCACACGAACGGCGTCATCTGCCTCTCCGCCTGCCTTGCGGGGCGCATCCCGCGCCTGCTGCTGGCGGGGGAGTATGAAAAGGCAAAGGCGTTCGCGCTCGAGATGAAGGCGGCGTTCGGCGAGGATTTCTATATCGAGATCCAGGATCACGGGATTCCCGAGCAGAAACAGATCCTGCCGCTCCTGGTGCGCCTCGCGCGGGAGACGGACATCGGACTGGTTGCCACCAACGACGTCCACTATCTGCACAAAGAGGATTGGGAGATGCAGGACGTGCTCATGTGCATCCAGACCAAGCGCACGCTGGACGATCCATCGCGCATGAAGATGCAGACGCACGAGTTCTATATGAAGTCGGGCGATGAGATGGCGGCGCTCTTTCCCAATTTGCCCGATGCGATCGCCAACACGCGCGCCATTGCCGACAAGGTGTCGGACACCGATACGCCCTTCAACCTCAAGGAGGACGGCTCTCCCATCTACGATAAATCGCTCATCCCGCTCTATACGGCGGACGACGGCACGCCCTCGCCCGAATTTTTGCGCCGTCTCACCATGGAGGGGCTTCCCAAGCGCTATGATCCCGTGACGGATGAGATCATGCAGCGCGCGGAGTATGAGCTGGGCATCATCATCAAGATGGGGTTTGCCGACTATTTCCTCATCGTCTGGGACTATATCAACTGGTCGCGCATGAACGGGATCCCCGTCGGGCCGGGGCGCGGCTCGGGCGTGGGGAGCATCGTCGCCTATGCCATCGGCATCACCAATGTCGATCCGCTGCGCTACGATCTTCTCTTCGAGCGCTTTCTCAATCCCGACCGCGTCTCCATGCCCGACTTCGATGTCGACTTCTGTACAGAGCGAAGGGGGGAGACCATCGAATACGTGCGCCGCAGGTATCATCCCGAGAACGTGGCGCAGATCGTCACGTTCGGGACGCTCGCCTCGCGCGCCGTCATCAAGGACGTGGGGCGCGTGATGAGCGTTCCCTATTCGGATACCGACCGCGTCACCAAGCTCATGGACGGCAAATCCACCATCCGCGAGCTTCTGGGGCTCAACATCGAGAGCTGCCGCAAAAAGGTGCTCGAGACGGAGAACGACCCCGACAAGCACGACGAGGCGCTCAAGAAGCTCGCAGATCAGGAGGGGAAGCGCAATCCCGAGTTCATCGAGATGTACGAGTCGGATGAGACGCTCAAGCGCGTCATCGACATGGGACTCAAGCTCGAGGGGATGCCGCGCAACACCTCCATGCACGCCGCGGGCGTCGTCATCTGCCGCAAGAAGATCGCGGACAACGTGCCGCTCTCGCGCAACGGCGAGGACATCACCACGCAGTTCGACATGAAGGAGGTGGAGTCCATCGGAATGCTCAAGATGGACTTTCTGGCGCTCACCACGCTCACCGACATCAAAAAGACGCTTGACTACATCAAGGAGGACACGGGCAGGGAGATCACGTTCGGGCAGGACTGCAGCGACCAGGGCGCCTATCAGCTCATTGCGGAAGGGGACACGGACGCCGTGTTCCAGCTCGAGCAGGGGGGGATGAAGCGCTTCATGAAGCAGCTCCAGCCAACCTGTCTCGAGGATCTGATCGCGGGCATCTCGCTCTACCGCCCCGGGCCGATGGATTTCATTCCCGACTATCTGAAAAACCGTGCCGCGCCCGACAAGATCACCTACCTCACGCCCCTTCTGAAGCCCATTCTCGAAAAGACATACGGCGTCATCATCTACCAGGAGCAGGTCATGCAGATCTTCCAGAATCTCGCGGGCTACTCGCTGGGGCAGGCAGACCTCGTGCGCCGCGCCATGGCAAAGAAGCACCGCTCCGAGCTGATGGCGCAGAAGGACAAATTCATCTACGGCGACATTGACAAGGGGGGCAATATCACGGGCTGCGCTTCGCACGGCATCCCGCCCGAGGTGAGCGCGGAGCTGTTTGCGCAGATGGAGAGTTTTGCCTCCTACGCCTTCAACAAATCTCACGCGGCGGCGTACGCCGTCGTCACCTACCAGACGGCATACCTCAAAAAGTACTATCCCAAGGAGTTTCTGGCGGGCGTCCTCAACAACCGCATCGACAAGATCGATGAGATCGCAAAGTACGTCGTCTACATGAAGGAGAAGAACATTGCGGTCTATCCGCCCGATGTCAACGCTTCGCGCGCCTACTTTTCGGTACAGGGCGACGGGCTGCGCTTTGGGCTGTGCGCCCTGCGCGGCGTGGGGGTCGGCGCAATGGAGAAAGTCATCGAGGAGCGCGAGGCACACGGCGCATTCCGGGATTTTGCGGACTTTCTCATGCGCTGCGTGCGGTTCGTCAACAAAAAGATGGTGGAGAGCCTCATCTTCGGCGGCGCGTTCGATTCGATGGGGAAACACCGTTCGCAGTATCATGCCGTCTATGAAGAGCTCATGCGCCGCCTTGCTACCATCGACAAACAGAAGTCGAGCGCGCAGATGTCCCTCTTCGGCGACATCATCGAGGAAAAGGCGCCCGAAGTGAAGTATCCCGACATTCCGGAGTGGAACACCGCAGAACTTCTCTCCAGGGAAAAATCGGTGCTGGGCGTGTATGTCAGCGGACATCCGTTCGGCGCCTATGCTTCCTATTTCACCGACTGTACCTTCCATACGGGAATGCTCTCCGACTACGAGGAGGACGAGGAGACGGGGGACAGGACGTATCAGCAGTTCCGCACGGGCGATCAGGTGACGATGGGGGGCATCGTCTCGGCGGTGCGCAAGATCAACACCAAGGGGGGCGCCATCATGGCGTTTGTCACGGTGGAAGACCTCTATGGCAGCGTCGAATGCGTCGCCTTTCCGCGCGTGTATGAGAAGATCAAGCCCTATCTGCGGCATGACGGTGTCGTGCGGCTCTCCGGCAAGATCGATACGCCCGCAGAAAAGCAGCCCTGCATCATCCTTGATTCCCTTGCGGAATTTGTTCCGCCCGAAACGGAGAGGGGCGCAGAAGATGTGCGGGAGACTGTGCGGGAGCAGGTGCTCTGGCTGGATGCCCGCGCGCTCAGCGAGGAGGATTTTTCCGAACTGCTCGAGACGATCTCTTCCTATGAAGGGGGGGTACATACCAAGATCCTGCACGGCGGGAAACGGTACGAATTTTCCGTCAGTCTCTCCCGGGCATTGCAGGCGGAGCTGCGCAGTTTTCTGCCCGCAGCCTGCATCAAATTGGTATGAATGTAAATTTGGAAGAATTGTGACATGCGGCGGATTTTTTTCGCAAAATCCGCCGTGAATAGCTTTGCTTTTCAGAAATTATTTGCTATAATGCCAAAGGAAGAAAACCATTCCCGAAGACCAGGAGGCTTAAGATGAAGCGTATCGGATTGTTGACAAGCGGCGGCGATGCCCCGGGCATGAATGCGGCGATCCGCGCCGTTGTCCGGACGGCGATCTATTTCGGCATGGAGGTGTACGGCATCGAGCGCGGCTATGCGGGACTCATCGAGGATAAGATGATGCCCATGGAGATGCGTTCCGTCTCCGATATCGTTCAGCGCGGCGGCACAAAGCTGAGAACGGCGCGCTGTCTGGAGATGCTCACGGTGGACGGGCAGAAACAGGCGGTCGCAACGTTGGAGCGCCGCGGCATCGAGGGGCTTGTCGTCATCGGCGGCGACGGTTCCTTCCGCGGGGCGAAGTGCCTCACGGAGGACTACGGCATTCCCACGATCGGCATCCCCGGCACCATTGACAACGACCTGGAATATACCGACTATACCCTCGGGTTCGATACAGCGGTGAATACCTGCCTGGAGATCATCAACAAGCTGCGCGACACGATGAATTCGCACGAGCGCATCTCCGTCGTGGAAGTGATGGGGCGGCACTGCGGCGACATCGCGCTCTATGCGGGCATCGCCTCGGGCGCGGAGATCATCGTCGTGCCGGAGATCTCCTACAAT
This sequence comes from uncultured Clostridia bacterium, assembly GCA_944372575.1. Lineage (GTDB taxonomy): Bacteria > Bacillota > Clostridia > Christensenellales > Borkfalkiaceae > Gallimonas. The sequence continues at coordinate 48,048 of CALVZS010000005.1, read as the reverse complement.
CTCGACGACATCGTCATGCGCATCAACCGTTCCCGCGCGAACGGCAAACACTCCAACATCATCATCGTGGCGGAGGGCGTGACGAGCGCGGAAAAGTTTGCGCGCGAATTGCAGGAAGTGACCACCTATTCGGTGCGCTCCACCTGTATCGGCCATGTGCAGCGCGGCGGTTCGCCCTCGATGGCGGACAGAATGCTTGCAGCGCAGTTCGGCAACAAGGCGGTGCGCCTTCTGAAAGACGGCATCGGCAACCGCGTCGTCGGCATTCACAAGAATGAGATCATCGATATGGACATCATCGAGGCCGTCTCCATGAAGAAAAAGTTCAATTATGAACTCTATGAGACGCTGCAGATGATCTCCATGTAAATTCCGCCGGCAAAAAGAGCGATTTTTCTGCAATTTTTTTCCTGCTTGCTCTTGAAATTTCCGAAAAAGCATAATATAATATCTGTGTATGCGTGCGCCCGCAGGCGCAAGGAAAGGCCCCTTTCTTCGGGGAAGAAGCTACAGGAGGAAAATCGGAATGATTCTTACGGTCTGCATGAGTCCGAGCGTGGACGTGACCATCGAGCTGGATCAGCTCAACGTCGGAAAGGTCAACATCGTCAAGAGCAAGACGCTCTCCTTTACGGGAAAGGCGCTCAATGTGGCGATCGGCGTTGCCCGGCTGGGCGGCGAGGCGTACGCGACGGGCTTTATGTACAATGAAAACGGCGTCATGTTCGAGCGCGCGCTCGACAAGGAGGGGGTTCCCTTTGCGTTTGTCTGGAACAGCGGCCGGGTGCGGGAAAACTACAAGTGCATCGACAAGAAGTCCATGCTCACCGAGATCAACGACGTGGGCGGGCAGGTCGCTCCCGAGAAACTGGCGGAACTCATGCATATGATCCGCAACTTTTCCTCCCGTTCGGATGTCACGGTCATCTCCGGCGGGCTTCCGCGGGGGGTGGACACAAGCTATTACCGGGAAATTTTCCGTACGGTCGATCCGCATTCGCTGCGCATTGCCGATACGGAAGGGGCAAAGCTGTTTGCCGCGCTGGAGGCGGGCATCGACCTCGTGAAGCCCAATCTCGAGGAGCTGCAGGAGACGCTGGGCAGAGAGTTCAAGGATAAGAACGACATGCTTTCCGGCTGCCGCGAGCTGCTCGACCGCGGCGCAAAGATCGTGCTTTTGTCCCTCGGCAGAGACGGCGCGGTCATCACGAACGGCTCCAAGAATTACTACTGCAAGAGCATCAACGTCGCCGTCAATTCGACGGTGGGCGCGGGGGACGGCATGGTTGCCGCAGCCGCCGCGATGCTGCAGAAGGGGGCGGATCTTCCCGAGATCCTGCGCGCCGGCGTTGCGGCGGGAACGGCGACGGTCACTACCTTTGATACCATTTCCTTCACCAGGGCGAAGTATGAGGAGATCTACGCCGGGCTGAACATTACGGAGTTTTAAGCCATGCTTGACCTTGCGACCATCCGCCGCGACAGCGAAGTCGAGGCGATCATGGAGATGTCCGAGCGGCAGATCGAAGCGCTCGGCTTTACCGAGCATTCCCGCCGCCATGCGGGGATCGTGAGCAAGTGGTCGGGGGAGATCCTGCGTTCGCTCGGAAAGGATGATAACAGGATCCGGCTCGTTGAGATCGCAGGGTATCTGCACGACATCGGCAACTGCATCAACCGCAAGGATCACGCCCAGTCGGGCGCCATCCTCTCCTATAAGATCCTCACGCGCCTCGGGATGAGTCCCCTGGAGGCGGCGGAGATCATGATGGCGATCGGCAATCACGATGAACAGTACGGGCAGCCCGTCTCGGATATCTCCTCCGCACTCATCATTGCGGACAAGGCGGACGTTCACAAGAGCCGTGTCAAAAACACAGTAAGCGACGTGTTCCAGGCGAACATCCATGACCGCGTCAATCTTGCGGCAGAGAAGTCCTTCGTCCGCGTGGAGGAGGGCGGTTCGGTCATTGCCCTGCACATCGACATCGATACCGCGATCTGCTCGGTAATGGATTATTTTGAGATCTATTTCGGCAGGATGCAGCTCTCGCGCAAGGCGGCAGAGTTCCTCGGGTGCCGGTTTTCCCTCGTCATCAACGGTACCGTACTTCTTTAAACGCGGGCGGCGCCGCGTGAAAAAATCTGCGCCCCCCCTGTTTCACGGACAAAATCCGACAAAAAGGGCATTGACCACAAGATATAGTGTCACGAAAAAATATTTTTCCAAAATATTGTGGCAAACCCTTGACAAATTGCGGCATATGGTGTATGATAAAAGCGTTCCCTCGGAAGGGGGAACGCTTTTTTCCCGCAAGGGGGAACACACAACAGTTGGGAGCAGAGGAGCCATGAAGATCATCAAGAGAAACGGCGCTGAAGTCGCATTCGACGCGACGAAGATCGAGAACGCCATCCGCAAAGCCAATAACGAGGTCAGCGAGGAGAACCGCCTTTCGGAGGAGCAGATCGCCCTCATTACAAAGAAGGTGTCGGGCCTTGCCAACGACCTGAACCGTGCCGTCAATGTGGAGGAGATCCAGGACTTTGTCGAGAACCAGATCATGGATCAGAAGGCGTTTGCCGTCGCGCGCAAGTATATCACCTATCGCTATACGCGCGCCCTCATCCGCAAGTCCAACACGACGGATGCGCAGATCCTCACGCTCATCGAATGCAACAACGAGGAAGTCAAGCAGGAGAATTCCAACAAGAATCCCACGGTCAATTCGGTACAGCGCGACTACATGGCGGGCGAGGTCTCCAAGGATCTCACGCGCCGCATCCTGCTGCCGCGCGACATTGTGGAGGCGCATGATGAAGGGCTCATCCACTTCCATGACGCCGACTACTTCGCACAGCATATGCACAACTGCGACCTCGTCAACCTGGAGGATATGCTGCAGAACGGCACCGTCATCTCCGGTACGTTCATCGAGAAGCCGCATTCCTTTTCAACGGCGTGCAACATTGCCACGCAGATCATCGCGCAGGTCGCCTCCAACCAGTACGGCGGGCAGAGCATCTCACTCACGCACCTCGCGCCCTTCGTGGACGTCAGCCGCCAGAAGATCCGCGCGGACGTCGCCGCGGAGCTCGGGGAACTCGGGATCACGGATGAGGAGAAGATCGCCAAGATCGCGGAGAAGCGCCTGAAGGCGGAGATCGCCAAGGGCATCCAGACCATCCAGTATCAGGTCGTCACGCTGCTCACCACCAACGGGCAGGCGCCCTTTGTCACTGTGTTCATGTATCTGGGCGAGGCGCGCAACGAGCGCGAGCGCGCAGATCTTGCGCTCATCATCGAGGAGACGCTCCGCCAGCGCATCCAGGGCGTCAAGAACGAGTCGGGCGTCTGGGTCACGCCTGCGTTCCCCAAGCTCATCTATGTGCTGGAAGAGGACAACGTGCGCGAGGGGAGCCGGTACTGGTATCTTACGCAGCTTGCGGCGAAATGCACGGCAAAGCGCATGGTGCCGGACTACATCTCCGAGAAGATGATGCTCAAATACAAGGTGGACAAGAACGGCGAGGGACACTGTTACACCTGCATGGGCTGCCGCAGCTTCCTCACGCCCTATGTCGACGAAAACGGCAAGCCCAAGTATTACGGCAGGTTCAATCAGGGCGTCGTCACCATCAACCTTGTCGACGTGGCGCTCTCCTCGGGCGGAAATGAGGAGAACTTCTGGAAGATCTTCGACGAGCGCCTTGAGCTTTGCTACCGTGCGCTCATGTGTCGCCACAACCGCCTGAAGGGGACGCTCTCCGATGCGGCGCCCATCCTCTGGCAGTACGGCGCGCTGGCGCGCCTGAAGAAGGGCGAAACTATCGACAAGCTGCTCTACGGCGGCTATTCCACCATCTCGCTCGGCTATGCGGGGCTGTATGAGTGCGTCAAATACATGACGGGCAAGAGCCACACCGACGAGGAGGCAAAGCCCTTCGCGCTCGCCGTCATGCAGCACATGAACGACAAGTGCAAGGAGTGGAAGGCAAAGGAGAACATCGACTTCTCGCTCTACGGCACGCCGCTCGAGAGCACGACGTACAAGTTTGCCAAGTGCCTGCAGAAGCGCTTCGGCGTCATTCCCGGCGTCACGGACAAGAACTATATCACCAACAGCTATCACGTCCATGTCTCGGAGAAGATCGACGCCTTTACCAAGCTCAAGTTCGAGAGCGAATTTCAGCAGCTTTCCCCGGGCGGCGCCATCTCCTATGTGGAAGTGCCGAATATGCAGAACAACATTCCCGCCGTGCTCGCCGTGATGCAGTATATCTATGACAACATCATGTATGCGGAACTCAACACCAAGAGCGACTACTGCCAGGTATGCGGCTACGACGGCGAGATCCAGATCGTGGAGGATGCGGACGGCAAACTCGTGTGGGAATGCCCGCATTGCCACAACCGCGACCAGACGAAGATGAACGTCGCGCGCCGCACCTGCGGCTATATCGGAACGCAGTTCTGGAACCAGGGCAGAACACAGGAGATCAAGGATCGCGTCCTGCACCTGTAAGATGAACTACGGCGAGATCAAAAAGACGGATATCGCAGACGGAGAGGGGGTTCGCGTCTCCCTCTTCGTTTCCGGCTGCAGGCGTCACTGCAAGAATTGCTTCAACAAAGTGACCTGGGACTTTGATTACGGCAAGCCGTTCACGGAGGAGACGCAGAAAGAGCTGCTCGAGGCGCTCTCGCCCGATTATATCGCGGGGCTTACCCTCCTCGGCGGCGATCCGATGGAGCCGGAGAATCAGCGCGCGCTGCTGCCCTTCGTCCGGCGGGTGCGCAGAGAGCTTCCCCGAAAGACGATCTGGTGCTATACGGGCTATACATTCAAAGACGGGGCGCTCGAAGAGGAGCAGAGCAACTGCGAAGTGACGCGGGAGCTGATCTCGCTCTTTGACGTGCTTGTGGACGGGCGATTTGTGGAGGAGCTCAAGGACATCCGTCTTGTGTTTCGCGGATCGTCAAATCAGCGTGTGATCGATGTGCAGCGCACATTATCGAGCGGAAACATAGTACTATATCTGACATAAGATGCGAAATGCGGGAATTTCCCGCATTTTTTCGCGCGGTTGACAAAGCTGCGCGGATGCGGTATAATGAACGAAAGCAAAAAATCCGGAGGACAATTATGAACAAACTGCAACTCAAACGCTATGCAAAGCTGCTTGTCAAGACGGGTCTCAACGTCAAGCGCGGGCAGTGGGTCATCGTCAATACGGGGCTGGATCAGCCCGAGTTCGTCGAATGGGTCGTTGAGGAACTCTACCGCGCCGGTGCGGGGAAGGTGAGCGTTGAATGGTCGCACCAGCCGCTTACCAAGCTGAAATATAGGTATGAAAAGGAGGACGTGCTCGCAAATGTCCCGAAATGGGAGCAGGAGCGCTGGGAGCTGTACACTAAAGAGCTTCCCTCCATGCTGCACATTCTCTCGGAAGATCCGGACGGGCTTTCCGGCATCGACCAGGAGAAGATGCGCGCGGTGACCGTCGGCCGGATGAAGATCATCAAGCCCTACCGTGACAGGATGGAGAACAGCTATCCCTGGTGCATTGCCGCCGTTCCGGGCAAGGCATGGGCAAAGAAGGTATTTCCGGACTTGCAGGCGAACCGCGCCGTGGAGGCGCTCTGGGACGCCATTCTGAAGGCGTCGCGTGCGGACGGCCCCGATCCCGTGCGGGAGTGGGCGCGCCATAACGACGATCTTGCAAAAAAGTGCGATTATCTCAACCGCATCGGACTCACCGCGCTCGAGTATGAGTCCTCGAACGGAACAAATCTGCGCGTGGGGCTTCTTCCGGATGCCCTCTTTATGGGGGGAGGGGAGAGCGACCTCAAGGGGCGCTATTATAACCCCAACATTCCCTCGGAGGAGATCTTCACCTCTCCGCGCGCCGGGGATGCGGACGGCATTGTCTATGCGACAAAGCCGCTCTCCTATCAGGGTCAGCTCATCGAAAACTTCTCCGTCCGCTTTGAGAAGGGTAAAGTCGTCGAGGTGAAAGCGGAAAAGAATCAGGCGCTGCTGGAGAAGATGGTCGCCATGGACGAGGGCGCGTGTATGCTCGGCGAGTGTGCGCTCATCGCCTACGATTCACCCATCAACAACCTCGGGATCCTCTTCTACAATACGCTCTTTGACGAGAACGCCAGCTGTCACCTCGCGCTCGGCCGCGGGTTCGGCAACTGCGTGCGCGGTTACGAGGACATGACCAATGAACAGCTCAAGGAGCACGGCATCAACGACAGCATGATCCACGTCGATTTCATGATCGGCAGCAAGGATCTCAATATCACGGGCATTACAAAGAACGGCGGCCGCGTCGCCATCTTCAAGGACGGCAACTGGGCGTTTTAAAATCTCTCCTGCGGGGTATATATGTGGGTGAGGTAATGATATGACCAAGATCGATATTTTTTCGGGTTTTTTGGGTGCCGGAAAGACGACGCTCATCAGAAAACTCATTCAGGAAGTGTACAAGGGCGAGCAGGTCGTCCTCATCGAGAACGAATTCGGCGAGATCGGCGTGGACGGCGGCTTTTTGCAGGATGCGGGCATCCGGATCACCGAGATGAACTCGGGCTGCATCTGCTGTACGCTGGTGGGCGACTTTGCAAAGGCGCTCAGGGAGGTGGCGGAACAGTATTCGCCTGACCGCATCGTCATCGAGCCTTCGGGCGTGGGCAAGCTTTCCGACGTCATCCGCGCCGTACAGCGTGCGGGAGTGGAGGGGGCGCAGCTCAACGCCTTCTGTACCGTCGTCGACGCCAACAAGTGCAAGATGTATCTGAAAAACTTCGGCGAATTTTTCCTCGATCAGGTGGAGAATGCGGGCTGCATCGTGCTATCCCACACGGGGAATGCGCAGAAAGTCGCCGAGGCGGTCTCCCTTTTGCGGGAACACACCGACGTCACCATCGTCACGACTGACTGGAAGGAACTTACCGGCAGAGAACTGCTCGCCGCGATCGAGCGCAAGGATACGCTCGAGGCGGAGCTGGAAAAGCTCGCCCGCGAGACGGCGGAGGAGCGCGAGCATCATCACCATCATCATGACGGCGATGATGACGATGATGACGGCTGTTGCCATCACGAGCACGAACATGAGCATTGCCATGACGACGATGAACATGAACACGAGCATGATCATGACCATGAGCACGATCACGGGCATCATCACCACCACGCGGACGAGGTGTTCACGAGCTGGGGTACGGAGACGAACAAGACGTTTACGGCGCAGGAGCTCGGTCAGAAACTCTCCGCGCTTGCCTCGGGCGAATACGGGCAGGTGCTGCGCGCCAAGGGGATCGTGCAGGGGGAGAGCGGATGGCTCTTCTTCGATTACGTCCCCGGTGAGCCGGACGTGCGCGAGGGAACGCCGGGCGTCACGGGCAGGCTGTGCGTCATTGGCTGTCAGCTCGATGAGGATAAGCTGAAGGCGCTCTTTTTGGAGTAAATCATGCCGCAGGAGATCCCCGTCTATCTTTTTCTCGGCTTTCTGGAGTCGGGAAAGACAAAATTCATCCAGGAAACGCTGGAGGATGCACGCTTTGATTCGGGCGAACGTACCCTGCTCCTCGTTTTTGAAGAGGGGGAGGAGGAGTACGATCACGCCCGTTTTGCCAATCCATCCTATGCGGTGGAGCACCTCGACGTCGCGGACATGACGACGGCGGCGCTCTCCGCGCTCGTCAGAAAATATTCCTCCGAACGCATCGTCGTCGAGTACAACGGGATGTGCGAACTGCAGAAGTTCTTCGATGCCATGCCGGACGGCTGGGCGATCGCGCAGGTGATGACCTTCTTTGATGCGACCACCTTCCTCTCGTACAACAAGAATATGCGTCAGCTCGTCTACGATAAGGTGCAGTACGCCGATATGGTGGTGTTCAACCGCTTTAAGGGAGAGTATTCCAAGGAGGAATTCCATAAGATCATCCGCGCCATGTCCCGCCGCCCCGACATTGTCTATGAATACCTGGGCGGCAAGGCGGAATATGACGAGATTGTTGACCCGCTGCCCTACGACATTGACGCGCCCGTTATCGAGATCGCAGACAGGGACTACGCCTTCTTCTACCGCGATCTGGTGGAGGAGACGGACAAGTACCGCGGTAAGACAGTGCGTTTCAAGGGATTGGTCGCCGTCGACAAGAAGATGAAAAAGGGGACGATCGTCGTCGGCAGGCATATCATGACGTGCTGCGAGGCGGACATCGCCTACAGCGGGCTGGTGAGCCGGCATACTTCCGATCTGCCCTTCAAGACGCGCGACTGGGTTATTCTCACCGCGCGCATCGATGTCATGTATCATCCCATCTACGGGCAGAAGGGGCCGGTGCTGACGGCGTCCGAGATCGCCTATGCGCCGCCTCCCGAACAGGAATTGGCAACATTTTATTGATCGTCTCACAAAGGGCTTCCGGTCATCCGGAAGCCCTTTTCTGATGTCCATAGGGGGGGGGCTATCAAAAACCATCTTTAAAAGCCATGAAATGCAAATAATTGGAATATTACATAGTATTATGTCAGACATAATATAAAAATATTGTCTATGCGTCTTGACAAAACGGTGAAAAGCGGTTAAAATACTCATGTTATGCGGCATTTACCGCACAAAACAAATGAGGAGAAAATTGTGGAAGGGATCCAAATGTCTCCCGGTTCCGAACGTGAGCGCATCATTTTCGAGTGTCGGGGACTGTACAAGTCGTATGGGACGACGGTCGCGCTGCAAGACGTCAATCTGCGCATTGCTTCGGGCGGCATCGTCGGGCTGCTCGGGCCGAACGGAAGCGGCAAGTCCACCCTCATCAAACTTGCAATGGGGATGCTGCAGCCCACGCTCGGCAATATTTTTGTGGACGGAACGCGCCCTTCGCCGCGCACCAAGGCAATGACGGCATATCTTCCGGACAGCAATTTTCTGCCCGATTGGATGCGCGTGGAGCAGGTGTTGCGCTATATCGCCGACTTCTTTCCCGATTTTCGGCGTGACCGGGCGGAGGCGATGCTCTCCCGCCTGGGCATCGGGCTCAGGCAGCGCATGAGGGCGCTCTCCAAGGGAAACAAGGAGAAAGTTGGTCTCATCGTCACCATGGCGCGCAATGCGCAGCTCTACATTTTGGACGAGCCGATTGCGGGCGTCGATCCTGCGGCGCGTGACTTTATTCTCGATATCATCTTCTCCCAGAAGCCGCAGGGCTCGACCATCCTGCTCTGTACGCACCTGATCGCCGACATCGAACCCGTTCTCACACACGCGGTGTTTCTCTCCAAGGGACAGGTGGTGCTCGATCGCAGCGTGCAGGAGATACATGAGCAGGAGGGCAAGACGCTGGATGCGATGTTCCGGGAGGTGTTCAGATGGTAGGGAAGATCATAAAGCACGAATTGTATGCACTCTTCCGTATCCTCGTTTTTCTGTTTGCGGCGGTGCTGCTGCTTGCCGTACTTCTGCGCCTCACGCTGCTCGGCGGAAACGGAGCTTCGGCTGAACGGGCGGGATTTGCGGCGTTTCTGGCAGTATTTTATATTTATGCCATGTTTGTCGCAATTCTTGTAGCGCTGATTCTGGGCATTTCGCGCTTTTATAAGACGATATTCACGGGAGAGGGATATCTTACGCTCTCCTTTCCCGCAACGCCGGCGCAGCTCATCTGGGGCAAGCTGCTCTCTGCTCTGATTGCGGCATACTCCGCAGTTGCGGTGTGCATCCTTTCGGCGCTCATCTTTTTTGCGGGGCTGGACGCAGAGTTTTATGTACAGCTTGGAGACTTGCTCGCCGATCTGTTCTCCTCCTTCGGGGCGTACTATGCAAGTGATCCGCTGCTCATCGTGGAGCAGGTGATCGTCACGATCGTCGTCATTCCGACCGGGACGCTCTTTTTCTGCCTCATCGCCTCCGTCGGGCAGCTCTTCACGTCACACAGAAAAGGGATGACAGCGCTCATCGCCATTGCTGCGATATTCGTGATCTCCCTGCTTAATGTGCTCGTTTATGAGCCCATTCTCTTTGCCTGCGCACAGAATATCTCCATACATTTGGCAAACTGGATCGATATCCTCGTGACAGTCGCCATCGATGTGGGATGTTTCCTGCTCGTGCGCTATATCCTGTCGCATAAAGTCAATCTCATTGTATGACGTTTGAAGAGTACATTGATACGGATGTGTTCCGCCAAGAACGCGAACGGCTCTGTGCCAACAGGAGAACGGCAAAACGCCGCATGATCCTCTTTTTTGTCGGACTTGCCCTCCTTCTCATCGGCGGCATTCTTCTTCCGGAGGAGGGGAGCGCTCCGTTGTGGCGCGATATCCTGGGCTATTCCCTCTTTGGGGCGGGCATGGCCGTCACAGTGATCGGCGCGATCCTCTCGCGCAGGACGGATGACCGCATGGAGGACAGCATGATGCGCCGTCCTGCCTTCGCCGCCGCGTTTTTCCTGTATGCAAGGCAATACCTTGCAGCGGGCTGGCGGGCGGAGAACGGCATCGTGCGCTACGAGATCGATCTTCCCGTCACGGCGGACAAGGACGTTCCTCACTTTACGCTCGTGCGCGGCGGAGAGCAGACGGAAATTTCGCTTGCGCCCTTCGGGGAACACCTGGACGCGCTTGATGCGCTCGCCGTTGCGGTGTTCGGACTGTTCACCTGGCTGGAAAGGGAAAACGTCGTTGCGCAGCGCATCTCCTACCGTCTTTTGGAAAACGGTGCGGGAGAGGTCGGCAAGAAGGGCGAAGTCGTCCTCTACGAGGCGGGAAAGTGGAGGTTTGCGGGCAGGACGCAGCGCAGGGAGTACCGGCGCATCGTGAAATATGCGCGCAAAAAGGATCTGATCGGATAAAAAACCGCGGGTTGTGAAAGCCCGCGGTTTTTTGATGCACTTTAGTAACAGTTTTCCTGTCTGATGCGCTTGTATCTTTTTTTGGGTTTGCTGCGGAAGGGATCGATCTTCCCGCCGAACTTGACGTACAGGGCAGCCGCGATGACAAGGACGATGCCTACGCAGATGACCACGATCGCCCAGGTGTCCAGCGATTCGCTCTTGACGCGCGACCACAGTTCGTTGATCGCCTCGTTTGCTTCCTCGCCGTAGTAATCCATCACGGCGCAGCGCAGCGTCACTTCCTCGGTGGGATAATGGGCGTGCAGCTGGCGCTGTTCCGCCTGTTCCCGCTCGGCATAGAATACTGCCTCCGTTCCGAAGAAGTAGGAGAGGTCGTATTCCACCGGATCGTCCGCCTCTTCAGGATCGACGGCGTAACAGTCCTGAATGTAGTCGAACACCATTGAACCGTACTCCTCGTCATCCGGATCCCCCGTGATGACGCCCGAATAGCCGATGTAGTACATATTGCGCACGGCATTGTCGGGGCGGGAGAGGAAGTTGACGAACGCCTGCGCCGCCTGTGTGTTGGCGCCCTTGGGCATTACCCAGCCGTCAAACCACAGGTTAGCGCACTCCTCGGGAATAAAGAAGTTGAGCAGGGCTGATTCAGTCTCGTTTCCTTCCTCATCCTCGCCCGCTTCGGCAAGATCCATGGCGTACACGGCATCGCCGCTCCAGGCGAAATTGAGCCAGATGCGTCCGCTCACGATATCCGCCTTGCCCGTATCCGTCTCGTAGCTGTAGATGTTGGCGTCGATCTCATTCATCACCTCCTCGACGGCGGCAATGGTATCCGCGTCCGTGCGGTTGAGGATGGCGGTGAGCTGTGCGTTGTATTCCCGGTCGGTCAGCTCGCCTGTTTCCAGCTGCTGTGCAAGTGCGGCGATCTCCTCCTGATAGAGGATGGCGAGTGCGACAAAGTAGGAATCGCGCACATTGTCCTTTGTCGTCACTCTGTTGTTGTACTGCGGCTCGAGCATGGCGTTCCAGCCCAGCTGTGCCAGTTCCTCCTCATCCACATATTCGGGATTGTAGATGAAGCCCGTCACGCCCCACATATAGCCTGCCGCGTAGTCCGCCCAGGTGGAGGTGTCGTTCTCGTCCTCGCGGTTGATGCGGTTGCTCTCGAACATATTCCGGATATAGGGGGATACGTTGCGGATATAGTAGTTTTCCTCGATGTCTTCATTGAAAAAGTCATCGGTATAGGGCTGCAGATAGTCCTCCGCCGCCAGCTTCATGATCATGTACTCGGAGGGACACAGGAGGTCGTATTCATCCCCCAGCTGCAGCTGGTTGTACATATCCTCGTTGGTGCCGTAGGTGGAATATTCTACGCGGATGGGCGTGCCGTAGGTCTCCTCATACCACGTCTCGAAGTCCTCGATGATGGGGGGCGCGGAGCCGTCCTCGTTCACCTCATAGTCATACTGATAGGATCCTTCTCCGCCCTCATCGATGTATTCTTCCCAGTTGAACACGCGCAGTACAATGGTGTTGTCGCTTGCGCAGCTCGCGGCGGTCATCAGGGTGGGCAGGAGGGCGGCTGCGGCAAGCATGAGCGCGCCGATGCGTTTTGTCTTCATCTGACGGCCTCCTTTTTGCGGTGTCCCGCGAGATTGGCGGAAATGGCAACGATCAGGATGACGAGGAAAATGATGGTCGTCAATGCCCAGAAGGAGGAGAGCGTCTCGGCGGTGTGCGCATTGCCGCGGATGGTCGCATTAAAGACATAGGTCGAGATGGTGTCGAAGCCGGAGGGGCGGGTATAGACCGTCACGATATAGTCGTCAAGCGAGAGGGTGATGGCAAGCATAAAGCCGGAGATGACGCCCGGGATGATTTGGGGCAGGATGACTTTGAAGAGTGCCTTTGCGGGTGATGCCCCCAGATCGAGCGCCGCCTCGTAGAGGGAATTGTCCATCTGCTTGAGTTTGGGCATGACGGACAGCACCACGAAGGGGGTGCAGATGACCATGTGTCCCATGAGCAGCGTAAAGTAGGATTTGGGCAGCCCGAATGTGACGAAGAGGATGGCAAGGGAGAGCGCCGTGACGATCTCTGCATTGATGATGGGGATGCGCGAGACGGCGCCGATGGCGGTCTTGACGCGCTTTTTGCTGTAATAGATACCGATGGCGCCCAGCGTTCCGAGCAGCGTGGAGAGTGCGGCGGAGGCGAATGCCAGTCCCAACGTATTTCCGATCATCGTCATGACCTGCGCATCAGTGAACAGGTCGGTATAGTGGCTGAACGTGAACCCGCCCGAAGTGCCGATGACGTCGGTATCGATGAAGCTGTAGACGGCGAGCAGCAGGATGGGGGCATAGAGCAAAAGCAGGATGAGCCCGATGAATGCCGCTTTCAGACATTTGATGACAAGTGCTTTTTTGTTCACAGGTTTGCCCCCCTTACCGTTTCATTCTCCCTGAGTCCGCCCGTCAGCCAGGTGGAGAGGAAAACCACAATGAGCAGGATGAGTGCGACCATCGAGCCCATGTGCCAGTTGGTGCCGAAGTATTCGTAGATAAATTTGCCGATGATGGTGACCTTGGAGTTTCCGAGCATATCGGATACGACGTAGTTGGTCATCGAGGGAAGGAACACCATCGTGATGCCGCTCGCAATCCCGGGCATGGAGAGGGGGAGGGTCACGCGCTGGAAGGTCGTAAATCCGCCCGCGCCGAGATCGGCGCTCGCCTCATACAGGCTCTCTTCGATCTTGAGCATGGTCGTATAGAGGGGAAGGATCATAAAGGGCAGAAAGTCATACACCATTCCGAGGATGGTATTGAAGTAGTTGGTCTCTCCCAGCAGTCCGATCCAGCTCAGGAGCTCGCGGATAGCGTTGATACGCAGCACGAAGTTGATCCACATGGGCGTCACGAACAGCAGCAGGATGACAAATTTCTTCTTCATCTTGCTGCGCGCCAGGATGTAGGCGACGGGGTAGGCGATGAGCAGGCAGACCGCCGTCGTGATGAGCGCGATGACCAGCGAATAGACGATGGTGCTCAGCTTGGTCGGATCGGAGAAGAACTGAATGAAGTTTGCGAACGAGAAATGCATCTCCCTGTCCGTAAAGGCATAGAAGAGAATGATGAGCATCGGGATGATGACGAAAAAGAGGAGAAAGACGACGTAGGGGATGCCCAGCATCTTCCTCGAAAAGTGCAGTCTCATTTTTTCTTGTCCTCCGGATGCTTGAGCGTGAGTCTGATCTTGTCCTTGGGGACGATGACGGAGACGCGGTCATTTTCATTCCACAGATCGTCCGTGGCGAACACGAAGTCCTCCTCGTCCTCTCCGTCCGTACGCACGATCATGCGGTAGTGGTCGCCCTTGTAGATCATGGAGATGATGTGGCCCGTCGTGCCGCCCGCATTCTCGTCGTCGCTGATCTCGATGTCGTTTAAGCCGATCTCCACCTTGACCTCCGTTCCGGTCAGATCGAGTTTCTCGCCCGCCGCGGTGACGAGGTATTCCTCCTCATCGATGTGGCTGCCGGGGTAGAGCTGCGTGACGTCGCATTCAAATTCGCCGTCCGCAAATTCCACGGTATTGTGTTTGGTAATGACACCGTCAAAGACGTTGGAAGTGTATTTGGGTTTCATCAGGTGGATGCCGTCGGGGGCGACATTCATTCCGATGACCTCGCCCTCCTTCCTCGATTCCGTGCTCTGTATCACGACCTCATACTTGCCGACCTGAACGGTGATCTCATAGTGGATGCCCTTAAAGACAACGGAGATGACCGTTCCGCGCAGCGCGCCCGCCTCGGGTGCGCACATGAGCACGTCTTCGGGGCGCACGACGACGTCGACGGGCTCGTTGCGCTCAAAGTCGTCCACACAGTCAAAGGTCTTGCCGCAGAACTTGACCTTTTTCTCGCCGACCACCGTGCCGTTGAAGATGTTGCTCTCGCCGATGAAGTCCGCGACAAAGGTGTTGGACGGCTCGTTGTAGATGTCGATGGGGGTGCCGATCTGCTGGACGACGCCGTCCGCCATGACGACGATGGTGTCCGACATGGTCAGCGCCTCCTCCTGGTCGTGCGTGACGTAGATGAACGTGATGCCCAGGCGCCTGTGCATCTCCTTGAGTTCGATCTGCATCTCCTTGCGCATCTTCAGATCGAGCGCGCCGAGCGGCTCGTCCAGAAGCAGGATCTCCGGTTCGTTGACGATGGCGCGCGCAATGGCGACGCGCTGCTGCTGGCCGCCCGAGAGGGTGGAGATGGAGCGCTTTTCAAAGCCCTCGAGATCGACGAGCTCGAGCGCCTTTTCCACCTTTTCGCGGATCTCCTTTTTGGAGAGCCGCTCCTTTTTGGTGTACTCCTTGCCCTCGTCGTTGCGATAGGTATTGAGGACGCGCTTGCACTTGAGGCCGAACGCCACGTTTTCAAACACGTTCAGATGCGGAAAGAGCGCGTAGCGCTGGAATACCGTGTTGACGGGGCGCCTGTTGGGGGGGAGCAGGGAAATATCCTTGCCGTTCAAAAGGATCTTCCCGCTCGTCGGGAGGTCAAATCCCGCGATCATGCGCAGCGTCGTCGTCTTGCCGCAGCCGGACGGGCCGAGGAAGGTGATAAATTCACCCTTGTTGACATAGAAGCTCACATTGTCGATGACAAGGTTGTCGTCGAAGTACTTGGTAACGTTCTGAAGTTCGATGATGTGTTCGGCCATGTTCTCTCCTGTCTATCAATTCATATTTTTTTCTAAAAGTTGGGCGGTGTGGAGATCCACAAAAATTTTGCGCGGCCCTTGCCCTTGTTCAGGATGCGGTGCTCGCGGTTTGCGGTGAAGTAAAAACTCTCTCCCTTTTTTGCCGTGTGCGCTTTTCCGCCGACGATGATGGCGATGCGCCCCTCGAGCACATAGCCGAATTCCTCGCCGTCATGCGGAAAATCCACGGGTGCGGATGCCTCCGGCTCCAGTTCGACCAGCACGGGCTCCATCATGTTTTTCTGGGCATTGGGGATCACCCAGTTCCAGATCATGCCATCGCTCTGCTTTTCAATGTATTCCTCCTGCGAAAAAACGATCTTTTCCTCGCTGTCCTCGCGGAAGAAGTCGGAGAGGTTGCTGCCCAGGGCGTTGAGGATGTCGGTGAGCGTCGCAATGGAGGGGCTGGTCAGATCGTTTTCCAGCTGGGAAATATATCCCTTGGTCAGCTCGCACCGGTCGGCAAGCTCTTCCTGTGTCAGGTTGTACTGTTGGCGTAGGTCTCGGATCTTTCTGCCGAGCTGCATATAAAACTCCTTTTTCCGTTTTCTAATACTAAACTTTCCGTCAAGTTTTACGGAACTCTCGTAAAATTAAACAAAAAGTTTATTTTTAATAAACCAACGGTGCATATCATAATATAATTCCCATGAAATGTCAACCGTTTGAAACAACATTTTTTTAAATTCTTTCATCTTTTTTTCACGGAGGGAGAGGGAAGAGCCGTATTGCGGCATATCACATGAAAAAACCGCCCCGGCGAGGGGCGGTCGGATGATTTGCAGACACGAAAAAAACCCGCCGTGCGGGCGGGTGATCTTCTGCTTTGGTTACGCGGAGAGGGCGGCGAGCTTCTTTGCGAGCTTTGCCTTTTTGTTTGCGGCGTTGTTCTTGTGCAGAACGCCCTTGCTCGCTGCGGAATCGATCGCCGAGACCGTCTCGGGATACAGCGCGTTTGCCGTTTCTTTGTCGCCGGCTTCGACGGCGGCAAGGAACTTCTTGATACTCGTCTTGAGCGCGGACTTGATCATTTTGTTCTCTTTCGTCTTCTTCTCGGTCACCAGCACGCGCTTTTTCGCAGATTTGATATTAGGCACGATATTACTCCTTCCGAATGGCTTTTGTCTTGATAACTTCTGCTATTTTAGCATAAAATAGAGTGCTTGTAAACTGTTTTTCATGGGGGAAGCAAGAAATTTTCCAAAAACTTTGCGATAATACAGATTCCGGTTCCGGGCAGGGTAGCGGAAAATGCGTGGGGATTTTTGACAGCGGGATCGGGGGGCTCACCGTTCTTGCCGCGTGCGTCCGCAGTCTGCCTGCCGCCCGCTTTTATTATCTCGGTGACAACGCTCATGCCCCTTACGGCAGCCGGACGGGGGAGGAGATCACCCGCTTTGTCCGCACTGCGCTGCAGCGCTTTGCACGGCTCCGGGCGGACGCCGCCGTGCTCGCCTGCAATACGGCGACCGCCGTCTGCGCGGAGAGGATGCGCGCGGAGTTCTCCTTTCCCGTCATCGGGATGGAGCCGGCCGTTGCTCCGGCGGCAAAGACGTGCCGCCGCATCCTTGTGCTTGCCACGCCGCGCACGGTACAGAGCGATCGGCTGCACGCCCTGCTCGCGCGCTTTCCCTCATGCAGCTTTTCCGTCGTGCCGCTCCCCGCCCTGGCAGGGGCGGTCGAGCGGCATTTCCGCTTCGGGGAAAACCTGACCCTTTCTGACTACCTGCCCCGGATCCCGTGTGACGGGGTGGTGCTCGGCTGCACGCATTATGCGTTTTTTCGCAGGGAAATCGGGGATTTTTACAGGGTTCCCGTCTTTGACGGGGCGGACGGAACGGCGCGGCAGCTGTATTCCGTCCTTGCGGAAAGGGAAAAATGCCTCAGATTTGGGACGGCTGACCACCTTTTGGGCGAACAGAATCCGAACAAATGTTTTACAAAAAAGTATAAAAAAGGGCAAAATGGGGGGATTTTCTTCCTCGGAAAGGCGAAAAAAGACAATCAAAGGGTGTATTTTACGAACATTTGTTTTAATTTTAACTAAAAATAATTTTGATTTTTGGGAAAAAAGTGGTTCAAGGTGGTTGACAGTGGTCAAAAGTGGTGCTATAATAATTCTCGTAGTACAGAAATTGGGATACACATATGAAACTGCTGACCGGAAAAGTCGCCCACCAGCTGGACGCCAAAAACCGAATCCGCATCCCCGCGAAATACAAGAACGAATTTCCGCGGGGCGAAAAGCTGTACTTTGTCGAATATGCGGCCGGCTGTATCTCCGTGATGCCCGAATCTGTACTCAGCGCAAAACTCGCATCCTTCGATGAAGTCAATCCGGGCGATCCCGAACTGATGAACGCCAAGCGCCGCATTATGTGTTCCATTGATGAGGTGGCGGAGGATCCGCAGGGCCGCGCGCCCATCCCGAAGGCATTCCGCGAATATGCGGGGCTCGGAAAGGACATCGTGACCGTCGGTATGGGGCAGTACATTGAGATCTGGGCGCAGGATAAATTTGAGGCGTCGGTCGGAAGCATGACCATTCAGCAGGCAAATATGCTCGCATACAACAAGAAGTCTGCGGAGCAGTGAGATGGGCGAATATCATCGTCCGATCATGGTCGAAGAGGTCATCGCCGGTCTGGACATCAGACCGGGCGGCGTGTATTTCGACGGCACGGTGGGGGGCGGAGGACATTCGTACGCCATCCTCGCCGCCGATCCCACGGTGCGGCTCATCGCCACCGATAAGGACAGCGACGCCATCCGGGAAGCGGAAGAGCGGCTCGCGCCCTTTGCGGGACGGTTCCGGATCTTCCGTTCCGATTTCAAAGGATATGCGTCGGTGCTCGCCGAGGCGGGCATAGAGAAGCTGGACGGCTATCTCCTTGATCTGGGCATCAGTTCCCATCAGATCGATACGGCATCCCGCGGCTTTGCCTATACTGCCGGCGATGCGCCCCTCGATATGCGCATGGATGACAGAGCATCGCTCACGGCGGAGACCGTTGTCAATGAATATCCCGCGGAGGAGCTGCTGCGCATCCTGCGCGAATACGGCGAGGAGACGTTTGCTCCCTCCATCGTACACAATCTCGTGCGGGAACGGGAGAGGGGCAGGATCACGACGTGCGGCGCGCTGCGCGAGATTATCGAGCGAAGCGTTCCCGCAAAATACCGCTATCACGCCTGTGCGCGAAAGACCTTCCAGGCGATCCGCATCGAAGTCAACGGGGAATTGGACGGCCTGAAAGAATGCATTGAAGGGCTGACAAGGCGGTTAAAGCCGGGCGGAAGGGCGTGCATCCTCACCTTTCATTCCCTGGAGGACAGGATCGTCAAGAGCGTGTTCCGCTCTATGAGCGAGGGCTGCATCTGTCCCAAGAGTTTTCCCGTCTGCGTCTGCGGAAGGAAACAGGAGATCGAACTCATCAACCGCAAGCCCGTCACGGCGGGGGAGGCGGAGCAGAGAGAAAATACAAGAAGCTCAAGCGCAAAACTGCGCATCGCCCGAAAAGTCGAATAAACGGGCAAGAATCGGAATATCATCGTAAGGGGAACTGTCATGGCGAACACGGCACTCATGGAAGACACCGCAGTAAAACGTGAAGAACGGCGCGAAGACCGCCGGATGTCTGCCGAGGAGGAACACAAGAAGAATATCGCCGGCTATCGTGCGCTGCTCTATGAAAACGGAAACGCAGAGGAGTGGGCAAATGCCGGTGCGCATGAAAGCGCCTTCGAACACCGTGCGAGCAGTTCCTATCCGAGCGCGGAGAGCGCCTATGCAAACGGATTTGCCAGCGCGCGCTATGCGGGCGGGTATGCGCCCGCACCCACGGCAGGCCCCGTTGCAACGGCGACGCTCGAGCGCCCCGTTGCGCCCGTGCAGCAACCGTCCGCTCCCGCGGCGCCCGCTGCCATGCCCGTACATGAGTCGGTGGCGCGCTCCGCGTCTGCCGTGCCCGCAACACCCGCGCGGGAGGCGGATTTTTCCGCCAATACGGCGCACCGCCTTGCGGATTATGTTGCCTATACGCCTGCCCCGAGCAAACCGAGGCTGTTTGAAGGACTTGCTATAAAGGATGGTGAGATCATTGACACGAGGGCAGGAGCGGCTGCGCCTGCAGCTGCTCCTGCGCCGACGGTCATGGGCGCGCCTGCGGCGTCGCCCGCGAGGGCGCCTGCGCAGATGTACGCAGCGCCTGCCGTCATGCCGGCGCCCGCGTTTGCGCCCGCCCCCGTCGAGATGCCCGCCGCCCCTGCGTTTGCACCCGCTGCGGAGGAGGACGCGCTTCCCACCCGCCGTACGATGGAGGTGCTGCGCACGAGCGAGGGGACGCGCACGCAGTCGCAGTCCGCTCTGTCCGCCAAGACGAAACTCATCCTGTGCGCCATCGTGGCGGCAGTTGTTCTCATCATTGCGCTCATCTGTGTCAATTCCGGCATCCTGAGTGCGCGGAATGCCGACATCGCCGGCAAAGAGGCGCAGCTGCAGGAGCTCCGGGAGCGCTATGTGCAGATGCAGGATGACATCAACTATCTCCAGTCAGACGAATATATCGACGCATGGGCGCAGGAGAACGGGATGGTGCGCGGCGACTGATCGCACCCGTCCGAGGAGAGCGCACGGAGTGCGCGGAGGAAAAATAATTATACGGGACTATTCCTTGTCTGTCCTACGAAAGAGGTTATTTGCCGTAATTACGGCGATAACCTTTCTTTTTTGCCTTTTTTTGTCGCGGTTCTTCTACATTCAGGTCATCTGGGAGGACGATCTGAACGCCAGGGCGCTCGACCAGTGGACGCGGGAGATCCCCGTCACGGCGGGGCGCGGCAATATCTATGACCGCAACGGTGAACTGCTTGCGGGCAATCTTCCGGCATACACCGTGTATGCGCGCGCCAATGCCGTGGAGGATGCCGCGGGCGAGGCGTCCGTTCTCGCGGCGGCGCTCGGGCTGAACTATGACGAAGTGCTTGCAAAGCTCACCGATCACAGCCGTTCGGAAACCGCGCTCATCCGCCGCACCGACAAAGAGACGGCGGCGCGCATCGAGGGCGCGGATCTTTCCGGCGTCTATTATGCCCGCGACGATCTGCGCTTTTACCCGCACGGCGCGCTCGCCTGTCAGGTGCTTGGGTTTACTTCCTTTGACGGCGCGGGATCGACGGGCATCGAGCAGCGCTATGACAGCTATCTTGCAGGGGAAAGGGGGGAGATCCTCTTTGAGACCGATCTCGTCGGCGTCGACCTTGAGGGTGCGACGGCGGCATACATTCCCGCGACGGACGGCCTGCATCTGCGCCTTACGCTCGACTACCGCATCCAGGCGATCGCGGAACAGGTGATGCAGGCCGCGCTGACGGAATATTCCGCAAAGGCGGCGCGCGCCGTCGTGCTCGATCCGAACGATTTTTCCGTGCTGGCGATGGTCAATCTTCCCTCCTACGATCTCAACGAGATCCCGCGCAATGACCTCACCCTGCTCAATTCTCTCTCCCGCAATTCGGTCGTGAGCGACGTCTATGAGCCGGGATCTACCTTCAAGATCGTCACTGCCGCGGCGAATATCGAGGAATATCTGCGCGGCAACCCGGATGCCTATGCAACAAATGCCGTGTTTTCTTCCTCCCGCACGCGCGTGGTGGACGGCACGACCATCCGCTGCTGGAGCGATCACGCGAACGGGAAGCATTCCAATCAGACGCTCGCGGAAGCGCTCAACAACAGCTGCAATCCCTGTTTTGTGGACATCGCGCTCGCACTGGGGAAGGAGACGTTCTATGACTATCTCGCGGCGTTCAATTTCGGGCGGGCGACGGGGATCGATTTTTCGGGGGAGGCGATCGGAATGCTTCTGCCCGAGAGTACGCTGCGCGAGAGTGACTTTGCGCGCATCGGGTTCGGACAGACCATCGCCGTCACGGCGCTGCAGCTCGCGTGCGCGAGCGCGGCGGCGGTCAACGGCGGATACTATTATGCGCCCCGCCTCGTGGATGCCATCGTCACGGAGGACGGCGCCGTTCTCGAACAGACGAAGCCTGCGCTGATCGGGCGCACGGTGAGTGAGGAAGCGTCCTCGCTCCTTTCCTCCATGCTGGAGGGGGTCGTCCGCGAAGGAAGCGGGAAAAAGGCATACATCGAGGGATACCGCGTGGCGGGCAAGACGGGGACGGCGCAAAAGTATGAGGACGGACATATCGCCCAGGGGAAATATGTCTCCTCCTTCGTGGGATATTTTCCGGCGGATGATCCGCGTTATCTCGCGCTCGTCATCGTGGACGAACCGCAGGGCGCATATTACGGCAGCACGGTCGCCGCGCCCTG
Organism: uncultured Clostridia bacterium; assembly: GCA_944372575.1. Lineage (GTDB taxonomy): Bacteria > Bacillota > Clostridia > Christensenellales > Borkfalkiaceae > Gallimonas. The sequence continues at coordinate 26,075 of CALVZS010000005.1, read as the reverse complement.
CGCAAAGGAAATTTTTGAGGGCATCATCGACTTGTTCCGGCTGCCCCCGGCGGAGGATTGAATGAAACTATCGGAACTTGCAGCGGAACTCGGGCAGGCGGAGCTTACGGGCGATGCCGAGGTGCGCGGGCTGTGTACGGACAGCCGCACGGCGGGGGAGGGAGATCTCTTTTTCTGTTTTCGCGGCACGCGGGAGGACGCCCACCTCTATGCTGCGGAGGCGGCGGATCGCGGCGCGGCGGCGATCGTCTGCGAGCGGAAACTTTCCCTGTCTGTCCCGCAGCTCGTCGTCCCGGACGGAAGGGAGGCGATGGCGCGCATTGCCGCCGCCTTTTATGCGCATCCCGAACGGGAAATGAAGATGATCGGCATCACGGGGACGAACGGCAAGACGACGACGGCCGCCATGACGGTCGCCGTTCTGCAGGCATCGGGGATCCCCGCGGGGCGCATCGGAACGCTCGGCGCGGAATACGGCGGCATCTGCGTCCCGCCGTCGCTGACGACGCCCGATCCCGTCACCCTCTTCTCCCTCCTGCGGGACATGGCGGACGCGGGGATGAAGGCCGCGGTCATGGAGGTCTCCGCCCATGCGCTTGCGCTGAAAAAGGAGGCGCCCGTCTTATACGATGTTGCCGTCTTTACCAACCTCTCGCGCGATCATCTCGATTTTTTCGGAACGATGGAGCGCTATGCCGCCGCCAAAAAGCTGCTCTTTACGCGGGAAAAGTGCGCCTATGCCGTTCTCAATGCCGACGACGCGTTTGCGCGCAGCCTTTCGTCGGAGGAAGTTCCGCATATCTTTTACGGACTGGAGACGCCTGCCGATGCCTTTGCCCTGGTGGAGAGCGACACGCTGCACGGGGTTCGGGCGGTGCTCAATCTTCAGGATGAGCTGTGTGAGGTGCGCATTCCCATGACGGGGCGCCATAACCTCTCCAATGCGCTGGCGGCGGCGTGCGCGGCGCGCAGGCTGGGCGCCGGGACGGGTGCGATCGCCCGCGGCCTTGCCGACGTGCGCGTGGAGGGCAGACTGGAATGGATCGCGCACTTTCACGGCGGGGATATTTTCGTGGACTTTGCCCATACGCCGGACGGGCTGGAAAAGTCGCTGCTCGCACTGCGCGAACACTGCGCCGGAAGCCTCATCGTTCTCTTCGGCTGCGGAGGAAACAGAGATGCGGGCAAGCGTGCAAAGATGGGGGAGACTGCGGCGCGGTTTGCCGATTTTACCGTGATCACCTCGGACAATCCGCGCTATGAGGATGCATACTCCATCATCTCCGCCATTGAGGCGGGGTTTTGTCCGATCTCCAGCGAATATGTCGCCATTGAGGAGCGCGAGCGCGCCATCCGCTATGCGGTGGAACTCCTGTCGGAGGGGGATATCCTGCTTGTGGCGGGCAAGGGCGGGGAGAAGTACCAGGAGATCATGGGTATTAAATACGACTATGATGACAAGACTTTTCTTGAAAAACTTGTCGGGAAGTCCTGATCATGCAGCTGTATCTCTCTGCCGCGCTGGCGGCATTCGCCCTGTCCTTTGTGCTCTGTCTCGTCCTGCTGCCGCCGCTGCGGCGCATGGGCGGACAGCATATCCTCTCCTATGTGCGCGAGCACGAGAGCAAGGAGGGGACACCGACGATGGGGGGCCTTGCGTTCATTCCCGCCGCCGTAATAGCGGCGGTGCTTTTCGTGCGCGGTGCGGACAAGCGCTTCTTTGTCACGCTTGTCGTGGGGGCAGGGTATCTCATCGTCGGGTTTTTAGATGATCTGCTCAAGCGGCATCGGGGAAACAATCTGGGGCTGCGCGCCTATCAGAAGATCCTCTTCCAGTTCGGCGTCGCCCTTCTCGCCTCGCTGTACTGCTGTCTGGAGGGCCTGACCGTTCTGCGCATTCCCTTCACGCGGCTCGCCTTTGACATCGGCTGGTGGATGCTCCCGCTCGGCATCCTCGTCTTTGTCGCGACGGTGAACGGCGTCAATCTGACGGACGGGCTGGACGGGCTTGCGGGCGGAACGAGCGCCCTTTTCTTTTTGTTTTTGTCTCTGCTTCTGATGGCGCAGGGGGAGGGGGAAGGGCTTGCGGCCATGTGCATCTGCCTTGTCGGCGCGCTTGCGGCCTTCCTCGTCTTCAATACCAACCGCGCCGCGGTGTTCATGGGGGACACAGGCTCCCTCTCGCTGGGCGGGTTTGCCTCGTCCGCCGCACTGCTCTCCGGAAATGCGCTCGTCATCCCCGTTCTCGGCATCATGTTTGTCCTCTCGTGCATATCCGTCATCCTTCAGGTCATATATTACAAAAAAACGGGCAGGCGGATCTTTCTGATGGCGCCGCTGCACCATCATTTCCAGAAGAAAGGATACTCCGAGGCAAAGATCGCATATTGCTACGCGCTTGTCACGGCGCTGGCGGGGATCTTCCTTCTTCTGCCGCTCGTCTGAGGCCTTTTTGGCAAAAGGAGGACGGATGTACTTTCCGACGCAGACCTTTCTTGTGGCGGGCATCTCCCGTTCGGGGGTTGCCGCAGCCGAATATCTTCTCGCACACCATGCCAAAGCGGTGCTGCTCTATGACGATGTATCGGATGCTGCCGTCCGCTCATCTATGGAGCGCCTTGCCGCACGCGGCTGCCGTACACTCTCCGGGGAGGAGGTGTTTTCGGCGGTCGCCGAATGCGACGTCCTTGTCCTCAGCCCCGGGATCCCCGTCGATCATCCGCTTCCCGTCGCCTTCCGCAAGGCGGGGAAGGCGATCATGGGGGAGGCGGAACTGGGCGCGAGGGAGCTGCGCTGTCCCGTCGTCGCGGTCACGGGGACGAACGGCAAGACGACGACCGTCTCCATGATCGCGCACATTTTCAACCATGCCGGCAGACGCGCGGTTGCGTGCGGGAATATCGGGCAGCCGATCACCGCCTGTCTTTCCGAACTCGGGACGGAGGGCATCGCCGTGGCGGAGATCTCCTCCTTCCAGCTGGAGACGCTCACTTCGCTGCGCCCGCACGTCGCCGTCGTGCTCAACATCGCGGAGGATCACCTCAACCGTCACTATACGATGGAGAACTATGTCTATCTCAAATCGCGCCTCCTCAAAAACAGCACGGAGAGCGAATTTGCCGTGCTGAACGCGGACGATGCGACGGTGCGCGCCTTTGCGGAGAAGACGCACGCCAAATGCGTGTTCTTTTCGCTCACGGAGCGCACCAAGGGGGGATATGTGGAGGATGGGGCGCTCTGTTTTGCCGGAGAACGCATCCTTGCGCTCAGCGAGCTTCCCCTCGAGGGAAAACACAACGAAGCGGATGCCCTCGCCGCCGTCTGTGCCTGCCGGCTCATGGGAATCGGCGCACAGGAGATCGCCGCGGCCTTGAAGCGCTTCCGCGGTATCCCGCACCGGCTGCAGCGGATCGGGGAGGTGAACGGGATCACCTTCATCGACGACAGCAAGGCGACCAACGTCGATGCGGCGATCCGCGCCGCGGAGAGCGTGAAAGGGGAGAGCGTCCTCATTCTGGGCGGAAAGGATAAGGGCGAGAAGTATGAGGCGCTCTTTTCCGCTCTCAAAAAGACGAACGTGGTACATACCGTGCTGTGCGGAGAGAACGCCTTCCGGCTTCTGGATGCCGCCATGCGGGAGAAGTATTTCCGGCTGACGCTCTGCCGCCCCTTCGATCTCGCCGTGCGTGTGGCGTTTCTCATGGCAAAACGGGGGCAGAACGTGCTGTTGAGCCCCGCTTCGGCAAGTTTTGACGCCTTCCGCAGCTATGAGGAGCGAGGCGAACGCTTTGCTGCTCTCATGCAGGAATTTGCCGGCGACAAGGAAGGAGACCTCCTTCCCGCTGCGGTATCGGAGATCCGGAATGAGGATGCCGCGGTGGATGCGGAGGGGGCGGCATCGGATGCAAAAGAGGAATAAAGCGCTGAAGAAAGCGCCGGGAAAGGGGGACGTTTTCTTTCTCGCCGCCGTACTGCTGCTCGCCGCTTACGGCGTCGTCTGTGTATATTCGGCAAGTTATTATAACGCGCAGGTGCAGTACGGCGACGGGGCATTTTTCTTCCGCAAGCAACTCATCGGCTACTGCATCGGGGCGGCGGCAATGGTGGGCCTGAGCTTTCTCGACTACGAAAAGCTGCGCCGTATTGGTGTCCCCGCCTTACTTGTTTCCCTTGCTCTTCTGGCGCTCGTCTTTGTGCCGGGACTGGGAAAGAGCAACTACGGCGCAACGCGCTGGATCGCGGTCGGGCCGATCACCGTTCAGCCGTCGGAGATCGCAAAACTCGGATTTGTCCTGTTTGCGGCGGGGTATTTTTCCAAGGATCCCGCGCGGATGCGCACGCTCCGGGGGTGCCTGCCCGTCCTTGCTGCCGGGATCGGGGTGTGCCTGCTCATCCTGCTCGAGCCGAATATGTCGGTAACCATGTGCGTGGGCGCCCTCATGCTCGGAATGCTCTTTCTTGCCGGCATCTCCAAAAAGGCGCTCGCCTGCATCTGCATCCCCGTCCTGTTCGCCGTTCCCGTTCTCATCGCCATGGAGCCTTACCGCCTGCAGCGCCTCTCCGCCTTTATGGATCCGTGGGCGTCGCCGAAGGATGAGGGCTATCAGCTCATCCAGTCGCTCTACGGTCTTGCCAACGGCAATCTGTTCGGGGTGGGGCTCTTTCAGTCCCGTCAGAAGTTTCGCTTTCTGCCCTTTGCGGAGAGCGACTTCATTCTCTCCGTGATCGCCGAGGAGACGGGCTTTTTCGGCGTTCTCGCGCTCTTTTTGCTCATCGGATTCATCGTCTGGCGGGGCTTTTGCATCGCGGCGCGCAGCGGGAATTTCTATGGATTTCTGCTTGCGGGCGGCATCACGCTCGCGTTTGCCGTGCAGTGCGCGCTCAATGCGCTCGTCGTCAGTGGCTGTATCCCGCCCACGGGGCTGCCTCTGCCGCTCGTCTCGGCGGGGAACACATCGCTCATCGTGACGATGGCGGGAATGGGCATCGTGTACGGGGTATCGCGGCACACGCAGTCGGAGCGGCGCATACAATGAACTGTGCATACCGTTACGATATGCGTGCGGACGCTCTGTCCGCCATAGGAGAGAACATATGGAGAAATACGTTATCGAGGGCGGGAGGCGGCTTGCGGGACGCGTCATGCTCCAGTCGGCGAAAAATTCTGTCCTTCCGCTGCTTGCGGCGTCCATTCTTACGGAAAAACGGGTCACCATCCGGGAGGCGCCCGCCATTGCCGACGTCGCCTGTATGGCGCAGATCCTGCGTGAACTCGGGGCAAAGGTGACCTTTTCGGGCGGGGACGTGATCATCGACAGCGCCGATGCGTGCTGCCATGAGATCCCGTCCTCCCTGACGCGGGAGCTGCGCTCCTCCGTCTTTATGCTCGGATCGCTGCTCACGCGCTTCAAGCGCGCACTGATCGCCTATCCGGGCGGATGCGATATCGGTTTGCGGCCCATCGATCTGCACCTCTTTGCGCTGCGCAGACTGGGGGTGAATATTTCCGAGCGGGACGGCTTCATCTTCTGTGAGGCGGAAAAACTGCACGGTGCGGAGATCCTGCTGGACTTTCCGAGCGTGGGGGCGACGGAGAACATCCTTCTCGCGGCGGTCATGGCGGAGGGCCGGACGACGCTGACGGGCGCGGCAAAGGAGCCGGAGATCGTCGATCTGCAGAACTTCCTCAATGCGATGGGCGCACGGATCGCGGGGGCGGGGACGGATGTCATCGAGATCGAGGGCGTGAAGGAGCTTCACGGCGTCACCTGCCGCCCGATGAAGGATCGCATCGAGGCGGGGACATTCCTCATCGCCGCGGCGGCGTGCGGGGGAGAAATCGAGGTCGTCGGTATCCGGCCGGAGAATATTCGCCTCCTTCTACATAAACTGCGCGAAAACGGTTGCAAAATCCATACGAAAAATGATAAAATAAGAATAGAAAGCCGCGGGACGCTCCGCTGCAACCGCCGCATCGAAACGATGCCCTTTCCGGGATTTCCGACCGATCTGCAGGCGCAGGTCACGGCGCTCAATGCCTCCTGTACGGGCTGTGCGCTCATCGTGGAGAATCTCTTCGAGACGCGCTTCAAGTATGTCCCCGAACTGCAGAAGATGGGGGCGGATATCGAGGTGAAGGGGCGGACGGCTTTTGTGCGCGGTACGGGACGGCTGCACGGCGCCTGCGTTACGGCGGGCGATCTGCGCGGCGGCGCTGCGCTCGTCATTGCCGCACTCGGCGCGGAGGGGACGAGCGAGGTGCTCGATCTCTCCCACATCGACCGCGGATATGCGGATTTTCGCGCAAAACTCAAAAAACTCGGGGCCAGCATCCGCCGCGTGAGCGTATGACCCCTGGGAGATACGCATGAAGAAGAGGACGATCCTGACAACCATACTCGCCTTTTTCCTCCTCGCCGCCGTCGTTGCGGCGGGGATGAACGCCGTCTTTACCGTCACCTATGTCAACGCGTCGTTTCTGACCTATACGGCGGAGGGGGAGGCGGCGGCACAGCAGCTCAAAGAGGAACTCGATCAGTACCTCGGCAGGAGCACGACCTTCCTCGATCTGGAGGAAGTGCGCGCGACGGCGCAGTCCAATCCGCGGTTTGACGTCATTTCCGTCGAAAAGCAGTATCCTGCCGCCGTCACGCTTGAGATCGTGGAGCGCCGTTCCGCGTTTGCGCTTGCCAATGATGCGGGCGGGTATGACGTTATTGACGTGGACGGCAACCGCATCGGCGAAAGCGTCTCCTGCAGCGGGCTCATCGAGCTTGCGGGCGATTTTTCCTTTACGATCGAGAACGGGAAGCTCTCCGGCAGCTATGCGCAGGAACTCCTTGAGGCGTATTCCGTCATGGCGGAACTGCTCGGGGAGCCGCGCGCCAACATTCTCACTCTTTCGTTGGAGGACAACAGCGCAACGGGAACGACGATGCTCGACCGCTTCCGCATCGCCACGCGGGAGGGAGTGGAGATCACGCTGCGCGAACCGTCCGTGCGCATGGAAGAAAAGATGCGTGCCGGGCTGGAGAGATACCTCTCCCTCTCGCAGGAGGAGCGCGTGCGCGGGCAGATCATCGTCGTCATCCGCACGGACACCGATCGGGCGACGGCAGAATATACCGCCACGGCGGCATCTGTCTCCGGCAGCTGACCGCCCTGCGGGCAAATTCGCAAAAACACAGAAGGCGCATCCGCGGAGATGCGCTTTTTTGTCGCTTTTCCGGGAAAAAATACAGGGAAAAAAGAGAAAAAAGGATGCGTTTTCTTGACAACGTCGCGCGCGATTGCTATAATAGTAAAAGAAAACCGAAAGAAAGATCAGATACTTTACGAGGGGACTCCGCCTATGAGCCGCAACAGTGTAGCGGTGCTGGATGTTCGGTCTTCGGAGGTCACCGTCGTCGTCGGGGAACGGGGCGTGAACAACACGTTCGTATTCAAGGCGAGCAGGACGGAGCCGTACGACGGATACGATGAAAGCGCCTTTTTCGATCCGGAAAAACTTGCCGACGCATTGAACCGCGCCGTTTCCGCCGTCGAACGCATCTGCGGCGAGCGCATCCGCAAACTGTATGTGGGCGTCCCGGGGGCATTCACGCGCGTCATTCCGCGCGAACAGGTCATCGGTTTTCCCAAGCGCCGAACCATCGGCAGCCGCGATCTCGCGGCGCTCTTCGCAAGCGGAAGGGAGCCTGTCGAAGGCTATCGTTTCATCCGCGCGACGAGTATGATCTACGTCACTTCGGACGATCGTCGCGTCATCAATCCCGTCGGGCTCTCCTCGGCGTCTCTGAGCGGCGTGCTGTCCTACTTTTACTGCAGCGACTACTTTGCAGACACGATGGAGGCGATCTTCTCGCCGATGAAGATCGAGCTCGCCTATCTTCCCACGGAATATGCAATGGCGTCCTATCTCATTCCGTCCGAGACGCGCGATGAGTATGCGCTCTTTCTGGACGTGGGGTATCTATCAACGTCTCTGTGCGTGGTGCTCGGGAACGGCGTGCTCGCCCAGCGGACGTATTTTGTCGGGAAAGGGCAGATCGCCGCGCTTCTCATGCAGCGCTTTGACGTCTCCTATGAGGCGGCGGGCGCACTTCTTGCAAAGGCCAACCTCTTTGCGCGCAGCAATGCGGGCAACACGGAGGTCATGCTGGACGGCGCGATGTACGAGATCAGTACGGACGAGCTTGTCGACGCCGTCAAAGAGGGGCTGGACGCCATCTGTGAAGAGATCGGCGGCTTTTTGGAGGAATGTTCCTCGAAGGAACTGGACTTCAAGCCGCTCTACGTCACGGGGGAGGGGCTTGCGGACATCCGCGGCGCGCTCGAACACGTTTCCCGCCGCGTGAGCCGCGTGTGCGAACAGCTCACGCCCAACCTGCCGTACTATAACAAACCTGCGATGAGTTCGCGCATCGCGCTCATCGACCTCGCGTACGAGGATCACCGCAAAAGCGGATTTTTCTATAAACTCTTTAACATATTCGGAGGTTGAGAATGTTCAACGACAATGTTCCCTTTGTGGGAAGAGAAGACGGCACGCAGCGTTCTGCCGCAGCACCCGCTGCGAGCGATTTTGTCGCCAACGGCAGAGCAAAGATCACCGTCATCGGTGTGGGCGGAGCCGGCAACAATGCCGTGAACCGCATGATCGAGGCGGGGATCACGAGTGCCGACTATATTTCCGTCAATACCGACGCACAGATCCTTGCGTGCAACAAGGCGCAGAAGAAGATCCAGATCGGCGCGCAGCGCACGAAGGGACTGGGCGCGGGCGCGGAACCCGAGATCGGCAGAGAGGCTGCCGAGGAGAGCAAGGAAGAGCTTGCAAAATACATCGAGGGGACGGATCTTCTGTTCATTACCGCCGGAATGGGCGGCGGAACGGGAACGGGCGCCGCTCCCGTCATTGCAAAGATCGCAAAGGATAAAAAAATCCTGACGGTTGCCGTCGTGACCAAGCCCTTTGAATTTGAGGGCAAGCGCAGGATGGACAATGCGATCAAGGGCATCGACAATCTGAAGAAGTATGTCGATACCATCGTCATCATTCCCAACGAGAAGATCCGCGAGGTCGTTCCCAAGAATGCCACGATGACGGATGCCCTCCGCGTTGCGGATGAAGTGCTCAAGCAGGGCATCCGCGGCATCGCCGATCTCATTGTCACGCCCGCGCTCATCAACCTCGACTTTGCGGATGTACGCACTACGCTCAAGGACAGGGGACTTGCGCACATGGGCGTCGGCGTCGCGAAGGGCGAGAACCGCATCATCGATGCCGTCCGTCTCGCTGTCAACTCTCCTCTTCTGGAGACGACCATCGAGGGCGCGACCGGCGTCATCCTCAACATTGTCGGCGGCCCCGATCTGACGCTTGACGAGGTCACGAAGGCTGCCGGCCTCATTCACGGCGTTGTGGACTATTCCGCAAACATCATCTTCGGTGCGTGTGTGGATGAAAACATTCAGGATGAGGTGGAAGTCACCGTCATTGCAACGGGATTCCCGTCCGGCGAGGAGGCGGCGCAGAATGCGCAGAACGCTGCCCGCGGAAATATGATCTTCGGGAATATTCCCGCCCGCGAGGCGCCTGCCGGTTCGCAGATGCCGCTCGCACAGAGAATGGCGCCCGGCGCCTATCCCAATGCGGGCAGCAATCCCTATCAGCAGCCGCAGCAGGGGTATGCCCAGCAGCAGGCATATCAGCAGCCTGCGCAGCAGGCCCGTCAGGGATTTGCTCAGCAGCAGACATATCAGCAGCCCGCGCAGCAGCAGACCCGCCAGACTTATCCCCAGCAGCAGCCGCGTACAGCGGGCCAGCAGGCCTATCAGCAGCCCCAGCAGGGCTATCCTCAGCAGCAGGGACAGATGCCCTATTATTACCAGCAGCAGCCGCAGCAGGGCTATCCCCAGCAACAGCCTTACCAGCAGCAGGGCTACCCGCAGCAGGCTTATCAGCAGCAAGGGTATCCTCAGCAGCCCGTTCAGCAGCAGGGTGAGGATGCGGAGCATGAAAACAAGCTTCCTCCCTTCATCCGCCGGATGCTCGGGAAGAAATAATGAAGCGCAGACGGCAGACCAACACGGCCTGCCGTTTTTTATTGCGGGAGTGCAGAATGAATATCACACGAAAACTCAAACAGGCGGTCATCGGTGCCGTCCGATCGTGCGAACCGCTCATGACGCAGGCGTTTTCCGTTGCCGAAAAGGGGAGCGCGTCCGACCTCGTCACGTCGGCGGACAGGGCGGTTCAGGAGCGCCTTCGCGTGCTGCTCGGCGAAATCCTGCCGCAGGCGGGTTTTTTGGGCGAAGAATCGCCCGACCGGGTGCAAAGCGAGCTGTTCTGGTTGGTCGATCCCATTGACGGGACGTCCAATTTTGTACACGGGATGCGCATGAGCGCCATCTCCGTCGCACTCGTACAGGATGGAGAGGCGGTGCTCGGCGTCGTCTATGATCCCTACGCGCAGGAGGTCTTCAGCGCGTGCAAAGGGCAGGGCGCCTTTTGCAACGGGGAGCGTATCCACGTCTCTGCGCGCGACTTTTCGCACGCGCTCCTGTACACGGCGTTCAGCGTCTATCGCAAGGAGTTCGCACCCGTCTGCGAACAAGTCCTTTCCGACATCTTTTTGCGCATCGACGATTTCCGCCGGCTCGGTTCGGCTGCGCTCGAGCTGTGTCATCTCGCGGCGGGCAGGGGAGAGCTGTACTTTGAACTGCGCCTCTTTCCCTGGGACTGGTCGGCGGCCGCCGTCATCCTGCGCGAGGGGGGCGGCGTCATCGGGACGATCGACGGGGAGCGCCTGTATCATGATCGGCCTTCGCTTGTGATCGCCGCGAACAACGCGGCAAATTTTTCTGAATTGCGGGACGCCGTTGCCCGCCGCATTCCGAAGGTGCCGTATGAGCGATGAAGCGCCCGTGTTACATACGGCGTAAATTCAGGCAATAAAACAAAAAACCTGCCGCAGGGCAGGTTTTTGTATATTTTGTATGTTTCGGACGATCAGTACATTCCGCCCATATCGCCGCCGGCAGGTGCCGCGGGCGCGGGAGGAGTGGGGATGTCCGTGACCACGGACTCCGTCGTGAGCAGCGTGGATGCCACGGATGCGGCATTCTGCAGCACGGAACGGGTGACCTTAGTGGGGTCGAGGATGCCGCTCTCGATCATGTCCGCATAGACGTTCTTGAGTGCATCGAAGCCGAATGTTGCGGAGTTCTTCGCAAGGATCTTGTCAACGACCACGGAGCCGTCTACGCCCGCGTTTTCCGCGATCTGACGGACGGGCTCTTCGCACGCCTTGAGGATGATGGACGCGCCCGTCTTTTCATCGCCAGAGAGCGTATCGACCAGTTTCTGAAGGACGGGGACGCAGGACAGAAGAGCGCTGCCGCCGCCGGGGACGACGCCTTCCTCCACAGCTGCACGCGTTGCCGCAAGGGCATCGTCGATGCGCAGCTTTTTCTCCTTCATCTCGACCTCGGTCGCCGCACCGACATTGATGACTGCCACGCCGCCCGCCAGTTTTGCAAGGCGCTCCTGCAGTTTCTCCTTGTCGTAATCGGAGGTTGTGACCTCGATCTGTGCCTTGATGGAGGCAACGCGCGCCTTGATGGCATCCTTGTCGCCGGCGCCGTCGATGATGGTGGTGTTGTCCTTGTCGACCTTGACCTGGTTGGCTCTGCCGAGCATATCCATCGTCACATCCTTGAACTCATAGCCCAGATCGGACGTGATGACCGTACCGCCCGTGAGGACTGCGATATCCTCGAGCATCGCCTTTCTCCTGTCGCCGAAGCCGGGAGCCTTGACTGCAACGCAGTTGAATACGCCCTTGAGCTTGTTGACGATGAGCGCCGCAAGCGCGTCGCCCTCGACGTCCTCGGCGATGATCAGAAGCCTTGCGCCCTGCTGTGCGAGGGGCTCGACGATGGGCAGGATCTCCTGCAGATTGGAGATCTTCTTGTCGGTGATGAGGATGTAGGGGGAATCGAGCACCGCCTCCATCTTGTCGGTATTCGTGACCATGTAGGCGGAAGCGTAGCCCCTGTCGAACTGCATTCCTTCGACGGTGGTCAGCTCCGTCGTCATGGATTTGCCCTCTTCAACGGTGATTACGCCGTCCTTGCCGACGATCTCCATTGCCTTGGCAATGAGTTCGCCGACTGTCTCGTCGCCCGCAGAAATGGATGCGACCTGCGAGATCGCCTTCTTCCCATTCACCGGGGTGGAGATGGATTTGAGCTGCTCTACTGCCGCATTGACCGCCTTTTCAATGCCCTTTCTCAGGATGATGGGGTTGGCGCCCGCGGCAAGGTTCTTGAGCCCCTCGCGGATGATCGCCTGTGCGAGCAGGACTGCCGTCGTGGTGCCGTCGCCTGCAACGTCGTTCGTCTTGGTGGAAACTTCCTTCACGAGCTGAGCGCCCATATTTTCAAACGGATCGGGAAGCTCGATCTCCTTTGCGATCGTCACGCCGTCATTCGTAATGAGGGGAGCGCCGTACTTTTTATCGAGAACGACGTTCCTTCCCTTGGGGCCGAGAGTGATCTTTACCGTGTTTGCCAGGGTATTGACGCCCGCTTCGAGAGCTTTTCTGGCGTCATCTCCGTATTTGATCTGCTTTGCCATAACAATTTACCTCTTATTAAAATAGAATTTGATAGAAGCCGCTGCCAAGGGGAAGCGTTACTCCACGATCGCAAGGATGTCGCTCTGCTTGATGATGGTGAACTCCTTGCCGTCCACCTTGAAATCGGTGCCTGCATATTTGGAGCAGAGCACTTTGTCTCCTACTTTCACCTGCATCTTGATTTCCTTTCCGTCTACCATCCCGCCGGGGCCGACGGCAACTACCGTGCAGGTCTGCGGCTTTTCCTGTGCCGAAGAGGGAAGGATAAATCCGCTCTTTGTCTTTTCTTCGACGGTAACCGCTTCCACGACTACCTTGTCGAACAAGGGTTTAATGTTCATAATGACCTCCGAATCATTTTTCGTTCGTAGTTATTATACCCGTGTGCATGGCGGGGTCAAACACTTTTTATGGAAAAATTCGGAAAATTGCGCAGGTTTTTTCCGAATTTTTCTTTGCGCATTGACAGTGTCGGAAAAAATGTGTATAATGAATGTCAGACGAGGTGACAAGGATGGAAAAGTGGGACAGACGGTTCATGGAACTGACTGAGCAGGTGGGCAGCTGGTCGAGCTGCCTCCGGCGCAAGGTGGGGGCGATCATCGTGCGGGATAAGCGCGTGATGACGACGGGCTACAACGGTGCGCCCGCGGGGATCGCCTCCTGCGTGGAGCGCGGGGAGTGCCTGCGGGAGAAGATGAATATTCCCAGCGGTACGCGCGCCGAGCTTTGTTATGCGGCGCACGCGGAGCAGAACGCCATCATTCAGGCCGCGCGCTACGGCATCAATGTGGGCGGGGCAACGCTTTACTGTACGCATCAGCCCTGTGTGATATGCGCGAAGATGATCATCAATGCGGGGATCACACGTGTGGTATATAAGGAAGGGTATCCCGATGAATTTTCGCTGCGGTTGTTCGCCGAGGCGGGAACCAAGATCGAAAAATTTGATGAACTTGAATAAAAAGGAGCATATCATGGCAAATCCCGTTGTTACATTTGAAATGGCGGACGGCAAGACCTTCAAAGCGGAGCTGTACCCCGACGTTGCGCCCAATACCGTCAACAATTTTATTTCCCTCGTAAGAAAGGGCTTTTATGACGGCGTGATCTTCCACCGCGTGATCGCGGGCTTTATGATCCAGGGCGGCGACCCCGACGGTGTCGGCACGGGCGGCCCCGGTTACCACATCAGAGGGGAGTTTTCCGCAAACGGCGTGAAGAATCCCTTAAAACACACGAGAGGGGTGCTTTCCATGGCGCGTGCGCAGCATCCGGACTCCGCCGGCTCGCAGTTCTTTGTCATGCACGCGGATGCCGACTACCTGGACGGGCAGTACGCCGCCTTCGGAAAGGTCATCGAGGGGATGGATACGGTGGACGCCATCGCGCGCACGGCGACTGACTTCCGTGACAGGCCCAGGCAGGAGCAGAGAATGAAACGGGTGACTGTGGAGACGTTTGGCGCCGAATACCCAGAGCCTGAAAAAGTTTAACAAAGTATTATGTCTGACATAATAGCATAAACAAGGATGAATGCAATGGACAATACCGTTTATCAGAACCCCCTGAACACACGCTATGCAAGCCGCGAGATGCAGGAAAACTTCGGCGATGAGAAGCGCTTCCGCCTGTGGAGAAAGCTTTGGATCGCGCTCGCCGAATCGGAGATGGAACTCGGACTTCCCATCACGCAGGTGCAGATCGATGAGATGAAGGCGCACGCGGACGACATCGACTATGCGCGGGCGGAGCAGTACGAGAAGAAATTTCGTCACGACGTCATGGCGCACGTTCATGCCTTCGGCGATGCGGCGCCCTCGGCGGCGTCCATTATCCATCTCGGCGCGACGAGCTGCTTTGTGGACTGCAATTCCGAGCTCATCATCATGCGCGACGGGCTGGAGATCCTTCTCAAAAAGCTCGTCAACGTGATGGACAAACTTAAGGCGTTTGCCATGAAGTACAGGGATCTTCCCACGCTCGGCTTCACCCATCTGCAGCCCGCGCAGCTCACCACGGTGGGCAAGCGTGCCACGCTCTGGCTGCAGGATCTCATGCTGGACTATGAAAATCTGCAGAATTTGCTTGCACACTTCCGTCTGCGCGGCGTGAAGGGGACAACGGGGACGCAGGCAAGCTTTTTGGATCTCTTTGACGGCGATGCGGAAAAGGTGAAGGAGCTGGAGCGCCGCGTCGTCAAAAAGATGGGGTACGACCGTGTGTACGGCGTGACGGGGCAGACCTATCCCAGAAAGTTTGACTACAACGTCCTTTGCGTGCTCTCGCAGATTGCACAGAGCGCCTATAAGTTTTCCAACGACGTCCGCATCCTCCAGAACATGAAGGAGGTGGAGGAGCCCTTTGAAAAATCGCAGATCGGTTCCTCCGCGATGGCGTACAAGCGCAATCCCATGCGCTGCGAGAGAATGGGCTCGTTGGCAAGGTATATGCTTTCGCTGCCCACGAACAGCGCCGTGACCGCCTCCACGCAGTGGTTTGAGCGCACGCTGGACGACTCCGCCAACCGCCGCATCGTCAATGCGCAGGCTTTCCTCACGGTGGACGCTGTTCTCAATATCTATATGAACGTCACGGACGGCCTTGTCGTCTATGAAAAGGTCATCGCCAGGCACATTGCGGCGGAATTGCCCTTCATGGCGACGGAGAACATCATGATGGAGTGTGTGAAGGCGGGCGGAAACCGCCAGGAGCTGCATGAGCGCATCCGCGAGCTGTCCATGCAGGCTGCCGCGAACGTCAAGGCGGAGGGGAAGGAAAACAATCTGCTCGACCTCATCCGCGCGGACGATGCGTTCCGCGCCGTCCGCGATCGCCTCGACGAGATCCTCGACGCCAGAAAGTTTATCGGCCGTGCGCCGCAGCAGGTGGAGGAATTCATCGCGCAGGAGATCGATCCCATTCTGCAAAAGCACGCCTCCCTGCTCGGCGAGAAGGGTGAGGTCAACGTCTGACGGCAGACGGAAAATGTCAATAAATGTCTAAAAGTTGACAAGAGGTTGCTTGCAAACCGCCCGGAAAAATAGTATAAAGAGAGTGGAACAACAGGCGTGAAGGAGGTAACGGTATGACGGTTCTTGTGACGGGCGGCGCGGGCTTCATCGGCTCGCACACGGTGGTGGAACTTCTGGAGGCGGGCTACGAAGTCGTCGTGGTCGATAACCTGAGCAATGCGAGCGAGGAGAGCCTTCGCCGTGTGAAGGAGATCACGGGAAAGGATCTCGCGTTCTATCCCTTTGACGTGCGCGATAAAGAGAAGCTGGAGCAAGTGTTCTCGGCGCACAAAATCGATTGGGTCATTCATTTCGCCGGGCTTAAGGCAGTGGGGGAGAGCGTACAAAAGCCCATTTTGTACTATGACAACAACCTCATCTCCACGCTGATGCTGCTGGAGACGATGGCAAAGTTTGACGTGAAAAACTTCGTGTTCTCCTCTTCGGCAACGGTGTACGGTGAGCCGGAGCGGCTGCCCCTCGACGAGGAGTGCCGCCTCTCGACCACCAATCCCTACGGCACGACCAAGTTGATGCAGGAGCGCATCTTACAGGATCTCTATCGCGCGGACAACAGCTGGAACATTGCTCTGCTGCGCTACTTTAATCCCGTCGGGGCGCACCCGTCCGGGCGCATCGGCGAGGATCCCAAGGGCATTCCCAACAACCTGATGCCCTATGTCGCACAGGTCGCGAGCGGAAAGCTCAAAAAGATCGGCGTGTTCGGCAATGACTATCCCACGCCGGATGGCACGGGCGTGCGCGATTATATCCACGTTGTCGACCTGGCGCGCGGTCACGTCGCCGCGATCCGAAATCTCAATAAACCGGGCGTGCATATCTACAATCTCGGCACGGGCAAGGGCTACAGTGTGCTCGATATGATCCACGCCTTTGAAAAGGCGTGCGGCAAAGAACTTCCGTATGAGATCAAACCCCGCCGCGCGGGCGATGTTCCCGCCTGCTACGCCACAAGCGCCAAGGCGGAAAAGGAGCTGGGCTGGAAGGCGCAGTACGATTTGGAGGATATGTGCCGCGATCAGTGGAACTGGCAGAAAAACAATCCGAACGGTTATGAGTCGTAAATAAATATGATTGCGCCCGTCTGCATTACAGACGGGCGCAGCTTGTATGGGAGCAATCCCGCCTGCGCAAACTGCCGGTATGTCTTTCAGAAAAGTCTGCGTGGATATGCTGGCACAATTTTCATCGCAGGGCGGCGTGAGACCGCTGGTTCTGACCTGGACGGACGGCAGAAAATACACCGTGGAGCGCGTGCGCATGGTAGAACGCGCCCCCGCCCGCGTCAATGCCGTGCTGCCTGTCCGTTATACCTGCGTCATCGGCGGAAAAGAAAAATTAATCTATTTTGAACCGGAGCGAATGCGCTGGTTTGTGGAAGTACGTCTGTAACAGGGAGGAGCGAGAATGACATATCTGGATGAATACAGTTCGCCGCTTGGTACGATCACTTTGGCAAGCAACGGGGAATCACTCACGGGGTTGTGGTTTGACGGACAAAAATATTTTGGTGCAGATCTTTTGAAGGAGAGCAGCCGCGCCTGTCTTCCCGTCTTTGAGAGCGCAAAGCGCTGGCTGGATGTCTATTTTTCGGGGCGCGAGCCCGATGCTGCGCCGCCGCTCTCATTGGACGGTATGACGCCGTTTCAAAAAACGGTCTGTCAAATGCTGCTCAGGATCCCGTATGGCAAGACGTCTACATATGCGCAGATCGGGGCGCAAATCGAACGGGAAACAGGCAGACGCTGTTCATCGCGGGCTGTGGGCGGTGCGGTGGGGCATAACCGTATTTCGATCATCATTCCCTGTCATCGCGTTCTCGGGGCGGGCGGCAATCTCACGGGATATGCGGGCGGCATTGCAAGAAAGGATGCACTCCTTCGGCTGGAGGGGATCGATACAGCCCGCCTGATCTTTCCTTCCCGCGGAACAGCACTCTGAATGATAAATTTAAACTTCAATGATTTTGCGAATGTTTTTGCGGTCTGTTTTCATCCGTCCAAAGGCAGGGATTTGTGTCGTCGGGAATTTTTCCCTCTAAAAATGTCTTCGTAGTGTTTTACCTTGTCGTCCATATATTTTGCTACGGCTTTGGCTTCATCTATGTGTCTATAAGCCTGCTCGCGTTGGTTAAGCATTATCTTGTATCGCGCTCGCATATTTTCTTCCGATTCGGGCAGATGGCAAAGGCGGCAATACTCTTTTATGTCGTCAATCGAAGCTCCACATCCTTTCAGACAGGTAATGCCCTGCATCCAATTTACGCTCTCCTCGTTAAAAACACGCCTATTCCCCTCGTCGCGCAGGCATGGTAAAATGCCGATGTCGGTATAGTAGCGCACGGTGTGTTCCGTGACGCCGAACATCTTTGCAAATTGTTGTACGGTATAGATCATAAAAATTCCTTACAGAAAATTTTTTAAAACACTTGACTTCGTGTAACTCGAACTTTCTATAATGAGTATAGCATAGCAAAGTTATCTATGCAAGTAAAAATTATAGGAGTATGATGATGTTATACAAGGAGTTGAATTGCGGCGTCAACATGCCCATGCTCGGATTCGGTACGTTTCGTATGAAAATGCGCGGGAAACGGTGGAAAATTCGCTAAAAAATATGCGCACGGACTATCTCGACATGGTTCTGCTGCATTGGCCGTTCGGCAACTACTATCACGCATGGCGTGAGCTTGAAAAGCTGCAAAAAGAAGGAAAGATACGCGCAATCGGTGTTTCCAATTTCGACCCCGACAGGCTGATAGATTTGATCGAGTTCAATGAGGTCGTGCCGGCCGTCAACCAGATTGAAACGCATCTCTTCTGTCAGAGGAAGATCGAAGGAGAATGGCTTAAAAAGTATTGCGTCGCTCATCAGGCGTATGCACCGCTCGGACAGGGCAGAGTAAACGAAATGTTTGAACTCGTCGATGTGAATGAAATTGCGACGGCACATAGAAAAACGCCCGCACAGGTTCTTCTGCGCTTTCTGGTTCAGCGCGGAATAGCCGTAATTCCAAAATCGTGCCATATGGATCGCATGAAAGAAAATATAGATATATTTGATTTTGCGCTTATGGAAGAGCAGATGAACGTACTTGCTGCAATCGACAGGGCGATCCCTTTGATAGGCGATGCCGAAAACCCTGAAAACACGGAATTTGCGATGACATGGTGACGGCTATAAGAGAATTTTAATTTCTGGAGCTGCGGAACATTCGGAACGGAACTCACGAAAGCGTTTTTGTGTGAAAAGAATTACGTTCACTCTTTTTTCGAAGACAGTGAATAAAACGATAAATCAGTTGCGCCGTAGAAGAAAACCTACAGCTAAAAACGGCGAGGCAGGCAGAGCGACTTTCGCTCTACCTGCTTTTTCATGTTCGGAACTTCTCAAATTCCTCAATAAAACAAAATAGCCCGAACATTCTTTTTATGACAAAGAAGTTCAAGCTATTAAGACTTGGTGCGGTCGACAGGAATTGAACCTGCATGGTGTGAACCACAAGATCCTTAGTCTTGCGCGTCTGCCAGTTCCGCCACGACCGCATCTTTGCGACAGCTTTGTTATTGTATCGCAATTCCGTTGAAATGTCAAGTTTTATCCGTATAAAATTTCATAAATTTTGCGGAAATCCGTAACTTTTTTTGCATAGCCGCGCGTCTCCGGAAAGGGAATCACATCCAGCGTGATGCCGTCAGCGGAATAATTTTCATTTGCGAGCCATTGCCGCACGGTGCCTTCGCCCGCGTTGTAGGCGCATACCGCTGTCCTTTCGTTCGGGAAGCGTTCCAGGAGATAGGCAAGATACATGCAGCCGAGTATCGCATTATAATTCCCGTCAAAGAGGGCATCGGCGCGGTATTCGATGCCGCGCTTTTGGCAGATGAATTGAGCGGTGGATGGTCTGATCTGCATGACGCCAACGGCGCCCGCACGGCTGACGGCCCTTTCGTCAAATCCGCTCTCCGCCTTCATGACGGCGTAGACGAGGGCGGGCGGGACGCCGCTTTCCCGAACTGCCTGCGCATACGGGCGGGGATAGGCTGCACGCACCCCAAGCCCTGCGCCGCATATGAGCAGGAAGGTACAGCAGATGAGGATGATCGCAACAGAACTTTTCTTCACAGTAGAGAGTATGCGCATTGCGGCGCGATCTTTCCCTAATCGATCAGATGCAGAGCGCGTAAGGCTTTTTTTGCATTGAGAACGAGGGTTTCCCGATCCCCGTCATTTTGCAGAATGATGCAGCGCTTTTCATGGAGCTGTGCGGGATCAAGCTGTTGCTCCATGCGGGCGATGACGTCTGCCCGGGACAATCCGTCCCGCGCTTCCACGGCGCGGATACGCGCCTCTTTTGCCCGACACAGTGCGATGACGGCGTCAAAGCGGTTTTCGTATCCTCCCTCGAAGAGCAGAGGCACTTCCGCAAACGCCGGGCCGCCGCACGCGTCCATATGCATGAGCAGGCGGTGCAGAATAGAGGGGTGTGAGAATTCCTCGAGCGCCCGTCGCGCCGCTTCATCGGAAAAGATTTTTTTCGAAAGCTTTGTCTTGTCTATCGCTCCTCCCGTCAGGCAGTCCGGAAAGCGGGTTGCAAGGCCGGCAAGGTAGGGCTCGCTTGCCCAGAGTTCTCGGTTGATGTCATCGCAGGAAAATACGGGAAATCCGAATCCGCGCACGATGTCGCAGAAGGCAGACTTTCCGCTTCCGATCCCGCCCGTTACGGCGATTTTATTTGGCGTCATACCAGCTCTTCCCCGCGGATACTTCCGCAATGAGCGGAACGCGCAGTTCGAGCGCGTGTTCCATCTCTACCTTCAGCAGGGCGATCGCTGCATCCCGTTCGGCCATCGGTGTGTCGAGGATGAGCTCATCGTGAACCTGCAATACAAGCTTAGCCTGCATCTTTTCTTTTTTGAGCCGGTCGGCAACGCGAAGCATGGCGATCTTGATGATATCGGCGGCGCTTCCTTGCAGCGGCATATTCATGGCGGCGCGCTCGCCGAAGGCGCGCTGATTGTAGTTGCTCGATTTGAGCTCGGTGATGTAGCGTTTTCTGCCGAGAATGGTCGTGACGTACCCGTTCTCCTTTGCCTTGCGCACGTTTTCGTCCATGTATTCCTTGACCTCCGGGTGCGTCGCAAAGTAAGCGGAGATATACGCCTGCGCTTCCTCTGTTGAGCAGTTCAGATCCTTTGCCAGTCCGAAGGCGCTCATCCCGTAGATGATGCCGAAATTGATGGTCTTTGCCCGGCGGCGAAGGTCGGGCGTGACTTCGGAGTGGGGGACGTGAAAGATCTTCTCCGCCGTTGCGGCATGAATGTCTTCGCCTGCATTGTATGCATCTACAAGCACTTTGCATCCCGAGAAATGTGCCAGAAGTCGCAGTTCGATCTGGGAGTAGTCGGCGTCGACAAGTACGTTTCCTTCCCGCGCGATGAAGAGTTTCCTCAGTTCCCTGCCCGCCTCGCTGCGCACGGGGATGTTTTGCAGGTTGGGATTTGCAGAGGAGAGCCTGCCCGTTGTCGTCATTGTTTGATAGTAAGTCGTATGGATGATATCCCCTTTGACGAGGGGGCGGATGCCGTCCACATAGGTGGATTGCAGCTTCTGTACCTCGCGGTATTTGAGGATGAGGCGGGCGATCTCATATTTTTCCGCAAGTTTTTCAAGGACATCTGCGCTCGTCGAATATCCCCCGCGGATGTTCTTTTTAATGCCTCGCGCACTGTATCCAAGCTTTTCAAACAGGATCTCCGAGAGCTGGAAGGGGGAATTGAGGTTGAAGGAAGAGACGCCCGCCAGTTCAAAGATGCGCTTGGACAGGGCATCCATCTCCGCTTTGAAACGATCGGAAAAGGCGGGGAACTTGCTCATATCCACTCGTACGCCCGTGCGCTCCATGTCAAAGAGAACGCGCGTGAGGGGAAGTTCCAGTTCGCGGTAGAGTTTTCGTTCGACATCGCCTTCGCGCCTATCAGCATCGCGGAAGGCAAGTATTACGGCATAGGCGCAGTCCTCGGCGGGAAGAGCATAATCTTTGGCGAGTTCCTTTGCGCCGGTGGGACGCAGATTGGAATCGGAAAGATAGCGCAGAAGGGAGACGTCCTCCGTTTCACAGGCAAGCGGTACCTGAATGCCGTCCAGAAAATGCGCCGTTGCTTTTGCGTCGGTGAGTATGGCGCGTCTTCCGGATGAAAAGAGCATTGTGAGCAGAGGTTTGAGTTCAGGCAGGAAAAAACCCGGCACAAGAAAGTTGTCGCGCAGGCGGAAGAGGTATTCCCGCGTTCCGTCTGAAATATGAATCCCTTCATTTTCGACGGTGAATGCAAATTCGGTGCAGGCCTCCAGCTGTTTTGTTACGGCCGGCAGGTCGTCTGCCGTGCAGTCCACAAAAGAGACAAAAGTCTTTTCCCGCGCGGGGAAATAGTCGCTTTCGATGAGAGAGCGGAATTCCAGCCTGGCAAATGCCTCCCGAGCCTCTTCCGGGAAGGGAAGATGAAGGGCGCAGTCCGCAAACGAGAGTTCAAAGGGAACGTCCGTATCGATGGTCGCAAGCGTGCGGGAGAGATAGGCGTCCTCGCGGAAGTCGCACAGTTTTTTCCGCGTCGAAGCGGCGATGTCGTCAAGGTGTGCATAGACGCCGTCCAGGGTATTGTATTCGCGCAGAAGGGCAAGGGCGCCCTTTGGGCCGATGCCCCTGACGCCTGGAATATTGTCGGAGGAATCGCCCATCAGAGCCTTGAGATCGATGACCTGTGCGGGGAAAATTCCCTCCTTTTCAAAGAAGTTTTCCTGTGTGAGGCGCTCCAGATCGCTCACGCCGCGCCGTGTCATGCACACGCTCGTGTGTGCATCGATGAGCTGATAGCTGTCTCTGTCGCCTGTATATATGAGCGTCTGCGTCTCGGGAAACCTGCGCGAGAGGGTGCCGATGAGGTCGTCTGCCTCATAGCCGGCTTTCTCCAGTATTCGGACATGCATGGCGGTGAGCAGCTTTTTAAGCTCCGGTACCTGTACGGCCAATTCGTCCGGCATGGGCTTTCTCGTTGCCTTATATCCGTTGTACAGTTTGTGGCGGAAGGTCGGCGCATGTACGTCAAAGGCGACGACCAGATGGGACGGCTTTTCATCGTCCAGGATCTTAAAGAGCAGCTTGATGAAACCGAAGATGCCGTTCGTGGGAAGTCCGTCTTTGGTGGAGAACATTGCCATTGCATAGAAGGCGCGGTTGAGGAGGCTGTTGCCATCGATGAGAACGAGTTTGTCCATGGAGATATTGTACCATGAAATGCGCCGTTTTGCAAGAATATCGAAAAAAACACTTGCTTTTTTGGAGAAACTATATTATAATTTTTTTGCTGTTGCAAGAGATATGCCGTCGTGGTGAAACTGGCAGACGCAACAGACTCAAAATCTGTCGGGGGCGACCCCGTATCGGTTCGATTCCGATCGACGGCACCAGAAAACCGCCGGAGCATTTGCTCCGGCGGTTTTCTGGTGCCGCGGCGGAATGATAAATTCCTTCGATTCCGTGCGAGGAGGCGGCGAAGAGGTGGGCGTGTGAGGGATGAGAGGCTTACCGCCGACGAGGCTCCCGACCACAGGGAAGGATCGACGGCACCGCAGCTTTTCGGTGCCGCGGCGGAATGGAAAACTCCTTCGATTTCAAATCATTTTGTATTTTTCCGAGGTTGGAGCGAAGCGCTGTCTTGTTGATCGGCAATCGGATCCTGATGATTTTCAGCTAAATATATTTTGCGATATTCGGTTGGCGTTGCGCCCGTTTTACTTTTGAAAAACAGGGAAAACCGGCTGTAATATTCAAAGCCGCATTTGGAAGCGATGTCGGATAGACTTATGCTTTTATCGGCGAGCATCTTTTTTGCGGCTTCCAGGCGTGTTTCAAGAATAAATTCTTTGGGGGGCATGCCGGTTTTCTTCTTGAAAACAATACGGAAATAGTCATCGCAATAACCTGTCAGTTTTGCAAGTTCGTTCATGTTGATGCTCATGCTGGACGATACGGAGATCCGCTACAGCTGGCAGAACTACGGCGTCAGCTATCCCGAAGTTTCGGCACAGCAGGGCGAGCACGGCGAGATCTATATCGCGTACGACGCGGGTAGATATGAGCTGAAAGAGATTCGCATGTGCGTCATCACGGAGGAGGATATCAAGGCGGGCAGGCCGGTCACCGAATACTGCAGGATGCGTGAGCAGATCAGCAGGCTGGGCGGCTACATGAATTATGTCGATACCAAAGAGGACTACGAGCGGTATTTCACGGTGGAGCCGGGTACGGAAAAGAGCGCCATTGTGGAACAGCTTCCCACCACGGTGACGCTGATCGGCGAGGGCGGTTCCGAACTGGAACTCACGGGCGAGTGGGAGTGCCTGGACTATTCCAAGAACGTGGAAGGACGCTACACCTTCTCGTTCTCAAAGCAGGTGACATCCGGGAAAGTGCAGGATCTGCATAGTATGCTCAAAGCGTATGTGACCGTTGCCGAACCCTCCGACCCGGAGCAGCCCTCCGATCCATCCGATCCGGAGGATCCCGAGCAGCCCCAGCCGATTGAGGGGGGATGCGGCGGAGGATGCGGCGCGACAGTTGCCGGCTTCGGTGCGGGCGGCGCGGCCGTCGTACTCGCCGGAACGGCGGCAGTCCTTCTGCTCAGAAAGAAAAACTCCGCGAAGCGGAAGTAATATGAAAAAATAAGGAGGAAGGAACTATGATGAGAACTTTGCGCAGGGCGCTGATCGCTTGCCTTGCCACACTGTGCCTGCTGGCAGCGTTGCTGGGGGGGGGTATGATGTTTATGCGTGCCTCCGCAGCAGACGGGGATATCCCGGCTGCGACCACCGTTCCGGAGGACGAGCTGGAACAGCTTTCCATGGAGAACGGGGTCGCCGGCAAGGCGGTCGCGTCAAGCAGCTCGGCGCCCAATAACGTCGCTACGATACGTTACACGCCGACGGCGGACAGCGGAGATGATTACACGCTTGCAGACGCCACCGATATTGCCATCCGCCTCAAAGTGGTGAACAGGCAGACCAACAGGCCGAACGGCGGCAACGGACTCTGCTATGTGCGCATCAAATTTGCGGGCAGCGACACCATCTGGGGCGTGACGAAGGAAGATCTTCGCTTCACCTTTTTGGATGCCACAACGAATACGGTCGGAACCCTGCGTGTCTCCAACGGCGGCAACAACAATGTCGGCGGGCAAATGAATGTACCCGTGCGCACGGACGGCACCGTCTACTTCCCGCTCACGCAGATCCGCGACGGCAATCAGACGGCGGAGCTCGGCAATCGCCTGTCCGAGACGGCAAACTATCAGGATCTTGCCATCGAGTACATCGAATTTTCGGCAAGCTCGAGCCGTTGGGATTTTGCGATCGGCGAGATTGCGCTCGTGCGCCAAGCAAATAACGCTGTTACCACGGATGTGCTCGACTTTACGGCAAACGAACAGCATAACGTCGTCATGTACAACATCTGGTACGACAATGTGAAGCTGGTCGTCAACGGAACGGAGGCAACGCAGACTGCCGACGGCGCGTATGAGGCAGATCTCGGCGCGATGGGCAAAGTGCGCATCCCTTCTGACAAAGTGTTTGCATACGATCCCGTCATGGTCTCCTCCGACCTTGCGGAAGGCTACGGTATCACAGCGGTCGCCACCAGCGCAGAGGGAAAAGAGATCCAGCAGCGCGGCGAAGAGGCGGACAATCTGACCAGTTCCGCTTACAACAAAGACCGCAGCGCATTGCTCGCAGGATATACCTATGAAGGGGAGTACTTCCTGCGCAAGGGCAATCACGGTTTGTATCCGGGCGGCTCCGATGATACCGCGACCCTCGGCACCGATCCCCTGAACGCCACCATCAACGTGACCGTTTCGCCGCTCGTTGCGCTCGATATCACGGGAGAGGCGGACGGCGTGGACATCTACTATTTCCGTCTCGGCACACTGGCAAAGTATGACTGCGTGGTTGCGAACAACAACTATACGGATATGCCGGACGATGGTTCGGACGGCACGCTCTGGCTCAAGCCCGATGAGGCGGCAGCAGTTCTCGTCATTCCGAAGGCGGGGTACGACTTCACAGGCGTGAGGCTTGACGGTACAGAGCTGACGAGCGAAGAGGAACGCGCAGACGCTGAAACAAATCGCGTTTCGATGGCTGTCTATATGATCACCGTCGGCGAAAACGCCACGCTCGAAGTGCTCGGTCTGGGGGGATCGTACGCAAACTTTCGGACGGGAGCCTGTTGCTCGTCTCGCAGTGCGGAGGCAAGGGCGAGCCGAGCCCGGAAAACCGCGTGCTTGTCTTTCACAGCGCGGACGGTGAGTCATGGTCGCAGCCGGTACCGATTCAGAAGGAA
>CALVZS010000004.1 GCA_944372575.1 uncultured Clostridia bacterium | reverse complement strand
TCGATCTCCTTGAAGCCGATCTCGACGAGCAGGTTGAAGAAGTCCACCTTGGTCTCCAGTCCCATCGGTTCGACGAGCGCCTGATTGCCGTCGCGCAGATCGACGCTGCACCAAACGGGAGCGCGCTCCACCATCGCCCGCTGCGCCCAGTCCATGCAGCGCTCGGGCGGCAGAAGAAACTGCGGCCTGTATTTTTTTTCGTCCATGCTCCTTCCTCCTCTCTTTCGATACAAAAAACTGCATCCCTTCGAAAAAGAGACGCAGTTTGTGCGCGGTACCACTCTTCTTGCGGAATCATCCGCCCCTTTGCAGGCACAGCCATGCCCTTCCCCCGTAACGGGGGGATGCCGTTCTCCCTTACTTGCCCGTTCGGGGAGGCCGCTCCGCGGTGAGTTCGCCCGATGCCCTGCGCCGTCTCACACCCGCCGACGGCTCTCTGCAGGCAGGGAAAAAGGGGTACTGCTCCGCTTCCTTGCGTTATCTTGCTTTCAATATACCACAGCGCCCCGAAAAAAGCAAGTGATTTGCGCCGGAATCAGTAATTCTCGGGTTTGAGCTGGAAATAGGACTGCGGATGCGCGCAGACGGGACAGACCGCGGGCGCCTCGCTCGCCTTGACGATGGCGCCGCAGTTGAGGCACTGCCAGTACACCTCGCCGTCGCGGACGAACACCCTGCCCTCCTCCACGTTGGCAAGGAGTTTCAGATAGCGCGCCTCGTGTTCCTTCTCCACCGAGGCGACTTTCTCAAACATAACGGCGATCGACTCGAAGCCCTCCTCGCGCGCGACCTTGGCGAAGGTGGGATACATATCCGTCCACTCATCGTTCTCGCCCTGCGCCGCAAGCTTGAGGTTGTCCTGCGTGCTGCCGATGCCGCCCGCAATGAGCTTGTACCACATCTTGGCGTGTTCCCGCTCGTTGCCCGACGTCTCCTCAAAGATCGCCGCGATCTGATTGAAGCCGTCCTTCTTCGCTTTGGAGGCGAAATAGGCGTACTTGTTGGTCGCCATGCTCTCGCCCGCGAATGCCGCCATCAGGTTTTGGAGCGTCTTAGTTCCCTTGAGTTCCTTCATGATATTTTCTCCTTTTTTTATTCTTCTTTTGCGTCTTCACGCATTTGTTTTTTGTTGCATTCCGAACAGATGCCGGAAAATTCCACGTCGCACTCCTCAATCTGAAAGCCGCCGCATATGGCGCCGCGCGCAATTGAGGCATAGTCGGGCAAAAAGATGTCCGTCACCCGCCCGCAGAGGCGGCACCTGCCGTGCGCATGAGGTGCAAGCGTGTGGTCAAAGCGGGCATCGCTGCCCTCCAGCGTGACCCTGCGCACGCGCCCCTCCGCCGCAAACCCGCCCAAAACGCGGAACACCGTCCCGCGCGAGAGTGTCGGGTGCGCAGAGCGCACATACTCGTACACCTCGGTAGCGGTGGGGTGATCGAGGCGGCAGAGCGCGTCGTACACCGCCTGCTTCTGTTTGGTATTGCGCGGCACTCCCGCCATCGATCCCTCCTTATCAGGATTTAATCTTGATAAGAGTATATCATAAAAAGAGAAGGCTGTCAAGCCTTCTCTGCAAAAAATCTATGAAAAAAATGAATTCCTCTGCACGCCAAATGCCCGTGCAGTCACGGCGCAGGCGTTGGCAAAATCTCGGTTGACGAAGCGGCTGCAAGGCGGGACTGCTCTTCCAGAAGGAACTTGCGTACGCGCCGATTGGGGGTGGTGCGCAGGAGCGAGGCGATGAGCGGCCCGCGATCCTCCGGGCAGGACGGGTCGATGACGTTGAGAAACGCTGTCAAGCGGCTGCCCTGTTCCTTCCATGTTCCCCGCGGACGCTCCGCCCAAAAACGCTGGAGTGCCTCGCGGGCGGCGGAAACGTCACGGTTTACGAGACATCCAAGCGTGCGGAACGCGAACTTCAAAAACAGGAAGCGCGGCGCGGTGATCTGCTCTGTCTCCTGCCGAAAGCGCTCGTCCTCCTCCATCTGAAAGAGGATATTTGCCGCGGCCGCATGATGCGCGCTTGCGTTCCGACCGCCGTAATACCACTTGGACAGGCGGACGGCAAGCGCGAGCGCCTTCAGATATTCGCCCTGCGCAGTCCATGCGGCGATGCGTCGGCGCAAAAGCACATAGGCGAGCTCATAGACGATCAGCAGCGCCAGGACGGCGGCAATCGTCCAGATGACCGCGGACTTGCCCCACGGTTTCCCCGCGCCCAAGGCGATCAAGATCGCCGCAAGCCCCGCGACGATGAGTACGGCAAGCCAGAAGTACTGCCCGTTTCCGACAACGTTCCCGTTGCCGTGTCTCATTCCGGATCATCTGCGCCGTCCAGGCGGGCGGCCTCATCGGCGTCCTCGAAGTCCTCATACTGCGTGCAGAATTCGGCGAATACCTCGTCCAGTTCGTCGTCATCCTCGATCTGCACGAGCTGCTCGTTGTCCTCGTCCCCCTCGATGCGGTAGATGGCGACCTCCTCCGATTCCTCCTCGTCCTCCCCGCCCTCCTCGGCGGCCTCCTTGAGTTCGGTGAGCGCGCAGTACCACTGTCCCTTGTACTCGAACGTCATCAGGTGCTCGAAGTGGAAGGAATTGCCCTCGTCGTCCACAAGTTCAACGATGTTGTCGTCCTCGGTATAGTCGTTGCGTTCCTCTTTCATAATATGTTCTCCTTGTCTGTTTTTTGCAAGATAGCTCTCCAGGATGTACGCCGCGGCGATGGAGTCCACCTGCTTTTTCCTCTTGTCGCGCCTCTGCGAGACGCCCATCTCCTTGAGATCCCCCCGCGCGGCGCGCGTGGTGTAGCGCTCGTCCTCCAACACGACGGAAAGCCCCTCCCCCTCGAGCGCGGCGGCAAAGCGGCGGGTCTTTTCGCTCTGGACGCTCTCGGAGCCGTCCTCATTGAGGGGCAGCCCCACCACCACGGAGCGCACGCCCCGCGCCCGCACAATGTCGGCGAGCGCGCACACGTCGCGGCCAAAGTCCCCCGTGCGGAAATAGGTATCGGAGGGGATGGCGTATCCGCCGAAGGGATCGCTGAACGCGACCCCCACGCGCCGATCCCCCACGTCGAATGCGGCGATCTGTTCTGTCATACCCGGATTATACCATATTCTGCGCGCAAAGTAAAGGGCTGCACGCAAAAAAATCGGCGCCCGAAGGCGCCGATCGGAAAGGGAGCCGCCCGATCCGGCGTCCCCCTCAGCCGGGCTTTTTCTCGGATGTCGCCTCTTTGCCGGACATCTCCTTGAGGCGCTCGTCCATCATGCTGTCCACCTTTTCCAACAGCTCCGCCTGGCTCTTTTTAACGAGCGCGCGCGCCTTATAGCTGTTGGCGACGATGAGCGCACCGCCCACCATGCCGAACACCAGCCCCAGACAAAACATTTTTTCCATACCTTCCTCCCGCGGCAGATCCGCTGTTTTCAGTTTGTGAAGGTACCTGCCCTTTATTCTCCCTTCACGCTGCGTATTTTTTCCAGTTCTGCGCGCAGGCGGGCGTTCTCCTCCTTCAGGTCGGCGGCGATGCGCTCATAGAGCGCGTCGATCTCCCGCTCCAGCCTACGCTGCAGAAAGCTCTTCTCCTCGGGGATGCCCGCCTCCTGCGCCGCGCGGCGCACCCGTTCGGGCTGCTTTTTTAAAAGGTTGCGGTACTTGTTCTGCATCCGCAGCATGAGCTTTTCATCCCCGTGCGAGACGTTGCGGATGGCGCGCCGCACCGACATCCCCTTGCTCTTTTCCGTGAGTACCTTCCTGAGCATCTCGTCCGTCTCTTCCTCGGTAAACGGCCGGATCTCTCCCGCCGTGAGGTTCTTGCCCGCGAGGATGCGCTGCACGCGCTCGTCGCTCCGGTTCTTCAAAAAGGCGTAGTAGTAGTTGCGCACGCTGCCCTTGGCGCGGTTGTGCGCCCTGCCGTACGTCTCAAAGAGATAGGAGAGCGTCTTGCCCGCATTCCGCCCGCAATAGATGTATTCGATCAGCCCCGTCGCTTCCTCTTCCGTATAGCCGTTGATCTTATTCATGTCTCTCTCCTTTGGAAAAGTCCCTGCCCGCAGATACGGGCGGCCCCTTTGCGCATAAATTGTTGACATAATTTTTCTGTCCTATACATACAAAAAGAGAGATGCGTGTGTATTTTTTATCCGATCTTCCCTGCGCCTTTTTTGTCAACGGCATCCACCTCGGGCCGGTGGACGGATTTGAGCGCTCGGTGGAGCTTGCCCCGCTCGACGGCGTGTTCTGCGAATTCAAGGCGGCGCGGTGCGTTCCCGTGCGCTTCCGCTTTGACGAGGCGTTCCTCTTCGATCCGCCCGAAGAGACGGAACTCTACTTCTGCGGCGGAAAGGTCGCCGTGCGACTAAGAGGGTTTGTGTACGCCGACCCGACGCTGCACATCCTCTGGCAGAAGCGCGTGGCGGAGAGCGAGCTCACGCTCTGCCTGCAGGGCCGCGTGCTGCTCCGCTACGAACACGGGCAGACGCACAGCGTCATCCCCCTGCCCTTCGCCTTCGAGCGCTGCCGCGTCTCGCCCGCCGGAGAGTGCCTGCTTCTGGAGGGGGATGGCATGTTTGCCCTGCTCGACCGAACCGGATCGCTTGCCGTCCTCTCGGACGGAGTCGTGACGGAGCGCGGCAGAACGATCACGGCGGAAGTCCCCCTGCATGACAGCCTTGCCCACCGGATGCGCTGCCGCTACGAAAACGGAAAACTCGCCTCGTGCAGCCTCCTCTCCGCACGCGAGCCGCAGGAGGCGACGATCGCCCTTGCACTGCTGGAGAGCGTGCTGGCGGGCTTTGACCCGACCCCCTACCTCGCGCCCTCCCTCGCCCCGAAATCGGAGCTCCTGCGGCAGTATCTGGGAAAGTTCACCGCCGCCGTCTACCGTGACAGCGGGCGCGTCGGCATCGTCTATGAGCGCCGCCCGCGCGTCTATGACGTGCGGGACTTTTGCGTCACGCTCGAGGACGGCAAGGTGAGCAATCTCGCTCCGCTCTGACGCCCGCCCGCGTCCGCTCCGGATGCGCAGACACTTTTTCTAAGAAAAAATCCGCTGCCGGAGCAGCGGATTCTGTCATATCCTCAGTATTTCGTGACGACGACCGATTTGACGATGATGGGCATGTCGATGGGCGTCTCAAAGTCTGCCGTGAGTCCTGCCGTCTGAATGGAGCGGAAAGGATCGTAGGTGTTAAGCTTCTGATTGGTGAGGGAGGTCGTGAACGTCTCGTCATCATCCAGCGTATCGATGTATTCGTTGATTGCGGCAAGCAGGCCGTTCGTCATCTGTTCCGTATAGTTGACCGCCGTGCCGAATACGCAGTAGGAACTGGTATTCGAGACATTCTCCCCCGTGAAGGTATAGAACAGGGAGGTGGCGCTGTTATACTTGTAGCCGAGCATCTGATATTCTTCGCCGTCGTTGTCCGCGCCGCCGTCCACACGCTGGACGCAGACCTGCTCGTTGCCCGAACCCTTGTCGGTATAGTACATGACCAGCGAGCCGGCGCCGGCGGAGAGCTCCCTGCCGTTCTCCTGCTCGACCCCATTGGCGGCAAATTCACCATAGACTGAGTAGAGCGGTACAGTGCGCTCCTCATCCTGCCAGACGGACTGCGTGAACGTGATGCCCTGCTCCCGTTCAAGGTTCTGCACGGTTTCGAGATAGTTGATCTCTTCCAAGGTATCGAGATCGCCGTCCCCGTTCGCATCCACCAGACGATAGCCGCCCGTATACATGGCGCTCGACTGATAGTCGTGGATGACCAGTCCGTCATAGAAGCCCGCATCGGCAAGCTCAATGAAGTGCTGTACCGTTCTGGGCGCATCGATGCGCGAGAGGCGGTAATCCACCTCATAGTCCTCCCCGTTGAAGGTGTACGTGATCGTGACTTCGGGATTATTGGACGTCGTACAGCCGGTAAACATCGCAAGCGATGCCGCCGCAATGAGAGCTGTGGTGCCTAACGCAAACGCACGGTGCAAAATTTTCTTTTTCATGATATCTGTCTCCAAACGATTCTTCTTTATTTTACCTTGAAAAACACAATCCGTCAAGTGGTTTGGGCGGTTTCGGAATGAAAATTGTGTGTTTTGCGCGCGTTTCCGCCCGAGAAAGGAAAATTTTGCGTCCGGCGTCCCAAAGAAAAGCGTGCAGAATATAAAAGGATCCCGCGCGGAACGCGGGATCCGTTCAGAGCTGCCAGCCGTTCAGCCAGAGCCAGAGCAGGAAAATCGTCAGCCCAAACCCGAACAGGATGGCGAGGATGCGCGGAAGATATGCAAGATACCCCGCGCGGATCATGGCGCGCTTTTCCCTGCGCGTCGGCTTGTCCTCTTCCTTGACTTCCTTCCCGCTGTCGGGGCGGTACCAGGGCATCCCCTCGACGTTCATATTGGCGACCGTTCTGCCGTCATCCCATGCGGGGAGCGGCTTGTTTTTGCGTTTCATGTCACGGCTCCTGAGAATAGAGGTGGCACGCGCACAGGTGCCCGTTGCCGTAGTCGATGAACTTGGGCGCGACTTCCTTGCAGATGTCCATGCAGCGCGAGCAGCGCGTATGGAACTTGCATCCCTTGGGCGGATTGGCAGGGCTGGGAATATCCCCCTGCAGAATGATGCGCTTGACCTTGTAGTGCGGATCGGGGACGGGTACGGCGGAGAAGAGCGCCTGCGTGTAGGGATGCATGGGATTGGCGAAGATGTCCTTCTTGTCCCCCATCTCCACGAAGTTGCCCAGATACATGACCCCCACCCTGTCCGAGATGTGCTGCACGACGGAAAGATCGTGCGAGATGAACAGATAGGTGAGCTTCATGTGATCCTGCAGCTCTTTCAGAAGGTTGACGATCTGCGCCTGAATGGACACGTCGAGCGCGGATACCGGCTCATCGCAGACGACAAACTTGGGATTGAGCGCGAGCGCGCGCGCAATGCAGATACGCTGGCGCTGACCGCCCGAGAACTCGTGCGGGTAGCGGTCGAAATAGAAGTCCTGCAGGCCGCACTTGCGCATGACGGAGATGATATAGTCACGGTACTCCGCGCGCGGCACGATGTTGTGGACTTTGACCGCCTCCCCGATGATCTCGCCGACGGGCATCCTGGGCGGCAGGCTGGAATAGGGATCCTGAAAGACGATCTGCATCTGCGGGCGCAGGGCGCGCATCGCCTTGCCCTTGAGCGAGGTGATGTCCTGCCCCTCAAAGTACACTTTGCCCGCCGTGATGTCGTGCAGGCGCAGGATGCTCCTGCCCATCGTGGACTTGCCGCAGCCCGACTCGCCGACGATGCCCAGCGTCTGTCCGTAGGGAACGTCGAAGGAGACGCCGTCCACAGCCTTTGTGTACGTTTTCTGGTACTCGATCTTATGGCGCGTCTTTACGACGGGCGCGCCGGTCTCGTCGAAGATGGGTTCGCCCTCTTTGTTCTTTGCCGGCTTCGTCTCGCCGACGATCTTCCACTCCTTGCGGATGAGGAAATGTTTTTTGAGGTCGCGCACTTCCAGAATGTTGGCGGGGTTGTGCTCAAACTGCGTTTCCGCGGCCGATTCTGTCTTCTTCATGCCTTCCCCTCCTTCTTCTCATGGGCGCGGTAGCACGCCACAAAATGTGTGGGCGAGACCTGCACAAGGGGCGGGTATTCCCCGCTGCACTCCTTGACGCACAGGTCGCACCGATCCCTGAAATAGCAGTAATCGGGCATATCGATGGGATTGGGAACCTGCCCGTGGATGCTGTAGAGCGTATCGACGTCCTTGTTGATGACGGGCTTGCTCTTCTGCAGGCCGATCGTGTAGGGATGCATGGGCCGGTCGAAGATATCCTCCACCGTACCCTTTTCAATGATGCGTCCCGCATACATGACGACGACGTAGTCCGCCATGCCCGCAATGACGCCCAGATCGTGCGTGATGAGCATGATGGAGCCGTTGATCTTCTCCTTGATCTCCTTGAGAAGGTCGAGTACCTGCGCCTGAATGGTGACGTCCAGCGCCGTGGTCGGCTCGTCCGCGATGATGAGCTTGGGATTGCAGGCGAGCGCCATGGCGATCATCACGCGCTGACGCATTCCGCCCGAGAGCTCGTGCGGGTAGCACTTGTACACGTTCTCCGGCATGGCGATGCCGACGAGGTTGAGCATCTCGATGGAGCGCTTCTTGGCAAGTTCCTTGTCCGCACCGGGCGTGTGCAGGAGAACGACTTCGTCCAGCTGATTGCCGATGGTGAAGAGCGGATTGAGGCTGGTCATCGGCTCCTGGAAGATCATGGAGATCTCCTTGCCGCGGATGCGCTGCATGGCGCTTGTGGGCATCTTGGCGATATCGAATACCTTTTCCGCCGTTTCAAAGGCGGGGAACCCGTTGCCGTCCTTCGCCTGCACAAGGCGCAGAAGCGGTGAACCGTCCTTATCCAGCACGGCCTCCCCCTTCTTTCCGAGCGCGGGCTCGGTGCGGATGACGGTCGCCTCCTCCACGGTGCGGTACTCCCCCGTCGCGCGCACGAGCGGCGTTCCGGTCTTTTTATCGAGCACCGGCCTGCCCTTTTGATCGAGCAGCGGCTCCGTGACGGGCGCGCGCGTTCCGACGGGCTCATACTCCCAGACGGGAATGGGCTTGCCGTCCTCGCCGCGCTTGTAGTCCTGCGAGGCAAAGCGGATGGAACCGCCCACGATCTGCCCCTGCGGCGCCTGCACGAGCTGCATGACGGAGAGTGACGTGACCGACTTGCCGCAGCCCGACTCGCCGACGACGCCGACGACCGACTTCTTGGGAACTTCAAAGGACACGCCGTCCACCGATTTGGCAACGCCCGCGTCCGTGAAGAAGTAGGTGCGCAGATCCTCGATCTCGAGGATATTGTCGTCGTTCTTCATCTGCGTGAGGTACTCTTCCTCGTTGACGTGGCGGCGCTTTTTCTTCTCGTACTCACGCGTGATCTTGAAGTTCTCGCGCGCGATGCGGCGCGCCTCTTTGCCGGAGATGTAGTGCGGATCGTCCTTATGCGTGACGTGGCCGTACCATGCCTTCACGCGGTCGGTGAATTTTTTCTTCTCTCTTTGTTCTTCCGCCATAACTCACCTCTTCATCTTGGGGTCGAGCGCATCCCGCAGACCGTCTCCGATAAAGTTGAACGCCAGAACCGCGAGCACGATGAGGATACCGGCCGGCAACCACTCCATGACGTAATAGTTGAGGATCTCGGTATTCTGCGTGGCGCGCTGCACCATCTGCCCCCACGACGCCATCGAGATGGGTACGCCGAGGCCCAGAAAGCTCAGCGTTGCCTCGTAGAGAATGATGGAGCCGAGCCCCAGGGTCATGGAGACGATGAGCTGCGGCATGACATTGGGAACGAGGTGATGGAAGATCTTGCGCATCGGCCCCATCCCGAGCGCCTCGGCAGCGACGATGTATTCCTGCTCGCGCAGGAACAGGATCTGTCCGCGCACCAATCGCGCCACGCCCGTCCAGCTCAACAGCGCCAGGAAGCCGAGCATGTAATAAATTCGCACTGCCTGCGCCACGCCGACGCCGTCCAAAATGGCGCCGACGATGAGCAGGATGGGCAGGCTCGGGATACAGTTGAGGATATCGACGACACGCATGATGATCATGTCCACCCACTTGCCGAAATATCCCGCAAGGCCTCCCAGAATGATGCCGATGACGGTGTAGATGATGACGACAAGGAAGCTGAGCATGAGCGACATCCGGCCGCCGTACATGAGTCGCACAAAGGTATCTCGCCCGTTCTCGTCCGTGCCGAACAGGTGCAGACGAGAATTTTCGCCCTCATTGCTGTAGGTAAAAGCGCTTGCGTGCGCATTGATGGTGGAAGTGTACTCCTCGATAAAGTAGACGGTGAACGTCTCTTCATCCGGCTGCCCCTCATTCACAGTGGTTTCCACCGAAACAACGGTCGTAACGTGGCTGCCGGAGTAGTCCACTTCCGTTTCCTCCCACGGCACGAATAACGGGCCGAGAAAGGAAAAGAGAAGCAAAAAGATGAACATACACAGCCCGATAATGGACAGCTTAGAGCGGAAAAACCGTTTTAACACCAGACGGGTGGGCGAAATGATGCGCACCTTGTCGGCAATGGATTCCTCTGCGGGCGTCTCCGGCGGCTGTCCGGGCAGAAGCTCGGGCTCATCGGGAACCCGTTCGGGAATGATCTCTTCGGTAAATTCTTCCACAATGAACCCTCCTATTTGGAAATTTTGATGCGAGGATCGACGATCATGTAGGCAATGTCCGAGAGCAGCGTGCCGAGCACGGTCAGGATTGCCAGGAACATATTGTAGCCCATGATGAAGGGAATATCGCCCTGGCTGAGTGCGCGGTAGGCGATCTGCCCGATGCCGGGGAGCGCAAATACCTGCTCCAGGATCATCATGCCGCCGAACAGGCTGGGGATGACGCCCGCCATCATCGTGACGATGGGAACCATCGTGTTGCGGAAGACGTGCTTGTAGATGACCGTATGCTCAGAGAGGCCCTTGGCGCGCGCCGTACGGATGTAGTCCTGATTGAGCACTTCCAGCGTGTTGGTACGCGTGTGACGCATCAGTCCGCCGATGGATACGATGGTGATCGCGAGCATGGGGAGAATGATGTGCCAGAGCTGATTGCCGAACAACTCAATGGCGCTGCCCGAGAAATTGGCATCCTGCAGGCCCTGCATGGGAAACCAGCCCAGCTCCAGCGAAAACACCTTGATGAGCAGGATGGCGATGAAGAAGGACGGAAAGGAGATGCCGATCATCGCCAGGACGGTGGTCGTATAGTCCACCGCGCCGTACTGATGGGTCGCCGCCTTGATGCCGAGCGGGATGGCAATGACGTACTGCAGAATGAATGCGGCAAGCGCGATGCCGAAGCTGATCCACATATGATCAGCGATGACTTCCGTCACAGGCTGGTTATACAGGAAAGAGGTTCCCAGATCGCCGTGGAACACGGCGGTAAGCCAGTTCCAGTAGCCGCGGCAGATGCCCAAAAAGGAACTGTCCTCCAGGCCGTACAACTCCCGGATGCGGTAGAGTTCTGCCTCGCTGATCGTACCCTGCTGCGCCTGCGAAAGAAACTTTTGTTCCACATAGTCCATGGGCAGCAGTCTGATCAGCAGATAAAGCAGCATGGACACGATGAGCAGGATCACCAGCGAATACAGCACGCGCTTGATAATGTATTTTACCATGATTTTCTCCCAAAGGGGTGCGGGGATGCCGCGTTACGCTTCTTCCGCGAAGCCGACCAGCCAGATCTTGGAAAGCGGGCTCTGGAATGCCGTGGATTCATCAAAGAGTTCCAGCGTTTCCGCATCAAAGATGTCCCTCTGGTAGACGAAGAGGGCGCGGCGCTGATAGAGCGGGAATTCGACCGCAAGTTCCATGACCAGGTCAAGGGCGCTCAGCTGCGTCATATCGCCGCCGTCGTCCAGACGGATGCCGCTCATGCCGCCGTAGATGTCGGCACGGGTGGTGCGGTCGGTGACCTCACGCCCATCCTCGATGCGGGCAGCAAGCTCGTCGAGCAGGTCGCGCTCCAGGCTGGAGCCGCTGCGCTCAATGGTGGGGAAGCCCCAGGCGAGGATGGAGGTCGCCGTGGAATCCTTGTGGTAGACCTGATACATATCGGGGTCGGAGGAAGAGCTCCACGCTGCCGCCCAGACCTCGAGCTGACCGCTGGCGAGCTTGGAAAGCGCCGTGTAGTCGTTGACGACTTCTACGTCAAACCCGATGGAATTGAGGATGTCTGCCGCACGCTCCATGGTGGCATATGCGGGGTGATCGGTGGAATCGCCCGCGACGGTGAAGGTGTAGCTGAGCGTATCGCCGCTGGAGTTGACCAGATAGCTCTGTGCGTTGGGCGTGTAGCCCGCCTCCTGCGCAAGGCGCAGCGAGGTCTGTCCTGTTGCATCGAAGGGATAGTATGCCGTAGCGTCCGCGGGATAGCACCACGAAAGGGTGGTGGACATGGGACGATAGATGATGGACGCCAGCGTGCCGCCGCCGTAGTAGTCAAGGGCGAGCGTGGGATCGAGCGCATACATGATCGCCTTGCGGATGTTCAGATCCTCCACATAGGAGGCATTGATGCCGATGTAACCGTAGCCGAGGTTGTCGGTGATGGTATAGTCGAGCCTGTCCCTGTCCTCATTCTCAAGACGGCCGATCATCTCGGTAGTCGCTGTGGGCGAACCGTAGTCCACAGCGCCCGTATTGATGGCTTCATAGAGCAGCGACTGCGAGCTGACCTGATAGCGGATGAACCTGATCTTGGGTGCGCCCAGAAGGAACCTGTCATTGCGCTCCAGATAGACCATGTTGTCGCTGTAGAAATCGCTCTTCTCGGGAACGGAAGAAGCATCCTGCCCGTTCAGCGTGGATGCGCGGTAAGGCCCCGCGCCGAGAGGCACCTGAATGACACGGATCTCATTCATGAAATCGGTGTCCGACCAGGAGACACCGAAGTTCTCCTGCCCTTCCGTCAGGGAGAATTGGTCGGCAATGGGCGAATAGTAATGCAGGGGCGCCACCGTAAAGCCGAAGTTCTGGATCGCCTTGGGGTCTTCGCCGTTGATACGGATGTGCAGGATGTCAAGCTCCTCGCCGAGTTCGATGTCGCCGTCCTCGGAGGGAATGCTCGTGCCGCGCATCGTCGTGATGCCGCTGACCGTGCGCACTTCGAGCTCCACTTCGCCCGTTTCGGGATCGGTGAGTTCCTTTCTCGTTTCATCGGAGACGAGGTAGGAGCGGAAGGAGCTTGCCGTTGCATAGTAGAGCATGACGTTGACCAGGTTGGTCTTATAGGATTCCAACGCGGTGCTGCGCCCGCCCAGCATGATGCTGTAGACATAGTTGACGAGCGTCTCCTGATCCTTTGCCATATTGGTGTCGAAGTTGGGAACCACGTCATAGCTGATGATCTCGCGGTTGGCATCGCGCTCGGGCGTGATGGTGTACTGGCTGTAGTTATACATGAACACCTGCCAGTTTTCCGTAAATCCGTACTTCTCATACTCGTCCATCTCGGCATTCATCGCCGTCGTCCAGTCGGTATTGAGTTCCTCCATGAAGAACGTCTCAAGCTGGTCGATGTCCGAATTCATCTGATCGTTCAGTGCATCGGTATCACCCTCACGGCCGTTTTCCGCCCAGTCCTGAATGGCGTCGATACGCGCCTGTGCACGGGTATCCATGATGCCATTGAATTCATCCTCGGTGGTGCCGTCCGTCTGCTGCGTTCTGTATTCGGAAAGTCCCTTGATGGCAACCGAATACATGGTGGCAGAACCGGTATAGGCGGGATCGAGATACATATAGATGTTGAACAGCACATCGTTGATGGTGAGCGGCGTGCCGTCGCTGAACACAATGTCGTTCTTGATGGCAAAGTAATAGTCAGTATAGTACTTGGCATACTCGTCCTCGCTGCCCTCCTGGCCCCTGTCGGCAGACGTACCCGTGGTCACTACGCTGAATGCCTTGGCGACGCTGGGTTCATCGTCCCCCGCAACGGGGTCGCCGTTCTCATCGCTCGAAAGCATTCCGATCTGCGTCTGGCCGACGACGTCGCCGTCCACGCCCGACGTGTAGAAGAAGGGATTGAACACGCCGTCAAACAGGTCGCTTGCAAGGGTGAGGGGTGTGGTTTCGTTGCTGCGTGCCTCCTCCGTGCAGGCCGAGAGGAGCGTAGCCGCCGTCCCCAGCGTCAGCACTGCCGCCACCGAGCAGGCTGCCGTCCGCATCGTTCTCGTTTTCTTCATATTGATTTCCTCCTGTTGGATTTGAATTTATTCCCCGTTCTCCGCTTCCCATTCATCGGGAGTGAGTTTGCGGATGATGGTTGTCCCCGAAATGATGCACGTCTCCGTATCGACCACGCCGTCTGGCACGTTGCCGCCGACAATGGCGCGTTCATCCAGGCCTTCCCAGTCAGCATATCGGTCGGTCACGACAAAGGTGTAACTGCCGCCCGCGAGGGTGACGTTTTCCACCCTCGCCCCGCTTGCCGCATACCCCGCGACGAGACCCATGCGGTATTCGTTGACCGTGGGGTTGGTGAGCATCGCCGTAAACGTAACGTTCTCAAAGGTGACGTTGCGGACGGCGGCAGTCGCGCGCAGTTCACGGAACAGCCCGTAAGTCTGCGTGCGGCTGTTGCCGCGCTCCTGCGTGAGCGTGAAATTGGACAGCGTATGTCCGTTTCCTTCAAAGATACCGGAATAGGTCTCCGGAAACTCCAGCTCCGCCCCTTCAAAGTCAATGTTGTTCACAAGATAGATGTTCGTGTTACTGTACAGAACAAAGTCGGACGCGTCATATACCATGCGCCACACCCCTTCGAGCGTGTTTGCCCAGAGTTCGCTGACCGTGTTCTCCGGCGTGAGGTCGGCGGGCGTATAGGGAAAGGTGATCGCATTGGACTCGCTGCGCGCATCCTCCTCACTGGCGTAAAAAGCATTCTGTATGATCGTCTGACCCGAGATCGTGATGCTGTTCACCGGCTGCGCCACCCCTTCGCTCGTCTGATTGACGTTCTGCGTGTAAGTGCCTGTATAACTGAAATCCTCGCCGTAGTGTACGGTGATGGTATAGTTCTCCAGCCAGCGCGCGTACAGCGTGATGTCGGAGGTGACGCGGTCGGCCGAAAAGTCCCAGCGCTCAAGGTAGGTGATGTTTCCGTCCTCATCCTCCGTACCCGTATAAAAGGCGTTAAAGGTATAACCCGTGCGGGTGGGGCGTTCGCCCGCCAGCGTGCTGGAGCCCGGCTCCACCACGAGCGAATTGTCCTGCACGCGCTGCACAAGTTCGTCTCGCTCGCCCGAACGTCCGCCCGCGAGATCGAAAGTGACGCGGTGTACGTATCCCATCTGAATGAGATCCTCTTCGGTGAGCCGATCCTGCGAACAGGCGGTGAGCGCGAGCCCGAACGTCAGCGCCGCGAGCACGCCGAGCAGCAAAATTACCTTGCGTTTCACGCATTGCCTCCTTCCGTTCCGATCGCCCGGATATGGTCGGCAACGATGCGCCAGCCGGCTGCCAGCTGATACTGCGACACCATTGCCTCCGGTACGTAGACGAGGAACGTCTCATTGGTTTCATAAAAAATGTGGCCGTCCATGCCCGAGACCGTCATCGTCGGCACGCGGGAAGCGTATAGCGTGACGGAGGCAAGCGCTTCATCCCCGCCGAACACATACAGCCCGAGTTCCGTAAGGGCACTGCCGTTCTGCGCATCGCCGAACGTGACGTCGGTCAGGAACAGGTTGTAGACAAAGGCGTTCTGCCCCACCGTCTCAACCGAAGCAGGCAGCGCGATCTCTTCCAGTCCGCTGCAGGAGAAGGCGTAGGCGCCGATGGACGTGAGCGCGCTTCCCTGGGCAAAGACCACGGAGAAGTTGTCATTGCGTGTGGCGTGCGTTGCGGCATCCGGCTGATCCTCCGGGTAGGTCGGACTGAAGAACTCCTTTGTTCCAACCCCGAGGAATGCCTGCATCCCGATCTCCGTAACGGAGGCGGGGATCACGAGTTCATGATCGATACCCGAGCGGCGGACGTCATAGGTATAGCCGTCCTCGCCCGTCTCTCCCTCCGATGCGCCGGTCAGGAACAGATCGAGCGCGATGCGCGTGATGCCCTCGCCGAGGGTGATGCGCTCCAGCGCGGAGATCTGCGAGAACGCCGCCGTGCCGAGGTTCGCCCCGAGCGTGCCGGGCAGATTGACTTCCGCAAGCGCCGACTCCTGGAATGCCGATTCGCCGATCGCCGTCGCGCCCGTGAAATCCCATTCCCCGATCGCCGTGCGATAGAAAGAGAACGCGCCGTACGTTTGGATCTGTGTCCCCTCCGGGAAGGTGATCTGCGAGAGCTGTGAAAGATGCGCAAATGCCATATCGGCAAGATCGGTATAGCTGTTTGTGATGTGCAGCGTCGTGAGGTTGACGGGAAGCCTGCCGGGGCGGGAGAGGATGAGCGTGGAATAGACCGTTGCGCCGGCAGTGCTCTCCTCCGGCGTCTCGAGGCGCATCTCCGCGCCGAACACATAACCCATATAGGCATTGTCCGCACCGTCGCCGATGACGGGAACGGTCAGGCTCGTGAGCGAGGACATGTTGCCGAACGCCGCAAACCCGATGGATGTGACTGTGTCGGGAATAACGAGCTCCGAAACGGCGCTGTCATAGAAGGCATAGTCGCCGATGCGCGTCGTACCCGCCTCCACCGTGACCTGCGTGGCGCCGGCGGGAACTGCCACCAATTCCCCATCCGCGGAATACAGACAGCCGTCCTGCACATGATAGGAGGCGCTGCCCGCCGCGACCGCATATTCCGTAAGGCCGCAGCCCTCGAATACGCGCGCACCGAAGTGCGTGACGGTGGCGGGGAGTTCATACGCTGTGATCGCCGTATAGGCGAATGCACCCGTACCGATCTCTCTCACAGCGCCGATGCCGGAGACCTGCGCAAGGCCGGTCGCGCCGTAGAAGGCGTAGTCGGCGATCATCGAGAGCGAACCGTCCAGCGTGAGGGAAGTGAGGCTCGCGGGGATGTAGAAACTGTATGTCCCGCTCGTCTCCGCGGCGGATGCGCCGAAGAAGGAGGCGAGCCGCGCCCCCTCCATGACGGCGGCGGGCAGCGTGAGCGAGGTGAGCGCCGTGCAGCCCGCAAGGGCGCCGGGCGCGACGTCGGTCACGGACGCGGGAAGTACCAGCTCCGTGAGCGCGGCGCCGTCCTCAAAGGCGTATGCCGCGACGGACGTCTTGCCCTGCGGCATCGTGAAGGAGGTCTCCTCTCCCGCGATGTAGCGCAGAAGCTGCGCACCGCAGTAGAGATTTCCGTCCTCCACCGAGAAACTTCCGTTGCCCTCGGCAACGGTCACGCCCGCAAGCGACGTGCAGCCTGCCAGAGCGTTTTCTCCGAGTGAAACGAGCGACGCGGGAAGGGAGAGCTGTGTGAGCGATGAGCAGTCCTCCAGCGCCTGCGACCCGACCGAGGTGACGCCCTCGGGAAGGGTGAGCGAGACAAGCGACGTGCAGTCCGCAAAGGCGAGATCGCCCACGGACGTCAGTCCCTCGGGCAGTTCAACGGTGTCGAGCTGGCTGCAGCCGAGGAAGATCCCCTCGGGCAGCGCGGAGACGGCGAGCGTCCCATAGCTGACAAGGCGGCGGGCGTCGGCAAACGCATAGGCGCCGACGGACGAAACGTTCTCCGTGAGATTGACCGCGGTGAGATAGCGGCAGCCGTAGAAGGCATAGTCGTCCACCTGCGCGATGCCCGCGGGAAGGAGAATCGAGCGCACCTCGCTGTCACGGAAGGCACCCTCCCCGATCCGGGTGATCTCAATGCCGTTATACAGATCGGGGACATAGACTTGCTGCGAAGCACCCGAATACCCGGTAACGGCGTTCGCCTCAAAGGTGAGGCCGCGGGTATAATACGTCGTATAGAGGTTGAGGTCGCGGCTGATCGTCCCTCCCTCATAGCGGTTGACGCGGTCGGCATTGGTATACCAGCCGTCCGTGACGACATCCTCGCCGAAGAAGTCCGCGGCGGGGTCGGAAAATTCCGTCCCCTTCTCAACGGGAATGGGATCTGCGAGCGCAACGCCGTTGCCGTAATAGGTGACAAACGCATACGCGCCGTCAGGCAGCCACTTGGCATAGAGTGTCATGTTCTCGTCGGGATAGACGGTAAAGACGTA
Organism: uncultured Clostridia bacterium; assembly: GCA_944372575.1. Taxonomy (GTDB): domain Bacteria; phylum Bacillota; class Clostridia; order Christensenellales; family Borkfalkiaceae; genus Gallimonas. The sequence continues at coordinate 95,212 of CALVZS010000004.1, read as the reverse complement.
TCGGTTTTCGTCCGAGCAGGCGGCATCGGTGAACCAGCCGCCGAACACATACCCGGTGCGCGTGGGCGCTGCAGGCTGCTGGAAGGCGCTGCCGATCATGCCGATGCTGTCCGGAACGGCCGTATCCCCCTCCCCGAGCTCGTACATGAGATCGTAGGTGATGCGGACGTTGGTCTCGGGCAGCCACTTGGCATAGACGGTGACGTCATGCGCGGGCATGGTGCCGAAGGTGTACACGCTCGAGAGCGCCTCGTCCGCGTACCAGTCGTCAAAGGTGAACATCGCTTTGGTGGGATCTGCGGGACGGGTCACCGTGTCCCCCTCCTCCAGTTCCAGCGATGCTACTGCACTGCCGCCCTTGCTGTTGAACGTGAAAGTGTACGTCTGCGTCCCGTCCTCCGAGCAGGCGGCAAGCGCGCCTGCGAGGGAGACGGCGAGTGCGCCGAGAAGCAGATATTTCAGCTTTTTCATTTCCGGTCTCCTCCTTCCGATCCGTGCTTTTTCCTGCGGACGATGAGAACCACTGCAACGGCAATGCCGGCAAGAAGTACGGCGCCGCCCACGCTGAGCCCGACGATGAGTCCGACGTTTGCTCCTTCCGGCGATACCGGCTCGGAGGGCGTCAGCTCCGGATCGTTGGTGGGTTCGTCCGGCTGCTCGGGAAGCGCATTCGCTGCCGCCGTCAGGATCGCATAGTAGTCCGTTCCGTCATACCCGCCCGAGACGAAATCCTTCTGAACGGTAACGAGCGTGTTGTAGATCCTCTGAAGCAGGGTGATCTCCGCACGGTCGGCCTCCGTGACGTCTGCGGGTGCGGGAAGCGCGTTCACGCGATCCATGAAGTCGATGGCGCTGCGGATGGGCTGGTTTGCATCGGAGACGTTGACCTCGGGATCGATCTCGCCGAAGTACTGTTCCCAGATATACAGGTCATACCCGGTGTGGTTGGCGGGGACGACGATGGTGATCCCCGTTCCGCCCTCCGTCCCCATGGCGACCTTGAAGTTGTTGTAGACATTGTCCTCCGTCGTCTCGCCGTCCTGCGTCACTTCATAGGAGTAACTCTCCAGCGTGGGCGCGGTGGCGGACAGGAACTCGATGCGCGAGAGCGCCGTACAGCCGTAGAAGGCGGCCGCGCCGATGACACGCACATGGACGGGAAGGGTGATCGATTCGAGATAGACATTGTTCGCAAAGGCATAGGCGCCGATGCGGATGGTACGATCGCGCACCGTGAAGGAAGTATCCTGCTTCCCTTCGGGATAGGCGACGAGCGTCACATATTCATAGCTGCCCGTTCTGCGGTAGAGCACGCCGTCCTCGGTAAGGTAGGTGGGGTTGGAGGCCGCAACCGAGATCGAAGCGAGCTGCTGCGCACCGGCGAACGCCTGTTCCTCCACCGACGCGAGGGAGGCAGGCAGGGTGAGCGACGTGATGGACGAGCCGTCGAATACGCCGGCACCAAGCTCTCTGACGGCGGGCAGGGACACTTCCGTAAGCGCCGCCGTGCCGCGGAGCGCATAGCTCCCCACCGTCTCGGCAGAGGTCAGGTCGACGCTCACGAGGGAGGCGCTGCCGTCCAGCGCGCCCTCGCCGACCGTCCGTGCAGAGGAGAGATCTGCTTCCGCAAGCCGTGCGTTTCCGGCAAAGGCATATGCGCCTACCGAGACGGCATTCGGGAAGGAGACGGAAAGGAGTGCCGATTCGCCCGCATCCTCCTCGGGAAGATAGGCGAATGCCTCATCCCCGATGCTCGTCACGCGCTCGGACTCTGCATACATGAGCTGTGTGTTATAGAAGGCGCGCGCGCCGATCGTCTCAACGTTGCTCAAATCGATCTCGGTAAGTGCGACGCCCTCGAAGGCGGACGCGCCGATGCTCGTCACGCTTTCGGGGAGCGCGATCTGTGTGAGCGCCGTGTTCATAAAGACGCCGTCCGCGATCTGCGTCAGCCCTGCGGGCAGGGTCACCGATGCAAGCGAAGCACATTCGGCAAAGGCATTTTCACCGATCGAACCGACCGTATCGGGGATGGTGACGCGCGTGAGCCGCACGCAGCCCTCGAACATGGCGGGCGCGATCGAGGTCAGGCCGCCGAAGTCGACGCCGGTGAGGTTATAGCAGGAGGAGAACGCAGCCTCCCCCACTGCAACGGACGTATCGGAGAACGCGAGAGAGGTCATCCCCGCATACATGCCGGAGGAGTAGGCATATGCCGATACATAATAACTGGAATCCCCTACCGAGAGCGAGGTGTATCCGTTGCGCTCGAATGCCCTGTCGCCGATGCTCGTCAGCGATGCCGGGAATCTGACCGCGCCGCCCAGACGGGGCGTGAGCGTGAAGGCATAGCTGCCGATGGAGACCGTCTCATCCGAGACAGGAAGCGTTGCGATATAGGACTGTGCAAAGGCGTAGTCGCCGATGACGCGCACGTTGTCGAATCCGCGCACGTCCCCCGTCATGGAGAGGATGACGAGCGAGTTGATCGTACTGCCGACGGAGTAACGCATATTGCCGAAGGAGGCAAAGGCGTAGTCCCCGATGACTTCGACGTTGTTGAGATCGACCGTACCCACCCCGCGGACGTAGGCAAAAGCGTTGTCGCCGATGACGCGCACGCTGTCGGGAACGGTAAAGACGCTCGCCGTCCTGCCGGCAGGGTATGCAACGAGGCGGTACATCGTCTTGTCGTACAGGACGCCGTCCTCGGATGCAAAGTACTTGTTGCCCGGCTCCACCTCAAACGCGATGACCGAGGAGGCGTTGAATGCCGCGGCCTCCGTCTCCGTGATGCGCGTATCCTTGGAGACAATGACCGTGGAGACGTTCGTCCCGAGGAGCACCTGCGAGCCGAGGATCTCCAGCCCTGCCGGGAGCGTGAAGCTCTCGAGAGAGGTGCAGCCCGCAAAGGCGAGGGAGCCGATATTGTATGCCGTCTTCAGGAAGCGCACTTCCCGGAGCGCATTGCAGCCGTAGAACGCCTGTATGCCGATGGATTCGACGTCCCCCGTAAATGTCACGCTCTCGAGCGCCGTACAGAACGCGAACGCCGCATCGCCGATGTTCTGGGAGCCGATGACCAATCGCTCGAGGGCGGTGCAGCTCTGGAAAGCGGACGCCTCCAGCGTAGTGTGCGAGGGAATGGTGACTTCCGTCAGGCCGTTACAGAAGGCGAACGCCGCCTGCCCCACCACGCCGACCTTGCTCAGATCAAGATTGGTGATGGAATCACACCCGTAGAACGCCATGTTCTGGATGAAGGTCGTCCCGGCGAGGTCATACTCCCCGTTCAGGTCATACCGTTCGTTCTCATTCTGTCCCCCGTCCGTGCCGTTGAAGCCGAGTTCCAGACTGGTATCGTTGATGAATGCGCGCGAACCGATTAGGCTGACGTTGTTCAGGCCGTACACCGTTTTGAGGTTGGGGTTCCACGCCATGCCGAACGTCTGGATCTGTTCGAGCGTGGAAGGCAGCCATACCGTTTCCAGATTTTCGCACCCGTAAATTGCCGCGCGCATGATATACATGACGCCTTCGGGAATGACGATCTCCGTGATATAGTCGTTGTCATAGAACGCCATCGGGTAGATATAGGAGATGCCCAGATCGTCGGGGATCACCACGACGCCGTTCTCATCCCCTCTGCCCGTATAGGAGCGCAGGTAGACGCCGTCGACGTAGAACTCTTCCTGTACGCGAACCGAACAGCTCGCGTACACATAGGTGCCGTTCACCTGTACGCTCACCGTAGAAGAACCGGACTCGAGCGCCTTGACCGTGGCGCTCAGGCCGTCCTCGCTCGGCGTCACGCGCACCGTGGCGCTTGAGGAAGTCCATGTGAACGTCAGCCCCTCCAGCGTTGCCTGCGGCAGATTATACGGCTCCACCGTGAGGGTGATCGTCGCCTCCTCGCCGCGCTCGAGTTCGAGCGCGTAATCGGAGAGCCGTGCGCCCGTCACGCGGATCGCATCCGTCTGCGTGCTGACTGTGATCGTGAATGTGATCGTATTTTCAGGCTTGCCCTGCGGATAGACGGAGACCTTTGTCTCGCCCGTTGCAATACCGGTCACAAGGCCGCCGTCCTCCTCTCCCTGGCCGACCGTGGCGATGCTCTCATCCTCGCTCTCCCAGACGAGATCTTTCGTCCAGTAGTTCTCAAGGAGTTCACCCTCCACATCGGCATAGGTGCGGATATACTGCGCAAGGTCTACCTGACCGTTGATGTTAATAGTATAATTGTCGCGCGCGTCGCGCGTGGTGGTGATGTTGTCAACGTCGCTCTTCTCCAGCGTGATGAATCCGGTCGTTGTGTTCCGCGCATAGTCCATGACCTGGACATACAGCTTGCCGCCGTTCGCCATGATCTGCGACCACTTGGACGTCACATTGAGGGAGATCGTCGTGGAGGAATTGAACTCTCCGTCATAGACGGGGATGACGCTGTCCGTGACGGGCGTCAGACCAACGGGGTTGCCGTTCGCATCCAGGCTTTCATAGGTGTAAACGGTGTAGCCCTGCAGGTAGTGGTTGTCGTAGATATTGAACTCCACATACTTATTGTTGCCGTCCTCGCGCACATAGGTATCGAGGATGACGGGCCTTTCATTGTCGATGGTGAACTCGAAGGAGAAGGTGTTGCGGTTGCCGTACGTCGCATAGGCGTCCCCCTCACCCCAGTCAAGGAAGCATTCCATCGAGAAAGTATATCTGGAGTTGTTGGCAAGCCCCAGTTCACGAACATCGAACTCGACGAGAATGTAGCCGCCCGTCTGTTCGCCGCCCGATGAGGAGGACTTTCTGCCGTTCCAGCTCGTTCTTGTCCAGATGGCCTCCCCGGTCACGCTGTCCGTGATCTGCATTTCAATGCGCTTTGCACCGCGCAGAAGACCGGCGGAGATGGAATAGAGCATATACGTGCCGTCCTGCGAGGAGGTGAGCGCCGCAAACTTTTCCTGCGTGGCAGGCGCCGTATAGCCCTGCGGCAGAATGTAGCCGTACGCGCCCATGCCCCAGTAGCCGACCGTGGGATTGCCGTTCTGATCCTGCGAATCAAAGCCCGCCATGGGAAGGGTCGCATAGACGTCCGCAACCAGCTTATCCTCTTCGAGCACGGAGGAGTCCACCTGCGAGGCGCCCACTTCATATGCGGTCACGTCCAGCATGGGAGCATCCGCCCAGTTGCCGTAGAAGGCAAGGTAAGGCAGATTGAGACCGATGCCGTCTTCATTCAGCGAATTGAGGCGGACGTAGCCCTCCACATACATACCGTTGACGAAGTTTGCGTCGATATAGTCCTTCGACTCCTGCGTGAGCGTGAGCGTCACCGTGATCCTGGCGCTCGAATAGCCGCCCAGCGAGAGATTGTTGCCGTTGATGCTGGCATTGCCCTCCGTCGCAACGACGGAGTAGCTGTACGTCGCATCGAGCAAGTAGGCCAGCTCGGCGACCGTGCGGTCATCGCTCGACATGCTCTCCGTGAATACAATGGGATCGATGTCATAGCTGAGCGCTTCGCCCGCCATGTTGGTGATGTTGAACTCCAGCGTATAGACGCCCGAACGGTTGGGGTCGTCTCCCAGCGAAAGCTTAGGCTTGTTGGAACCGTCCACCGTGAGATATGCCTTGGTGGAGACGGATTTCTCAATGTCCGCAAGTCCGGCGCCCTGCTTTCTGGGGGAATAGGGATTGCCGTACTCGTTGTTCGCGATGGTCGCCGTGCTCATGAGCAGGCTGTACGAGAGGTCGCGCATCTCCTGCATGGAGAGGGAATCGTCCAGATCGCGCACATACTGTCTGACGAGGATGAGCGCGCCCGCGAGGTTGGGGCAGGCCATGGAGGTACCGCTGATGGTATCATACTCGTTCCCGCCGGGGTAGGAGGAGGTGATCTCGCCGCCGTGCGCCGTGATGTCGGGCGAAAGCGTCAGGTTGGGAAGGACGCCCCACGAGGAGAAATCGGACATGAACGGCCCGGCAAGATAGTCCTTTGACAGGCTGATCGTTCCCGATCCCGCCTCCACAAGAATGTCGCCGTAGTCCATCGAGATAAGGCAGCTCGGGATGGTCTGCTGTGTTCCGACGGACATGTTCAGCATACCCGAGACATTGTTGTAGATGATGACGCCCTTGGCGCCCATGCTCTTTGCGATCGAGACCTTCTGCTCGAAGGTGTTGCCGCCGCGGCGGACGACGGCGATCTTGCCGTTCACGTCGATGCCGGTGTAGTTGGCCTCGTATCCGACGCCCGGGATGACCACATAGTCAAACGTCCCCTCCTGCGCGTCGCCGAGCATCTCCGCCACGAAGTCGTTCTCGTCCGTCTGGCCGACCAGACGGGATTCGCGGAAGTAGATCTCCGTGCCGTCCGAAAGCAGGAAATAGGGTGTCTTGACGCCGCTGATGGAGGCAACGGCGAGAGAAGCAGCATAGGACGCGGGAGAGCCGACCGTACCCGAGTCCGGATTGCTTGCAAGATTGGTATTGCCGTTTGCGCTGCCGTAGGCAGAGGAATAGTCGTTGCTCGCGGCGACGACGAGGCAGATGCCCGCCTCCTCTACGCGGTCATAGACGACGTTGACGGCATCCCCGTCCGCCTCGCGCGTAAAGCCGCACGAGGAGCCGAGGCTCATGTTGATGGCGTCCACCCCGAGAATGACGGCATCATTGAGGGCGGCAAGAATGCTGTCCGTCGGCGCGCCTTCGCCGGAGTCGGGGAACACCTTGAATGTGGCGATCTGCGCGCCCGTCGCAACGCCCGTGATGCGCTCCGACTTGCCCGCAATGATGCCCGCGACATGCGTTCCGTGCGCCTCTGCCGGATAGACGTTGGGATCGCCGTCCGCATAGTCATAGGCGTAGGGAAGTTTGGTCGTGAGATAGAGATCGTCCTCGTCGATCGTCACGTCGTTCTCGGCGGACATGGAGGTCGCCGCAAGGCTGCTTGCGACGGCGGCAACGTCGTCCTTGGTGATGGCGGTGAGCGAATCGTCCAGCTCCATATCAAAGACTTCGTGCGTGTAGTCCGTTCCCGTATCGAGTACGGCGACGACCGTCCCCGTACCGTCGTATTCTACCATCGAGGAATCGAAAATACCCGTCGAACCGTCTACGTTGACCTGATTTTCGGTGATCGCCTGCGGCTCCTCATAGGTATCGGAGAGGATGACGGTGCTGACGCGGGCATCCTCTTCGAGATCGGAGAGGTTCTTATAGCGGATGGTCGCCGAAAAGCCGCTCAGAAGCGTGCTGTAAGTGAATCCCTCCTCTACAAGATAGGGAGAGAGCGCCTTTTTTGCGCTTTCGATCACCGTCTCCGCCCGCTTGAGGACGCGCACGCCCTCCGAGGACTGCATGGCGTCCTGCACGGTGATGCCTTTTTCGTTCGCGTACTCAATGAGAGAGGGCGCGTCGACTTCGACGATGACCTTGACAAGATCCTCCGCCTTGGGCTCGGCTGCGCCGGAAAGCTCTTCCGAAAGGGCATAATCGTCCGCAAGCGGAAGATCCTCCGTCTGTGCGGCATCGGACTGCGCCCCGCCGCCGACGACTTCGGAGACAGGCTCCGCAACCGTCGGGATCACGATCGCCGCTGCAAGGGTGAGGATGAAGAGCAGGCTCGCCGACCGTCTAAGCAGTTTCTGCATACGTTTCTCCTGTGTTTTAGTAGTTTTGCCGTGCGCTGCGAACTCCTCAAGGGGCTCCACGCCGGCATGATGCGACAGGTTTCCAATCGTTTCTCTATTTTATCACAGCGCCCCCCCTTGTTGTCAAACTGATTTTGGGCGTTTCACATACTTTTCAAATAAGTTTTTGTGATTACAATTATAAGGAAAAATGATAAATGCATAAAGTCGCATTTTTATGCAAATTGTTTTCATTTTTTATGCATTTTTTCCTGCATTTCCCTGCCGCGCGCGATGGCCGCGAAGAACTCGGGCAATTTTCGACGCCGTGCGACCGTCTTTTCTTGTTTTTGTATGTCCGCCATACTTATACTTTTGTGAAAAAACCGAGGTGTCTATGCGTCATTTTTCCTTTCGGCGCCCCCGTTTGCGGGACATTGCCGCCTTTCTTGCGTTGTCGGCCGGCATGGCGGTGCTCAACTTTGCCCTCCCGCAGCGCGAACCGGCCGCCTTCCTTGCGCTCTGGGCGACATTCGCCGTCTTTCGGGCATATCTTGCGGGCTCGCTCGCCTACCTTGCCGCCTCCGCCGCCTTTCTCTCCTGGCAGGCGACGCTGGGCGCCCTCGCACAGACAGCGATCCTGCTGCTCTGCTTCGGCGTCTGCGCCCGTCTGAGCATACGGCCGGGTGCGTGGAAGATCGCCTTTGCCGCCCTCGCCCAGCTGCCCTTCCTCTTTCTCTTCCCCCATGCGGGATATGCCGCCATCAGACTGCCCGTTCTTGCGCAAAAAGCCGTCCTGTCCGTGTTTTTCCTGCTCGGAAGCCTTCTGGCAGAGGGCGGCGCGAACGCCACGCGCCATGCGGGAAAGTGCCGCCTCACGGGGCCGGAACTTGCCGAGATCGCCCTTTTGTGGCTGCTGCTGGGCATGGGGATATGCAACGCCTTCGGCCCGCTCGTCTATACGGGAGCCGCCCTCTTCGGCGTTCTGCTCGCCGCGGCGCTCACAAAGAACGCCGTCCCCGTTCCCGCCGCCGTCGTACTCTCCCTGCCCCTGTGCGTTCACGGCGTGAGCCTGCTGCCCGTTGCGCTCTTTGCCGTCTATGCCTGCTGCGCGCTGGTCGTCGCCTCCTACGGACGCATCGCGTCCGCTCTCGCGCTCACGCTTGCCTACCTTGCCGCACAGGCCTTTGCGGGGACGTACGCGCTGCCCGCCGTGCAGATCGTCCTGCGCCTTCTTGCCTGCGTCCTTCCCGCCGCACTCGTCTGCGCCCTGCCGAAAAAGTGGCTGGCACGATTGCAGGAGAGCCTGCTCTTCTACCGCGAGCGCGTGCTGCCGCGCATCGCCGTCAATCGCAACCGCCGCGCCGTGGGCGAGCGGCTCTACGAGGTGTCCGCCCTCTTCCGCGAAATCGAAAACGCCTTCCTCCTGCCGGACGCCTCGGACGACGGGGACAGGCGCATCGCCGCCGCAATCGAAGGGACGGTGTGCGCCGCCTGCCCCGAAAACAAGACGTGCAAGCGCGAAAAGACCATGCCCGCGCTCGGGCGGCTCGTGCGCGTCGGGCGGGCAAAAGGAAAGGTCAATCTCATCGACCTTCCGGCGGATCTGGCACAAAATTGCCCCAACGTTGCGGGTATTTTGTTTACGCTCAACCGGGAACTCGAGGCGGACAGCCGCCGCAACGCCGCCCTGGAGACGGCGCGCGAGGGCCGCAGGCTGCTCGCCCGGCAGGCGCACGGCGTGAGCGAGATCATGCGCGACCTTGCCCTGCGCGAGAGCGAGGAATACTCCCTCTCCGCAAACGAGGATGCGCTGGCAAAGACGCTGCAGGAGCACGGCATCCTGAGTTCGGAGATCTTCGTCTACGGCGAAGGAGGCACGCTCACGGTGAGCATGACGCTGGAGGAGAGCACCCCTGCCAGACGGGCATGTGCCGCCGCCGGCGAGGCGCTCGGCGTCCCGCTCGCGCTCTCCGAAAAGCTCCCTTTGACGCACGGGCGGGCGTGCTATGTGTTCAAGCGAAAGCCGCGCTTCGATGCCGCCTTCGGGATCGCCGCCTGCCCCAAGAAGGGCGAACAGAGCAGCGGAGACACGCACTCCGTCCTCAAGATCGACGAGCGCAGGTTTCTTGTCGCCCTCTCGGACGGTATGGGAAGCGGAGACGCCGCACGCGACGTCTCCGCACGCACGCTCTCGCTCATGGAGAGCTTCTACAAGACGGGGATGCCGTCGGACACCATCCTCGCCACCGTCAACAGCCTCATTTCCTATTCGGCGGACGAGAGCTTTTCCTGCCTTGACCTTGCCGCCGTCAATCTGGACGACGGCAACGCGGACATCGTCAAGATCGGCTCGCCGGCGGGATTTCTGCTCACGGGGGAGGAATTGAAGATCCTGGAAGGCAAATCGCTGCCGATGGGCGCGCTGGAGGCGGTACACCCCGCCACGCTGCGCATCACCATGCATGAAAACGACTTTCTCCTCTTTATGAGCGACGGCATTACGGCGGCGTTCGGCTCCTCTGCCGACCTGTGCGCCTATCTCGGCGCACAGCGCCCTCTCAACCCGCAGGCGCTCGCCGAGAATCTGCTCGCCGCCGCCCTTGCCCGCTCCCCGCAAAAAGAAGCGGGCGATGATATGACCGTACTCGCCGTCAAACTTATGGCAGCGGCATAAAAAATATGCGCGCCTCTCCCCTGACTATGCAGATGCGCCGCTCCGAACCGGAGCGGCGCATCTCTTATTCCGAATATCTGTGTATCAGTCCCGCGTGAGCGAGGCGAACGCCCCGCCCGTCAGGCGCACAAGGTCGGCGCAGGCGACCTCCACCTGCACGCCCACCTTTCCGCCGCTGACAAAGACCGTCCTGCCCGCGGCGCTCTCATCAAAAAAGGTGGGAAACGCCTTCTTCATCCCCAGCGGCGAGCAGCCGCCGTGAACATATCCCGTCAGCGGAAACAGCTCCTTCTGCGGAAGCATCTCCACCGACTTCTCCCCCGCCGCCCGCGCCGCCTTCTTCAGGTCGAGCTCCGCCGCAACGGGAATGACGAACACATAGTATTTTCTGGGCGATCCGACTGTGACGAGCGTCTTATACACCCGCGCCGCGTCCTCGCCGAGCGAGGCAGCAACGGCGACCCCCGAGAGCGCGCCCCCTTCATAGGTGTGTACCGCATAGGCAGCTTTGCCGCGCTCCAACATTCGCATTGCGTTTGTTTTTTCCATATACGTTCCTCAAAAAACGCGCCATACGGCGCGTTTTTCATATGATCCGGATCTGACAGCTGCGCATCGTGGCGATCGCCGCCGCGTGCGCCTCGGGCGTTGCGCCCGCGCAGGCATTCTCTGCCGCCATCACCTCCGCCTCCGGCGCAAACGCCTTGATGAGCAGCGCGTTGCTGACCACACAGATGTCCGTGCAGACGCCGCAGAGCACGATCTCTTCATAGGCGCGGGCATACTGCGCAAGTTCCACGCTGCCGAACGTCCCCTTTTCAAAGCGCCGCGCGCCCGATGCATCCAGTCCGTCCGCGAGCTGCCAGCCCCACGTCCCGCGCAGGCAGTGCGGCACGGGCAGCAGCCTTCCCTCCTGCGTGGAGAGATAGTCCTCGCCGTGCGTGTCGAGCGTAAAGGCAATGTCGCTGCCGGCGGCGCGCTCGCGCGCGAGCAGCGCCTGTACGGCGGGCAGGATGGCCTGTGCCTCCCTTGTGCCGAGAGCGCCCGTCACAAAGTCGTTCTGCATATCGACAACGATCAGGAGCCGCTTCCGAGACACTTTTTCAGCTCCTTGATGAGAAGATCGGCAATGTAGCGGCAGCCGCGGTGCGTAGGATGCACGCCGTCCGTGGAGAACTGCGCGGGATCGATGTCCTGCGTCACCCCCATAAAGATCTCATCCACGGGAACAAGCGTGACGTCCTTTTCCTTCGCGATCTCGCGGATGATGTCGTTAAAGCGGTTGAGGAAGGGGCGGAAGCGCTGTTTGTCCTCCATCCTGAGCGCATACGGCTGGATGAGGAAGAGCACGGCGCCCGTTCCGAGGATGTGCTCCACGAGAGAGAGGTAGTTGGCGCGGAAGGTCTCCGGCGTGACTTCCTCCCCGCGCGAAAAGCGGCACCAGACGTCGTTGATCCCCACTTCCATGACAACGTAGTCGGGATTTTCATCCACGACGTCCCGCTTGACGCGCTGCAAAAGTTCCGCCGTGCGCTCGCCGTTCACCCCGCGGTTGACAAAGCAAAAATCGGTATCCGGATAGAGAAGGCGGAGCTTGTTCGATGCGATCTTGACGTATCCGACCCCGAGATCCTCCGGATCGAGCAGATTGCGGTTGGACGCGGTGATGGAATCCCCGAAAAAGACGATCTTGACGGACGGCTTTTCTTCCTCCGTCTGCTTGGGCGCTGTCATTTGGTCTTTCATCTTGCGCCTCCGAATTTTTCTTCATACATGGCAAGACACTTTCTGATGATCTCCACGGCCTCCTCGCGGTGTGCGATCTCCTTGACCGTCGTCTTTTTATGCTCGAGCGTCTTATACACTTCAAAGAAATGCATCATCTCCTCAAAGATGTGTTTGGGCAGTTCCTGGATGTCGTAATACCCGTTGTAGGTGGGATCCTTGAAGGGAATGGCGATGATCTTTTCGTCCAGCGCACCGCTGTCGATCATCTTGATGACGCCGACGGGATAGCAGTGGACGAGCGTCATGGGATAAATCGCCTCGTTGCAAAGGACAAGGACGTCAAGCGGATCGCCGTCGTCCGCAAATGTACGCGGAATAAAGCCGTAATTTGCGGGATATACCGTAGACGTATAGAGAACGCGGTCGATCTTCAGAATGCCCGTTTCCTTATCGAGTTCATACTTGGTCTTGCTCCCTTTCGGGATCTCGATGAGCGCCTCAAAGCTCTTCGGCGTGATGCGCTTGGGATCGATGTCGTGCCAGATATTCATGTTTCCAACTCCTTATATCCTTTCCCCGGTTTTGTTTCCTTCATTTTACCATATTTTTCCCTCTCCCGCAAGATGTCCGAATCATTTTTTTGTATTTTTTTGCAATTTCCCGAAAATATACTTTGACAATCGCGCGCTTTTATGGTATATTGGTAGAGTACTCTGAAAGGAGTAAGAATTTGCGGCAGGCAAGCCGCATCTGTTGAGCCGTATGCAGAAGTACCCAAGAGGCTCAAGGGGCTCCCCTGCTAAGGGAGTAGTACCTTTACCGGTAGCACGAGTTCGAATCTCGTCTTCTGCGCCAAAAAACGGCGGGACATCTTGTCCCGCCGTTTTTTGATGCAAAAGATAAGTTGCCCGAAATCGTGGATTCCCACGAGTGCGTGCGAGGAGGCGGCGAAGCCTACGACGGACTCCCGCCTCACGCATCTGTGCCGAACCAGCGCCCTGCCTTTAACGTCAGGTGCGCGCATTATCTAAAATGTTCCCGTAAAAAATTCCCCCTTCGCATAAAAAAACGCTCCCCGCACGGGGAGCGTTTTTTACTTTGGTTTTACTTGAGTTCGGCGAAATACTTGATCGTGCGAACCATCTGGCTGGTGTACGAATTCTCGTTGTCGTACCAGGAGACGACCTTGACGAGCGTGTTGCCGTCGCCGATGGGCATACACTTGGTCTGCGTCGCATCAAAGAGCGAACCGTAGGTGATGCCGATGATGTCGGAGGAAACGATGGGCTCTTCCGTGTAGCCGAAGGAAGCGGACGCCGCATCCTTCATTGCCTTGTTGACGGCATCTTCCTTGACCTCGCCCTCGCAGATCGCGATGAGCTGGGTAAGGGAACCGGTGGGAACGGGAACCCGCTGTGCGCAGCCGTCCAGCACGCCGTTGAGTTCGGGAATGACGAGGCCGATCGCCTTCGCAGCGCCCGTGGAGTTGGGAACAACGTTCACGGCAGCGGCACGCGCACGGCGAAGGTCGCCCTTGCGGTGAGGTCCGTCGAGCACCATCTGATCGCCCGTGTAGGCGTGGATGGTCGTCATGTAGCCCTTCTTGATCTTGGCGAACTTGTTCAGCGTATCCGCCATGGGGGCAAGGCAGTTGGTCGTGCAGGAAGCGGCGGAGATGATGGTGTCCGTGCTCTTGAGCGTCTTTTCATTGACGCTGTAGACGATGGTAGGCAGGTCGTTGCCCGCGGGAGCGGAGATGATGACCTTCTTTGCGCCTGCATCGATGTGCGCCTGCGCCTTCGCCTTGGAGGTGTAGAAGCCCGTGCATTCGAGCACGACGTCCACGTCCAGTTCCTTCCAGGGAAGGTTGACGGCATCCTTTTCCTTGTAGATCTTGATGGTCTTGCCGTCCACGGTGATGGTGCCGGCCTCATCGTCCGCGCTCACGGTGTCTGCAAGCGCGTATCTGCCCTGAGCAGAGTCGTACTTGAGAAGGTGTGCAAGCATCTTGGGGCTGGTGAGGTCGTTGATCGCGACGATCTCATATCCCTTGGCGCCGAACATCTGGCGGAAAGCGAGACGGCCGATACGGCCGAATCCGTTGATCGCAACTTTTACGTTAGCCATTTGAATAAATCCTCCGAACACAATTTTTCAGCGCCGCGGACGGCGCCCTTGTCCAAATCATATTGTACTACACTTTTCGGCGTCTGTCAACGGTATTTTTGAAATTTCCCCCCGTGAACTGCACCGAAAATTTCAGCGAAACTATTGCAATTTGCACAAAAAAGATTTATAATGAAAGAAAAACCATCGGAGGGTAATTTATGCCTTTGGTCACTACGACTGAAATGTTCAAAAAGGCGTACGCGGGCGGCTATGCGGTCGGCGCGTTCAACGTCAACGATATGGAGATGGTGCAGGCCATCGTGGAGGCGGCCAACGAGTGCCGCTCCCCCGTCATCCTGCAGGTCTCCGCGGGCGCGAGAAAATATGCGAATCCCGTGTACCTGCGCCACCTTGTGCAGGCCGCGGTGGAGACGACGGACATCCCGATCGCCATGCACCTCGATCACGGTGCGGACTTTGAGATCTGCAAGGCGTCCATTGACGACGGCTTTACCTCCGTCATGATCGACGCCTCCTCCAAGCCGTGGGAGGAGAACATTGCGCTCACGAAAAAAGTCGTGGAATACGCGCATGACCACGGCGTGGTCGTTGAGGCGGAACTCGGCAAGCTGGCGGGCATCGAGGACGACGTAAAGGTGGAGGCGCACGACGCCATGTTCACCTCCCCCGATGAAGTGGAGGAATTCACGCAGAGAACGGGATGCGATTCGCTTGCCATCGCCATCGGCACCAGCCACGGCGCCTATAAGTTCAAGCCCGGCCAGGATCCCAAGCTGCGCATCGACATTCTGGAGGAGATCGGCAAGCGCCTGCCCGGCTTCCCCATCGTGCTGCACGGCGCCTCCAGCGTGCCGCAGGAGCAGGTCGCCGTCATCAACCAGTACGGCGGCTCCATGCCCAACGCGATCGGCATCCCCGAATCGGAACTCAAAAAAGCGGCAGCCCTTGCCGTATGCAAGATCAACATTGACTCCGACCTGCGCGTTGCCTTCACGGCGGCCGTGAGAAAGCACCTTGCAGAGAACCCCTCGCACTTCGACCCCCGCCAGTATCTCGGGGACGCACGCGCGAACATGAAGGAAATGGTCAAGCACAAGATCATCAACGTGCTCGGCTCCGCAAACAAGGCGTAACGGACAGGCAAAAAACCTCTGCTGCATCCGCTGCAGAGGTTTTTTAATTTGCCGATATAAAACAGCTCCCGCCGGATCACCGGCGGGAGCTGTTTTTATCCTTTGTTATGCCTGCGTGTACCAGCTTCCGTTGCCGGCAGTCTGCCACTCCGCCACAGAGGTGAAGTTGCCCGTCACGCCGCTCTGAAGAGTTGCATCGTTGTTATACACGATCTCGTCTTTGCAGTTCCCGGTCATCTGCTCCAATGTTGTGGTGGAGCAGTTCCCGGAGACGGTCAGCGCATTCGTGATACCGACACCCGTAAAGTCCTCATGCGTCTGGAAATTGCCGATGATGCCCGCAGCAAAGATTTTCCCTGTAAGGAAGGTGTTTACATCAAGGGATGCCGCCGTGTTCAGGCAGTCTTTCACGACGACGTTGTTGTACGCCGTGCCGATGATGCCGCCCGCATCGTTTCCGCCCTTCACGCTGCCCGTGTTCAGGCATCCGCTCACGGTGATGGGCGCCACGACTTCATACGCGTTCTCAGTGGAATAGCGCACCCAGCCGACGATGCCGCCCGTGCCGTAGTCGCTGCTCAGATTGGTGATGAGCGCCGTATTGGTGCATCCCGTAATCGAGCCGTAGCACTTTTGTTCGCCGACGACCCCGCCGACGGACGTGGCATTGCCCGTGACGACGCCGCTGTTCGTGCAGCCGGATACTTCGGCGGCGCTCATGCCGACGATCCCGCCAACATACCCTGCCGTGGAGGAAACCTCACCGCTGTTCGTGCAGCCGGAGATCTTCATGACTTTATCCGCCTGCGTATAGTATGCGCTGCTGACGATGCCGCCCGTCTTGCCCGTACCGCTGACTTTGGCGGCGTTCGAGCAGTTTTCGATCGTACCGGAGATGGTCATGCGGCCGACAAGTCCGCCGACGCCGTCCCCGCCCGCAACGCTGCCGGAGAGAACGTCCACGCCGGAGATCGTTCCGCCGCCTACGAGAAGCCCTGCGACCGCACCGACGTTCTCGCCGTTGGCAATGTTGACGGAAACTTCCGCCAGTTTGAAATTTTTGACCGTGCCGCCGTCCACAACGCCGAACAGTCCGTACGTTCCGTCCTCAGCCGCTTCCCCCGTGCAGGTCAGCCCCGTGATCGTATATCCCGCGCCGTCGAACGTTCCCTTGAACGCATTGCCGGCTGCGGCGCTTCCGTTGCGCGTGCCGTTGCCGACGGGCGTCCAGGCGATGCCCGCAAGGTCAACATTCCCGCCGAGCACGATGGTCTTGCCCGCAAAATCATTGCCGCCGTTGACGAGCTGCGCCAGTCCGAGCAGTTCTCCCGCTTCCGTGAGCGTGAAACTCGTATCCGTTTCATTATACCAGGAGGTATCCGCTCCGATAATGGTATAGACCGTCTTGCCGCCGAGTTCCTCCTCTACAACGAAGCACCCGTCTGCAACATAGGTGGTACCTTCTCCCTCCGGATAAGCCGTGTAGTCATAGCCATAGGTTCCGCCGCGGAGTTCGACCGTTGCCGTTCCGTCTTTGAACGCAGCATCGATGCAGTTGATAATGTATTTTGCCTGCCCCGGAGCAACTTCCCCGACCGTTTCAGCAAGGAAGAAGCTGCCGCCATTGACGACAAGGCTGCCCCTCTGCACCTGCACCGCCGTCATTGCGCCATAGAACGTCCCGTTTTCGATGGTGAGTTGTCCGTCATTGAGAATGTTGATGCCATAGGAATTGTTCATTCCCGCCTCGGCATCCACAACGCCGTCGCCCACAATAGTGACGTCCGCCCCGTTGATGCAAAGAAGCAACAATGTGGCAGGATAACTGAACCCGTCAACAACGTCAAGCGAGAGCGTCTTGCCGCCAAGATCGAGCGTCATATCATTGGAAATGGTAAACTGCCCGACCATTGCCGATTCCGTCTGCGAGGGTGCCGCCGCAATATCTGCCGTCAGAGCGACCGTACCGCCGCTGATGAGGGAAATCGCCTGCGTGAGCTCCTCTGCCGTTCCGGCGTTGTACTGCGCCAGCTCACCGACAATTTTGCCGCCGAACGTGCCGCCGTTGATGATCGTGGGCGCATCGCCGTCGACATAGATGTCATCATGGACAAGATCGGTGTACGTTCCGCCGTTGACGACAATGCTTCCCGTGTCATATGCCCCGAAGAAGGCATAGCCGTTGTTGACATTGCGCGTAAACGTACCGTCATTGAGAATGATCGTACCGTTGCCCGAAGTATAAGCGACTCTCCAAAGATTGGTCTCCGTGCCGTCGCCAAGCGTATAGGTACCGCCGTTGACCGTCAGCGTGCCGCCGTCCGCCGCAACGAGTCCGTTGATGCTGCCATAGACCGTCGCGTCGTTGATGATCATTTCCGCATTCGGATACGCAGAACTGCCGTTTGCGATTGCATACGCATAACCGCCGTCCGTGTAGTTATCGCAGACGGTAAAGTAGCCGCCCTCGATGGTCATGATGCCGTAGTTGCGCACGGCGTTTCCGCGGTTGGCCGAATTGGCGTCCGCGTCATCGGTGTTGTTGTCACCGTATCTGCCGCCTGCAATGGTCATGGTGCCGTAATTGACAACTGCATGACGTCCCTGCGCGCTTATCTCTGTGGAATAGACGCAGGAATCCCCGTCGCCGTTGATGACCATGCTGCCGTAGTTGACGATGAACGGCCCTGCATAGCTGCCCGAGAGGCTGTTGCCTGCAAGCTCCAGCGTGACCTCTGCTCCCTCGGGAACGATGAGCTGATTTTCCGAGACAATGTCCGCCGTCAGCTCCACCTCCGGCGCGCCGAGGGCAAAGAGCACCTCCACTTCCTCCGCGGTGGCGGCAGGATAGCTCTCCGCCGTCAGTCTGATGTCCATCGCCCCGCTCTTGTAGAGCGCGACCGCCGCCTCCGTCGTCTCCGCCTCGTAGGTCGTGCCGGGTGCAGGCGCGCCGCTGGGGACTTTGACTTCGTACGTTGTCTCATCCGTCAGCGAGAACACGATGACCGTGTAGAAGCAGTCCGCCTCCGCATCGTATTCATAGCGGTATGTAATGCCTGCAATGCCCACGCCGGGCTGCCCGTTGAAGCCGTTCTCGCCGTCCTTTCCCGGCTCGCCCTGCTCGCCTTGTTCGCCCTGCGGCCCTTGCTCGCCCTGCTCGCCTTGTTCGCCCTGCTCGCCTTGCTCGCCCTGGGGGCCCTGTTCGCCCTGCTCGCCTTTCTCGCCCTGCGGGCCCTGTTCGCCCTGCTCGCCTTTCTCGCCCTGCGGGCCTTGTTCGCCCTGCTCGCCTTTCTCGCCCTGCGGGCCCTGTTCGCCTTGATCGCCTTTCTCGCCCTGCGGGCCCTGTTCGCCTTGTTCCCCCTTCAGGCTCTCCAGCCACTCGCTCTCGCTGCCCTCGAACCCGTTCTCCACGGCAATCTCGTAGGCGGACTTCCCGTCACGCGCTTCGCTGCACGCCGCAAGCGGTACGCACAGCGCTGCCGTCAGTCCGAGCGCTGCAATCGCTTTCCAGACCTTCTTCATAAGCTATCCTCCTGTTTTTAGTCCTACACTTATATTATATACCCCCCCCCGAGTATGTCAAGCGGGACAGCGAAAATTATTTTGAAAATAGTTCATTTTTTTTGCGTGAGTACCATTTTTCGCTCAAATCCGAAAAAAACTGCCATACGCCGTTGATTGAAACAAAAAATCCCCGAAAACGCAGAGCGTTTTCGGGGGGTGTATCAGTTTTTGTGAAAGCGGCCGCGCGGTCACTTCTGTTTGTTGGTGAAAGCGAGCAGGCGCTCCGTATTGCCGAACACGAGGAGCTGATCGCCCTCCTGAAAGACGTACGAACCGTCCAGCGCGGAGATGACGTTCCCGCCGTTTTTGATGGTGAGGATGTTCATGCCGTACTGTCCGCGCGGGTTGATCTCTACCAGCGACTTCTTCAGCCACTTCTTGGGCAGCGCGATCTCGAAGATGGAATACTCCGAATCGAGATCGACGAAATTGATGACGTTCTCGGTATTCAGCCGGACGGCGAGTTTCTCCGCAATGTCGGCGTCGGGATAGATGACCTCATCCGCGCCCACGCGCAAAAGGAACTTGCGCTGGATCTCAGTGGTGGCGCGCGAGACCACCCTCTTGGCGCCGCAGTCCTTCAGATTGGACGTGATCTCCAGCGATGCCTGGAAGTCCTCGCCGATGGCAACGATGCACGCATCGAAGGAGGGAATGTCCATCGTCTCCAGATTGTCCATGCTCATGCAGTTGGCGATGAGCGCGTTGGTGTAGCGGGGCGCGAGCGAATTGATGACGTCCTCGCTCTTGTCGACGATCATCACCTCGTCCCCGAGCTCAAGCAGTTTTTCGCCCAGTGTCCTGCCGAATTTTCCCATGCCGATCAGTAATATGGAAATCATACTCTTCTCCTGTCTGATTTTGCGCCGCAGGCGCGGTTATTTGCCGACGGAAAGCGCGCCGCGCGCAGCTTATCCGATGAACACCGTATCCACGGGGCGGCGCACCGCCGCCTCGCTCTTCTTTCTGCGTTTGAGCGCAAAGGCGAACGTCAGAATGCCCACCCGCCCCAGGTACATGAGCACGATAAGGATAAATTCGGATACGATCGAGACCTTCGCCGTGAGCGCCTGCGTCAGCCCCACCGTGCCGATCGCAGAGACCGTTTCAAACATGACCGCGGCAAAGGAGGCGACGGCGTCCGGTTCAATGGCGTTGATGAGCAGCGTCGCCGTGATGGTGAGCACGAGATAGGCGACAAAGACGGCGAGCGCCTGTGAGAGCACGCTCTGATCGATGCGGCGTTTGCCGATAGTGATGTCCCGCTTGCCGCGCATGACGCTGATCATGCCCATCATGATGACGGTGAAGGTGCTCACCTTGACGCCGCCGCCCGTGGAGCCCGAGCACGCGCCGATGAACATTAAAATGATCATCAGAAGGGTACCGCTGTTGGAGAGCGACTCGGGCGGGGTGGTAAAATATCCCGCCGTGCGCGCCGTGGTCGCGTTGAAAAAGGAGCACAGCAGCTTATCCCCGAAGGTGAAGCCCGCATAATTGGGATTATTCCACTCAAACACCATGAAGAGCACCGTGCCGACAAAGAGCAGCACCGCCGTTCCCGTCAGCGCCAGCCGCGTATAGAAGGAAAATTTGCGGGGATTGCCCCTGCTGTCCGCAATGTTGCCCCAGACACAGAAGCCCAGTCCCCCGATGATAATGAGAAAACAGATGACGAGGGAGACGAGCGGGTCGCGCGCATAGTCGACGAGGGAGACGGGGCCGATGATGTCAAAACCCGCATTGCAGAACGCCGAGATGGAATGAAACACGCCGTACCAGATGCCGATCGGGCCGTGATCCGGGATAAAACGGATCATCAGCAGCAGCGCCCCCGCCGCCTCAAAGATGAGCGTTCCCAGAAGGATGCGCTTGACGAGTGTCTTGACGCCGGTGAGTTTGCTCTCCCCCACCGACTGAACCATCGCTGTGCGCTCATACAGCCCGAAGCTCTTCCCGCCGATCGCCATAAAGAGAATGGAGACGAGTGTGGTAAAACCGAGACCGCCGATCTGGATGAGACAGAGGATGACGACATGCCCGAAGGTCGTCCAGTGGTCGGCTGTGACGACGGGCGTCAGCCCCGTGACGCAGGTGGCGGAGGTCGCCGTAAACAGGCCGTCGACGTAGTCCGCAAACGTCCCCCACTCTCCGCTCTGCTTGGCAAAGGGCAGCATCAGCAAAAAACTGCCAAAGAGAATGAGCAGCAGATACCCCAATGCGAGATACCGCCAGACGCTCATTCTCCGTTTGACCTTAAATTTCATGTACTCCTCTCGCGCGGGGTTTGCCGCTCCCGGCACCCCGACCGCTCCATGGTAGCATACTCCGTGTATAATGTCAATCGTTTCACGCCGGTTGCTTCACGCCAGCGAGATGCGGTCGGAGACGGAACGCACGAACAGCCCCTTCTCCTCGCCGTAGGAGATGCAGTCGCGCAGGAAGCTCTGGAAGCGCTCCCCCTGTTTGACGGCCGGGAACACGTCCGCAAGCAGCGCACACAACTCGTCCATGTACAGCGCGACGCGCTCGCCGAGCGCCGCCTTGACCACGGAGACCACCTCGTAGACGGTAAGGTCATCCCCGCTCCTTCTGACGGCGTTCTCCCCCTCCGTACGGAACTTGCCGATCTCGATGGCGCGCGGATTCTTGTAGAAATAGTCCACGTTCATCACGCGATCGCGGCGGAAGGCGCACCCGTCGATGAGCGCGTCCAGCCGCGCCTCCACTTTGGCGCCGCTCTTGGAAATGCCGAACGTCGCAAGGCAGCGCTTTTTGAGGAAGGCGCGGGAGATGGGCTCCTCCGCGGCGACGATCTCCTTCAGGCGCGCCATGACGGCGGCGTCGTTCTCGCCGCCCGTGATAAATGCCGCCACCTCCGTTCCCGTCGCCCTGACCGCCTTGTACGGCTTTGACCACTTGGAGATCCAGCTGCCCGAATGCGTGTCCGCACCCGTCAGACGGTCAAGGACGTCCTTGATGCGCTTGACCTCCCGCTTGGGATTGTTGTAATAGTTGACGCTGTTGACGCGCACGACGTTCCAGTTGCCGCGCTTGAGCGTCTGCACCTGCAGGATATTGCGATCCTTGACGGAGAACTGATCGGCGCCGTCACACAGCACCGCCAGGATGAAGCGGTGCCTGTTCTTGGGATCGACGACGGCGACGTCCACTTTGAAGTCGGAGGCGCCCACGTCATAGCGGCACTCATAGCCGTAGGTGGAAAGTTCCTCGGCGATATATTTTCCGATGCCCGCCCCCGTGCGCACGGATGCGGAGGGCGCGGCGAGCGTC
The DNA here is from genome assembly GCA_944372575.1 of uncultured Clostridia bacterium. GTDB lineage: Bacteria > Bacillota > Clostridia > Christensenellales > Borkfalkiaceae > Gallimonas. The sequence goes on along the minus strand of CALVZS010000004.1, from coordinate 73,061 downwards.
GTCCTGCCCTTTTCGGCAAATTCGAGGAAGGCCTTCAGCCCCGCCACGCCCTTGGAGGACGTCTTGGCGAGGTCGATCATGGGAGAGGTCATCGTGGAGAACACGAGCATCTCCTCCCGGGCGCGCGAGACGGCGACGTTGAGCCGGCGCCAGCCGCCCGCCTGGTTGAGGGGGCCGAAGTTGAGGGACACCCTGCCCGTGCTGTCCGGGCCGTAGCAGACGGAGAAGAGGATGACGTCGCGCTCATCGCCCTGCACGTTCTCGAGGTTCTTGACGAAGAGGGGCTCCTCCCTGTCGTACGCCGCGGCGTCGAGGTGGCGGGCAATGATCTCCTTGGTGAGGAGGCGCTCGATGTCGTCGCGCTGGGCGCCGGAGAAGGTGACGATGCCCATGCTCGACTTGGAGAGGACGGGATCGGACAGCCTGCGCACGACCTCGGCGACAAGCGCCTCCGCCTCCTTGCGGTTGCGCTTGGTGAAGCCGCGGTCGTATGTGCCGTCCACGAGGACGAGCCTGACGCGGCTGTCCATCGCATCGGGGGACGGGAAGGTACACAGGCGGTTGTCATAGTACATACTGTTGGAGAAGGCGATAAGGCTCTCGTGCTTGCTGCGATAGTGCCAGATGAGGTGCCGCTCGGGCATCCCGAGTGCGAGGCAGTCGTCGAGCACGCTCTCCAGGTCCTCGTTCTCCAGGTTCTCCTCGTCCACATAGGCGGCATGGAAGAAGGCCGTGGGCGGCAGCTGCTTGGGGTCGCCCACCACAATCGCCGCCTTGGCGCGCGCGATGGAGCCGACCGCCTCCGCCGTGGACATCTGGGACGCCTCGTCGAAGATGACGAGGTCGAACTGATCGGCAACGGGCTGCAGATACTGCGCCACCGTGATGGGGCTCATGAGCATACAGGGCGCCACCACGCCCAGAAGCGTGGGGATCTCGGCAAACATGGCGCGCAGCCCTGCGCCGCGCAGGTTGCTCTTGGAAAAGCGGGTAAAGGTGCTCAGTTCTACCGAGAGGCTCCCCTCCCCGTCCGCCGCAGGCAGGCGGGAGATGAGCTGTGCGCGGATGTGTTCGCGGGTGAGGCGGGCGAAGTCGTCCCACATGAGGCGGAACTTCTCCACCGTCTCCTCCAGCGTCCCCACCGTCATGCGCGAGAGCGCGGGATCGGCGGGAATGTTGATCTCCAGAAAGTTGCGGTAGACATTCTTTTCAAAGCCCGCAAGCACGTTGTCGGTGCGGAAGCGCCCGCTCTCGAGGGCGTCCGTGATGAAGTTCAGCCCCAGTTCGGAGAGACGCACCGCCGTGGCGCGGTACATACACCAGTTGGGGAGCATATCGATATTGTCGATGAGGGCGCTCGCCTTGGAGGAGAAGTAGTCGAGGACATCCTCCTCCTTGATCTTGTCGCGGTCGGCATTGGTGATCGTGAGGAAGGAGTCTTGCGCAAGGTGCCAGCTCTCCGCCGCCTTCAGATATCCCTCGAGCACGGGCGCCGTGTAGCCGCTCGTCGCGCGGATGCACATACCGTTGAAGGCATCCGGATTGTAATCCATAAAGACCGCAGCGGCGCGCGCGTGCAGATCGGAGAGATCGGCAAGAAAGTCGGCGCGCTTCTTGAAGTTGATGCGCCCCGCGCGGTCGACAAAGGCGCGGGAGAGCTGCGTGTTGCCCGTCACCCGCCCCATCGCGGCATAGATATCCACCAGCGTCTCCAAAAACTTGGGGACGTCCTTCTCATCCAGCGCACGCAGGGACGCCTTGTCCAGCCGCTTTGCCACCGCCTTTGCCGTGCGGTTAAGCCGCCAGTCGCCCCCCTGCTCGCACACTTTTTTGAGTTCGGGAAGCTCTTTGTCCAGGTCGATGAGCGTCTTGAACTGCTTATAGTAATACTCGAGGCAGGTATCGAGGCGCTTGTTCGCGTTGAAGAAGATATAGAACTCCGCCTCGTCCACGCCCATGAAGTACTTGTCGTACGTTCCCGCCGCCATCCGCTGCGCCAGCTCGGAGAGCGCGCGGATCTTGCGCAGCGTGAGGGTGGAGATCTTCTGGCGGTAAAACTCCAGAAAGAGCGCCAGAAATGCCTTGAGGTGCTTGATCTCGGCAAGCATGACCTCGCACGCGCAGAAGAGTTTGTCGCGCAGCGTCTGCGAATACTGCGTGAGATTGACGTTCTCGAAGGGAGAATTCTTCACCCCGCCGCACTCCTTGGCGGCTGCGGCGGCGGAGAGGATCATGCGGCGGCACTCGGAGAGTTTTTCCTCCGTGAGCGAATCGTAGAAGGAACTCTCGATGTCGAGGATGTCGGGCGCACTCTTGTTCTTCAGATACAGGAGGATGGCCTGATAGACGGAGATGCCCAGCCGGCGCTTGAGGTGCAGGGCGCGCATGGGCGCCTTGAGTTCCTCGCGCAGGGCAACGAGATCCTTGGCGCGGTCGGCAAAGCCGGATACGTCCTCCTCTTTTGCAAGCGCGAGCGTCTGCTCCAGCCGGCGCAGTACGTCCGTTTTGTCCGTCTTGTTGGAGTGCAGCTCCAGGCAGAAGTCGCCGATGCCGACGGCATCGAGCCGCTTTTTGACGACGTCGAGCGCCGCCTTCTTTTCGGCGACGAAGAGCACGCGCTTGCCGTCCGAGAGCGCGTTGGCGATGATGTTGGTGATGGTCTGGCTCTTGCCCGTTCCGGGCGGGCCGTGCAGCACGAAACTCGCCCCCGCGCCCGAGAGCGCAACGGCGGAATACTGCGAGCTGTCCGAAGGAAGGGGCAGCAGTACTTCACAGGGGTCGCCCTCGTCCTCCTCGGGCGGAGCCGGCACTTCCAGCCGCTCCATGCGGTTGTTCATGAACGCCGAGACGATGGCGTTCTTGGACAGCTCTCCGATGTGGTTGCGGATGTCGTTCCACATGAGATAGCTCTGGAAGGAGAAGGCGGCAAGATATACGTCGGTCACGACGTCCCAGCCCTTCATGTTTGCCGTCTCCGCGCGCACCATGGCAAGGATCTCGGCGATCTTGAGCGCGCCCACGTCGCCGCCCAGGCCGCGCACGTCGATATTGAATTCCTGCTTTAAAAATTCGAGCAGCGTGGAATTGACCGAATACCCCTCATCGGGCGAGAGACTGACGGAGAAATCCTCGTTTCCCTTGGCGCGGCCGATGCGCGCGGGCGCCAGGACAAGGGGCGCGTAGCGCGTAGCGCCGTCCTCCCCCGTATAGCGCAGAAAGCCGAAGGCGAGATACAAGACCTTTGCCCCCGTCTCCTCCTCCGCCTCGCGGTTGCGGCGCATGAGGCGGTTCGCCGTCTCCGCCGTCGTCTTGTTGTCCTCATAGGCACGCAGGATGCCCTTGTTCTGCTCGAGCAGGACAAGTTCCCTGCGCTGGCGGGCGAGCATCCCGCCGAAGGGCGGCGCATCCTCGGGCGCGTTCTCCCCCTTCAGGCGCATCCCGCCGCGCTCGAGCAGAAGCGCGTACAGCTCGTCCGCCCCCGCCTCATAGAGGTGTACGGCATTCCTGCCGTTGAAATTGAGCAGCGCGTTCTTGGTCGTGAGGTCGAGCAGCCGGCGCTCCCACTGCTTGTTCTTGGGCTGTTTGCCGTCCAGCTTGAGGCGGCGGAATGCGGGGATGGGCGCGGGCGCCGCATCGACCGACATCTCCTCCTCTTTTAACAGTTCATATCCCTTGAGCCCCTTTCCGCGGGCGGGGCAGGAACGCACGCCGCCCATGCGGCAGCGGCGGATGTCCACAAAGTATTCATAGGCACCGCCCGCCAGTTTCTGGCGGAAATGCCCCTCCGACGGGGTGAACGCCGCGTTGGAGGAGGGATAGATGTCCTCCACGTCGAAGAAACTTAAATTGTTGATACCCTCGGAGACATATTTGCCCACGATCTCCGCATCGTCCGTGACGGTATCGAGAAAGCAGCTCTCGTACAGCCATACGCCGACGGCGATGCTGTTTTTGCCGACGGCGAGCACGGGATTGAGCCGCGCCGCTTCAAAACACGCGGCGAGGAACACGGCAAGTTCGGCGGAGGAAGCCGCCCTGTCCTTGAGAACGGAGCCGGGCCGCGCGACGCACAGGGGGGCGGAGAAGTCGCTCTCCCCCTCCTTTTCAATGCCCGCCGCTTTGACGGCGGCATAGATCGCAGCGGCGATCTGGCGCACCGTGTTCTTGTCCGTTCCGGTATAGCCGTAAAATTCCGCGCTCTTGTTCCATTTTTTCAGCCGTTTGCCCGCATCGGCAAGCACGGCGGCGCAGTCGGCAAGGCGCGGACGCACGAACACGGCGAGGCGCTCGGCGTTGCCCTCCAGCCCCTCCCACCAGTCAAAGGGCAGGGCGCAGATCTCGGCGGAGGCGCTTGCCACCGCCTTGCCCTCCAGCCGCGCCGTGACGGTAACGGGGCAGACGCGCAGCTCGTCGTTCTCGGCGAGCAGAAGGGGCGAGAAGATCCCCTCCGCCGTCAGTTCGACCGCGCTCTCAAAGGGAACCTCCGCCTGCGTTTCATAGGGGATGAGCAGTCCCGATTCGCTCTCGATGGAGACCTGCAGCGTCACGGTCTCCGAAAAGTCGTTGCGCACCTGAACGGAGACGGGCGTGGAGAGAAAATAATCCGCATACCCCACATAGCGCGGAAAATGCGGCTCCAGCGAGAAGTTGTTTTTGTCAGTCACTTTTGTCTTTTTCGTTGCCATACTGCTCCTCTCCCCCGCCGTTCCTGCGGCCGCGCCGCACACCCGGAGGAGTATTGTTGTTTTTCCCTTTCATTATACCATTTTACGGCGCAAATGGCAACCCCTGCCGCGCGCCATTTTCACGATTTGAAAAAAACGCGCGCCCGTCGGATTTTTCCCGAAGGCGCACGCCCCTACTGCTGCCGTCCCCGCGCAAAGCCCGCCCGCAGCGCCGAAACGCGCGCCGACAGGGCTTCCTGCGCCGCCCGGCTGTTGCCGGCGATGTCAAAGCCGTGCATTGTCCCGCGCGTCTCGTTGAGGAGGACTTCAACGCCCGCCCCGCGCAGCGCACGCGCAAAGTTTATCCCCTCGTCGTGCAGGCAGTCGAACTGCGCCGTCTCGAGGTAGGCGGAGGGAAAGGCGGACAGATCATGCGATGCAAGGGAGGGCTGCGCCCCGACGTATTGCCACATTGTGCGGTTTGCGCGGGCGTTCCACATGGGCGTATCGGGAAAGGCACGCATGGACGGCGTATCCCCGCCCCCGACGACGGGATAGACGAGCATGGCAAAGCAGGGCGCGGCAAGCCCCTCCTCCCCTGCGCGCAGGACGACGTCGGCAGCCAGGAACCCGCCCGCCGAGTCCCCGCCCACGGCGATGCACTCCCGGTCGATGCCGAGCGCGGCGGCATCCTGCACGGCGCCGCGGTACGCCGCGAGGCAGGCGGAAAAAATTTCAGGGTACTTCGCCCGCGGGGCGAGCGGATAGCCGACGAACAGGACGCGGCACCCCGCCCCGGCGGCATACGCCGCGGCGTTCCGGTAATGATGGCGCGCCGCACCGTACACGAACCCGCCGCCATGAAAATAGATAAGGCAGGGCAATTCTCCCTGCGCGCCCTTTTCCGAGAGAAGGCAGCACGTTTTCGGATTTCCCGCAAACGTCACGGGCGAAACGCTGACGCGCCCGCCGTGCAGCCCCTTGGGGAGCAGGGGCTGGAACACATGGGCGAGCGCGAGCGCGGGGCGGGACAGGGGCGGAGAAAAATACCGCCAGAGACCGAGATCGCGCGCGAGCGGGTAGCGCTTCATCCCTCCCCTCCCGAAAACGCGTTCTCAAAATATTCCAGTTTTCCGTTGAGCACGGCGGCGATGTCGAAGCGGACGGGGACTTCACGGCCGAGTTTTGCGCAGAACGTCAGCGCGATTTTGCGATAACGCGCCTGTTTTTTGGGCGTCACGGCCTCCACGGGCGAGACCATGGGATCCCCCGTGCGCGCCTTGACTTCCACAAAACAATAGGTCCCGTCCTTCGCGCGGGCGATGATGTCCGCCTCGCCGAAGGGCGTGACGAAGTTTTTTTCGACGATGCGATAGCCGCGGCGCTTCAAAAAGCGCGCCGTCATGGCCTCAGCTTTCCGTCCCAGAATTTTGTTACGAACGTCCTGCGATGGATCGGGCATATCCCCACCTCCCGGATGGCGGCGATGTGCGCCGCCGTGCCGTAGCCCGCGTTGCGCTCGAAGGCGTACTCGGGATAGCACGCGGCATATTCACGCATGAGCGCGTCCCGGTACACCTTGGCGAGAATGCTCGCCGCGCCGATGCTGGCGACGAGGGCGTCCCCTTTGACGATGGCGCGCTGCGGAAGCGAAATATCCAGCGTCATGTTGCCGTCCGTGAGCACCATGTCCGCGGGCGGTACAAGTTTTTCGACGGCGCGCTTCATGCACAGCCGCGTCGCCTGCAGGATGTTGATCTCGTCGATGACGGCGGCGGAGACCTCCTCCACCGCCCAGGCGCGCGCCCCGCCGCGGATGCGGGCGGCAATCTCCTCCCTCTTTTTGGGGGAGAGCCGCTTGGAGTCGTCAATGCCGAAGATGCGCTTCTCCTCCTCGAGCGGGAGGATGACCGCCGCGCACACCACGGGGCCGGCGAGGGGGCCTCTGCCCACCTCGTCCGCGCCCGCGACGGCAAGAAAGCCGTGTGCGGCATATTTGCGCTCCAGATCAAGTCCGTCCATGTCAGATGAGCCCCGCCTGTTTCAGATCGTCCGCGCTGTCCAGACACACCCTGCCCAGCCGCCCCTTGCGGAAGTCGTCCAGCAGGGCGAGCGCGCCGCGCGTGTAGTCGTATTCCCCGCCGCGCAGGACAAATCCGCGCCGCGCACACAGCGCCTCGTACATCTCGAGCGGCGTTCCGCCCTCGATCGCATAGCGCTCGGTGAGCCGCTGCGGGTATTTTGCCCACAGCTCTTCCAGCAATGCGAGCGCGACTTCCTCCTTGTCGAGAATGTCGTCGTTGACGCTCCCCACATAGGCGAGCCTGCGCGCGAGCCGCTGGTCGGCGAGCGCGGGCGGCATGGTGCCGGGCGTGTCCAGAAGTTCCGCCGTGCCGCATTTCACCCACTGCTTGGCGCGCGTGACGCCCGCCCTGTCCCCCACCTGCGCCTTTTTGCCGCCCGAGAGCAGGTTGATGACGGTGCTCTTGCCCGTGTTCGGGATGCCCGCCACGAGAAAGCGCATGGGACGCGTTGTCCCTTTTTGCGCATAGCGTTCCCGCTTTTCCGCGACAAGGGCATCCATCGCCGCCGTCAGCGGCCGCAGCGATGCGGAGGAGGCCGCACTCACGCCGAGCGCCGCTTTGCCGCTCTTTCTGACGAGAGCGATCGCCGCATCCGCGCCGCCGTCCGCCATGTCCGCCTTGTTGAATAGGTACAAGACGGGCTTTGCCCCCACCATGTCCGCAAGGCGCGCATTATAACTGGAAGCGGGAACACGCGCGTCGAGCACGAAGATCACGGCATCGCAGAGCTTTAAGTTGTCCTCCATCATGCGCATGGCCTTCGCCATGTGCCCCGGAAACCACTGTATCGTCTTCACAAAAATCTTCCTCTTGTCTGCGGGACGCGTTATCGCGCCCCTTTCCGCCTTGCGTCTCTCGCCCCGCGCACGCCCGTTCCGCCTGCGCCGTCATTCCTTTGTTGACCGCCTTTCTGAGAGGCGCATGGTCACAGAAGGTCGGGCCGCATTTTTTTGGTCACGGCGAGCGCCTGTTCGCGGCGCCACTTGTCGATTTCGGCATGGTTGCCGCTCCGAAGCACCTCGGGGACGGTCAGGCCGCGGTACTCCACGGGACGGGTGTACTGCGGGTATTCGAGCAAGTTCTCCGAAAAGCTCTCCTGGACGAGCGACTGCGGCGAGAGCACGCCGTCCACATACCGCGACACGCAGTCAACGACCACCATGGCGGGCAGTTCGCCGCCCGTCAGGACGTAGTCGCCGATGGAGAGCTCTTCGTCGATGAACAGATCGATGGCGCGCTGGTCGACGCCTTCATAGTGTCCGCACAGCAGCACGAGGTGCTCCTCCTCGACGAGGGAGAACACCATCTCCTGCCGGAACACCCTGCCCTTGGGGGAGAGATAGATGCGCCTTGCGCGGTGGTCGGGGTCGACCGCCTCGATGGCGCTGCCGATGGGCTGCGCCATCATCACCATGCCCGCGCCGCCGCCGAAGGGGTAGTCGTCGCATTTCAGATGCTTGTCCTGCGTATAGTCGCGGATGTTGACGACGGAGAGTTCGATCTTTCCCTCCCTGACCGCACGGCCGACGATGCTTGCCGTGAGCGGGGTGAACATCTCGGGAAAGAGCGTCAGAATGGTGATCTTCACAGCACCGCCACCTCATAAAAACGTTTTTTGTCGACGGTGAGCCTGCCGCCCGCAACGTCCACCGCCGTGATCACGCCCTCCGCCGCGGGGAACATGACCTCGCGCTCCCCCATGCGCACGGTGTAGATATCCGTTGCCGCCTGGCGCACGTCGGTGAGCGTCCCGAGTTCCTCGCCATCCTGCGCCACGAGCGTGCAGCCCAGAAGGTCGGCAATGTAGTACCTTCCCTCGGCGGGTTCGGGCGCGTCCTCGCGCGGGACATAGATCTGCTGCCCGCGCAGAAGCTCGGCGGCGTTGCGATCCGCCACCCCCTTGAGGCCGAGAAAGACCATCCCCCCGCCCGTGCGGACGGAGAGCACCTTATAGGGCGTATCGCCCAGAAACACGCGCGAAAAGGCGTGAAACGCCTCCGCGTCGTCCGTAAACGGCTTGACCTTGAGTTCGCCGCGGATGCCCTGCGGCTTCAGCACTTCCCCCACGTTGAGTTTGTCCGTCATATCCTGCCTCCGAACAGCCTGTCCGCCTCCCTGCGGATGTTCGCCTGCGTGCGCTCCCTGTCCTCCTCGCTGCGGATGATCGCGATGTTCTCCCCTGCGCCATAGCGCTCAAAGGCATCAAAATACGCCTGCCGCACGCGGCGCAGGCTCTCCAGCGATTCATAGCGCTCCGTCTCGCCGCGGCGGGAGACGCGCTTCATGCTCTCCTCGGGGGTGAGGTCGATGAACACGGTCAGATCGGCGCGCAGAAGCGCCATCGCCTGCGCGTTGAGCTGCGCCACCCACTCCGCCGAGACCAGCCCGCCGTTGTAGGCGAGCGAGGAGAAATAGTACCGGTCGCACAGCACGGTGACGCCCGCCTCCAGCTGCTTTACAATACCGTTGACGGGGTTGGTGATGTGATCGAGCCGGTCGGCGGCGAAGAGCGCCGCAATGGCGCGTTCGTCCGCATCGATGCGCCCCGTCAGGCAGGCGCGCAGCACCCCCCCGAAGGGGGAATCGGTGGGCTCGTGCGTGAGACTGCACGCAATGCCCCTCCCCTTGAGGTACTTGCCCAGCTGCTTCATCTGGGTGGATTTTCCGCTTCCGTCCGTCCCTTCAAAGACGATGAATTTTCCTTTGTCAGCCATAACGCAATCCATTATAACAGAGCCCCGCGCGTTTGTCAATCGGGCGCGAAAAATTGCCGCCCGCCGCGGGCGTCCCGATCCGGCCGCAAAACGAAAAAAGCTCCCCCGCAGGGGAGCCCTTCATGCGCGATCAGTTCTTTTTTTCCGCCCTCTTCCCGGCACGGCGGTACAGAAGGACGACGGTCAGCGCCAGGACGGCGGCAGACAGGAGGGCGAGGATCGCCCACAGGCAGAGCATCCAGGGGGCGAGCGCCCCGCCGGCCGCAAGCAGCGCGGAAGTCAGTGCGAGAAACACAAAATTGCCCGCAATGATGCCCCATTCCCGCGCGAACCCATGCAGGTCGTCATGCGCCGCCCTGCTGAAAAGCCCTGCGCCCAGCGCGAGGAGCGTACAGTTGCACGCGAGCGTCACAGCATAGTAGACGATCGGGTAGACCATCTCCCCCGTGACGGGCTGCGCGGCCGCAGAGGCCGATGCGAGCTGGCTCGTACTGTACAGGATCCCGAGTACGGCGCAGCACTCCTGCATAATGCCGATCAGCTTTGCAAGCGTAGCATCCTTGTTCATCTGTTCTCCTCCTCAAGAACTCTGCGATCTGCAGACAATTTACGCAAACGTATCTTCCAGCCACTCGTCAAAACGGCCTTCCAGCGATTCGACGCGCCAATAGACGCGCCCCGCCGCGCTCTCCGAAAGCGCGTAATAGAGATAGATATCGTCCTGATCCTTTTTCATGAACTCATACGTGACCGTCACATCGCCGAACGAGCGCGACTGTTCCAGATCCGCGTAATCATACCGATTCAGAAAGAAGAAGTTATCATCATACAGGATCCTTGCCTCTATGAGGTAAAAATCATCCGCCGTCTCATACTCCCCCCGGATCGTGTCCATCACTTTTGCGCCGTTCCCCTCACGATAGGCACGCGACCCGTCCGAGATCGTAAACCTTGAAAACTGCGGGATCAGATCAACGAGCGCGGCGATCTCTCCCTCACTCATCGCCGACTCCGTTACCGTATCATCCCCGAACGCATCGCCGCCGTTCCCGAACGTCTCCTCTTCGGAGGCGACGCTGTCTCCCGCGGAGGCAAGGTCGCCGACGGACGACCCGCTCTGTGCGTTCCACACAAGTGCCGCCGCGGTGAGGGCAACGAGGGCGAGAAGCCCCGCCGCCGGCAGCCAGATCCTGACGGGCAGGCGCCGCCTTGCGCGCTGCGAAGGGCCTGCCTCCACATCCTCCTCCCGCCGCGCCGCAATCCTGCCGAGTTCCTCCGCGTGCTTGCCTGCCCACACGTCATACGGCTCGACAGACGAACGTATCTTTTTGCGCAGTTCGCGCTTCCATTTTTTCATGGTTCCCTCCGCCTGTTTTTCAGGCTGTTTTCACTGATATGACAATTCAAAAGGGCAAAAGGGACAAGAATTTCCAAAAAAATCCGGAAATTTTTTTCCGCAGCGTCTTTTTTGCGCAAACGCCCCGCCGGCAATGCCGGCGGGGCGGGCAATATCCTCTTTTTTCAGATGCTCACGCCTTCCAGGCGCGGCGCAGCTTTTCCTTCGCCGTATGAAAGCGCAGTTTGGCGGTGCTGTACGGCATATTCAGCTGACGGGCGGCCTCTTTGAGGGGAAGTCCCCACACGACGTGCAGCAGCACCAGCTCGCCCTCTTTGGCGTCGAGCGCGCGGAAGAGATCGTCCAGCCAGAGCGAATCGGACGGGGCGGAGGAGGGCGGCTCCGGATCGCATGAAAAATCCGCAGACACCTCCCGGCTGCGTCGCTTTAAAAAATTGCGCGCCTCGTTACCCGCCATGGCGGCAAGATATGCCGCCGGATTGCGGACGGATGCGGGATCGAAAGGCGCATCGGCAAGCTTCAAAAAGGCATTGGTGGCGACATCGTATGCATCGTCGGCATTGCGCAAAACGGCGAACGCGGTCGCTTTCATCTTCGGAAAATATTCCTCGTACAGCGGCGCAAGGGCGCGCGTGTCGCCACCCTGCAGTCTCTGCATGAGATAGATGAATTCCGCCCTCGTCATGATCTCTTCTCCCGTATGCGTCTGCCCTTTCCCCGTCGGCCGCACGAAAACGGCGCGCTCCCGTATGAAAAACGCGTCCGCCGCAGCGGACGCGCAACTTTCCGGCAATTATTTGGTCAGCGGAACAGGCCGTCTGTCTCCCACGAAGATGACGCCCAGCGTCCCCGGGCCGCAGTGCGAACCGATGACCGGCCCCACGATCTGGCGCACCACCCTGGCGTTGGGGCGCTTCTCCAGAATGAGGTCGCGCAGCTTATCGCCCTCCTCGGGGCAGTCGGCGTCCACCACATAGACGGAACTCTCCTCATCGGTCAGCTCCGCAATGACCTTTTCCGCCAGCGTGCGGATGGCCTTCTTTCTGCCCGAGATCTTGGAGAGGACGGTGAGCCCGCCGTCCGCGCCGATGGAGAGCATGGGCTTGAGCCCCAGCACCGTTCCTGCCACCGCGGCAAGGCCCGAGCATCTGCCGCCGCGCTTCAAATGCATCAGATCGTCCACCGTAAAGTAGACGCAGACGCGGTTTGTAAACTCGCTTAAAAAGGCGAGGATCTCCTCATCCGTTGCCCCCTTCTGCCAGAGCTTTGCCGCCTCCTCCACCTGAATACCGGTACCCAGCGAGATGGAATTGGTGTCGAATACCGTGCATTTGCGGTCGGGATAGGTCTCCTTCAGCTCCCGAAGCGCCAAGTCAAGGGACTGAAAGGTGCCGCTGAGCTGATGCGAGAAACTCACATATAAAATGTCCTCGCCCCGTTCAAAATAAGGCGTCAGAAACTTCTTGTAGTCCTCCGGATTGAGCGCCTGCGTCTTGGGGATGTTTCCCGCGCGCACGAGGTCGTAAAATCTGCGGAAATCGGTCGCCTTGCCCAGATCGTAAAAATACTCCTCTCCGTCGATGTAGTAGGGCATAGAAATGTAGTCCAGCCCCAGCTCCTCCGCGCGCGTGTACCACAGTTCGCCGTTGGAGTCAAATATCAGTCTGCTCATAGCAATTTCCTCTTTTTCAATGTCATGATTTCTTGTAACTTTTGATACTTTCATTTTACTACGAAAGATGCATTTTGTCAACAAAAACAAACAAATTGCCCCTGTCGCGGCGCACTTTTTCGGTTGACTTTGCGCATCCGTTCGTTTATAATGGCCGCATGATACGCAGATTTACCCTACAGGATCGGGAACTCTTTCTCGCCATGTCCGAAGAATTTTACGCCTCTCCCGCCGTGGAGCGCCCCATTCCGCAAGCCTGCCATATGCGCGCCTTTGACGAAATGATGCGCTCGGATATATACATGGAGGGATTCATGCTGTGCGACGGCACAGCCCCCGCAGGATACGCCCTGCTACAGAAGACGTACTCGCGCGAGGCGGGCGGGATGTGCATCTGGATCGACGAGATCTACCTGCGGCCCGCCTTCCGCGGCAGAGGGCTGGCAAAGGAACTGTTTGCCTATGCCGAGGGGCTGAAGGCAAAGCGGCTGCGGCTGGAGGTGGAGCCGGAAAACGGGCGCGCGGTCGCCCTCTATACAAAACTGGGCTACCGCTTTCTGGATTACCGCTCCATGGTGAAGGACTTCGAAACGTAAAAGCAGCGCGCGGCGCGGACAAGCCTTGTCCGCGCCGCGCGCCTCTATTTCACCCACTCCAAAAACGGCCTGAACGCCGAGGGGAGGGCGTATTTTTCGCGCAGCTGCTGCGCCGTCACCCAGGTGTAGGGCGCGATTTCCTCCGCAACGTCCACGCGCTTTCCCGTCATGTGCCACTCGACGTGCGTAAAGACGTGCTTTGCGCGCTTCTCCGCAAGGAGCTGCCCGAAGCCGGGCGCGTCCCCCTCGAAGAAGGGGAACTGCCAGAGGCCCGCCAGCAGCCCCCTGGCGGGCCGCTTTTCCAGCGCATACTTCCCGCCGCACTGCAGAACATACACCGTCGCGTTCACGATGCGGCGCGCCCGTTTTTCGCTGCGCACGGGGAACGCCTCCTCCCTGCCCGCAAGGTGCGCGCGGCAGAGCGTCCGCCACGGACATTCCTCACACGTAGGCGCGCCGTTGGGGACACAGACGAGGGCGCCAAGTTCCATGAGCGCCTCGCAAAAGTCGGAAGTCTCGGGCGGGTACACCGCGCGCAGGAGGGCTGCATACTTCGCCTTCGTCGCCCCCTCGTCCACGTTGGAGGCATCGGCATACAGTCTGCTCAGGATGCGCAGCACGTTGCCGTCCACGGCGGGTTCGGGCAGCCCCAGCGCAATGGAACACACCGCCCCGGCCGTGTAGTCCCCCACCCCGGGCAGCGCGCGCACGCCCTCGAACGTCGAGGGAAAGCCATTCTGTGCGATGACCTTCGCCGCCCGGTGCAGGTTGCGCGCGCGGGAGTAGTAGCCCAGCCCCTCCCAGAGCTTCAAAACCTCCTCCTCGGAGGCGGCAGCGAGCGCCTCCGCCGTGGGAAAGGCGCGCAGGAACTGTACATAGCGCTCCCTGACCGCCTCCACGCGCGTCTGCTGGAGCATGAGTTCGGCGACGAGCGCCGTATAGGGCGTGCGGTCATGCCGCCACGGCAGGTCGCGCCTGTGCGTGCAAAACCATGCCAGCAGGGGCCCGACCGCCCCCCTGAGCAGTTCCTCCTCCATCAGAACAGGCCCGAGATGACGCCGTTTTCATCCACGTCGATCTTCTCCGCCGCCGGCACGGGCGGCAGCCCGGGCATGGTGAGGATGTTGCCCGTGAACGCCACCACGAACCCCGCGCCCGCAGACACTTTAACTGCGCGCACGGTGACGATAAAGTGTTCGGGCGCGCCCAATTTTTTGGCGTCGTCCGAGAAAGAATACTGCGTCTTTGCCATGCAGACGGGCAGCTTTCCGAAGCCCAGCCCCTCAAGCCGGAAGATCTCGGCATCCGCCTCGGGGGTGTATTCCACGCCGTCGCCGCCGTACACCCGCTTGACGATGGCGGCGATCTTTGCCTTGATGGGCAGCGCGGCATCATAGCAGAAGCGGAAGTCCGAGGGCATCTCGCACAGCTCTGCCACGGCGCGGGCGAGCGCTTCGCCCCCCTTTCCGCCCTCTGCCCAGACGGTGGAGAGTACCGCCTCCACGCCCAGTTCGGCACATCTTTGCATGACGAGCGCGATCTCCGCGTCCGTATCGGTGGGGAAACGGTTGAGCGCCACCACGGTGGGCAGGCCGTACACCTCCTTCATGTTGCGCACATGGCGCAGAAGGTTGGGCAGCCCCGCCTCCAGCGCGGCGAGATCCTCCCGCGCGAGATCCGCCTTTGCGGCGCCGCCGTGCATCTTGAGCGCGCGCACAGTGGCGACCACCACGCACGCCGCGGGCTTCAGCCCCGCGCAGCGGCACTTGATGTCGAGAAACTTCTCCGCCCCGAGGTCGGCGCCGAAGCCCGCCTCCGTGACCACATAGTCGCCCAGCCTGAGCGCCGTACGCGTCGCCACGACGGAGTTGCACCCGTGCGCAATGTTGGCGAACGGCCCGCCGTGGACAAAGGCGGGCGTTCCCTCGAGCGTCTGCACGAGATTGGGCTTGAGGGCGTCCTTGAGCAGGGCGCACATCGCTCCCGCCGCCTTGAGGTCGCCCGCCGTGACGGGTTTTCCGTCATACGTATAGCCGACGACGATGCGCTTTAAACGCTCCTTGAGGTCGGCGAGCGAGGTGGCAAGGCAGAGAATCGCCATCACCTCGCTGGCGACGGTGATCTCATAGCCATCCTTGCGGGGAACGCCGTTCTTGCCGCCGCCCAGGCCGTCCTCGATGAAGCGCAGCTGCCTGTCGTTCATGTCCACGCAGCGCTTCCAGGTGATCCTGTCCTTGTCAATGCCCAGCGCGTTCCCCTGGAAAATGTGGTTGTCCAGCATGGCGGCGAGCAGGTTTGCCGCCGCGCCGATGGCGTGCATATCGCCCGTGAAGTGCAGGTTGATGTCCTCCATCGGCACCACCTGTGCATAGCCGCCGCCCGCGGCGCCGCCCTTGACGCCGAACACCGGCCCCAAGGAGGGCTCGCGCAGGGCAACGACCGCCCGCTTGCCGATGCGGCGCAATCCGTCCGCAAGGCCGATGGTGGTGGTCGTCTTGCCCTCGCCCGCAGGCGTGGGCGTGATGGCGGTGACGAGGATGAGCTTTCCGTCCGCACCCGCACGGTTCATCACGTCAAGGCTCACCTTCGCCTTGTACCTGCCATAGTACTCGATGTCGTCCTCCGTGAGTCCGACCTCTCCGGCAATGTCCGAAACGGGCTGCAGTTTTGCGCTCTGCGCGATCTCAATGTCCGATTTCATGTTTCTCTCCATCCCTCTTCAAAATTTGCTGCCCGCCGCGGCGGTATTTTTTCCCTCACGGCAAAGATTTGCGTGAACTCAGTCGTAGTACTTCACCGCGCTCTCGAACAGCTTCATGTCATATTCGCCCGGGACGTTGCGGTACAGCCCCGCGCCCTTGCGCTCCGCATGACCCATCTTGCCGAACACTCTGCCGTCGGGCGAGAGGATGCCCTCAATCGCCGCCGCCGAACCGTTGGGGTTGAAGTGGACGTCCATGGAAGCGTTGCCGGTGAGATCGACGTACTGCGTCATAATCTGTCCGTTCTCAGCCAGTTTTTCGATGAGCGAGGGAGAGGCAATGAACTTGCCCTCCCCGTGCGAGATGGGAACGGAGAATACCTCTCCCGGCTCCACGAGCGAGAGCCAGGGCGAATGCACGCTCGCCACACGCACGCGCACGATGCGCGACTGATGACGGGCAATGTTGTTGTAGGTCAATGTCGGGCAGTTTTCGTCGGTATCGATGATCCTGCCGTACGGCACGAGTCCGAGCTTGATGAGCGCCTGGAACCCGTTGCAGATGCCCCCCATCAGCCCCTGCCGCACTTCGAGCAGACGGGCGATCTCCTCCTTCACGCGCGCACCGCGGAAGAACGCCGTGATGAACTTGCCCGAGCCGTCCGGCTCGTCGCCGCCCGAGAAACCGCCGGGGATGAACACAATCTGGCTGTTCGCGACCTTCTCCGCGAACGCCTCGGCAGAGCGCGCGACCTCCCCGGCGGAGCGGTTGCGGATGACGAAGATCTCCGGCAGCGCGCCCGCATCGGCGAACGCCTTGGCGGTATCGTATTCGCAGTTGGTGCCGGGGAACACGGGGATGAGCACGCGCGGACGGGCAAACTTCGCCTCGCTCGCAAGCGCGCTGTGCGTGCGGAAGGTGAAGTTGCGCACCGACTCCGCAGGCGCGGCAATATTGCAGGCATAGACGGGTTCGAGCTTGTCCTCATACACGCGCAGAAGGTCGGTGAGGAAGAGCCGCTCGCCGCCATAAGCAATGGCACCCACGGCAGTCGTCTCGCCCAGGGGGATGCCGACGGGGATATCCTCGGCAAGCTCCAGGATGAAAGCGCCGTACCGATAGCCGAACATCATCTCCGGCGTGACACTCTCGGCATAGCGGAAGCCGACCATGTTGCCGAAGCACATCTTCATCACGCCCTCGGCAACGCCGCCGTAGCCGGGCGTCCATGCGGAAAGTACCCTGCCCGCGCGCATGAGCTGCGTCACCCTTGCAAAAACGCTCTTCAAAGAGGCCGTGACGGGCAGCCCCGTCCCGTCATACTCGGGCGCGAGCAACACGACCTTGTGGCCGGACGCCTTGAACTCGGGTGAGACGACCTCCCCCGCCCTGCCCGTGGTCACGGCAAAGGAGACGAGGGTGGGCGGAACGTCGATATGTTCGAACGTGCCGCTCATGGAGTCCTTCCCGCCGATGGCGGCGATGCCCAGTTCCTTTTGCGCCTCGAACGCGCCCAAAAGCGCCGCAAGCGGCTGTCCCCAGCGGGCGGGATCGTGTCCCGGTTTCAGGAAGTATTCCTGAAAACTCAGATACGTATCCTCGATCCCGGCGCCCGAAGCGATGAGTTTGGCGACGCTCTCCACCACGGCGAGATATGCGCCGTGATAGGGGCTCTTTTCTGTGATGTAGGGATTGCCGCCCCACGCCATGTAGGAGACGGTGTCCGTATGCCCCTTCTCCACGCTGACCAGATGTACCATCGCCTGCGGGGGCGTGAGCTGATACCTGCCGCCGAAGGGCATGAGCACGGTGCCGGCGCCGATGGTGGAATCGAAGCGCTCGGCAAGCCCGCGCTTGGAGCAGACGTTCAGATCGTCCGCAAGACGGGTATAGTTTTCGCTGAACGTCCCTCTGACCGTGCGCTGCCACTGCCCGCACGCGGCGGGCGCAACGTCGGTATGCTTCTCCGCACCGTTGGAATTCAAAAACTCGCGCGAGACGTCGACGATGGTCTTCCCGTTCCAGCGCATGACGAGGCGGGGACTTTCAGTGACGGTGGCGACGACGGTCGCCTCCAGGTTCTCCTGTTCGGCGATTGAAATGAACTCCTGCGCCCTGTCCGCTTCCACGACGACCGCCATGCGTTCCTGCGATTCGGAGATGGCAAGTTCGGTGCCGTCCAGCCCGTCATACTTCTTGGGGACGGCGTTGAGGTCGATGTCCAGCCCGTCGGCAAGTTCGCCGATGGCGACGCTCACGCCGCCCGCGCCGAAGTCATTGCAGCGCTTGATGAACAGCATGGCGTCCCGGTTACGGAAGAGGCGCTGGAGTTTGCGCTCCTCGGGCGCGTTGCCCTTCTGTACCTCCGCCCCGCAGTGGGTGAGCGACTCCAGCGTGTGCGACTTGGAGGAACCCGTCGCGCCGCCGCAGCCATCGCGGCCCGTTCTGCCGCCCAGAAGGATGACCTTGTCGCCGGGCGCAGGTACCTCGCGGCGCACGTTCTCCGCGGGCGTCGCCGCAATGACGGCGCCGATCTCCAGCCGCTTTGCCACATAGCCGGGGTGGTAGAGCTCATCCACCTGCCCCGTGGCAAGCCCGATCTGATTGCCGTAGGAGGAATATCCCGCCGCCGCGGTCGTGACGATCTTGCGCTGCGGGAGCTTTCCGGGCATCGTATCCTTCACGGGGACGAGCGGGTCGCCCGCGCCCGTCACGCGCATGGCGGCGTAGACATAGCTCCTGCCCGAGAGCGGGTCGCGGATGGCGCCGCCGATGCAGGTCGCCGCGCCGCCGAAGGGCTCGATCTCGGTGGGATGGTTGTGCGTCTCGTTCTTGAAGAGGAGCAGCCAGTTCTGCTCTTCCCCGTCCACGTTCACCTTGATCTTGACGGTGCAGGCGTTGATCTCCTCCGATTCATCCAGCTTTTCCAGCAGGCCGCGCTTCTTCAGAAGTTTTGCCGCGATGGTGCCGATGTCCATGAGGTTGACGGGCTTTTCCCTTCCGATCTCCGCGCGCGCCGCAAGATAGTCGTCATACGCCCTCTGCAGAAGCTCGTCCTCGAACTTCACCGAGTCGATCGTGGTGAGAAAGGTGGTATGGCGGCAGTGATCCGACCAGTAGGTATCGATCATCCTGATCTCGGTGAGGGTGGGATCGCGCCCCTCCCGCCGAAAATAGCTCTGGCAGAAGGCGACGTCGTCCGCGTCCATGGCGAGGTCGTACGTCTTGACAAAGTCCGCAAGCCCCTCTTTGTCGAGCTGCAAAAATCCCGTGAGCGTCCGCACTTCCGAGGGAACGGGGTGCGAGATCTTGAGCGTGGAAGGAATGGCGAGGGATGCCTCGCGGCTCTCCACGGGGTTGATGACGTACTTCTTGATCGCATCCAGTTCGTCCTCCGATGCGGCGCCGTAGACGGCGTACACCTTGGCGGTGCGGATGACGGGACGGGGCTTCATGGAGATGAGCTGGATGCACTGCGCCGCCGAATCGGCGCGCTGATCGAACTGCCCGGGCAGATACTCCACCGCGAACACGCGCGCACCCGCAAGGTCGGCGCCCTCGCTCGCCCTGTCCATCTGCGGTTCGGAAAAGACGGTATGCACGCACTGTTCAAACAGCTCCCCGTCGATGTCCTCCGCGTCATAGCGGTTGAGGATGCGGATGCGGCTCACGCCCGAAATGCCCAGAAGCTCCTTCACGTCCGCAAGAAGGGCGCGCGCCTCGTTGTCGAAGCCGTCTTTCTTCTCCACATATACTCTGTAGACCATGCCTGTTTCTCCCGTGCTCTGAATTTCGTTATTGTTTGCCCTGCGCCATCAATGCGCGCCGTCCGATGTCGCGGCGCATATAGGCGTTTTCAAAGTGGATGCGGCCGGCGAGCGCGTAGGCGGCGTCGACCGCCCCCTTGAGCGTATCCGCCGTGGCGACGGCGCCCAGCACCCTGCCGCCCGAGGTGACGAGCTGCCCGTTCTCAAACTTTGCGCCCGCGACATAGATAGCCTCGTTTGCGCCGACCTCGGGCATGGTGATGGGATAGCCCGTCTCATATTTCTTGGGGTATCCCTCGGAGGCGAGCACCACGCAGCACGCCGCACCCGGGGAGAAGCGAACCATATCCGGCCTTAAGCTGCCGCCGCGCACGGCGAGCATGATCTCCAACAGGTCGCTCTGCAAAAGGGGCAGCACCACCTGCGTCTCGGGGTCGCCGAAGCGGCAGTTGTATTCGATGACCTTGGGGCCGTCTGCGGTGAGCATCAGCCCGAAGTAGAGGCAGCCCTTGAAGGTGCGCCCCTCCGCGTTCATCGCACGCACGGTGGGCAGGAAAATCTTCTCCATGCACTCCGCCGCGATCTCCGGCGTGTAATAGGGATTGGGCGCAACGGTACCCATGCCGCCCGTATTCAGCCCCTCGTCGTTGTCCTTCGCGCGCTTGTGATCCATGGAGGAGACCATGGGGACGACGATCTTGCCGTCCGTAAAGGACAAGACGGACACCTCCGGCCCGGTGAGGAACTCCTCGATGAGGACGCGCTCCCCGCTCGCGCCGAATACCTTGTCCACCATCATCTCCCTGATCGTTTTCTGCGCCTCGTCAAAGCTGCCGACGATGACGGCGCCCTTGCCCAGCGCCAGCCCGTCCGCCTTGATGACGGTGGGATAGTGCGCCGTGCGCAGGTATTCCTCTGCCGCGGCGGGATCGGTGAACACCTCGCTCGCCGCCGTGGGGATGCCGTACTTTTTCATCAGGTTCTTGGAGAACACCTTGCTCCCCTCGATGATCGCCGCATCCTTTGTGGGGCCGAAGCAGGGAACGCCCGCCGCCTCCAGCGCGTCCACGCAGCCCATGACCAGCGGGTCATCGGGCGTGACCACCGCGAAATCGACGTTGCGTTCACGCGCAATCGCGACAATGCCCGCAATGTCCGTCGCCTTGACCGGCACGCACTCGGCGTCCGCCGCAATGCCGCCGTTGCCGGGGAGCGCATAGATTTTCCCCGCACGCCTGCTCTTTTTGAGCGCCTTGATGACGGCGTGCTCTCTGCCGCCGCCGCCGACTACCAGAATATCCATAAATGATTGCCTCGAAAAAAAGTACAGACGCGCCCGCCGCAGCCGACTGCGCCGCGGTGCGCGCGTCCTTTTTTCAGTGATGGAACAGGCGCATTCCCGTGAATGCCATGACCATGTTGTGCGCGTCCGCCGCCTCGATCACCAGATCGTCGCGCACCGAGCCGCCCGGCTGGGCAACGTAGTCCACGCCGCTGCGGAAGGCGCGTTCGATGTTGTCCGAGAAGGGGAAAAAGGCATCGCTGCCCAGCGACACGCCGCGGATCGCGGCAAGGTACGCCGCCTTCTCCTCCCGCGTGAAGGGCTGGGGGCGGACGGCGAAGTTCTTCTGCCATTCCCCCTCGGCGAGTACCTCGTCGGCGTCGTCGGAGAGATAGAGGTCGATGATGTTGTTCTTCTCCGGCCTGCCCACCCCGTCCGCAAAGCGCAGGGAGAGCACCTTCTCGCTCTGGCGCAGGTGCCACAGATCCGCCTTCTGTCCCGCGAGGCGGGTGCAGTGGATGCGCGACTGCTGCCCCGCGCCCACGCCGATCGCCTGCCCGTCCGCCGCAAAGCAGACGGAGTTGGACTGCGTATATTTGAGCGTGATGAGCGCGATGATCAGATCGATCGCTTTGTCATCGGGCAGTTTTTTGTTCTTCGTAACGATGTTGGAGAAGGTAGCGCGGTCAATCTTGTAGTTATTGCGCCCCTGCTCGAACGTGACGCCGAACACCTGCTTTCTTTCGATCTCGGCAGGAACGTAACCGGGGTCAATTCTGACGATGTTGTACGCCCCCTTCTTCTTGTTCTTTAAGATCTCGAGCGCCTTGGGCGAATAGGCGGGCGCAATGATGCCGTCGGACACCTCGCGCTTGATGATCGAAGCAGTCACCTCGTCGCACTCGTCGGAGAGGGCGATCCAGTCGCCGAAGGAGGACATTCTGTCCGTCCCCCTTGCGCGCGCATAGGCGCAGGCGAGGGGCGAATCGTCCAGTCCCGCGATGTCATCGACAAAGCACGCCTGTTTGAGGGCGGGCGAGAGCGGCTTCCCCACCGCCGCCGATGTGGGCGAGACGTGCTTGAAGCTGGTGGCGGCGCACATGCCCGTCGCCTCCTTCAATTCCTTGACGAGCTGCCAGGAGTTGAAGGCGTCCAGAAAGTTGATATACCCCGGCCTGCCGTTCAGGATCTCCACGGGCAGGTCGCTCCCGTCCGCCATAAAGATGCGCGCGGGCTTCTGGTTGGGGTTGCAGCCATACTTCAGCTGAAATTCATTCATTGCGTTCCTCCTGTGTCACGCGTTCGCGTACTTGTTGATGACGATGCGCTTCTGCGTCCCCGCGGCAAGATCCACCGCGCAGACAATGAGCGAAATTTTATTGTCCGCATCCAGGCTCTCCCAGATCTCATTGGCAAATGCATCGATGTCGTCCGGGACGGCGACGCGCTCCGGCTCCCCCTCGAAGGTGGGCAGGGGATTGCCGTCCGTCATATAGGTGTGGAGAAAGTGTCCGAGCCCGCTTACGGGTTCATAGTCAAAGGTGTAGCGGTTGCACTTCTCCCCTCTGCCGTCCGCGCTCTTCAAAATGGACATCTCATAGGTGAATCCGCCCTGCTTCAAGTGCAGAATGCCGCTGATGCGAGGCGTATAGTTGGGTGCGTCCGGCTCGAACGTGCGCGTTTTCAGGGCGCAGCGGAAGCACTTGCCCAT
The DNA here is from genome assembly GCA_944372575.1 of uncultured Clostridia bacterium. Taxonomy (GTDB): domain Bacteria; phylum Bacillota; class Clostridia; order Christensenellales; family Borkfalkiaceae; genus Gallimonas. Next base: position 50,512 of record CALVZS010000004.1, on the reverse strand, counting down.
CCTGAGGTATTCCTCGATGGTGTCCGTCTGATCGCCGTTGGTGACGATGATGTCCTCCCCCACCCGCTTGACGGGGGAATAGATGATGAGGGAGGGATCCTCCACCCTGCTCTCGTCGTAGGGATAGATGGTGAGCGTCTCCCCTTCCTCGCGAAAGACGCGGTTGCGGGAATTTTCGCTCCTGCCCATGATGAAGTAGGCATAGACCGCCTTTTTGCCGTCCGCGCTTCTGCCGATGACAATGCCGCGTCCGGGATAGGGATTACCCGAGAGCACCTCGCGCATATTTCTGACTTCGTAGCCCATGTTACACCTCAGATTTCAAAAGTGTCTTGCAGACGGACTGCACCGCCTGCGGGAGAATGATCCATTCCGCCTCGTGCATGACGCGCTTCTGCAGCGTCTCGGGGGTGTCCCCCTCCTCGACGTACACCGCCCTCTGCGCGATGATGGGGCCGCCGTCGCACACCTCGTTGACGTAGTGTACGGTGGCGCCCGTCACCTTCACCCCGCGCGCGAGCGCCGCCTCATGCACCTTCAGCCCGTAAAAACCGGGGCCGCAGAAGCTGGGGATGAGGGAGGGATGCACATTGATGATGCGCATCTCGTACGCCTTAGTGAACGCCTCGCTCAGAATGGTCATGAACCCCGCGAGGACGACCAGTCCGATGCCGTGCTCCTTGAGCACCCCTAAGATCGCCCTCTCGCGCGCAAGGCGGTCGGGAATGGCCTTCCGGTCGGCAATAAAAGTGGGAACGTTCGCCTTCGCGGCGCGCTCGAGCGCATAGGCGGAGGCGTTGTCGCTGACGACGAGGGCGATCTCCCCCGAGGGGATCCTGCCCGCCGCGGCGCTGTCCAGAATGGCCTGTAAATTGGTGCCGCCGCCCGAACAGAGGACGGCGACGCGGATCTTATTCATACGAGCGTCACCCCGTCGCCGCGTACGATCTCCCCGAGAACGTACGCCTCCTCACCGTTCGCCTTCAGGATGCCGATCGCACGGTCGGTGTCCTCTCTTGCGACGACGATGCTCATGCCGACGCCCATGTTGAAAGTATTGAACATATCGTGCTCGGAGATGTTGCCCGTGCGGGCGATGAGATCGAACACGGGCAGCACTTTTACGTCCGCGCGCGCGATCCTCACGCCCAGTCCCGCGGGAATGGAGCGGGGCATATTTTCATAGAAGCCGCCCCCCGTGATGTGGGAGATGCCCTTGACGGCGACCTCTTTCAGAAGCGCCAGAACGGGTTTCACATAGATCTTCGTGGGCGTGAGCAGCACTTCGCCCAGCCCCTTTCCACCCAGCTCTTCGACGGGGGCGTTCAGGTCGCAGTGTTCGACGTCGAAAACCTTTCTGACCAGCGAGAAGCCGTTGGAATGTACGCCCGAGGAAGGGAGCGCCAGCATGACGTCCCCCTCGCGCATCGCGGTATTGTCAATGACCTTGGACTTATCCACCACCCCCACGGCGAAGCCCGCAAGGTCATATTCCTCCTCGGGCATGAGGCCGGGATGCTCGGCGGTCTCCCCGCCGATGAGCGCACAGCCCGCGCGCACGCAGCCCTCCGCCACGCCGCCCACGATGGAAGCGATCTTCTCCGGCTCGTTCCTGCCGCAGGCAATGTAGTCGAGGAAGAAGAGCGGCTTTGCGCCGCAGCAGATGATGTCGTTGACGCACATGGCGACGCAGTCGATGCCCACCGTGTCATGCCTGTCCAAAAGGAAGGCGAGCTTGATCTTGGTGCCGACGCCGTCCGTTCCGGAGACGAGTACGGGCTCCTTCATGCCCGCCATGTCCAGGGGAAACAGCCCGCCGAAGCCGCCGATGTCCGCCCTGCCCTCGGGCATGGTGCGGGCGACGTGCTTTTTCATCAGCTCCACCGCCCTGTATCCCGCGGTGATGTCCACCCCCGCCGCCTTATAGCTGTCCGAATAACTCTTGTCCATGTCTCACTCCGCCGTCTTCCGGAATTTGGGATTTTCGCTGATGGGCCTGCCGGCAATGGGCCGCTCGAAGCGATCCTTGCCCGGCTCCTTGGGGATCTCGGTGGGATACACGCCGTCAAAGCAGGCGCAGCAAAACCCTTCGCCGTTCCCGCCCGCAAGGAGCCGCGCGTGCGCGATATCCAGATACCCCACCGAATCGGCGCCGATGATCTTGGCGATCTCCTCCGTGGTGTGGTGGCAGGCGATGAGGTTCTCGCGCGAATCGATATCCGTGCCGTAGTAGCAGGGATTGAGGAACTTAGGCGCTGAGGAGAGGAAATGCACCTCGGTCGCCCCCGCCTCGCGCAGAAGGCGCACGATGCGCGCGCTCGTCGTGCCGCGCACGATGGAATCGTCCACGAGGATGACGCGCTTGCCGTCCACCGCCGAGGCGATGACGTTGAGCTTGATCTTCACGCGATCCTCGCGCACCTTCTGATCGGGCGCGATAAACGTCCTGCCGATATACTTGTTCTTGATAAAGCCGATGCCGTAGGGGATGCCCGACGCCTGCGCATAGCCGAGCGCCGCATCCAGCCCCGAATCGGGCACGCCGATGACGATGTCCGCATCGATCTTGTACTTCTCATAGAGGAACGCGCCCGCGCGCATCCGCGCGTCGTGGACATAACAGCCGTCGATCTCCGAATCGGGGCGGGCGGTGTAGAAGTATTCAAACACGCAGAACGCCTTCTTCCCGCCGCAGTGGGAGGTGTCCGACTTGATGCCGTCCTTGGTGATGACGAGCATTTCGCCCGGCTCCACCTCACGCACCTTGTGCGCGCCGACCGCGTTGAGGGCGCACGACTCGGAGGCGATGAGATAGCTGCCGTCCTCCCGCGTGCCGAAGCACAGCGGGCGGAAGCCCAGGGGATCGCGCGCCGCGATGAGCTTGGAGGGCGACATGACCACGAGCGAATACGCCCCCTTGAGTTTGTTCATGGCGGAGAGCACCGCCTCCTCAATGGAGCGCGCCTTGACGCGCTCGCGCGTGATGACATAGGCGATGACCTCGGTATCCGAAGTCGTATGGAAGATACAGCCCTCGTTCTCCAGCTCCTCCCGAAGTTCCGTCGCGTTGATGAGGTTGCCGTTGTGCGCGAGCGCCATGTTTCCCTTGAGATGTTTGACGACGATGGGCTGCGCGTTCTCCCTGCCGCTCGTGCCGGTGGTGCCGTAGCGCACATGGCCGATCGCCATGTTGCCCAGCCCCAGTTTTGCAAGCACGTCGGAGGTGAAGATATCGTTGACCAGCCCCACATCCTTGTAGGAGTTGAACACACCGTCGTTATTGACGACGATGCCGGCCGATTCCTGCCCCCTGTGCTGCAGGGCAAACAGGGCATAGTAGGTGGTCGATGCGACGTTCTGTACGTCCGGCGAAAAGATGCCGAATACGCCGCACTCCTCGTGGATCTCATGTCCCATGAACGTTAGTCTCCCTCCGTGACGCGCTTGAAGATCTCCGCATACGCGTCCTCTACGCCGCCCATATCGCGGCGGAAACGGTCTTTGTCCAGCTTCTCGTTGGTCTTGGCATCCCAGAAGCGGCAGGTATCGGGAGAGATCTCATCGGCAAGCACAATGGTGCCGTCTGGCAGGCGGCCGAACTCCAGCTTGAAGTCGATGAGCCTGACGCCCAGATGCGCAAAGTATGCCTTGAGCACCTCGTTGACCTTGAACGCATACTTCTTGATGGTCTCGATCTCCTCCTTGGTCGCCAGCTTCAGGGCGATCGCATGGTAGGAGTTGATGAGCGGGTCGCCCAGATCGTCGTTCTTGTAGGAGAACTCGATGGTCGGCTCGTCGAACACGATGCCCTCCTCCACGCCGTAGCGCTTGGAAAACGACCCCGCCGACACGTTGCGGATGATGACCTCGAGGGGAACGATGCTCACCTTTTTGACGAGCGTGTCCCGCTCGGAGAGCTCCTTGACGAAGTGGGTGGGAACGCCCGTCTTCTCCAGAAGCTGCATGAGCAGATTGGTCATGCGGTTGTTGACCACGCCCTTGCCCGCGATGGTACCCTTTTTGAGGCCGTTGAACGCCGTCGCATCGTCCTTGTAGGACACGATGCAGAGCGCGGGATCGGCGGTGGCGTACACCTTTTTTGCCTTGCCTTCATAGAGCTGAACAGTCTTTTCGGTTTCCATACGAATTATCTCCTTTACCCTTTGGTATAAAACGGTTACTTGTTGTACTTTGCGGCGATCTCCGCATCCTTCTTGAGCACCTTCTCCGTCGCGGTGCGGCGGGCCTCCATGAGCTTTTCATGCAGCTTCTCATCGGAGACGGCGAGGATCTCCACCGCAAGCAGGGCGGCGTTCTGCGCGCCGTCGATGGCGACGGTCGCCACGGGAATGCCGGAAGGCATCTGTACCGTGGAGAGAAGGGCATCCAGCCCGTCCAGCGTGGAACTCTTGACGGGGATGCCGATAACGGGCAGAACGGTGTTCGCGGCAAGGGAGCCGGCGAGGTGCGCCGCCTTGCCCGCGGCGGCAATGATGGCGCCAAAGCCGTTCTCCGCGGCGTTCTGCGCGAACATACGCGCCTCAACGGGCGTGCGGTGCGCCGAATAGACGTGTACCTCATAGGCAACGCCGTACTCCTCAAACACGGGGAATGCCCGCTCGACAATGGGAAGATCGCTGTCGCTGCCCATGATCACTGCAACTTTCTTCATATATTTTGCCCTCCGTAATGCGGGTGCGCCCGCAGGTATATTTTCCGAAAAAATGAAAAAGAGCAGTTTTTTTCTGTGCGAAAAAAACCGGCTCTGACGTGGGATCCTTTTCTCATCTGCCGTATATGGCAGAACAGAGCTGCCTTTTTCCTATCCCATTATACCAAACGTCCCGCTTTGCGTCAAGCGTTACGCAGGTTTTTTTGTCTGTTTTTCCTGCGACTTGCTTGTCGCGCGCCCCCTTATCCGAGGGCGACGTCCAGCGCCATCATCAGGCAGAATCCGACGACCACCCCCGCCGTTGCGAGCGTCTTGTTTCCGGAAAAGCATTCGGGGATGAGTTCGGAGCAGACGACGGCGACCATCGCCCCCGCGGAGAATGCGAGCGCCCACGGCAGAAGGCTTCCCACGGCGGTGGCGGCGAGCGCGCCCAGGACGCAGGCGGGGACTTCCACCGCGCCCGACCCCTGCGCAAAGAGAAAGCTGCGCACGCGGGACATCCCCCTGGCGCGCATGGGAAAGGCGACGCACATCCCCTCCGGAAAGTTCTGTACGGCGATGCCGAGCGCCAGCAAGAGTCCCGCAAGCGCGCCGCCCTCCGCCGAGAGGGCGGCGCCCGCAGCAAACGCTACCCCCACCGCCATCCCCTCCGGCACATTGTGCAGCGTGACGGCAAAGTACAGCAGCGCCGTACGCTTGTCGCCGATGGCGCGGAAGCGGTGCTGCGTATGCGAGAGGAGGACATCGCTTGCCACAAGGAACGCCCCGCCCAGAAAAAAACCCGCCGTCACCGTGACATAGGCGGGAAGCGGCCCCTGCGCCTCGATGGCGGGCAGGAGCAGCGAAAAAAAGCTCGCCGCAATCATGATCCCCGCCGACGCGCCCAGGAGCAGCGTGAGAAAATTCGCGTTCGGACGCCTGGAGAAGAAGACGCACGCCGCCCCGAGCGCCGTCATCGAATACATGATGAGAGAAGCAAGCAGCGCCTGCAGCCAGGCGTCCAGGCCCATGAACCATTGCATCGGCGCACCTCCTTCCGCCCCGTCAGAGGCTCTCCCGCCATCCTATGCGCCGCGCGGAATTTGCGTTCCTCCCCCATCCCGGTTCCGGCATTGTTTTTTCACAGAAATTTCTTTTTACGCCTTGACAACCGGAAAAACCCGTATTATAATAGAAGAAAGTATTGCATCGGGGGGAAAATATAATGGTAGCATTGGGTATCGTCACGCTGATCCTGTTGGTGTTCACGCTCATTTATTATGCGTACATCGCCAACCATTCCGATCGCGACGTTTCCTTTTTCATGAGTGTCTCGCTCATCCTGCTCGTCATGAACCTCTGCACGAACGCGGGCGGGACATTCGGACTTGCATGGCTGTATCTCATCGTGTCCGTCCTGTTTATCGGGCTCGGCTGGGCGGTTGATCGGAACGCGTCGGTGAGCTTCTATCAGTCCATCGGGCCGTGGTTCAAAAAGACGTTCGGCGACGGCGTCGTCGGGTACAGGATCCTCTGCTGGCTCATCCCGATCGTCGGGATCGTGTGTTACTTTGCGCTGCCCGACAACAAGACGGCGCTTGCCCGCACCTGCGGAAAATACGCCCTGTGGGGCATCGTCTGGTGGCTGTTCCTCTGCTGGGCGATCATCGGGATCGCGATCTGAAAGAAAAATCAAAGAATGCGGCGCGGCTGCGGACTTTTGTCCGCAGCCGCGCTTTTTCACTTCAAAAACCGACGGGATTGTACCCGCAAGGCAACCCCCGCCGGACACGCCCCGCCGCATTGCGCAGTCTCTCCGCCGGCCCTCCCTTTCCATGAGGAGGCGCCGGAGTCCGCGCCGTTATTTTACTTGTTCCGGATATGCGCACCGATTGTACGCCGCTTCTGCCGTATAGTAAAAAACAACCGGAAGAGAGAGCCCTTCCGGTTGTTTTGCTTTATGAATTTGATACCGTGACCGTTTCACCGACGATCTCATTCGTCACGCCCCGAACGGATGAATTCGTAACGTCCCCGCTGGAAGAATTATTACTCTGCGTGAAACCGCCCATCGTCGACACCCAGCCGATCACGCCGCCGGCATTTGATACCGTGACCGTTTCACCGACGATCTCATTCGTCACGCCCCGAACGGATGAATTCGTAACGTCCCCGCTGGAAGAATTATTACTCTGCGTGAAACCGCCCATCGTCGACACCCAGCCGATCACGCCGCCGGCAGCGGGACGATTGCCCTCGTCAGCCGACCCATCTGCGGAGGGCGACATGGTAACATCGCCGCTGTTTTCGTTGCCGGATACGGTCACTTCGTTCGAAATGTATCCGATAAACTCCTTGTTTTCATCATATGCTTCTCTTGCGGCATAGACCGTCCCGGCAATTCCGCCGATATACACGTCGTTCGCCGTACCGGACACATCGCCTTCATTGATATTCCCAGAGACAGTCATGGCTCCCGCATCCTCAAAGTATACGTTTCCGATGATGCCGCCGACTTCACAGTACGCCCCGGCCGTCACCTGCACCGCTGCAAAATTTTTGCACCCGCTGACAGACGAACCGTTTTTGATATAAGCGGCGATACCGCCGATATAAGCATACACCGCAGCGCCCGCCTCAGCCGTGATCGAGCCGCTGTTGTTGCAATCCGTGATCGTCGAACCGTTGACTTCGCAGGCGATCCCGGCTGCATAGAGGCTGACATCTTCCGATCCGCCCTGATTTTTTACTGTTGCCGCATTCGTGCATTCCTCAACCTTGGATTGATAGAGGTATTCGCACAGACCGGCGACAGATGCGGAAGCCCCGCTCCCTTCGATGCTCCCCTGCGTGGCCACGCCGGTGATCGTAGAGTTGTTCACGCGGCTTGCAAGGATACCCGCCCAGCCCGTCGTGATGATCGAGGCAGAGACAGTCAGATTCCGGACGGTCGCACCCTGCAGATAGGTAAACAGTCCGCCAAAGTAATCCACCGAATCCGCAGCCGAGCGCTGCAGCCCGCTGATCGTTTTGCCGTTTCCTTCCAATGTCCCGCTGAACGCATTCCCGGTATTGGTTGCGACATAATATGTTCCGATGGGCGTTCACGCCGTTCCCGAAAGGTCGATGTCATTGACAAGCGCCACCGTCTCGCCGGAGAAAGTATTGCCTGCATTGACGCTCCCTGCAAACGCAAGCAGGTCTGCCGCCGTTCCGACGATCGTCATTTCATCGGTATATTCCGCCCCGTCGACGATCACCTTCCAGCCGGCCGTAACTTCATCATATTTGTTGACGGTCTCCAGATAGACGATCCCCTTCGTAGGCTGACTCCCCGAATAGGTGTTTCCCGTGATCTCCACAACTGCGGTTTCCGCAAATTTATCATAATTCAGCGTACTTGTTGCAATGGCAAAAAAGCCGCAGTCGGTCAAAACATTGTTGCGGATGATCACGCGGTCAGTCTGCGCCGTCGCCGAGAATTTATAGACGGCGATCCCCTGCTGTGCATTGGAGATCTCATTGTCTTCGACCACGATGACGCCGCCTTCAAAGACCTTTTCGATCACGATCGCGGACTCTCCCATATCGATACTTGTCTCATTCTGACTGTGGGAGGCGACATTGGTGATGGTGTTCCCGGAGACGACCACGTCTCCGGCGCCCTCCGTCACACGGATCGCACCGTTCTCCGTGCCGTTGTTTTCGCCGACGTTTTCGATCACATTGTTGCGGATATAGGCCGTCACGCCGACGGCGTTGTCATATCCCTCCAGATTGATCGCATTGTCGTAGATACCCTCGACATAGTTCCCTTCGATCACGGCGCCGTTCGTATTGTTGACGTTGATGCCGTCATTCCAGCAGCTTGTAAACGCAGAGTTCCGGATCACGATCCCGCTCAGCGGCTCCCCTGCCGTTTTCTGCACCAAAATGCCCTTGACGCTCCTGTTCCCGCCGTCCACAAGGACGCCGTCGATCACAACGTCGGAGATCGTCTCCCCCTCCCCCTGGGAGATCTTGAGGATCTCGGAAGCGCCCTCGGGCGCAGTGATGATTGTCTTTGCCGCGTCCGGATCCTTTGCCCATTCGGCCGCGGTCATCCCCTTTTGCGCTCCGAAGAGGCTGATCCCCGCAGGGATCTCCAGCGCACCGGAGAGCTGATATTCCCCCGCTCCGAGGGAAATGACCGTGGGGCCGACCGCCTGACTGATCGCCGCCTCCAGTGCGGCACCGTTTGCGGCGGCATCACCCGTCGCTTCGATCGTGACCGTTTCCCCGATCGTCCCTTCGGCGTTGGACTGCACGGCGCGCACGATGAGCGTCATCTCCGTCGGGGAGGAGGCATCCTCCGCCGCGCTCCACGGCAGCGCAATGCTGAAATCCAGCGTGACCGTCCCGGTCTGCGTTGCCGCCTGCGCCCAGCCCGGCTGACCTTCCGCGTCCGACGTCAGAATGCGCGTGCCGTTTTCGATCGCGCTGCCGTCGACGGTGTACGCCGCGCCGCTCTCCGCCACAAGATAAGCGATGTATTTTATGGAGACGTTGCTCGCATTTTCCAGCGTGAGTGCAAACTCGGCACTCACGCCCCTTCCGAGCAGCAGGCTGACCGACGCGGCGGCGCCCTCCTGCGCGGACGCCGTGACGGAGGCGTTGCCCAGTCCGTTGTCCAATGTGATGGCGTTTTCCGCGCTGTCGGCATCCCCTGCCCCGTTATCGGTGACCAATGTCACGTCCTGCGGCGTCGCCTCCGCCGCATAGGACATGGACACGAGATCGAGCGACGACGTGACGTTCACGTCCGCGCCCTGAATGAGAAAGCTGTATTCGTCGGACGAAGAGAACGCCGCAAGCGTTGCCCCTGCGATGAGCGCCGCACTGCACCCGATTGCCAGTGCGGACAATACGATCGATCTTGTCTTTCCTTTCATACTCTTCTCCTTTCAGATTGCATCTGGTCGGGGGCAGGCGCTCCTGCGCGCCCGCCGCCCGGTATGCCCGCCCGCATTGCCTGCGGGCGGGAAATGAAAGCCGATTTGCCGCTATGCCGCGTCAGGGCTGCACCGCCTCGAGCACGACCGTATAGGTCGGGTTGCCGTCCCCGTCCGTCCCTTGCGTGACGGTATATCCGTCCGCCACGAAGTTGGCTTCGGGGTTTTCCGTCTGGCTTTGAGAGGGATCGAAATTCACGAACGTGCCGCCCGTGACAATGATCTGCGCCCCGCTGTTATCGATGAGGTTGAGGAGCCAATAGGTATTGTTCCAACCCACTAGCGCCGAGAACGTACCGCCTGTAACGGATACCTGCGCCTCGCCGCCCGCCTGAATCACCGTCAGCCCGGCAACGTAGGTGCCGCCGTTGACCGTGAGCGCGGAATTTCCGCCCAGCCGGAACAGGTAGCCGAGTTCGGAGGTCATGCGCTGATCGATCGTCCCATTGCCCGAAACGGTCATGGACGCACTCTCATACAGATCGATGATGCCCGCTCCGTCGAATGTGAGCGTCTTGCCGTTGAGGTCAAGCGCCACGCTCCCGGCGGTGAGGGCGACCCCCTGCGTGAGATCCATGTCCGCGCCGAGGATGACCGCCTTGGCGGCAGCGCCCCCCGCGGCAGTCCGCGTTTGCAGCGCCGCGACAAGGACATCCTCCGTGCAGGCGGTGATGGTGCCGGCGTTGGAGCCGTTTGCCGCGATGAGCACGCTCCCCTCATACACATCGATCTTATTGATGGTCAGGATGCCCTGATCCATCTCTTCATCCAGGAAGGTATTGAGGAACACCGCATCCGCCGAACTGTCCACGCGGAATTCGCCGCCGTTGACAGTGAGGACGTTGTAGTTCATGACCGCAGACTGCGTCTGATTGCTGAAGGTGCCGCCGTTGATGGTGAGGATGCCCCAGTCATCGTTCTTGATCGTGTTGAGACCGCCCGAGAAGGTGCCGCCGTTGATGACCATGACCGCCTCCTGCTTGGAGGTGTTCACCCTTCCGTCATAGTGGCCGTTCTCGATCATGCTCGAAAAGGCGCCGTTCTGCATGACGGTGACGCCCTCGTTAATGGTCATCGTGCCGTAGTTCTGAATGTTGTAGAAGCTGTTGCCGCCGCTGTTCTCGGCATTGGAGCCGTTCTCCATGGAGCGCAGGAAGGAGCCGCCGTTGAGCGTTGCAACGCCCGTATAGTCATTGAAGAGCGCCGCCCTTGCGTGGGACAGGCAGTCCACCACGCTCTCGCCGCCGACCGTCAGCGTGCCGCTGTTGGAAATTGCGTGTCCGCCCGTCGCCGTCACCGAGGCATCCTCCGCCGTGACCGCCGCCCCTTCTGCGACCGTGAGGGCAGCCCCCGCTTCATTGGTCAGTTCGCACCCGCTCAGCGCAAGCGTCCCCGCCGTGGCGGTGACGCCGCCCGCGACGCAAACGTCCGTCAGGGCAGCTCTGCCTTCCGTCTCGACGTCTCCTTCAAAGGAGACCGCACGCACGGTGACATTGTCCGGGATGACGAACGGTTCGCCGTCCGCCGCCGTGAATACGGTGTTCTCCGTGCCGGCGCCGGCTATGGTGAGCGATTTGCCGCCGAGGGCAGCCAGCTCCTCCGCCGTGGGCCACTGCACGGACACGCCGGGATCGATGCGCACAACTCCCCCGTCCGGAGCGGAGAGCATGGCATCCGTCAGCGTCTCAAAAGTACCCCCCCCCGAAGAGATCGTTCCCAGTGCATTGGACTGCACGGCGCGCACGATGAGCGACATGCTGCCCGCCCCTGCGGGAGGCTGCGCGCCCCACGGCAGGGCAATGCTGAAATCGAGCGTGACAGGTTCTGCGGAAGTGCCGAGATCCGTCCATCCCCTTTGCCCGCCGCTTTGTGTGAGGATGAAGGCGCCGCCCTCCATGCTCTCCCCGTTGACGGTGTAGGAGGACATATCGGTATCCATGGAAAAGTAAGCGATATACTTGACGGAGACCGTGCTGGCATTGGAAACCGTGAGCGTGAAGTTCGCCTGCGTTCCCTGCGCAAGCAGCAGGCTGACCGATGCGACGGCCTCCGCCTGCGCCGGCGGCGTGACGGAAGCGCTGCCCAGCCCGTTGTCCAGCGTGACGGCGTTGTCCGCATCCTCATCCGCCACGACGACGGCCTGCGTTTCACCCTCCGCCGCATAGGACATGGACACAAGATCGAGCGAGGTGGAGACGCGCACGTCCCCGCTCTGCACAAGGAAGCTGTATTCCTCCGAACTGGTAAATGCCGCAAACGTGGCCCCTGCGATGAGCGCCGCGCTGCATCCGACTGCCAGCGCGGACAAAACGAGCGACTTTGTCTTTCCTTTCATACCTTTCTCCTTTCAGATTGTTGTTGGACGGGGGAAGGCGCTCGTGCGCGCCCGCCGCCCAGAATACCGCCCGCATTGCCTGCGGGCGGATCGGCATGATGCCGGTTATATTTTATTGTTCTGCGAAATTTACGGCGTATCAGAACTCATCTACATCCGTGACGCCCTGATTGCCCTCAAAGACGACATTGACCTTCACGCTTGCATAGTCCGCATAGCCCTTGTAAACGGAGTAGCCGTACTGCGTATTCGTATATGTACAGTTTCTGATGGTGAGGTCGAGAACGGCGCCCGCCTCCATCTGTCCGGCATACACCGCGCAGTACATATTCATAAACGAGCAGTTTTCCAGCGTCACCTGCGTGTGGCCCACTTCGGTCGGCCCGATGACCGCGACATAGCCGCCGCCTGCACCGACAAAGTTCACGTTACGGATGATGAGAACGGCGTCCTTACCCAGTCCGTCGTTATTGAGAGAGGGCTTGCTGTTGAAGAAATACTGCGTATCGGCGGAGATGGTCGCACCGTTGCCGTTGATGGTGATGGTGCCGGCATTTTCGGGAAGCGCGATCATGCCGCTTCCGAGTTCGATCCCGGCGTTCGCGGTGAGATCGATCTGAATATCTCTCCCCTCTGCCGCCTGCGCGATCGCATTTTCCAGAGCGCTGACATCTGCCACATCTTCGATAATTTCATCGAGCCCGAACTCTTCCACCTTGTCATATCCGCTGTTGCCCGTGAACGTCACGTTCTCGGTGAAGGAAGCGGGATCGGTGAGCCATGCGCGGTCAATGGAATAGCCGTTTGGCGTATTTGTATAGGTGCAGTCCGTGATGGTGATATTGACGGAGGCGTTGTCCGTTGCCGTGCAATAGACCGCGCTCCACATATTGGTGAAGGTGCAGTCCTCGATGATGACTTCGGCATTGCCGATGTCTCTCGGGCCGAGAATGACCGCAAAGCCCGTACCGCCGGGGCCGACAAAGTCCACATTGCGAATGACGATCTGCGCATCTTTGCCGACGCCGTCCAGCGTAATGCCGTCCGCTCCCGCGTTGTTGAAGAAAGTACGCGACGTGGAGGTGATGGTCTGCCCGTTTCCGTCTACGATGACGGAAGTGCCTTCGGGAACGACGAACTGCGCGCCTGCGAGGGCGACGTCTCCGCCGAGCGCGATCTGCACTTCATCGCCGGGCTGTGCCGCGTTGAGCGCGTTCTGCAGGTCGGCGGCGTTGTCGACGGTTGCCGAAACGTCTGCCGTCTGTGCATTCGCCTGCACCGCCTCGAGGACGATCGTCAGCGTAACGGACTGCACATCCTGTCCCTCGAATGCCGCAAGGGCGCTCCAGGGAAGAGAGATCTCGAAGTTGAGCGCGGAAAGCTGCGTCTCATCCGGTTCGGCCTTCGTCCAGGGCTGCAGATAGACCGCGCGCTCCGAGAGCGAAAGATCGCTGTTCCCCACGCTCACGAGCAGATTGTCGCGAAGGGTCTGGCCGGCATCCGCCGATGCATAGACGGCGACGGAATACTGCATATTCACTGTGCTTGCATTGATGATGTCCAGCGTGAATGCAGCGCCGTCGCCCAGCGACATATTGCTGAACGTGATCGAGCTGCCGTTCACCGTGACAACGCCCAGCTGGTCGACCGTAACGGAGGTTGCGCCATTCGCCTCGACCGTCACGCGATCGCCGTCCTGGCTCTCCGACCAGGCTTCCGTCAGCGTGAGCGTCCCCTCCACGTCGATCTTACCGGTATTGACGCCGATCTCATACTCTCTTCTTGCCGTGAACAGGGCGAACGTTGCGCCCAGGATCAATGCAAGCGCGAGAAACGCGATCAGCACCGACATAAGAATTGCTCTGCTGCCAGTTCTTTTACCGTTTTGCATCATCTTCTATCTCCTTATTTCATTTTTCCATCCTTAAAACAGAACGCCCGGACGTCCCGCTTACGGAGCGGGTGTGAGGCCGAGCGCGCCGTTAAGGTCGGCATCGGAAGCGTTCGCCTGGCCGGCATAGACGGTAAATGCGACCGTTGCCTGTGTGATGAACGTCTGCACGTTGCCCTCCTCGTCCGTCACCTGCACGGCGGACTTGTCCAGCTCCACCGAGATGACGAACGAAATGCTTTCGCCTGCGGCGAGGGGATCCGCACTCCAGCTGCCGAAGCTGAAATCGGGATCGTCTGCCGCCGTTACGGAGTAATTGAGCGCATCCTGCGCACCCTCCACGCCCGTGACGGACGACTCATAAACAATGAGGCAACGCGCCGCCGAAGTACCTGTATTGGTAATGGTGAGCGTGAATTCGGCGCGGTCGCCGGGAACGATGCCCGTGAGCGCGATACTGCCGCCTGCGCTGTCCAGCGCGGCCGTTCCGCCCGCGCCGAAGCTGAGGCTGCCCGTGGGCTGCGCCTCACTGCTCTCCGGCGTCAGGCTGTAGAGTGTGAGATCGCCGAACTGCGCCGACACGTCCACGCTGCCCGTGGTGACCGTCACCTCGCGCGTCGTGCTTGCGCCGAAGATCGCAAAGGTGGATCCGACGATGACCGCTGCGCACAGGGCGATGGTGAGTCCCGCCGTGAGCAGCGCCGTTTTTCTCGTTTTCATGGCTGTTTCCTCCTGATTCCCCTTACCGTCATACCTTCTGGGTCGCCGTGACGGTGATGTTGAAGGACAGCGCCCCGTTCATGATCGTCTCCCCCGTGCCGGTGTCCCAGACGTCCTCCGCGAGCGGAAGCTCGATCTTCAGGCGGAAGGTGTACTTTGCATTGGGGGACGAGATCGACCCGAGCGGGATGGCGCCCTGCGCGACGACGTCGGCAAGCGTCGTTCCCTCCTCGGTGAGCACTTCGCCCTGCGCATCCGTGACGGTGACGAGCAGCGACTGCGCCAGCCGCTCCGCCGCAGACCCCGCCGCGGGCGCTTCGGCAAAGAAGAAGGTGACGGCGTAGTCGAACGCAACGGTTCCGCGGTTCTCGATCTCCAGCGTTGCCTCCTGCCAGACGCCCGGCACGCTCTGCGCGCCGAGATCGAACACGGTGTCGTTGGGATCGTCCGTCTGCACGTTGGTGAGATCGACGCGCTCGAGATCGGTCGTGACCTGCAGAATGCCGTTTTCATCCGCCGTGCGCCCCGTGAGCTGCGTGCGCGCAAGGCCGATCTCCAGCGTTCCCGCCTGCAGATAGTTGACGACGGTCACCGAATCGGAGAAGAGCGCGACGGATGCCGTGATGAGGATGATGAAACTCATCACCGCCAGCACCACGGAGATGATGATGGCTTTCGATTTTTTCATGCGGTTGCCTCCTTGCCGGCGTTATGCCTGTTCGGTGGGCTCGGCATCGGATGCGGCGGCCTCTGCGGCAGCCTGCTCCCCGGCGGCGGCAGCTTCTTCCTCTGCCCTCTTTTCGGCTTCGCGCTTGAGACGCCTTGCCTCGCGGCGGGCGGCGCGCTTCTCCTCCTCGCGGCGGGCGCGCTCCTCCGCGAAGTCGTTGTATGTAATGTCGATGATGCCCTTGATGTGCTCGATGGTCTCGGGCGCTTCGACGCGCACGTCGACGGGCTTCTCCTTGATGTTCAGCCCCTCCTTATCCGTGTAGGCGATGAAATCGTTGTTCTGCACGGTCAGGCGCGCCGTGATCTTGCCGCGGCGCAGAAGGATGCGGATGAGCAGCTTTTTGCCGTAGTACACGCTGGCTGCCTTGTCGTTGATGACCTTCTTGGCGCCCTCCTTGGACTCGGCATACTCGAGGATCTCGTCCACGCAGCGCTGCTCGATGGGAGAGAGGCGCTCGTAAGCCTCCGGATAGGGAACGGTCTCGTTGCGGCGCAGCATGACCATGCCTTCCGTATCGGTCTCCGTTATTTCGGGCTCCGCCACAGCCTCCGCGACGGGCGCGGGAGCAGGCTCCGGTTCGGGCTGCGGTTCGGGGGCGGGAGCGGGCTCCGGCGCAGGGGCGGGAGCCGCCTCTTCGCGGGGCGCAAGCTCGGCGCGCACCGCCTTTTCACCGACGCGAACCAGGACGTACGCCGTATCGTCCACGACGACGATCCTTCCCGCATCGCCCTCGCGCTTGCTCTTGGCCAGTGAGACGATGAGCCACACGGCAAGCGAAAGCGCAACGACACAGATGATGACGATGCACGCGATGAACAAACCTTCAGTCATTTTTCTTCACCTCTCTTTAATTCTTCCAGCTCGCGGCGGAGACGTGCAATCTCCTGCTCGCGGGCAGCCGTTTCCTGTTGCTGTCTGCTGCGCTTGTCCGAACGGACGATGCGCACGATATTGATGACCTCGAAGATGAGGATGAGCGACGCCGGGACGATGAGGCATACGACGATGCCCGTCGTCGAACATAAAAAGTTGAGAGCCGCCCCGATCGGGTAGTTGCTCCATTCCACGACGCCGATGACGTCCGCCTGCTCCACGAGGTAGGCGTCCGGGCCGTCATTGGCGTCCCCCTGCGTACGGTAGCGCGTCGCCCCGTCCGTCCGGACAATCTCCACGATGCGGTGAGTGTTGACGACGGGATCGCCCGCCGCCCCCGTCCGCGTCCAGTCGTTGAACGTGAGGATGTCCCCCACTTCAAGCTCTTCAAAGAACGCCGCGCGCGCCTCTTCCTCCTCGGGTACGGCGCGGATGCCGATGAGGGAATGGGTGCGGATGGAGTCCTCTCGCTCGCCCTCCATCGAGCCGGTCAGGACGATGCGGTACTGCATCCCTCCGAGCGTGAGCGTCTCGCCCTGCGCCCGATAGCAGATCGCCACGATGAGCGCCGCGAGCGCCGCCACGAGGATGACGGCGACCAAAACGGCGGATACCGCCGACCATATCTTCCCGGCGCCGCGCCCGGGCGGCTGTGCCTGCTGCGCAGCCTGTCCCGTTTCGCCTTCCCGTTCCCGCGCGGGCGCATCCTCTGTTGCTGCGGCTGCCGCTGCGGACGCGTCCTCTGCGGGCTGCGCCAAAGAGAGCTGTTCCGGAGCGGGTTGCGCCTCCTCCCCGGAAGCGGGGACTTCCCCGGGCCGCGCTTCTTCCTCGGGCCGCGCTTCTTCCCCGGGCGTCATGCGGCGCTGCCCTCCAGCGTATATTGGGCGAGGATGGCACAGGCGGCGCCCTGCGCCTCATTGCCGACCTCCTCCCCGAGCGAATAGCTGATGATAAAGCCAAATCCGTTATGGACGTCTGTGCGGAACGACTGCCCGGAGACCGCCGCCAGCGTGTCGTCGCAGAGAATGGCGTTGCCGACCAAAATGCGAACGCGCAGATACTGCGCAAGCGCGCCGCCATCCGACATCAGTGTAACAGTGAAGGTAGCGGAGGAATCGGCCTCCCCGCGGTAAATGCAGGTGCGCGCCTCCCCGGGCGCGATACCGTCAATGACGACCTGCTCGCTGAAATCCGAGCCGACGCCGTCCAGGACAAGGCCTTCGTCATTCCGGCTCACCAGAAGATACGCAAGCCCGATGCCCGTGCAGATCAGCACGACGGCGAGCGCAGCGATCAAAATGACATATGCGGACTTTTTCATGGATTTTCGTCTCCCGTAATGCCTGCCCCCCGGAACGCTTCCGAAAAGCACATGAACTGTGACATTATTGCAGATATATTATAGCACAAAACACCCCCCGTTTGTCAATAGTTCCACAAAAAATAATTTTCCGCAAATATTTTTCCATGTATGGGGAAATGATCCCGGAATCCCGCAGGCGTTGCCGGCAAACCGCAGCACACGCCCCCTTTGGGGCATGGCGGGGCAAAATATGCCGGAATTTTTGTTTTTGTGACGTATTGCCGATTTTGCGACAACCCCTCACGATCGGGACGGCGCAACCGGAGTTCGCCGCACCGCTTTGCCCTGAAAACTTTTTGCATTTTTCCCGCCGATCTGCTATAATGGGTGCGCTATGGCACACTATGAAACACTCTCCGAAACGCTCTGCATCCGCATGGAGCGCGACCGTGCGGAGGGGCGCGGCAGTCCCTTCGCGTTCGACGATAAGCGCGCCCTGCGCAGGGATCCCAATCCGCACGACGAAGCGACCGTCTGGCGGCCCGTCTTTATCCGCGATGCGGACAAGATCCTGAACTGCCCCTATTACAGCCGCTGCGCGGACAAGACGCAGGTGTTCTCCCTCTACAAAAACGACGACATCACGCGCAGGAGCCTGCACATTCAGCTCGTCTCGCGGACGGCGCGCACCGTCGGGCGGGCGCTGGGGCTGAACACCGAACTGATCGAGGCGATCGCACTGGGACACGACATCGGGCATACTCCCTTCGGCCACACGGGCGAACGCTTTCTGGACGAGCTGTACTTTTCCCATACGGGACTGCACTTTGCGCACAATCTGCACTCCGTGCGCGTACTGGACGAGATCTTCCCCCTCAATCTGACGCTGCAGACGTTGGACGGGATCGCCGCGCACAACGGCGAGCTGGAGCTGGACGAATACCGTCCGGCCCCCCTCTCCGGATTTAGCGAACTGGACGCGCGCCTGCAGGCGTGCCGCGCGGACACGGCAAAGATCGCACGGCTCGTCCCGTGTACGCTGGAGGGCTGCGTGGTGCGCATCTGCGACATCATCGCCTACCTGGGCAAAGACCGGCACGATGCCGAGCGCAGCAAGGCGCTGGGAGAGGTGCATTTTGCGGACATGGGTATCGGCACCATCAATGCGGAGATCGTCAACAATCTGATGGTCAACCTGATCGAAAACAGTTACTTCACCCCCTGGCTGAAGCTGGACGAGAAGCACTTCGCGGCGCTGCGGGCGGCGAAACGGGAAAACTATGCCCGCATCTACCGCCACGAAAACGTAAAAAATGCGGACGACACCATTCATGCCATGATGGCCGAGCTGTACGAAAAACTCCTGGACGACCTGAACAAGGGCCAAAAGAGCTCCCCCGTTTTCCGCCAGCACATCGACTATCTGCAGAAACCATACTACGCAAAGCACCGCCGCCTGCCCTACCCCGAAACGGAGCACAACCTGATCGTACTCGACTACATTGCCAGCATGACGGACGACTACTTTGTGGATCTGTATGCATACCTGTTCCCGAAAAGCAGCCTGCACCTTGACTATGTCGGCTATTTCGATGGGGGGAGACCTGCATGAGCGCACCCGTTGAAGTGGTCGCCGCCCTCATCGAACGGGGCGGAAAACTGCTCATCTGCCGCAGGCCCGCCCACAAGGCGCGGGCGCTGCTGTGGGAATTTGCGGGCGGCAAGGTGGAAGATAGCGAAACCAAGGAACAGGCGCTGGTGCGCGAATGCCGCGAAGAACTGGGCGTGACGATCGCCGTGGGCGACATCTATGCCGAGGTGACACATTCCTACCCCGACCTGACCATCCGCCTCACGCTATTTCGCGCCGCGATCGCCTCGGGCGAGCCACGCGCCATCGAACACGCCGAACTGCGCTGGGCCGCCCCCGGGGAGCTGCCCGCCTTCGACTTCTGCCCCGCCGACCGTGACATCGTTCGGCGCATCGCACAACAATTCTGACGGGCGGCAAAGGCGCCGGGGACACGTTTTCATACAACGGCCAAAAAGGGCGCCCGCCGCAATCTGCGGCGGGCGCCCCTTCATCAGTCACAAGTGATCAGTCAGAAAAATCAGTCGCATGTGATCGGCCAAACTCAAAGCGTTTCAAACTTTTCCCCGCTCTTTTCCTCATCGCTGTACAGCTCGCGGGACAGAATGTTGGGATAGGCGTGCCACTGGCGCACCGACATGGTACCCCTGCCGCCCGTGAGCGTGCGCACCGTGCTGTCCCTGCCCGTAAAGGTGCCTTCCACCTTGTTGAAGATGAGCACCGCCACGGGATTATCGGGAACCTTGTAGGTAACGCCCCAGGTGCGCGCATTGCCGACGTGGGCATTTACCTCGTAAATTCCGCCCTCAGACTGTATCTTTATGTTGTAGGTCATAGGTACAAAGCCGTCCAGCTCGC
This sequence comes from uncultured Clostridia bacterium, assembly GCA_944372575.1. GTDB lineage: Bacteria > Bacillota > Clostridia > Christensenellales > Borkfalkiaceae > Gallimonas. Next base: position 30,569 of record CALVZS010000004.1, on the reverse strand, counting down.
GCATGAACGCCCGGTCGGAGTGCGTTATCTCCATTTTTCCTTCGGGGTAGTATTTCTTGTTCTCAATGTCGTAAATCGCAAAGTCCTTCATTCCAAGGCGCATGTCGTACATGGAGGAGTGGATCTGGTCGAAAGTGATATACCCCCAGTCCTAAGATAGGATGGCGTTTCCCTGCCGTACCAGAGGGGATAACCGTAAGCGCGATGCCAAAGGTCTGCCTTGTATTCGCCGTCCAGCGTATCCGCCATGATGTGCCACGAATAATCGTCAAAGCACTCGACCTTGTACTGCTCGCCGCAGGTTACAAACACGCTGTGCTCGCGCTTTTCAATCTTTAAAGTGCCCTGCGGATTGTGATAAAATTTGTTCATGCAGCCGCCCGGGAACTGCGTGAGTTTGTAGATAGAATTTTTAAGCTGCTTTACGCTGCCTGTACCCTTTGCCATGCAGAGTGTGGCAAGGTCGATCTTTTCGAGCGCGAGGGAGAGAATGGAACCGCCGAGCGCGTACAGCTCGCCGTCGCCGCCCGTCACGTTGAACTCGAACAGCCAGTCCAGAAAACCGCTTCTGACCTCTTCCTTAACGCCGTTTCTCGCCTCATCGGCGAGGGTGATCTCAGGATTTTCAATTTTCATGGGTCTCCCCCTCCCTGATTTTCTTTCCCCGTTCCATGCGCTCCTGCGCGGCAGCGGTGCGCGCATGGGCTGCGGCGATCTGCTCGTCGCGCTCGCGCTGCATGAGTTGCTGTCTTTCCTTGGGAGAAAGTTTTGCCTCCTCCCACGTCGCTTTGGTTTCGGCCTTTACCGCCTCAAAGTTTGCCTTGTCCACCTGATGCTGCGCCTTTGCGCTCTCCTTCATGTCCCTGAAGGGATGAAAATCTGTCATAGTTGTTTCCTCCTTGCATTGGTTTTATTGTTGATCGAGCAGCTCATCGGAGAGCGAGAGGATCTTTTCCGCATATTTTTTCCTGCGCGAACGCAGGATGGCGCGACAGATGAAGTAATTTGCCGTGACCATGGCGATGCCAACGACGCCGACGACGACGCCGACCGCCATCAGCCCGCTGCCGATGACCTCCATCGCCAGGCACATCCCCGCGCCCAACACGAGCGCCCCGACGATCCCGAACGTATAGGCAAAGATCTCCGCCGGGCGGCGCACCTTCCGGTCAAGTCCCTTGAGCTGTTCCAGCTTGGTCTGCTCTTCATTGGCGGGCGCATACGCCGCGCGCATCTTTTCGGCATACTGCCTCTCCTGCATATCCATGTTCCTGTTACCTCCTTTGATTTACACGCATATCATACCCCGCCGATGTTGCCGAATGTTTGCCCTTTTGTAAGCAAAACGTAACTTGTTTGTAAAAGAAATGTTAATCCGCACAAAAAACCGCCTGCAGTTCCTCTGCAAGCGGGTTCCTGTCAAAGATGTTTGGTATCGTCTTCGCCAAGCAGCTCCTCCGAGAGCCGCAGGATCTCTGCTCCGTGCCTCTTTTTTTCGCGCGCCAGCGCCAGGTTGTAGGCGGGCGCGGCCAACGCCATGGGCAGTGCGCCCGCTGCGGCGACTGCCACACCGCCCGCAAAGATGCTCCATGAAAGGATCATGGACATCCCCAGCCCGAAGATGAGCACCCCTGCAACGCCCAGCGTCAGCGCGATGCACATGGGTACGTTTTTGACGTGCCTGTTCAGTTTCCGCAGGCGGGCAAGTTTTTCCGACCGCTCGTCCGCGGCATAGGCGGCGCGGATGCTCTCGATCTCCCGCCGCTCCTCCTCGGTGGGCGCCGAATAGCTGTACCTGAATTTATTCTCCGGCATCTTTTTCCTCCTCCGGCTGTCCGGGCAGCACCGTCTGTACCTCGGCGGCCTTTCTGATACGGCCGAGTTTCTGGCTTGCACGGATGATCATAAAGCAGCCCAGCGCGATGGTCAGCGCGCAGATCAAAAATCCCATGACGATGTTCATGATGCGCATACTCTCATCCGCGCCGCCCTGCGCCGCGACCAGCGTGATCTGCAGTGCGAAAAGGGAAACAAGCGCGTTGGACAGATTGATATTGCGCAGCGACTGCAGGAGCGGATCCCCCGTCCTGCGCACCCTGAACACCTGCACAACGGCGATCGTCATCTTATAGAAGGTGTACGCCGCCGAGGCGATGGCCATGATGAGCGAAGGCGTCTGAGGCCGCCCGAAGATCACCGTCTGTGTGACGAACGCCGTGAGCGCAAACTCCAGAACGAGCAGCGCGGCGCCGCAGGCACGGAAGATGCGCCACTTATATGCAAGCAGCGTCTCCTCATCCCCGCCCGCACGCTTCTTGGCGCTCCTGCCGCACAGAAGGATACCGCCGCGCATGAGGCTCAAAAGAAAATAATAGGCGGCGAGCGCCCCGTACCAGAGCGAATTCCACACGACGGCAAGCACGACGTGCGCGATGGCATACCCCGCGTTGACGGCAAAGGAGAGCGTGGAAAAGGCGAGCGTACGGAACCCGTAATCGGAGACGAGATTGTTGGTGAAGACGTGGCGGCTGGCACGGCGGACGACGCCCGCCTTCATCCGCGGAGCGAGTTTTACCGCCAGAAAAATGCCGTAGCCGAGAAAGAGCGCCGCAAGCGCATAGACCGCATAGTCCCAGACCGCCGTGAGCTGCAGCGCGACAACGGCAATGCTGCCCGCAACGGACAAAAGAGTCAGCAGCCATTCTGCCGCCGCGAACCAGAGCGGCGGCTCCCTCAAAAATTGCAAAAATTTTCTCATGACTGCATGGGCAGCGTCACCCGGAAGGTGCTGCCCTTCCCCTCCTCGCTCTCGGCTCCGATCTCCCCGCCCAGCACCGCAATGACCTTCTTGACGAGCGCCAGCCCCAGCCCGTTGCCCTCCCCGGCATGGGAGGTATCGCCCTGGTAGAACTGTTCGAAGATATGCGCCCCCGTCTCGGCGGACATTCCGCAGCCCGTATCGGACACGGTGACCACTGCACGGCTGTCCCTCATTTTGAGCGTCACGGATATGCTGCCCGCGTCCGTAAACTTGACGGCGTTGGAGAGAAGATTGTTCCAGACGAGTTCCAGACACCCCGCATCCGAAACAATGGTCACGTCGTCCAGATCGCAGATAAGCTCCAGGCCCTTCGCCTCAATGGCGTCCTCAAACTGCAGGATGCACTGCGCAATCTGTTCATGCAGCCTGACTTCCCCCCGTTCCTCCCCCAGCTTGCGGTGTTCCAGGCGGTTGAGCCGGAGCACGTTATGCACGAGAGCGGCAAGGCGTTCCGCCGTTTCGCGCAGCACCTTCAGATACTCCGCGCGCGCCTGTTCGCTCAGGCCGGGTTTTTCGAGCGCCTGTGCATAGCTGCAGATGACGGCGAGCGGCGTCTTCAGCTCGTGCGACACGTTGGAGACAAAATCGATGCGCATCTTTTCCGCCTGGTCGAGCTCCGCCGCAGCGCGCTCCAGATCGAGCAGGATACAGTCATATTCATTGTAGTTGCCATAGGCGTTCGTCACGTCCGCGCGCACGGAGAAATCCCCCGCCGCGATGCGGTGTGCCATCTCCGCGATGCGGGCAACGGGGCGCTCCACCGTGAATTTGCGCAGCAGCAGTTCGGACACGGTGAGCGCGAGCGACAAAAAGACGACGGCAACCAGCATGACCGCTGCAACGGCGCCCGTGTGCGCCCCGAACGCCGAGACCGCCGCCTCGCACACAAATACCGCCACCGTGATGATGGCCGCGACCGCCAGAAAGCGCAGCGCATAGGCGGCCATATAGAGCAGCGCCCGCCGTCTGCCCGTCCGCGCGCCCGCACGCCGTTCGCCATACGCGCCGCTCCGCGCCCCCCTCATCTGAGTACCGCCTTGTAGCCCAGCCCGTGTACGGTGACGATCTCAAACCCCGTACACCCGGCCGTCTTTTCGCGCAGTTTGGACATATATACGTCCACCGTGCGCGAGGTGGCGGAGGAATCGTAGTCCCAGAATTCGTCCATCAGCTGCGTGCGCGTGAACGTCCTGCGCGGGAAGGAGAGCAGTTTGTAGAGCAGGTCGAATTCGCGCACGGTGAGCGGAAGCTCCTCTCCGTCCACATATGCCGTGTGCTCATCCTTGTTCATGGTGAGGTTGCCCGCCGTGAGCGTGCGGCTGCGCTCGATGTTTGCCCGCCTTAAAAGCGCCGCCACGCGCAAAAGCAGGATGTCCGTATCGAAGGGCTTGACCACATAGTCGTCCGCGCCCAGTGCGAAGCCGCGCAGTTTGGCGGGTTTGTCGTCAAGCGCCGTCATGAACAGGATAGGCGTGCTGCCGCCCGCGCGCACGTGCTCGGCAAGGCCGAATCCGTCCATGACCGGCATCATGATATCGGTAATGACGATGTCGGCGCCGCCCTCATCAAAGGCGGCTGCCGCCTGCGCGCCGTCATGGCAGGAGATCGCCTGATACCCCTGACCCTCCAGCGCCGCACATACCAGTTTGTTGAGCGCCGCATCATCCTCCGCAACCAGGATCCTGATCATGATCGTCCTCCCTCCCGTATTCTACTCTATCAGAGCGCTGTTTCCGAAATGCTAAAAAGTTGTTAAAAAATTGTAAAACCGCGGTTCGTATGATCCAGTATAGCATATCCGCGGCAAAAAAGCAATCTCGCATAAAAACGCGCTCCGCCGCAATAAATTGCGGCGGAGCGCTGCGCTTTCTTTCAGGACTTTTTGCCAACGGTCAGGGCGCGGATCGCAGCCACGTCGAACTTGGGATTGTGATCCTCGTCGAGAAGCCCGTTGACCTCCTGCTGTACGTCGGTGAGCTGGGTGTAGCAGTAGCCGTCAAAATCGCACGAGGCGATGCCCTGCATCAGGCTTTGATAGCGGGCAAGGAATTCCGCCTCGTCCTTGGCGGCATCGTTGTACCCCCAGTTGCCGTTGCCGGCGTCCTTCTGCATGGCGATGCCGCCGAATTCGCTGAAAAACACGCTCTGCCCCAGGCAGACGGCGTCCCGCTGCATCAGCCGGCGCGCGCCGTTGGGATAGACGGTGTCATAGGTGTCGGGGGTGTACTTCTGCGCAAACCCGTCGCCAAACTTTGCATAGTCATGGATGGAGATGACATCCGTTTCATCCGAGTTCTCCCAACCGTCGTTGGTGGAGACGGGGCGGGTGGGATCGATCGCCTTGGTCAGGCGGTAGAGCGCGCGGGCGAAGTCCTGCTGCTGCGCGTCCGTCAGGATCTTGCGCACGCCCCAGCTCTCATTGAGGGGAACATAGCACACGACGCTCGTGAAGTTGCGCGCCTCGGCAACGATCTCCTGCCACTGCGCGGTGAGGGCCGCGACCTCCTCCGTACAATAGGCGTATGCCGAGGGCATCTCGCACCAGACAAGGAAACCCTGTTCCTCCGCGTAGTAATAGAAATAGGGATCTTCGAACTTCTGGTGCTTTCTTGCACCGTTGAAGCCCATCGCCTTGGCGAGTTCGATGTCCCGCCTGAGCGCCTCGGCGGAGGGCGGCGTCAGCCCGCTCTCTCGCCAGTAGCCCTGATCGAGAATGAGCCGCTGGTAGCAGGGGCGGTCGTTCAAACGCACCCTTCCGTCCACATCAAAGCCCACCTTGCGCATCCCGAAGCGGGTATGTACTCTGTCTGCCGCCTTCCCCTGCGCATAGAGGGTGAAGTCCACATAGAACAGGTTGGGCTTTTCGGGCGTCCAGTAGTGCGATTCGTCCACCGAGTCCCGCTCCAGCATCTTTACCGTATAGGGCGTGCGCCTGCCGTCCAGCGAAAAGCGCACGCGCTTGAGGAGCCTGCCCCGGAAGGTGACGGCGATCTCCGCCTCATCGGCAACGCCGCGCAGCGTGACGATCTCGCCCGAAAAGGAACACGTTTCGGCGTCGGGCGTGAGGGAGCGGGCGGCAATGCAGTCCGCTCCGAAAAACTCCAGCCAGACGCTCTGCCAGATGCCCGTGTTGGGAATGTACCAGCAGCCGAACTGCTCCCCCGTCCAGCTCTGTTTGCCGCGGGGATGGGCGGGGTCAAGGGTATCGCGGCAGCGCACCACGATCACATTCCTGCCCGTCCGGACAATGTCGGTAACGTCGGCAAAAAAGGGCGCAAAGGCGCCGCGGTGAAAGGCGGCGTGTTCCCCGTTCACCCATACGTCTGCATCATAATCACACCCGTTGAAGCACAGAAGGGCGCGCTTTTCCCCAAGGGGGGAAAGTTCAAACTCCCGCCGGTACCAGACGACGGCGTGCGGCGTTTTATCGCCGATCCCGCTGGCGGGATACTCATAGGTAAACGGGACATTGATGGACATGGGAAGCGCCTTCCTGCCCGTGGCAAGCCCGCGCTTCTGCCCGTCGTCCCCGTCGTCAAAACAGAACTCCCACGTTCCGTTCAGACTCATCCACTCCTCCCGCGCGAACTGCGGGCGCGGATACTCTCTTCTTTCCGGTAACATATTTTTTCTCCTTTGGGGCATCAATGCCCGATACTTTCATTTTACCGTATGTTTTCCCGTTCGTCAACCCATTTTCTATGCTCTTTTTCCGCTTTTTCCACAAAAAAAGGAGAGCCGAAGCTCTCCCGGTCAGATAAGATCGGTCACAGCGCGCCGACAACGGCGTGCGGCACATATAACTCGTCGATATAGGCGATGTCCTCGTCGGTGAGCGGGACATCGAACGCGGCGACGGCGTCGTCGAGGTACTTTGCCTTGGTTGCCCCCACGATGGGAGACGCGATGCCCTTTTTGAAGTGCCACGCAAAGGTGACCGCCGTCATGCTTGTATTGTACTTTTGCGCAAGTTCTGCAATGCGCGCGGCAATGCCCTTGTCCTGCTCCTCGGTGGAGTCGTACTTCCCCATTGCGACTTTATCGGTATGGCTGCGCATGGTGTCCGCTTCCCAGTTCGGGCGGGCGCACCTGCCCGCGGCGAGCGGACTGTAGGGCGTGAGCGCCACGTTCATCTGGCGGCAGATGGGGATAAGCTCGCGCTCATCCTCGCGGTAGAGCGGGTTGTAGTGGTTCTGCATGGAGACAAACGGCGTAAGCCCGTTGTCCCGCGCGGAAAGCTGCATATTGTAGAACTGATAGCCGTACATGGCGGAAGCGCCCAGCGCGCGCACCTTGCCCGCTTTGACGAGACCGTGCAGCGCCTCCATCGTCTCCTCGATGGGCGTCGTATAGTCAAAGCGGTGGATGATGTACAGGTCGAGATAGTCGGTGCCCAGGCGCTTCAAGGTTCCCTCGATCTCGCGCTCGATCGCCTCTTTTTTGAGGTGCCCCTCGTTGAAGTACACCTTGGATGCCAGCACGACCTTGTCGCGTGCGACGTTCTTTCTGATCGCCCTGCCGAGGTACTCCTCACTGGTGCCGGCAGAGTATGTGTTGGCGGTATCGAAAAAATTGATTCCCAGATCGAGCGCGTGACGGATGATCGCCTCGCTCTGGTCGGGGTCAAGCGTCCACGCGTGCATCTTACTGGCGGGGTCACCGAAGCTCATGCACCCCAGGCACAGGCGGGAGACCTTGACTCCGCTGTTTCCAAGCTCTGTATACTGCATTGTTTTCTCCTTATTTTACGACTTTTTTGCGCTGCGCACGCAGGCGAGCGCGTTGAGCGAGCGCGGATAGCCGATCCAGGGCAGGACGGTGAGGATGACCTCGCCGAGGAAGGCGGCATCGTTGCCCACGCGCAGATTTCCCGCGATATGCCCCGCCAGCTGCGCCTCGCAGCCGCCCTGCGCCGCGAGCAGACAGAAAGTGACCAGTTCGCGCTCGCGCGCAGAGAGTCCCTCGCGCACATAGTAGTCGCCGAAGCAGTTCTCAGAGAGCAGCAGGTTGACGGGTCGGGCAAGATCGTCGCCCGAGGCATGGAAGCCGCGCATCCCCTCGCCGAAGATGGCGACCTGCATCTCCTCCCCGCGTTCTGCCCGTGCGCGCGTGTCCGGCACGTCGGGCAGGAACTCGATGCCGTTCGCCGCGAAGATCTCCGCCGCAGCCACGGCAAAGGGCAGCGCGCGCCCCATGCCGAGATACGCCGTTGCCTGCATAACGGCCTCCCGCGCGGCAACGGGTGCAAGCCCTTCGTCCAGCGCATCCGCCAGACAGGTGCGGAAGGCGTCCGTGCCGCCGCAGCCCATGACGGCGGAGAGGACGGCGAGCGAGCGATCGCGCGCCGGAAGGTGCGTGCGCGCCTTCACGTCCGCCGTGAGCCGCGCAAAGATGTCCGCAAGCGGCACATTGGCGCCGCGCAAAACTTCATCCGTCTGCATCGCATCTCCTCCCCCCCCTCAGAGGGCGTCATATTCCTCGTCCGAGACGGGCTCGCACCACTGCGTGCCGCCCTCCGCGGCGGGGACTTCCACCGCAAGGTGGGAAAACCAGCTGTCCTTCGCGGCGCCGTGCCAGTGCTTGACGCCGGCGGGGATGTTGACCACGTCCCCCTCCTTCAGCGCGCGGGCGGGCTTGCCCCACTCCTGGTACCAGCCGCGGCCCTTGACGCAGATGAGGATCTGCCCGCCGCCCTCCTTTGCCTGATGGATGTGCCAGAAGTTGCGGCACCCCGGTTCAAAGGTCACGTTGGCGATGAACACCTGCTCTTTGGAGAGCGGGCAAAGATAGCTCGTCCCCGTAAAATAGCGGCTGTATGCGATGTTTTCCTCTCCGATGGGGAACATTCCCCCGTCATATGCCTTCATCGTTTTCCTCCTCACGCGAATGTCATGAACCACTCGACCGTGTCGGGGTCGTAGTGGGAAAAGAACAGGCTTTTGCCCGTATCCAGCTGTCCGATGCGCGCCATCTCCTCCTGCGAGAGTTCAAAGGAGAACACGTCGAAATTCTCCGCCATGCGCTCCTTTTTCACCGACTTGGGAATGACGACCACATCGCTCTGCAGCAGGAAGCGCAGGGCGACCTGCGCGACGGACTTGCCGTGCGCGGCGGCGATGTCCGTAAGGACGGGGTTGGTGAACAGCCCGTTCTTGCCCTCGGCGAACGGCCCCCACGATTCGATCTGCGCGCCGTGGCGCTGCAACACCGCGCGCGCCGCCTTCTGCTGGCAGAAGACGTGCGTCTCCACCTGATTGACGGCGGGCTTGATCTCGGCAAAATGGTCAAGATCGATGAATCGGTCGGGATAGAAGTTGGACACGCCGATGGCGCGCACCTTCCCCGCACGGTACGCCTGCTCCATCGCGCGGTAGGTGCCGTAGTAGTCGCCGAAGGGCTGATGGATGAGCAGAAGGTCGGTGTAGTCGGTATTCAGCTTTTTGAGCGACTCGTCGATGGACGCCGCCGCCCGCTTCTCCCCCGCATTGGAGATCCACACCTTGGTGGTGAGGAAGAGTTCGCTGCGGGGAATGCCGCTCTTCTTCCACGCCGCGCCCACGCCCTCCTCATTGTAGTACGCCTGTGCGGTATCGATGGAGCGATACCCCACCGAGAGCGCATCGCGCACGCAGCGTTCGCACTCCTCCGGCGTGACCTGATAGACGCCGTAGCCGAGCTTGGGCATCCGGACGCCGTTGTTCAACGTGACATATTCCATAAAAATTCCTCCTTATTTTTTCAGACCGGGCGCACTGCAGCACCCCTCGTCCAGCTTGCGCAGAAGGCAGTCCAGCTTGTCCACCCGGCGCTGTTCGGCGTGGGAGCGCTCGAGCGCCTCGGCGCGCAGGCGGCGCAGCATGATACGCTGCGTCTTCCCCGCATCCTGCGTGAGGAAGTATGCCGCCACCTGCTCCGCCGTAAGGCCGCATTCCGCCAGAAAACAGGCGAGCGAGGCGCGGCAGACATCGCTGTCCCCGAGCGCCTGCGCGCAGAACACGCCCTCCCGCGCCAGCCTGCCGAGGAGCGCGGCGTCCAGATGATAGGTGCTGCAAACTTCCTGCAACGTCATACCTTCCTCCGTAAACAAAAGAGATGCAGATCTTCTCTTCTGCACCTCTATCATATCTCCCCGGGCGGGGAAAGTCAAATACCTGTTTTTCATACATCGTCATGCCGTGTGAGCATGAAAAATTCCTCGATGAACGCCTGCACGGCACGCGAGAGCGGCTGGTACTTCTTCCACACCAGAAAGGTGGACTGGCGCAGTTCGGGGCGGAAGGGGCGGAACACGAGCTCCGGAACGCCGAAATGGCGCAGCGTTCCCTCGATGGTGAATACATAGGCGGCGTTGAGGCGGGCAAACCATGCCGCGTTGTTGACGAGGTCGAAGGACGCCACGAAGTTGAGCCGGTCGAACGCCTCGCCGAGGCCGTTGCGGTAGAACTGGCGCACCCCCTCGCGCGCAGGCCCCACGACGGGCAGCCCCAGAAGATCCTCCGCCGTCACAAATTCCTTGTTCGCTAGGGGCGCGGCGGCGTTCATGAGGATGCCGCACCTGTCGTCGATGCCCAGACGCAGGAAGTCGTACTTGGCGATGTCCCCCGGCTCGATGAGCAGCCCCAGATCGAGCAGTCCCGCATCGAGGCGCTCCTTGACGCGGTCGGCAATGCCGGAGAGCACTTCAAACGTCACTTCCGGATATTTTTTGCGGAAGCTGTCGATGGCGCGCACCAGATGCTCGGACGCGACGGACTCCGCCGCCCCGATGCTCACCACGCCCGCGAGCCGCTCGGTGCGCTCACGCAGTTCGCGCTCCGTCTTGTCGGCAAGCTCGGTCATCTCCTCGGCGCGGCGGCGCAGGAGCACGCCTTCCTCCGTGAGAGTGATCTTGCGCTTGCCCCGCTCGAAGAGCTGCACGCCCAGCTCCTCCTCCAGCTCGGCGAGCTGGCGCGAGAGCGTGGGCTGTGTGATATAGAGCGCCTCCGCCGCCCGCGAGATGCTCTCCTCGCGTGCAAGCGTCAGAAAATACCGAAGTACCCGCAGTTCCATTGTCCGATGCCCCCTCTCCATGTCCGACGTTTTGCATTTTCTATTTTATCATACCTTTCGGGCATATGCAAGCGGAATTTGAAAAAAATTGCGGCGGCGCCCCGGATCCGGGGCGCCGCCGCATCGGACGAGCGCCGTCAGAGCTTGTACTTCGCCGTCAGCTTGAGCACGGACGCGAGACAGTCGTTGAGGGTGTTCTGCTCATCCAGCGTGAGCGCGCGCCCTTTGAGCGCGGAGAGCGTGCGCGCGAGGGCATCCGCCTCCAGACGGTCGGCGGAGGAGAGTTTGCACTTTTGCAATTTGCCGAGCAGCGCCGTCGCGTGGGCGAGTTCGGGCGCCTCCTCCTGTACCTGCGCGTCAAAACAACACTCCTTAACAGGGGCTTCCTGCATAAAATCGGCGCGCAGAGGTTCCCCGCGGAACTGTTCATAGATGCGCTCGTCGCGCGAGGAGAACTTCTCCTTGCGCCTTGGCACGGGCAGGAGAAAGAGCAGCCCCAGAAGCGAGGCAAGCAGCGCATATCCGGCGCCGTAGACGAGCGCCTCCGCCGGCGTGCCGATGCACCCCGTCAGCGCAAGCCCCGCCGCGCCGATCGCCGCCGCAAGGCAGGGATACGCCCTCCTGCCGCCCAGGACGGTGAACAGCACCGCCGCGACGATGACGAGCGCAGGACAGACGATGAGCGGCACCCACGCGGGCGCAGCGGAGAACAGGGAGATGAGTTTTCTGAAAATTTCCATATCGAACCTCCGTTTAAGAATATCCGTTTGCGGCGGAAGGCATACCTCCCGGCCGTAAAAAACATATCATAACACGATCTCGCGGCGGAGCGCAAGATTGACGATGCTGGCGCGGATGGTCTCCTCGCGCACGCGCAATACGCGCGCCGCCGCCATCTTGTACAGGCGGATCTGCACGGCATATTTCTGCGCAAGCACCTCGTCGGGGAGCATCGAATACTTATAGTCGATGACCTCGCAGCCGTCTTTTCCCTGTACAAGCAGGTCGATGGCGCCCTGGAAGATCACCTCGTCGTCGGGGGCGTCCTCAGCGACGGCGGAGGCGGGCAGCCGCATGAGGAAGGTCTGCTCGCGCAGCACCTGCTTGTCCGCAAGCGAGCTGAGCGCGGGGATGCGCAGGATCTCGCGCAGTTCCTCCACGTTCAGAAGTCCCGCCTGTTCGGGGGTGAGGATGCCCTCGCGCACCATGCGCGCAAACTCCTCCCCCGCGTCCGCCCCATAGCGGACGTGCTGCAAAAAGACGTGGTGCGCGGTGCCGGCCTCCCGGCTCGTTTTTCCCGTGAACACCTCCCCTTCGTCGAACAGCCCCGCCGCGGCGCGGTGCAGAAATTCCCCCCTCTGCGCATTGAGCAGATCAGTCGCCGAACTCTTGGCGCGCAGGCGGGTGCTCGAAGCATACCGATAGGGCTTGCAATAGACATCGAGGACGGCGGCCGTCATCTCCGGATCGGGATCGCCGTGGGCGAGCGCCCGCCGCGCGGGCGCGTCCGCGGGCATTTCCACCTCCCCGCCGAGCGATCTGTTCACGAGATCCGGGTTGAGAAAACCCGCATACGTCTTCACGAACATGGGCGAGATCTGCCCGCAGTCCGCGCTCTTGAGCAAGACGTGCAGGCGGTACTTGGCGCGCGTCATGGCAACGTAGAGCAGGTTGCACTCCTGGCTGCACTCCTCCTTCCGCTCGGCGCGGAAGGACGCGATGCGCAGAAGATTGGTCGTGTACGTCTTATTCTGCGCATTGTACGACTTGGGCGCGGCGAGGAACTGTTTGGTAAAGACGATCTCCTTGTTCTCATCGGAAAATTGGAACGTATCATTCATCTGCGTGAGAAATACGACGGGATATTCCAGTCCCTTGGAGGCGTGGATGGTGATGACCTGGACGGCATTCTCGCCCGCACTCGGGGCAAATTCCAGCTTGTTGCCCGAGGCGCGCAGGCGGGAGAGGAAGGTATTGACGCTCACATCCTCCCCCTCCGCAACGAGGCGGCGGACGCGCGTCAGGCGGTCGTTTCCGCCCTCCTTCGCCGCGATCTGCACCTCCAGCCCGAGCGCAAGCAGCTCGTTCATGAGGTCGGCCGCCGTGCGCACGCAGGCATGGATGCGCAGCTCCTGCGCCCGCGCGAAGAAGGCGTTCAGCTTTCCTGCGACGGGCGAGGCGGGCTGCTGCGCGCAGTATGCCAGGCACGCCGCGCGGAAACTCTCGCTCCCCGCCTGTGCGCGGCGCACTTCGGCGAGCTCCTCCTCCGTCATGCCGCCCACAAAGGACAAAAGCGCCGTCACGAGCGGGATATCCTGTTCGGGGTTGTCAAGATAGGAAAGCCAGTCGAGGAGCAGGCGCGCCTCGAAAAACTCGCAGAGATTGACCTTCGCCGACGTGGTGACGGGGATGCCGCGCGCGAGCAGGGCGCGGGCGATGCGCGCCTCGCCGGCGTGGGAACGGCACAGCACGGCGATGTCCCCCGGCCGGATGCGCTTTTCGCAGTCCGCGTCCACATCGAACCACGCCGAACCGAGTTCCTCTTCCACGAGTTTCGCCGCGCGCTCGGCGAACGCGTCGCGCTTGGCGGAAGCGGGTTGCTCCGTCACCGAATAGACGCCGCGTTCGGCAGGCGCCGGTTTTTCCCCCCGCTCGAGGACGTGGAAGGTCACCTTGCCCTCATGCTCCCGATAGCGCTCGCTCACGCGCATATCCCGATAGGATTCGAACAGGGGGCGGAACACCTCGTTTGCGGCGTCGAGGATGCTCTTTGCCGAGCGGAAGTTCTGCGAGAGCGTGAGGCAGGTCTCCGTCTTCGTCTTACGGAGGAAGAAGTCCGAGCTGCTGCCGCGGAAGCCGTAGATCGCCTGTTTGGCGTCGCCGACGTAGAACGCCTCCCCGCCCGCAAGGCGGGAGAGAATGGCGTCCTGCACGGGGTTGACGTCCTGATACTCGTCCACGAACAGGACGCGAAAGTGTTCGCGCAAGTCGCCGCGCACGCGCTCGTCATCGAGGATGCGCAGCGCGTACTGCTCGAGATCGCTGTAGTCGAGCACGCCCGCCTCCCGCTTTTCGCGCTCGAGCTCCTCATCGTAGGCAAGGAGCAGGCCGCAAAAGGCTGCCGCCAGGCGCGCCGCACGGTCAAAGCGATCGCGCTCCTCCTCCCGCGGTTTGATCCCGGCAAGAAACTCCTTGATCTCCTTGACGGCGCCGCGCATGGCATTGTAATATTCCACCGCCCGCTGCTGTTCGGGCGTGCGGTCGTGAGCAGGGACGCCCTTCTTCCCGGTCGCACGCATCGGGATGCGCATCGCGCCCCATGCCTCGCGCTGTTCAAAGAGATCCCCCGCCGACGCCTCCTGCGCCAGAGAGGTCATTTCCTCCATGACCTGTTCAAGATTGCCGCCGTCCACGCCGATGAGCGTCTCCCGCCGCTCGCCGTGAACGCGCGCAAGCTCCGCGGCGCGAGCGCGCACGTCGGAGGCAAGGCAGCCGCACACCTCCTCGAAGGTGGACTGCCCCAGCCGCCCGATGACGGCGCGGTATTCGGCGAAGTCGCGCACGGAGGCATACAGTTTTGTCACCTGCGTGCGCAGTTCCGCATCGCTCCCCCGCTTAAAGTAGACGGAGAGCAGCAGGGAAAATTCGGGCGAGGGGCTGTCATACATCCTCTCGAGCGCGGCGTCCAGCGCGCGGGCGGAGATCGCCATGCCCTCGGCATCCTTGGGGTCGATGATGCGGAAGGCGGGATCTGTTCCGACCAGATAGAAATAAGTGCGCACGAGCCGCCCGCAGAAGGCATGGATGGTGCTGATCTGCGCGAGCGGGAGGTGGGTGAGCTGCTCCTTGAGCCGCTCGCGGTCGGGCGCGTGTGCGGGATCGGCGATCGCCTTGAGGAGCGCCTCGCGCAGGCGGTCGCGCATCTGCGCCGCCGCGTTGTTGGTGAACGTGACCGCCAGAAGGCGCCTTACGTCCTCCCCCGCGAGGATGAAGGAGACGAGGCGTTCGATCATGACGTACGTCTTTCCGCTGCCCGCCGAGGCGGACACGATGATGCTGCCGCGCTCGTCGATCACGGCCCGCTGTTCGGGTGTCGGTTCGCGTTTCATGCCTGTTCCTCCCTGCGCACGATCTGCGCGATGCCGCCCTCGGAGATCTTCTCCTCCCTGCGCTCCTCCCCCGTATATCCGCAGGCGCCGCGATACTTGCAGTACTTGCACGCCCCCTCGTAGGGGGAGGGCGCGATGTTGCCCGCGCGCAGCTCCTCCTGCGCGCGGGCGGAGACGAGGCTGGCATAGGCGAGGAAGTCGGCAAAGTCCGCCGACGCCATGCCCCCGCCCGCCTCGTTCACCGGCGTGCCGCTGCGCGTTGCAAAGACGGGCGCATCCTTATCATAGAACCCTTCCATGAGGAATTTGCCCTCTTCCGGCTTTGTAAACTTGTCCAGGGCGGGAAAATAGAATGCGCCCGCCGGCTTCGCCTCCCCGTCCGCCGCGGCTGCCGCCGTCAGATAGAGTTCGAGCTGCAGCTTCCTGCCCGTATAGTAGGCGACCGCCCCGGCGTCGATCGACCCCGTCTTGTAGTCAATGATGCGCACATAGCCCTCCGACTCGTCCAGGCGGTCGACCTTGCCGCGCAGCTGCAGCCCGGGAAGAGACACGGCGCGCTCGGTGGCGGCGATGCGGAAGGAGGTGTCGTGCAGGGAGCGGTAGGCGGCGACGGCGACCTTTTCGCACTCGTCCAGGAGACGCCCGCGGCCGTACGTCCCCGCGCTCGTCTCGCCGAAGAGGGTAAAGCGCTCTTTCGTGTCGTCGAGCAGCGCCTGCGCCGCCTCGCGGGCGCGCGCGGCACACGCCTCCTCGGAGGGGAGGGTGTTGAACGCATCGCCCATTTTTTCAAGCACGCGGTGAACGAAGGAGCCGGAATCGCGCAGCAGGGCGGTCGCCTCCTCGCGCTCCTTCAGGCGCAGAAGGTTGGTCAGGAACGCCCTGTAGGGACATTCAAAGTAGTTCTCCAGCAGCGTGGGCGAGATCTCCGGCGGGAGCAGCGCGGGCAGGGCGGCAATGTCCGCCTTGCCCTCCTCCTCCGTGACGGCGTTCAGGCGCTCCCCCTCCCCGTGCTGCGCAAGCGCCGCCCAGACGGAGGCAAAGCGGCGCGCGTCATGCGTCCTGCCCTCCTCGAACGCGGCGCGCTCCTCCAGAAGGCAGAGATAGGCCGGAACGCGCTCCGAACAGGTATAGGGAAAGCCGTCCGACACGGGCGCGGAGGAAAACACCGCGGCGCAGGAGGTGAACAGCTCCCCCGCCGTTGTGGTCTGCGCCTTCAGCGTGACGGGACAGCTGACGTAGAGCTGCTCCGAAAAGGAACAGACATTGAGGGCAAGCCCCTCCCTTGCGCGCGCGTTGACAACGGCGATGGCGGGCTGGATGTCCACGCCCTGCGCGCCGAGCTTTTCGATCTCGCGGTCGGTGATGACGGCGTTATCCTGCCCCGTCGCAGGCAGGGCGTCCGTCGCGCCCGTCACGAAGAGCCGCCGCACCCGTCCGAAGCGGCTCTGCGTCGCATCGCCCAGAAAGACGGCGTCCGAGAGGACGGGGATCATGGAGCGCTTCAAAGCGTCCGCCGCCCCCGCGAACAGGGCGGAAAATTCCCGCGCCGTAAAGGTGCGTCCCCCCGCGACCGTTTCGATCTCGGAGAGGATCCCCTCCAGCGGATCGAGCGAAAGAAAGTCGCGCTCGGCATCCGTAAAGGATGCGGCGAGGCGGGAGCACGTCCCCTCCGCATCCACGAATTTGGCAAGATCGCGGATCCCCCCCGCAAAGGCGCTCCCCGTGCCGCTGCGCGGGAGCCGCGAGAGCACGCCGATCATGCGGCTGCGGCACGCCTCGAGCGCCGGGGCGGGGCCGAAGCCCGCGGCGTCGCGGCGGATCTCCTTGCGGTAGGCGCCCCGCCAGCCGCCGAATTTTGCAAGATAGTTGCGGTACTGCGCGCTCTCGCCGAAGCACACGTTCGCCGCCACGTCGTCCGCCGAGGCGGGCGTGCCGCCGTCCGACACGGCGCGCAGCACCGCCTGCACGAAGGCGCAGAAGGGGTGGCGGGAGAAGGGGCGTTTGACGTCCGCAAAATAGGGAATGCCGTAGGCAACGAACGCCTTCTCCATGACGGAAAAGGAGGCGTCCGGCACGAGGACGGCGATGTCGCGGCAGCGCAGCCCCTCGGCGAACGCCTGCTTGATGTGCGCACAGACCGTGCGCGCCTCGTCCGCTTCGTCGCGGGCGCGGAACAAAAAGACGTGCTCCGCCCGCGCGGGCTTGTCCAGATAGATCTCGGGCGAAAAGAGGCGGCGGCGCAGTGTCTCCGCCTCCCCCGTCAGCGAACACTCTATCCGGAAAACGGACACCTCGTCCACGTCCGCGCAGGCGGAACGAAATGTTTTCACGCTCTCATTGGTGTAGTAGCTCTCGCCGCCCGCGGGGAAGATGCCCGTCAGGCTCTTGGCATTGAGCGCCGCCGCACGGATGCCCTCCGCGCCCTGTTTTGTAAAGGACGCAAAGCCGAAAAAGATGACGTTGGTCTCTCCGAGCCCGCGTCCGGCGAGCTGATCGGGCAGCAGCGCGAGGTAGCCGTTTTCATCCAGCAGCCCCTTTTCACGCAGAAAGGCGCGGTACTCTGAAAGGATGAGGGCGAGATCGGTCAGCTTGCCGCGCAGCATCCCCTCGGACGCCTGCGCGCCGCGCAGCAGCTCCTCCTCCCCCACGCGGGAGGCGGCGAGCTGGGCGATCGTCTCATACACCGCTCCGGCGGCGTTCTCCGAAAAACAGACGAGCCGATCCCTGCACGCGGAGAGGATGGAGGAGACCGCCGCGACCGACCCCTGCTTGGAGAGCACCTGCCTGTCCCCCTTGAGAAAGCGGGCAAACGTTGTGACGTCCGTCAGAAAGGTGGCCTCCCGCCCTCCCAGGGCGGCGCGTTCGGCGAGCAGCGTGAGCGAGTCCTCACAGAATACGAGCGTGCGCTCCCCGCGCTCCTCGTTTGCCGAGACACAGGCGGCGAGCTGCGTGAGCGCGTCCTCCGTGGTCGGCGCCCCATAGACACGGATCATTCTCTTCCCTCCTTGATTTTTTCCATTATACCATACTTTTCATAAAATTCTCGACTAATTTCAGCGATTATTTTTTACAAACGCAAAAAAATATGCTATAATGGCTTCATCCAGATTTTCCTTATCGGAGCAGACTATGAAAAAGAGACAGCTTGCCGCCCTTGCGCTGGCGGCGCCCCTTCTCGGGCTGAGCGCGTGTACGGGCGGGATCGCCGGGCTTGCCCTCTCGGCAAACTGGTTCCAGCGCACGGGCGATACCCCCACTTCAAGCGCGAACGAGACGCTCGAATACAGCGTTACCTTTCAGGCGGAGGCAGGCAACACCTTCCTCTCCTATGGGGAAGGGACGTACCGGACGGTGCTCACCGCAGAGAACACCTCCCTTGCGGACGGCAGCACGGAGATGTGCTACCGCCTCACCTCCACCCTCTCCGTTCCCGTCACCTACACGGTGGGCGGGGAGACGGCGTCCTTTGAGGATACCGTCACTTCCGACGTGTGGTTCCGCGACGTGAGCCACTCCCTGCAGCCCGTCAGGAGCGTCAAGACCTTTTCCGTACATTCCCCGCAAACGACGGAACCGACCACGCTGGAAAGTGCCTATGAAGCATACGCTTACACCTATACGGTGCAGTATAACGCGGACTGCACGAGCGCGGACATCGAGGCGGTCTATACCGTGCCGGAGGCCGATCCGCACACGGTGACCGTCGATCTGAGCGACGCGGGCGGGACGTATCTGGACAACGAGCAGATCCTGTTCGCCCTGCGCGGACTGAATATGTCCTCCGCCGTCTCCTTCTCCTCCATCAATCCCGTCAAGTTTGCGCTGGCGACGGTGACCATGACGGAGGCGCCCACTTCCGCCTCCGAGACGCTGCCCTTCTCGATCGACGGCACGGCGGGCGAGCACAGCCTGACGACTTACACCTGTTCGATCGGCTACAGCGGCTCCAATCCCGGACAGCCGCAGACGCTCACCTATGCGGGCCTGACGGACGCGAATAACAATACCTACCGCAACGTTCTGCTCCGGATGCAGACCCCGGTGATGAACTCGCTCGGCACCTTCACCTATGAACTCACGAGCGCCGTCTTCTCCGCCTGAACAAAAACAAACAATAACGCCGCGGCGCTTTTGCGCCGCGGCGTTGCCTTCTTTTTCGTACCGTTACCGTTCGGAATAGGGATCCTTGCCATAGAGTGCGCCGACGCTGTCGGCGTATTTCTTTGCCCTGTCGTACTGGCGCAGGTCGATGCCCTCGCCCGCGTCCTGGATCCTCTTTTTCTGCTCACGGGTGAGCTTGGTCGGCACCTCGACAAAGACGCGCAGATACAGATTCCCCGTGCCGTTGCGCGAACGAATGCCCTTTCCGCGCACCGTAAACGTCGTCCCCGACTGTGTTCCCTCGGGAATGGCATAGTCGAACGTATCGTCCAGCCCGGGAACCTTTACCGTTCCGCCCAGCGCCGCCGTGCGGAACGAAACGGGCAGATCGACGTAGAGATCCATACCCTTGCGCTGGAAGATACGGTGCGGCTCCACGCGGATGACGACGATCAGATCGCCCGAAGGGCCGCCCTCCGCAGAGGCCTGCCCGTAGCCGCGCTTGCGGATATACGAGCCGGTGTCCGCGCCGGCGGGAATGTCCACCTTGATGCGCGTCTCGCGGCGGATATACCCCTTCCCCTTGCAGTCGGGGCATTTCTCCGTGATGATCTTGCCGCGGCCGCCGCAGTCCGGGCAGGCGCCCACGCGCACGGTGCGCCCGAACATGGTATCCTGCGCAAAGCGCACCTGACCCTTGCCGCCGCACTTGGAACAGGTGCGCATGGCACTGCCGCCCTTGGCGCCCGTCCCCTTGCAGGAGGGGCAGGGTTCGTTGCGCGTATAGGAGATGTCCTTGGTGCAGCCCTTGGCGGCGTCCATGAAACTCAGCGAGAGGGTGAGCTGGATGTCCTCGCCCGTCGTGTCGCGCTGGACGGACGCGCTCCCGCCGAAGCCCTGGAAGATGCTGTCAAAGATGTCGCCGAAGCCGGAAAAGCCGGAGAACCCGCCGGCTCCGCCGCCCATGCCGCCCATTCCCCCCATGCCGGGGTGCGCCTGTTCGTAGTCGTAGGCGGCGCGCTTCTGCTTGTCGGAGAGCACCTCGTTCGCCTCGTTGATCTCCTTGAATTTCTCAGCGGCGAGTTTGTCGCCCGGATGAAGATCGGGGTGGTACTGCTTGACCAGCTTCTTGTACGCCGCCTTGATCTCCTCCTCCGAGGCATCCTTGCTCACGCCGAGGATCTCGTAATAGTTCTTCTTTTCTGCCATAGCGTTTTCCTGATTTTGAGGGCTCTCGGGCGCGCCGATTTCCCCCTTCATGCCGAAAAAAGCGCGGAGACGGGGATCCCCCGCTTGCGCTTCTTCGGTTGCAGCGTACGAGGCGTGCTACGCTCACGCGCGGCACGCCTCTGTCCGCGGTTACTGCTGATGGAACTCGGTGTCCCCGCCGTCCGTGCTGCCGGCGCCGCCCTGCGCGGACTGCGCATCGGCCGCGGCCTGCTGATACATCTTCTGGAAGATGGGCTGCACCTTGTTCGAGAGCGCCTCGAACGCGGCGTTGTAGCGCTCCTCGTCGTCGGCGTCCAGCTCCTTCTTGGCCTCCTCGACGGCGGCGGTGAGCTCGCTCTTCTCTTCCTCGGTGAACTTGTCGCCCCCCTCCTTCATTGTCTGCTCGACGGAGAAGATGAGGCCGTCCAGCTTGTTGTGCGCTTCCACCTTGGACTTGCGCTTCTTGTCCTCTTCGGCGTACTGCTCGGCCTCCTTGACCGCCTTGTTGATCTCGTCCTCGGAGAGGTTGGTGGAGGAGGTGATGGTGATGTCCGTCGACTTGCCGGTGGCAAGATCCTTCGCCTCGACGTGGACGATGCCGTTCGCATCGACGTCGAAGGTGACCTCGATCTGCGGCACGCCGCGGGGTGCGGGCGCGATGCCCGTCAGCATGAACCTGCCCATCGTCTTGTTGTCGCGGCAGAACTCACGCTCGCCCTGCAGAATATGGATCTCCACGCTCGTCTGATTGTCCGCCGCGGTAGAGAACACCTGGCTCTTCTTGACGGGAATGGTGGTATTTCTGTCGATGATACGGGTGAACACGCCGCCCAGCGTCTCGATGCCCAGCGAAAGGGGCATGACGTCGAGAAGCAGCACGTCCTTGACTTCGCCCGTCAGCACGCCGCCCTGAATGGATGCGCCGATCGCGACGCACTCATCGGGGTTGATGCCCTTGAAGGGCTCCTTGCCCGTGATCTGTTTGACCTTCTGCACAACGCAGGGGACACGCGTGGAGCCGCCGACCAGGATGACCTTGTCGATGTCGTTGTAGGAGAGCCCGGCGTCCTTCATCGCAAGGCGCATGGGCTCCGCCGTCTTTTCCACGAGGTCGGCAATGAGCGCCTCGAACTTCTGACGGGTGATCTCCATGTCGAGGTGAACGGGGCCTGCGTCCGTCATGGAGATGAAGGGCAGGGACACCGTCGTGGACATGGTGCCGGAGAGCTCGATCTTCGCCTTCTCCGCGGCCTCCTTCAGACGCTGCATCGCCATCTTGTCCTTGGTCAGGTCAACGCCGTGCGCCTTCTTGAACTCCTCCGCCATGTAATCCATGAGCTTCTTATCGAAGTCGTCGCCGCCCAGCATATTGTTGCCGTTGGTGGCAAGCACCTCGAACACGCCGTCCGAGATCTCCAAAATGGAGACATCGAACGTGCCGCCGCCGAGGTCATAGATCATGACCTTGCTGTTTTCCTTCTCTTTATCCAGTCCGTAGGCGAGCGCCGCCGCCGTGGGCTCGTTGATGATACGCAGCACGTTGAGGCCTGCGATCTTGCCCGCGTCCTTGGTCGCCTGGCGCTGCGAATCGGTGAAGTACGCGGGGCAGGTGATGACGGCATCCGTCACCTTGCTGCCCAGGTATGCCTCCGCATCCGCCTTGAGCTTGGAGAGGATCATGGCGGAGATCTCCTGCGGCGAGTACGCCTTGTCGTCGATCTTCACCTTATAGTCGGAACCCATTTTCCGCTTGATGGAAATGACCGTGCGCTCGGGGTTGGCGACCGCCTGGTTCTTTGCCACCTGTCCGACGACACGCGTGCCGTCCTTCTGAAACGCGACGACGGAAGGCGTCGTGCGCGAACCTTCCGCATTGGGGATGACGACGGGCTCGCCGCCCTCCATCACCGCAACGCAGGAATTTGTCGTACCCAGATCAATACCGATAACCTTAGCCATATTTGTATTCTCCTTCTTCCCTTTCCCCGGAAATGTTTTTGTTTTTTATTTTGTGACCAGCACCTGCGCAAAGCGCAGGATCTTGCCGTTCTGCTCATAGCCCTTGGCGTACACCTCTTTGACGATGCCGCTCTCCTCCCCCTCCTTGGGTTCGACTGCGAGGATCGCCTCGCAGCGGGCGGCGTCGAAAGGTTCGCCGACGGGCGCAATGGGCGTGACGTGCTCCCCTTCGAGCAGCTTGTCAAAGTTCTTGAGCACCATGCCGATGCCCTGCTTCGTCTTTTCGTCCGCACAGGCGGCGAGGGCGCGCTCCAGGCTGTCCGCGATGGGGAAGAGCTTGACGATGACGTCGCTGCGCCCCTCCGTATATGCCTGCGAGCGGGTGGAAGCAGTGCGCTTGCGGTAGTTTTCGTACTCTGCGGACACCGAATACCACTTCTTTTTGAAGTCCTCCGCATCGGCGAGCGCCTTTGCAAGGTCGGCCTGCAGCTGCTCCGCGGTGGGCTCGGCAGGGACGTCCGCCCCGCCGGCATCCTCCCCTTCGGGCTGCGCCTCGGGCGCGGGCTGCTCCGCCGCCTGCTGCCGGACGGACTGCTCCGCCGCCTCTTCCGGAACTTCCTCATTGAGTTTTTTCTTTTTCTCGTTCACGTCGTTACCTTCGCTGTTTTGGTCACCATTCATATACAACCTTTCCGCGGAAATTAAACATCGTTTACAAAATTTTTCGGAATTTTTTTTGATTTACTGCACCTGTTTGTCCCCTTGACAATGCAAAGGACATATGCTACCATATTATCATAATGAACAAGATTATCATACACTGCGATACAAACGTATCTGAACGGAAGAACGGGGGAAGACATGAATCTGACGACGACCGTCAATCATAAACAGCTGCTGGACATCCTTTTGAACGTGGGGCTCATCCGGCCCGTGTTCATCTGGGGCGCGCCCGGCATCGGCAAATCCGCCATCGTGCAGAAATTTGCCGAACAGCTCGGGCTGGAATGCGTATCCCTGCTGGGCAGTCAGCTGGCGCCCGAGGACATCATCGGCGTGCCGCAGATCATTGACGGTTTCAGCCGCTTTTGCCCTCCCCGCGTCATCGCCCGCTCACAGCCCTATGTCCTCTTCCTCGACGAACTGAACGCCTGTTCTTCCGAGGTGCAGAAGGCATTCTATTCCCTCATCCATGAGCGGCGCATCGGCGAGTACCGCCTGCCCGAGGGCTCCATTGTCGTGGGTGCGGGCAACCGTGCGCAGGACAATGCCATCACCCGTCCCATGTCCTCCGCCCTCATCAACCGAATGTTTCACGTCGAGCTCATCGCAAGTCCCAAACTCTGGCTGGAATGGGCGGCGCAGAACGGCATCCACCCCTATGTATATGACTACATCGCAAACCGTCCCGATCACCTCTGGTCAAAGCCGCCTAAGACGGAGGAGCCATTCTCCACGCCGCGCTCATGGCATATGCTCAGCGATGCCATCACGAGCTACGGCCCCGCTATCGGCGAGGACGCCTTGCGGATCCTGGCAACGGGGTGCCTGAGCCCCCAGCACGCCACACAGTTTCTTGCCTATGTGCGGCAGGTGCGCAATCAGTATGCACTTGACAAGATCCTGTCCGGCGAGCAGCCGTGGCCGAAACAGCCCGAAGAAAGAGACGTATTGTATTTTTTGGCGCAGTCGATGCGGGCGCGCCTCATCAAAGAACTTCCAAAAGACCGCAGCGCCCTGCGCGGCGAGAGCCAGACGCTGGCCGCGCAGGCAAAGAGCCGGATTGCCGAGCTTGCCGAGATCAGCCTTGAGATTGCCCGCATGGCGGTGACGCCGGAGGACGGCAGCGAACTGCCAGACTGGTTCGTGGTAGAACTCTTCCGCGATATTCCGCGCATCGCGGACAAACGCAACGCATGAGCCGCAGAAAAGAGCAGGACAATCCTGCCCGCGCGGCGCTGCGTGCGGCGTGGCGCACCCTGGAACAGCATCCGGCACTTGCTCCGCTCGCCGACGAGGTGTACCTTTCGGAGGAGGAAACCCTGCAGAAGGAGGACTGGGCATGGATCGATCAGGAAGGCTTTCTCCATGCAAACTCCCGCCGCCGCGCAGGCGAACAGGAATGGATGTATATATTCACCCTCTGTCTCCTCCACCTCGGGCTGGGGCATTTTCGCGAAGAGCGGATGCGGGATCCCCTTTGGATCATCGCCTGCGACTGTACTGCGGCGCGCTATGCCGCCGATCTTCACATCGGGACGCCGCCCGACGAACTGCGCAATCCGCTTGCGGACAATGTTCGCGATGAGGAGAAGCTCTTTGCGTTTCTGCACGAACACGGCAGCCGCGGATACCTCGGGTTTTCCGCAATGGGCGGCGGCAGGCCGGACATGGTATGGAACGAGAGGCCAAGGCGCTGGGGAAAGCCGCCCGACTGGCAGAAATTGCTCGGCACGGGACTGCGCTCCGCTCTGCGCGCCGCCGTCAACTATGCGGGCGGCGCATCGGAGGCGCACGACGATCTGCCCGTCCTCTTCCGCGAAACGCAGGAGTGGTTCCTGTCGAGTTATCCCCTTCTGGGCGGGTTGGCGGTGGGATTCCGCCTGATCGCAGACGGCAACGCGATACAGCGTATGGGCATCCGTACCGCAGCGATCTCCTGCCAGATGCAGGAAATCTACCTCAATCCCTATGCATCCTACACGCCGGAGGAGTGGAAATTTATCTTCGCGCACGAATACCTGCACGCTGCCCTGCGCCACGACGAACGAATGGGCGGCCGCGATCCCGAACTGTGGAACGTGGCGTGCGACTATGTGATCAACGGATGGCTGCGCACGATGAATGTGGGCGCCATGCCCGAGGATGTCCTCTACGACAACGCCCTCGACGGCCTGTCCGCCGAGAATGTGTATGACCTGCTGACACAGAATCTGCGCAAATACCGGCGCATGGCGCAGCATGATATTCTCTTCCCGGATCCGGGCTGGACATCCACCAAAGAGGGGGCAGAGCTGGATGCCTGGTGCCGCAACGCCATCCTGCGGGGACTGGAATATCATGAAAGCTACGGCCGCGGACTGCTGCCGGAGGGGCTTGTGGAGGAGATCCGCGCCCTCTCGCAGCCGCCCATCCCGTGGGACGTACAGCTTGCAAGGTGGTTCGACGACCGCTTTCAGCCCCTGGAAAAGCAGCGCACCTATGCGCGGCTGAGCAGGCGGCAGTCCGCTACGCCGGAGATCCCCCGTCCCTCCGTGCGGCTGACGGAACAGGCGCTTGCGGGCAGGACATTCGGCGTGGTGCTGGACACCTCCGGTTCCATGGAGCGAAACCTGCTTGCCGCGGCGCTGGGCGCCATAGCAAGCTATGCCGAGGCGCGCGACGTGCGCTATGTGCGGGTGGTGTTCTGTGACGCCGCGGCATACGATCAGGGATATATGGACGTCCTGTCCATTGCGGGCAGCGTCCGCGTGCGCGGACGGGGCGGAACAGTGTTACAGCCCGCCGTCGAACTCCTGGAACACGCGCCCGACTTTCCGAAAGAAGCGCCCCTGCTCCTCATCACGGACGGCTATTGCGACCGCCTCACGCTGTACGGCCGCGACCACGCTTACCTCGTTCCAAAGGGGCGCACGCTCCCCTTCCCGCCCAAAGGCCCCGTATTTTATCTGCAATAACCAAATCCGCCCCTGCGCCGTTTGCGCAGGGGCGGACTTATCGTTCTCTATTTCCGGAAGATGTCTCCCGTACAGTTCTTTTCGCGCCTTACCGTACAACGTCGAACTGATAGGAGGCGGTGTACTCGTAGTCCTCGCCGGGAGAAAGCACGGAACTCCCCTTTTCGGCATATTCGGGAACGTTGACGTTGTTGGGAATCATCTGCGTCTCGAGGCAGAACCCCGCGCGCTTGCCGTAGAACGCCGTCTTGCCCTGCTGGTTGAGCCCGTTGCCCGCATAGAACTGCACGGCGGGCAGATCGGTGCGGCAGGTCATGCGGATGCCCGTGCGCCTGCTCTCGGCGACGGCGTACTTTGCGTACACGCCGCACCTGTTCCTGAGGACGTAGCAGTGGTCGTACCCGTTCCCCTGCCTGAGATCGACGTCGTTCTTGTCGATATCGCGGCCGATGGGCTTGGCAAGGTTGAAGTCGAAGGGCGTCCCCTCCACCTTCTTGTACCCGCCCACGGGAATCATCGTCTCGTTGGTGGGCGTGATCTCGTCGCTGTCGATCCAGAGGATGTTGTCGAGGATGCTGCCGTCCCCCTCGCCGTTCAGGTTGAAATAGGCATGGTTGGTCAGATTGAGCGCCGTCTTTTTATCGGTCGAGGCGGAGTAGTGGATGCGCAGCTCGCCGTTCTCGAAGATATATGTCACGCGCACGTTGAGCGTGCCGGGGTAGTTCTCCTCGCCGTCGGGAGAGGTCAGGAAGAGCCGCAGCTCGTCCCCCACGACCTCGTGCCGCCAGATCTTCTTGTTGAAACCGGCCTTGCCGCCGTGCAGATGGTTGCCGCGGTCGTTGCAGTAGAGCTGGTAGGTCATGCCGTCGATGGTGAGCCTGCCCTTGTCGATGCGGTTACCGAACCTGCCGATGAGCGCGCCGAGATAGCCGCCGTTGTTCTCATACCCGGCCACGTCGCTGTAGCCGAGGAGGACGTCCGTCGGCGTCCCGTTCTTGTCGGGCAGCACGATGCTCTGGAGAATCCCCCCGTAGTTGAGCACCGTCGCCCTGTTCGCCCCGTCCGTAAAGTCGAACGCGAGCACCTCCTGCCTGTCCTGCGTCTTTCCGAAGATCCTCGTTGAAATCATCGTTTCCCTCCTGCGCCGCGTGTGCGCCTTTTTTCCTGCCCATTATAGCACAGCCGCGGGAAAAAGTAAATATTTTTGTCAAAAATACCCAAACTCGGATTATGCAGAAAAAGTATGTCCCCCTCGTCGTGTTCCTTGCGGCGCTTTTAGTCCTCGCCGCGCACCTGGGCGCGCGCGCCGCGCTCTCCGCCTCTACCTTTGCCCTGGCACAGGAGAGGGACGAAGAAAAGCGCATCTATCTCACCTTTGACGACGGCCCCAGCACCGTTGTGACGGGGCGCATCCTCGACACCCTCGCGCAGGAGGGGGTGAAGGCGACCTTCTTTATCGTGAGCGACCGCGTCCCGGGGCGGGAAGAGACGCTGCGGCGCATCGTGCGCGAGGGGCATACGGTGGGCATCCATTCCGCCACGCACGTCTATTCGCAGATCTACGCCTCGGACGAGGCGCTGCTCGCCGACATCGAGCGATGCGCCGCGTGCATTTCCCGCGTGACGGGCGTCACGCCCCGCGTCTACCGCTTCCCGGGCGGCGGCACGGCGGAACGGGAGCGGCAGAGCGCGCTGCTCGCCAAACGCGGACTGCGCGTCGTGCGCTGGAACGCCGTCTGCGGGGATGAAGAGACGCCGGGCGCCCCTGCGCAGGCGCTCGTCGAGGAGAGCATCCGCACGGCGGGGGGCAGGCGCACCGTTGTCCTGCTGCTGCACGACAGCGCGCCGCACCGGGCGACCGCCGAGGCGCTGCCCGCCATCATTGCGCACTTCCGCGCGCAGGGATATGACTTCTGCGCCTACTGAGCCTCTCCCGCCGCACGCGGGAGAGGTTTTTCAGACACAGGCGGTAGAGGGCGCCGAGGGGAAGCACGAAGAGCGAGCACCCCGCCACCCACAGCCACTGCACCCATGTGAGCGGCGTGAGGCGGAAGGCGAGCGAGAAGGCGGGCGTGAGTACGAGCAGCACGTTGAGCGCCACCCCCACCGCCACGGTGATGAGCAGCGCGCGGTTGGAGAAATGGTCGCGCAGCGTGCGTTTTCCGTCCTCGGCGCGCACGTTAAAGACGTGCAGCAGCTCGGAGAGGGAAATGGTGAGGAATGCCGCCGTGACCGCCGTGCCGTTACCGTACAGACGCAGCAGGATGCAGAACTGGGCGACGACGACGGCGGAGAGCATGACGCCGAAGAAGAGCATGGAGCAGACGGCGCGCGGGGAGAAGATCTCCCTGTCCGATACGGGCGGCCGCTCCATTGCCCCCTGCGTGCGCTCCACGCCCAGCGCCACGACGGGCAGCGAATCGGTGATGAGGTTGACCCAAAGCAGCTGGGTGGAGGTGAGAAATTCGTACCGCCAGAGGAAGAGGGAGACGAGAAAGACGGACAGAACCTCCGCAAAATTGGTGGAGAGAAAGAAGGAGACCGTCTTTTTGATGTTGAAAAAGACGTTGCGCCCCTCCTCCACCGCGCGCACGATGGTGGCGAAGTTGTCGTCCGTGAGCACGACGTCCGCGGCATTTTTGGTCACGTCCGTTCCCGACCCCATCGCCACGCCCACGTCGGCGGACTTTAAGGCGGGCGCGTCGTTGACGCCGTCCCCCGTCATGGCGACCACCTCCCCCGCCGCCTGCAGGGCGCGCACGATGCGCTGCTTGTGTCCGGGCGACACGCGCGCATACACGCAGATCTTTTTAGCACGGCGGGAAAGCTCTTCTTCGTCCATGCCCTCCAGTTCCTCGCCCGTGACGACCTCCCCGCGCCCCACGGCGATCCCCAGGCGCTTTGCGATGGCGAGCGCCGTTTCGGGGGAATCCCCCGTGATCATCACCGTCCTCACGTCCGCGCGGCGCAGGGCGCAGACCGCCTCCTTCACGCCCGCCTTGGGCGGGTCGAGCAGGGCGGCGAGCCCCAAAAAGGTGAGGTTTTCCTCCCGCTGCGACTCCCCGCGCGCAAACCCGAGCACGCGCATCGCCTGCGCCGCATACGCCGCGGCGGCCGAGCGGATGTTCTCCCTGTCCGCCTGCGTCATGGCGCGCTCGCCCTGCTTCGTCAGAATGCGGCTGCACTTTGCGAGCAGCACGTCCGCGCCCCCCTTGACGTACAGGCGCGCGCCCTCCCCCGTGCGCGCATAGACGCTCATCATCTTGCGCTCGGAGGAAAAGGGCGTGCCGCCCAGAACCTCGGCGCTCTCGAAAAATCCCGCGCGGTCGGCATACTCCACGAGCGCGATCTCGGTGGGATCCCCCACATACGCCCCCGCACTCCCCTTCACCGTGTGGCAGATGCGCATACAGCGCGTCATCTCCCGCCCGGCCGCCCCGGGATCGTCCTGTTCACCGCGCGCCGCGGGAAAACGCGTGCAGACCGCCCCCACGCGCATTTTATTTTCGGTGAGCGTCCCCGTCTTGTCCGAGCAGATGACGGTGCAGCCGCCCAGGCTCTCCACGGCGCCCAGCCGCCGCATGACGGCGCGCGAGGACGCCATGCGCTGCACGCCCAGCGCAAGGATAACGGTGACCACGGCGCCCATCCCCTCCGGAATGGCGGCGACCGCCACGGCGACGGCGCTCATCACGCTCTCCAGAAAGCTCACCCTGCCGGCGAGCAGGGAGGCGGCAAACAGCACGAGGGCGATGAGCAGCACGGTGACGGTGATGACCTTGCCCAGCTTTGCGATCGTTTTATCCAGCGGCGCGCTCGCGGGCTTGCTCTTGTGTAGCAGGCGGGCGATCTTGCCCATTTCCGTGTCCATGCCGCAGGCGGTGACAAGACAGCGCGCGCTGCCCTTGACGCAGAACGTGCCGAAGTGCGCCGTATTCGCGCGCGCGGCGAGCGCCGGGCGCGCGACAATGCAGTCGTATTTCTTGACAGGTCTGCTCTCGCCCGTGAGCATGGATTCGTCGCAGCGGAAATTCTCGCTGCGCAGAATGCGGCAGTCGGCGGGGATGCGGTCACCCTCCTCCAGTTCGATGACGTCGCCCACGACGAGCGCCGCCGCGTCCACCCTGACCACCCTGCCCCCGCGCACCGCTTTCGCCTCGCACGCGGAGAGCTTTTTCAGCTTTTCGATGGCGGCATCCGCGCGGTACTGCTGCAAGAACCCCACCACGGCATTGAGCAGGATGACGAAAAGAAGGATGCCCGTATCGGCAAGCTCCGTCCTGTCCCCCGTCACAAAGGCGAGCACGGCGGAGAGGACGGCAGCGAGGATAAGAATGACGGTCATCAGGTCAGCGAACTGCGCGAGAAAGAGCAGCAGCTTGCTGCGCTTTTTGCCCTCCTGCAGCTCGTTGCGCCCGTTTTGGGCAAGGCGGCGCTCCGCCTCCGCCTGCGTAAGTCCGCCCTCGTCACTTCTGACCTGCCCGAATACTTCCCGAATGCCCAAGCCGTATTGTTCCATAGTGGTATGGTATGACCCATGCCCGCAAAAAATGCGCCGCCCGCAGCTTTTGATATGCACCCCAAAAGTTGGACAGACTTTTGGAGGTGCATATTATTATGTCAAGAAAAAAGAAGTTTAACACA
>CALVZS010000003.1 GCA_944372575.1 uncultured Clostridia bacterium | reverse complement strand
CCCTCGTATGCGGCGCCTTCGATCTGGTAGGCGGCAGTTGCCGCCCCCCAGACAAAATCTTTTCTGAAACTCATTTTCTCACCTCAGGAAACTTTGACATCACCGAGGACAATGTTGCCTGTATAAGGGCCTGTAGGGCAGGGCTTTCCGGTTTCCGTCACGACGTCACCGGTAGCCCAGCAATCGACCATGAGCATAATATGTGCCACCTGCACTGCCTGTTCTGCCGTAACCGTCAGAGTCAATTCCATTGTCTCACCGGACGCAATTTCCATCCAGCACACGCACGGATCGCTGTCTCCTCCGATCTGCTTCCATGCCGCGTCCATAAGCTGAAGCTTGAATTTGGCAACGTCGCCGGTGTTATTTGTAATGGAGAGCGTGACCTTACATGCTCCGGAAAGCGTCAGATCCGCATTCACATTCTGCCATGCGGCGATCGGCAAGTTATTGAGGGTCACGGTTTTTTCGCTCACCGAAAGATTTGCAGCATCCGTTCCCCATGTGACATTAACGACCGTCCCTTCTGAAACAGGAGGCAGCGTCGCATCGGGGGTGAACGTCATGGCGCCGATGGTAACCGTACCCGTAAAAGTCGTCTCATCCGGAAGATTGGCGTCCTCGGGCACCCAACAGTCGACCGCCAGCATGATATGCGCCGCCCTCTGCGCCTCATCCGCAGTCAAGGTGAGCACCATGTCCCATGTTTGTCCGACCGGTATCTCGATCCAGGCAACGCTTGCCGAACTGTCCGCACCGATCTGCGACCAGTTTTCATCCATAAGACAAAGCTTAAACTTTGCAACTGCATTGGTTTTGTTCGTAATGGGAAGCGTCAGTTTCCCGGCGCCCGTGAGCGTAATATTCGCATTCACATTCTGCCATGTGGCGCTCGGAACAACGTTGTTCAACGTAATGACTTTCCCATCGATCGTGATCAGCGTTGCGTCGATATTGAGTCCCCAGACAAGCCCGTCCCCTTCCGCAGGGGCAAATTCGCCCGAAAACTCCACCGAAACGATGTCGACGTTTCCACTCAACGTCACCTTATCCGTCGTATAATCGCCCTGATAGCAGCAATCGAGGAAAAGGTTGATCACGGTATAGACATTTTCATTGTTCAGTTCCACCGTGACAGTCTGCCCCGGCTCGATCCACCCGTATTTACGCGTTTCTTCGGCGCCGAGTTCTGCCCCGTAAAGCACTTTTTCCTCGCCGTTGTTGCGCAGCGTAAGTTTTACATTCGGCCTGCATTCGTCCGCAGAGACATCTCTGTAAAGATTTGCCCAGAGCCCGGAAGAAACACCGCTGTATTGAACGTTGGCGTCGATCTCTTCCCCTCCCGTGATGGTATAAAGTGATTTTCCGCTATCCACCACGCCCCAGGCCACATCGACGGGATCGGGATCATCGGGTCCTTCCGGCGGCGCGATCACCTCGTTGGTGAATTCCATGGAAACGATATCGACGTCGCCGCTGTGCAGATCGGTCACAGAGGAGTCATATCCGGGATAACAGCTGTCAAGGAAGAGATTGACCGGTCCCGTCATGGCTTCATTCTGCAGCTCGATCTCTGCCGTCGCGCCCGGCTCGATATACCCGTACTGCCGGGTCGCCTCACTGTTCCAGTCGATGCCGTAGAGCACTTTTCCCACGCCGTTATTTTTCAGCTGAATGGTGAGCGTATTACCCTCCGCCGTTCCATTGATCGCATAGGCAACGCAGCACCACAAATTAGGAGCGAGATCTTTGTAGGTAACGTTTGCGATAACGCCGGCCTTTTCGGAAGAGACCGTATAGGCGCCGGCAACGCTGCTGTTCCACCCGGAATCGTTGACGATGGGCTCGGAATAGACGGGCTCATTTTTATCAAAATAGAACTCGGAGGAGAGAATGGTCATCTGACCGATCCCATCAAACTCCACAGGACCGTGGATATAGCCGGGCGCCTGGTCGGAGCCTCCGCCCTGCGGCTGGCTTTCAAGGTTGAAACAAATCCAGATCTGTTCGTCATAATTTCCTTCCATTGCCATAAGGGCGGGCGCCACCTGGCAATAGAGCGTTACGATGCCTGTATCCTCGTCTTTTTCCACCTTGAACACGGAGGGATTGTTGGACCAGTCCTGGGTATCCTCATACTTATCGCGGTAGTACTGACCGAACCACTGCTGATAGTAGCCTTCGCTGCTGCCCGGTTTGACGTTCCCCCAAAGACCGACCTGGAACTGCTCCACGCTGTCCTCATACACCGTTTCCCCGATCGTGACCGTATCGGAGGTGAACTGCAATTTGAGCATGTTGTTGACCGTGCCGTCTTCCAGGAAGATCTCATCATGGGGAACGGGGCGGTAAAAACGCGACCAGTCGGCAGGACGATTGTACGAAATGATCGCCTCGCTCTCGCCGCCGCGGGTCACCTCATAGCCGCACCATGCCTCCGTACGCCAGGTATCGTCCACAGGAGTGACGCCGTCTGCCGGCCGTTCTTTGGAAAACCACATATCCTTGACGTAGATATCCCCCGCATGAATGACATCGCTGTTGGCGATCCCCGGTTCCGGGAACAGGCAGACGTCGTTGGTCACATCGAGAATTTCCCTGTAAATCGAGGGGATCTGGAAGGAGTACGTCGTATAGGTATCCATCGAAACGTCAAAGTACAGATCGGATCCCAGCACGTTCACTCCGTCTTTTTCCGGAATTGGATTGACGATCTTCATGTTGACATTGACCGCGCCGGGCGTAAGGCCGCGCGTTTCAGCGCGCATCGTAATGTTGAGATAGGAGAAATCGGAATAATTCCCGTCGATCTTAACGCCGAAATTGCGCCAGGCGTCGTTTTTGGAATAGCCGAGTCTGGTGACGACGGGAGCCCCCTCCGCATCTTCGTCCACAAATCCTTCCTCCACGGTCCACGCATCATTGGTCACGGAGGTGATCCATCCCTGCAGATGCACGTCCTGTCCGTCCCCGTAATAAAAGTTCGTCCCGTTCACGTATTCGCTGGCTTTGACCTCTTCGGCGGAATTGCATGCCGTAAGAACGCCGAGGCCGAGCGATGCCGCCATGAGCGTACTCAATGTAACGAGCAATATGCTTTTCTTTTTCATCGTTTCCCCTCCTTAAAAGTCCATGACCATCTCATAGGCGAGTTTGGGCTGATGATCGGCGTCAAATAAGTAAGGCCAATCGTTGCGGTTCGGCACCGGCATGTTGAACAGATAGCTCGAATCATCGGCAACGCCCCACTGTGTCACGCAGGACACCTTATCCTTATGCTTGCGCGCGATTTCAAACACTTTGGCAAAACAGTGCGCCTGCAGCTCCTCCATTTCGGGCGTGAACTCCGTATAGTAAAGAGAAGTGTCCGCATTGTAATCGTACATCGAAAAGTCCACTTCCGTGATCTGCACGTCAAGTCCCAGTTCATGGATATCGATGATCAGATTTTCAAGCATCTCGGCATCGAACGAAGTGATGTCGTAATGCGCCTGAATGCCGACGCCGTCGATCTCGCAGCCCATTTCAAGCAGATCCTCAAGGAACACAAGAAGTTTACGGCACTTATAGGTGTTGTTGACAAAATACTCGTTATAATAGAGTTTCGTCCCCTCCGGCGCAGCTTCACGCGCAGCCGCGAAAGTGTCGACGACGAGCTGTTCGATCTTCTGATTGGCAGCCGCCCTGTCCTCTGCCGACTGGTTGCGGGCGAGCCCCGCCAGTTCGTGCCAACGCGAGCCGTGGGTCGCATCGTCCGCATAGCTCACACGGAAAAGGTTGGTATCGTCTTCATCTTGATCATCGGTGAGCATCTCGTTCCAGACGTCCCATGCGTACACGGTACTGTCGAAATGTGCACAGACCGTCCTTGCATGCGTCAGAAGCCGCTCGCGTGCAGCGTCGAACCCGCCGGCATACACCCATGAAGGAACAGCGTCCTTATTGTGCCACGCAAGACAATGCCCGCGTACGCCCATATCGTGTTCCTTGGCAAATTCGATCATGGGATCGGCAAGCGAATAGTCAAACCCGCCTTCCTCCGGTTGCAGCGAATCCCACTTCATCTCATTTTCACACGTCATGGAGCTGAATTCTTTGGCAAGATCTTCGTACATCTCGAAATTGCCGTAACTCATCGTCGCTCCGACGGAAAAATAATCCTCATACTTGGAGCGAAGCGTTTCATCGTTATTGCAACCCGCAAAACCGACTGCGGTAACGGCAAGCATGGACGCCGCAAGTCCTGCGGCAATTACTTTTTTCATGATTTTTCCTCCTCAACAATTTACTCTTTTCCTCCTCCGATCGCTACCCCGCGGATAATGAAACGCGAGAAACAGGCATAGACGATCAGCAAAGGCAAAATGGTCAGGAACACCGCCAGCGCCATAGCGCCGAGGTCGGTGCTGTATCGGTCCGTCTTGATGAGCTGCGAGATCATGGGGAAGGTGTACTTCTCCGTACTTGAGATCAACATCAAGGGTCCCATATAGTTGTTCCACGAACTGACGATGCCGAAAATCGCATTGGTCGCAAGCGCGGGAGCGAGCGTGGGCAGTACGACGAGATTGAATGTCCTGAATTCGCTCGATCCGTCGATGCGCGCAGCCTCCACCATTTCTTTGGAAAAATTCGCGTCAAAATACTGCTTGAAAAAGAACACCGCGCCGGGACCTGCGATTGCCGGAATGATCAGAGGCCAATAAGTATCGTACATTCCGAGATCGACCACAAGCTTGTAAAAACCGATCATGGAGAGCTGCCCGGGGATCATCATTAGAATGAGGATGATCGACCAGATAACTTTCTGCCCCTTATAGCGATACGCCACAAAAGAATATGCCGTCAGCGTGGAAAAGTACAGGCTCAGCGCCGTAGAACAGAAGCTGATGAGCACACTGTTGAAGAACGCCGAAACAAGCGGCATATCGTATTCGATGAGCGAATTGAAATTTGTGATCAGATATCTGCTCGGCACAAGACTCATGCCTTGGTTGATCTGCGTGGTGGCGCGCGTCGCATCGACAAACAGCAGCCACAACGGAAGCAAACAGACGATCGCCATCAGCACACAACAGATATAAATGACTGTTGTCACAGCCGTATGTTTGACGCGTTTTTTGAGCGGCACCTGCTTTTTCGCCAGTTTATGGATCTGCGATTCGGTGAGCGCTTCCGGCGCCATGACATTGGTATCATTACTCATTATGCCACACCTCCCCGCTTTGCGATACGGCGCTCCATGCGCTTCTGCTCCTTGAGCTCGTCGGAATGTGTGATCCGGAACAGAACAAAGCTGACGATCATGCAGATGACAAACAGATATACGCTCGCCGCAGAGGCGATGTTATAGCGCATGTCGCCCGTAAATGCCATCTTATAGATATAGACAGCCACCGTCTCCGTCGCGTTTCTGCCGTCCGTCAGCGCCGGGCCGCCGGAAAGGAACAGATACGGAATATCGAACACCTGCAGTCCACCCAGCGTGGACACGACCAGACTGTAAACGACGATGGGCTTAATGAGGGGCAATGTGATATGCACAAAGATATCCTTCTGCGAAGCGCCGTCCAGCTGCGCCGCTTCAAACACGGAAGGATTGATCCCCAGGATGCCTGCCGAGAGCGTGATCATGCTGTTGCCGAACCACATCCAGAACTGAATGAACGCAATGATGATGCGCGACGGCCAGGGCATAAGATAGAGATTGACGTCCGTACTCATGCCCATGTGCGTCAGAAGTTGCCAGAGCCCTCCGCTCGGACGGGCAAACAGCGTATAAAACATGACCGCCACCGACGTTGCGGTAAGGATGTTGGGCAGATAGTAGATTCCCTTGAATGCCCCTTTACCGCGCATCTTGTATGTTTTCCCCGTGAACATGGCTGCAAAGATGAGAGCAAACAACATCTGCGGCACAAAATTCATGCAGAAAATCATGACGGTGTTCAGCAGGGACTGCCAGAATCTCGGCTGCGTTGCCAGCCAGGTGAAATTTACAAATCCGACCAAACCGATATCGCGATTGAATCCCTCATAATCGGTAAGGCTCAACGCGATGGAATAGATCATCGGATACAGCGAAAAAATAGCGTAGACCACAAAAAACGGAACAATAAATAAAATTCCGTAATAATCGACTTTCCAGCGGAATTTCTTCTTTTTGGGTTGCTGTTCCTCCGCCGTTTCCGGAAGCTGACCGACGCCCGAAACCCCTTCGGATGCGACTGAATTTTCAGAATGGCGCATCATTCACACCACCCCCTTTCAGTCGACCGTAATACTTGTGAGCGAGGCAGCTACGGCATTCTTGAACTGTGCGACCGCTTCGGCAATTGTAGGAGCCTTCCCGTCCAGCTCCGCATAGTTCGTCGCCCATGCTTCAAAGGTGCTGTTGATCTCACTGTCATAACGGGTGATAATCTCGCCGTTGATTTTCTCCGCCTGTTCGATGAAAATGGAATAAGGGTTCTGCCCGCCGAGGAATGCGTTGTTGGCCGTTTCATCCTCAACAAGATCCTGCATATACTCTTTGTTGTTCATGAAGTCGCCGTGTTCTTTCGCCCAATTCTTGAGATAGGTCTCGTCCGTAGAGAAGAATTTCACGAATTCCTTGGCTTCCTCGAGCCACTTTGTCCCCTTGATGACAACATGATATGTACCGCCTTCGAAGTACGCCGCAGGACCGGGAATGATTGCCCAGTCTCCGTCAGAGGTGATCTCTCCGGAAGAGTCGGTGCAGTTGTTCTTCAGGTTGGTATTAAGACCCCAGGTCGCCTGGAAAAATCCGAATACCTTGTTATCCCAGACATCGCTGTAGTATGTGCCGTCGCCCGACGTCGTCTCGTGGCTCAAATCCTCCGTCTGCAGCGTCTTGGCAACTTCCATCATGCTGTATTCCCCGTCCGTCAGGGACGCATCGATCACAAGACGGTCGTTTTCATCCACCCATCCCTGCGTGCGGCTGCCGCAGAACACCTTTCCGATATCCATATAAGAAGAGATCACCTTGATCCCTTCCGGGTAGTCACCCCCCCCCGTGAAATTCTTCAGGGTCCTTGCCGATTCAAGGAAATGTTCCCAGGTATCGAAGTGTTTCTGGATCTCTTCGGGATCGTCCGTTCCGAATACCGCCTCCGCCATACTGCGGCGATAGGCGAACACGCCGGGCGTGACGTTGGTCGCCAGGGCATACAGATGCCCGTCGGGACCGGTGGCTGCTTCCACCGTATAGTCATACATATTGGCCGTGAGGTCTTTGTACTCGTCAAGCGGCTCCAGGAACTGCGCTCCCTCGTCGATATACTTCTTGAACGTCTCTGCCTCAAGCGCAACAACATCCGGCAGGTTTGTTCCCGTGCGCAGCGCGTTGTCCAGCCTCGTGAGCATGCTTTCAAGCGGAACGGTCTCGATCTCGATCTCATATCCGAGATTGCGCTCTTCCGTTGCGTAGTAGTCCCTGACCTGCTGTGCCATGTCGCGGTCAAAAACCCAATAAATAAGCTTGTCACCCCTGTTGTTGCAGCCCGCCATCACACCGGCCGCCGTTCCCAGCAAAGCCGCCGAAAGCGCAACCGCCATCACTCTTTTCCCCTTCATGCCTACATCTCTCCTTATAATGTTTTTTTGCATGGGTAATCGATTAACCAAACGGGGAAATTAAAAACCGATTACTTGGGTAATCGATTACCTAACGCGCTATTACTATATCATACAAATAATGTAATGTCAACAGTTTTAAAAAAATTTTTTTATTTTTTTCGATCATAAAAACGGGCCGTGCATACGGCACAGCCCGTTCCTATCTTAATTCAGCCGATGTACGCTCTCCCCTTTCACAAGCGTAAAATCCAGCCGTTCCATTCCCTCGCTTATTTTGCAGCCATCGATGAGTCCGGCCAGCAATTCCGCAGCCCGGTCCCCTATACACGAGGCGTCCTGACGGATCGTCGTCAGATGCGGCGAGACCATGCTTCCGATAGAAACGCCGTCAAAGCCTGTAACGGAGATGTTTTTGCCGACGTACAATCCTGCAGCCGCAAGATCGCGGTATGCTGCAATGGCCGTAAAATCATCGGGATACATGGCTGCGGTAAAAGACATGCCGCAATGAAGCAGCATCTGCGTGGCGATCCTGCCGTGATCGTTGCTGTAATAGCCCGCATGCAGCAGGCGTCCCTCCTCGAACGGAATACCGTGCTCCTCAAGGGCGGCACGATATCCCGCGATCCGGTCACGCGTGATGGGGACGTCCTTCCCGGCAATAAACACGATTTCCCGATGGCCGTTACGAATGAGATACTCTGTCAGCTGCTTGCCCGCTTCAAAATTTTTGCTCTCAATGGAAGGCTTCTGCGGATAGGGCGATTCAAACCCCACAACGGGAATGTCGCAGGAAAACAGTTCCTGCACAGGCACCGATTCATAATCGCAGCACAAACAGAAAACACCGTCCAGGCGCAACGCGCGGCAGTGATCCAGAAGCTTTCCCTCCCACTGCTGCGCTTTTTCGGAAATAAGCAGGATCTCGTAACCGCTCTTCTCCATTTTCGCCCGGAAGCAATTCAGAATCTCTGCAAACAGCTCATGGCGAAGTCCGAGGCTCTCATCGACATATAACAGTACGCCGACCATATTGGAGCGCCGTTTGACCAGATTGCGCGCCGTGACATTCGGAACATACCCCATTCGCTGTGCCGCGGCAAGCACTTCCCGCCGCTTGTTCTCGCTGATATTCCCCACATTATTAAATACTTTACTCACCGTTGCCGACGAACAATTACACTCTTTGGCAATATCATAAATGGTTACCATACTCTGTTACCTCTTCTCAAACCGCAGGGAAAGCATTTCGAGTTCTCCCTGCAAAACCTGAAAGCGCAGTGCCTGCCGCGCACTCCGATCCTGCAAGGGCAGCACATATTCCTTCCAATTCGCCGAATCGACCTCCGTCCATGAACTGCCCGATGCGATCCGTCCTTTTCCCCGAAGCATGAGATAAACACACGTTGCGTCGGACAGGTCAAAATATTTATAGACGATCTGCGTTCCCTGTTTCAACCCCGCCAGAAAGCGCTCATCCTTGTCATGTGTGATCATGGGAATGTCCGTAAAGCTTGCATTGCCCCCGTGCGGCATATGTCCGTCTGTCAGATTGCAGCAGATGACGGCAGGATACGTTCCTTCGCCCGCAAGAGGCGCGCCGTTGAGACCGCAGGAAGTGATTTCGACTTGGGGGATCCTTCCGTCCGGAAGAATTACGATAGGCTCGGCACACGCCTGACGGCTGTAATCGGAACCGTGCGTCTGACGATGATAGAATACATACCATCTGCCATTGATGCACTCAATGCTGCCATGCGTCGTTCCCGTATGATTGAGCCGGTCGTTCTCTCGTCTGCCGGCATATCCCACGTCGCCGTTGGATACAATGACCCCGCGATAGGTAAAATCCCTGTCCGGAAAGCGGCTGGTGGCATAGCAGAGTTCATGATTGTTGACGGAAGAATAAATGAAGTAATAAATATCGCCGATCTTCCGGATGGACGCGCCTTCATAAAATCCGTGCCCGTAGAATTTATGCCCTTCCACAAGACCTCTTTCCGCCATCTTGCTTTCAAAAGGCGTCCCTCGCGTATCGGCAGGAAAAATGCGCACGGGACCATCTTTGATCGTGAGCATATCATCGCAGAGCGTGCAGCAGACGGGGCCCATCACGCCGCCCGGCTCCGATACGATCTCCTTGACCGTCTTTCCAAACATCTGCGCCTGTACGGGAAGGTATTTTTCCCGCTCACCCGGCGGCAGTTCGTCATAGGGATACCATGTTCCGTAATAGAGCCGGATCACGCCGCCGTCGTTGATGACAGCAGGATCAAAGGGAACAAATCTGTAGCAGAGCGAGCCATCCGCAAACCGCACGTGCCCGTAAAATTCATATTTCCCGTCCGGCGTATCACATACGGCAACGCTGACGGGACCGTGATAACCGCCTACCCCCTTATCGCCGCTCAAGCAATAATACAGATAATATCGCCCGTCATTTCCGCGCACGCAGTCGGGCGCATAAAGGTAGGGTCGCCCAGTGGCGACAGCCAGCGGGTCCTGCAACGCACTGTAATTGCTTCCCTTGCAGCTCCAATCGGACAGCTCATCGACCGGCGCCGACCAGATCTCGTAATCAAGCATGCAAAAAGTCTCTCCGCCCTCTTTATCATGTGAACCGAACAAATAGACCCGGTCGCCGAATACATGCGGCTCCCCGTCCGGAATATAAGTGTCAAGCGGTAAAAACGGATTAAAAACTTGCTTCTTCATAATACAAACCCCGATGGTTAATCGGTTTCCCATATTCATTATAACCCTTTTTTTCTGAACTGTCAATGAGTTCGAAGAATGAAATATTATTTAATTGTATGGTTACTTTTCATCATTATAATGTTCGCGTCCGGAAAACTTATTTCGGATTATTGACAAAAATAAAGAAAGACACAGCCCACTGCTCTCGCAGTTCGACTGTGTCTCTCTTGGTGCACCGTAAGAGATTCGAACTCCTGGCCTTCGGTTCCGTAGACCGACGCTATATCCAGCTTAGCTAACGGTGCGCTTCTTCCGCTGAACACCATGCTATTATACGCGTTTTTCCCTTTTTTGTCAACGATTTTTTATTATAATTTACATTCTCCACATAATTTTTCAGACTGTGGATAA
This sequence comes from uncultured Clostridia bacterium, assembly GCA_944372575.1. Classification (GTDB taxonomy): domain Bacteria; phylum Bacillota; class Clostridia; order Christensenellales; family Borkfalkiaceae; genus Gallimonas. The sequence continues at coordinate 114,746 of CALVZS010000003.1, read as the reverse complement.
CTTTTCCGATCTTTCCACCATATTCTCGCTGTTGAATCGATTATTGTGGAATATTTTGTCGATTTGAGGAAAAAATGTGGATAACTTTTTTCAAAACCTATGTTTGCATCCTTTATTTTCGGAGTTGTGGGGATTTTTCCTCACCCGACGGAAGGCGAGGAAAGATCTTCCCCCGCAAGCGGGATCACCTTCAAAGCATGGGGAATACAGGTGATCACGCTCCCCCCGCCGCCGATCGCACGCATGGCAGTGCAGTCCTTGCGCAGGCTGCAATCGGCATCGCGCATGACGGCCGTGGCAGCTGCGTCATCAATGGCAAGTTCATTCCAACCCTCTTCCGCCGTGATGCGCACCAGCAAAATATTGCCGTCCCTGCTCTCCTCAATGCACTCTTCCCAGCCCGGCATGACCTCTCCGCCCTCTCCGAACGTATAGGTATAGGCCGTTTCCCCGCGTACCTGCACACAGATACCGTTCACCTCGTCCGAACCAAAGACATCGAGCACAACAAACACGAGAAAGAGCGCTCCGATGAGCAGTACGAGCAGGGCGTAGACGAGCAGATCCCATACAGCAAACGGCCTGTGCGTGCGTACATCATCCAGGCGGCTCATGCGATCTCCTCCACGCGCAGAGAAGTTTCTTCCAATGACCAGTCCTCCAGATTGGAATAGACAACATATTCGTCTGCCGTCCCGTCATACCAGACAAACAGGACGCGAAATTCCAAGGCGTGCGTGCGGCAGTAAGCGAGCGCTTCTTCAAGCGTCATGCAACACAGTGCCGTCGCCCGGGCGTCTCCCTCGGCCGCATTTCCGCCCGCGATGGTCGCGCAGACGATATGGCTGCCCTCCTGCCCCGGTGCCGCACCGACCGGATAGCCCGTATCGGGATCGATGATATGGCAATAGCGCACGCCGTCCAGCACATAATACTGTTCATAATCGCCGCTGGTGGAAAACGTGCAGTCACGCACGCGGATGGATGCATAGTTCGCCCGCTCCGAAAAGACACGCGGCGCGCCGACGCCCACCTCCCAGACGCCGTCCTTTTCGGAAGGGTCGGCAAACATGAGGACGGAACTTGCACCAAGCGTATAGTACCCGTACTCCACGCCCGCCGCGCGCAGAATGTCCTCCGCCTCATCGGCACAATACCCCTTTCCGATTCCGCTCAGATTGAGCTGCATCGTATAGGTGACCCGCTCCCCCGCGGCAGTTTCCACCGTGACAAAGGCATCCGCAGGTTTGACGGCGTAACAGCCGCCCTCATCCTCTCCCAGTTCCACGGCACCGAAATCGAGAAGCGCCGGAGAGAAAAACGCATCGAGATACGCCCGCCCGGGCAGCTCATTCATAAAATCGGCGCGGTCATACGGCTGTGCGGGGGCATAGTCCGCGCGGCGATGGCGGGGTGAAAATCCCCAAAGATCGACAAGAAGGCCCGTCGCGGGATTATAGGCACCGTCCGTTTCCTCATAAACGCGCTTTGCCGCCGTGAGCGCGGCATACGCGTCATCGCCGATGGCAACGCGCTCGCCCGGCTGCGCCGCATTAAACCGCGCAACAGAACTTGAGGCGATCTCCGCGGAAACGTCCTGTTCGATCGCATCGGCACGGGCGGTGAGATCCTCCCAGACAGCCTGCGCATCCTCTGTCCTTGCGGGGACATAGACCCAGCGCGTCTGCGTGCCGAAATGCTGATAATCGTCGAGTGCGGCAAGCTCCTCCCCGGCACAGCCGCTCACGGTAAGCGTACAGGCGAGAAGGACGGCGGCGATTGCTTTCTTTTTGGGCATACGTCCCTCCTTTTCCTCATATTGTATCGCATTTTTTCAAAAAAGACAAGAAAAAAGGCCTGCATTGCAGCAGACCTGTTTGCGGATTCAATCCTTCTTTTCCGTATCTTCGCGCTGTTTTTCCTCTTCCGCCTTGCGTTCGCGGTAGGACTTGTAGCCGGCTTTCTGATTGTCGCCCGTATCCCATTTCTTTCCGCCGACGGCAAGGAAACCGATCAGCAGAGCGACGGAGAGCACGACCGCAATGATCGGCATAACGATCTCGGAGGGCATTGCGATCTCGCAGGCGAGCGTGATGACCGCGACCACAAGAAACGCTGCTCCGAAAAAGATCCAGAGCTTCTTGACGGGAACCGCCGACTTGCCGAACACGCCGCGCCCGACAAACCCGATGCCGAGAACCCCTGCCGCAATGGTCACTGCCCAGCCGAGCGTAAACCACTGCATCGCCTCGATTCCGAGCGCCGAAAGCAGCCAGAGCACGGCGACGGCAACGATCATCACACATACGATGAGTCCGAATAAAAATTTTTTGTTCATATTGACCTCCTTGGCGTTCAGGCAAACGGCCCGATGCCGTTTCCCCACATAAAACAGAGTGCGATCCCGACGACGAGCGCAATCCCGAGCAATACGAGAAGCCCCACCTTGACAGCTGAGACAGGGGCTTTGCCCGTCACTTTCCCGTTATGACCGCTGACGAAGAAATGATACAGTTTCTTTTTCCATCCGCAATGTCCGACATATACGGGCAATAAAAGATATTTATACGTCGTATTCCTGCACTGAAAATCCATCTGAAAGGAGACGACGGTGTCGTAGACGTACCTGGACAGAATATCCGACTTCAGCCTTGCGCGGATGAGGCCGCGCGCATCCGCCCAGCATGCAAGCCCGTCCTTGGTGTACTGCCCTGCCGCAAATCCGCTCAGATACTCCGGACGGTATTCGCGGCTCTCCCCCGTATCGAACGGCTGCAGCGCATCGAGCGAATCCTGCCCGATCTTGTCCGAAGCCTGCACGAGGATATCGTCAAAAAAGGAGGAGTAACTCCCGCGGATGGGAAAGGTCTTTAAATAGCGCTCCCGCACGATCCTGCCGTTGACGCGCCGGCTGCGGTAATAATATTTCCCGAGGACGCCGGTATACCAGGCATCCGCCGACGTATCGAAGGAAAAGGCGGGCGTATAGATGCCGGAAACATTCTCCGGCCGGGCGCCGCGGCGGAACTTCCTCGGCGAAAGCCATCTGCGCTTTGCCCAGAGACGTACCCGCTTTACGGCATCCTCCTTCGCCACCGAAAACGGAACGACGGCATTGGGCTTGAGGCCCGACAATTCATCCGTCTTTACGATATTCGTCGTCCCGCAGAAGGGACATTTCCCGGCGATCTCGCCGTCTGAGAGGATCTCGCGCGCACCGCAGTTCTCGCAGCGGTAGACGTGCGTTTCAGCGCCCCATTCATCCGTGCGGGAGAGCAGTCGCTCGAAATCCTGCTCCTCGCTCGTTCCGGCGCGCACCTCCACCTCCGTGCCGCAGTGTTCACAGTACAGCTTTCCGCGTTCCGAGTCGTAGACCATGTTGGCGCCGCACGCGGGGCATTTTGTAACATCGGTATTGTTTTCCACCTCGCCGTCCTGCGTCCGGACAGGCGCAGTTGCAGCGGCAGCCTCCTCCCGCGCAGGAGCCCGGCCGGAGGAATCAAACTCCGCAAACGGCGAGCTCTCTTTCGGCGAATCAAATTCCGAAAAGGGAGAATCGGACATATGCCCTCCTCATTTTCTTACAGTTTCGTTCCGCACTCCGGGCAGAACTTCGCGCCCGCTTTGACGGGCTTGCCGCACTTGGGACAGTTGCTCTCCAGCTTTGCGCCGCACTCCGGGCAGAATTTTGCGCCCGCCTTGACGGGCTTGCCACACTTGGGACAGACATTCCCCATCGGCTGGCCGCAGTCGGGACAGAACTTGGCGGAGGCAGATACGCGCGCGCCGCACTTGGGGCAAACGAGCGTATTCTCCTGCTGTCCCGCGCCTTGATCGCGCATCATGCTGCCGAACATATTGCCCATTCCGAACCCCAGCCCGGCGCCCATCGTGGCACCCGCCATGCCGGGATTTTTCGCCGCCTCTTTGAGCGCGTCCGCCTGTGCCATGCGCGTATAGACGTCCATGTTCCCGCGCATCATGCCCAGCGAAGTATTCTTATCCAGCGCCTCCTCCAGTTCCTTGGGAAGGGAGAAGTTCTCAAAGACGAAATTGGTGAGTTCCAACCCCATCTTCTCAAAGGCGGGCTGCATGGCCTTGCGCACCGCCGCGCCCAGTTCGAGAAGATTGCCCGCCATGTCAAGAACGGGGATCCCACTCTCCCCGATGGCATCCGAAATACCGCTGATCACAAGGCTGCGGATATAATCGGTAATATCCTGCGTACGGAAGGAGGAATTGGTACCGGAGAGTTCCTGCATGAACACATAGGCATCCTTGACGCGAAAGGCATAGGTACCATAGCCGCGTACGCGGACGGCGCCGTAGTCGGCGTCGCGCAGGATGATTGGATTGGCCGTTCCCCACTTACAGCCTGTGAATTGCCGCGTATTGACAAAGTAAATATCCGAGCGGAAGGGATTCTCAAACCCGTACTTCCAGGACATGAGCTTGGTAAGGATGGGAATGGAATCGGTATCCAGCTTGTAAAAGCCCGGAAGAAAGACGTCCGCCATCTTACCCTTATGCGCAAAGATCGCCACCTGCGAATCGCGCACGGTGAGAACGGAGCCCTTGCTGACGTAGTCGTTCTTCATATCGAATTTATAGACGATGATGTTCTTGCTGTCATCCGTCCACTCGATATTCTTGAGAAGTCCCATGAAAATACTCCTGTGTCACAAATTTATTTTTCATGTCCGATTATATCATTTTTCTGCGTGACTGTCAAGGCTCACCTGCCAATTCTTTTCACAAAAAAAGAACGGGTTGACCCGTTCCGTAAATTTGGTAAGATCAATCGGCTGTCATGATGCAGTCAGGCATTTGAAGAGGATAGTCGCCGACAACAATATCATGTCACTGAAAAATGCACAAGCAAAAGGGCAGGGTACAAAACCCTGTCCTATAAACGATATAGAATGGGATATTCAGTTGTGTTTGGTGTGCGAGCGGAAGACGAGCGAGGCGAGGAAGGAAAAGACGACCGCAGCCGATACTCCCGCGCTCGCAGCCGCAAGCGAGCCGGTGAGCGCCTGAAACAGCCCCTCCTGCGCCCCCTTCATGGCGCCGCTTGCAAGGAGATACCCGAACCCCGAGATGGGGACGGTCGCGCCCGCCCCCGCCCATTCAACGAGGGGCTGATAGATGCCAAGCGCTGTCAGAACGATGCCCGCAAGCATGAATATAACAAGGATCTTTCCCGCCGTCAGATCGGTAAAATTGATGATGACCTGCGCAACGGCACAGATCAGGCCACCCACCGCAAACGCCTTGAAAAAGGCGTAAAGAATTTCCAATGCCTCCATGTTCCCTCCCTTACCGTTCCAGTGTGACGGCGTGTGCAATACATGGGATGCTTTCCCCCTGCCCGGACGAGACGGTGGAGAGAAGCGCGCCCGTCGCCACAAACAGAATGCGCCGGATCGTTCCCGCCATCATCTTGGCATGAAGATAGGAATTGAGCACCACCGCCGAACATCCCGCGCCGCTGCCGCCCTGAAATTCGTCCTCCAGGACATTGTAGATGATCTCACCGCAGTCGACATGGTTTGCCGAGATGTCCAGTCCCTTCTCCCACGTCAGATCCTTTAAAATGCGGCTTCCCAGCGCGCCCAGATCCCCGGTGACGATGAGATCGTATGCCTCCGGCTCCTCGCCCGTTTCCCGAAAGTGCGCCAGAATGGTATCCGCCGCAGCGGGCGCCATGGCAGCGCCCATGTTGTTGACGTCCGTCACACCGAAGTCCACGACTTTCCCCATCGTTGCCGAGGCAATGGTGATTCCGTCCCCTTCCCCCGCCACCAACGAAGCTCCTGCGCCCGTGACCGTCCACTGCGACTGAGGCGGACGAGTACAGCCGAGCTCCAGGGGATAGCGGTACTGCCGCTCCGCCGAGGCAAAATGACTTCCCGTCGCCGCGACGACACTCCTACAATATCCGCCGTCCACCAGCATCGCCGCGATCGCAAGACTCTCCGCCATCGTCGAACAGGCGCCGTATACACCCAAAAAGGGTACGGAAAAGTCGCGGGCAGCAAAACTTGCCGAGATGATCTGATTGAGCAGATCGCCCGACACGATCATATCCACCCGATCGCGCTGCAGCTTGGCATTTTCAATGGCGCCGTCGATAGCGTGCGAGAGCATCTTGCACTCCGCCTTTTCAAAGGTGGATTCGCCGAACATATCGTCCGAAAGCGCCGTTTCGACATACCGCCCGACGATGCCCTCACACTCCTTTGTCCCCGCAATGGTACTCACCGCCACAATGCGCGGCCGGCGGGAAAAGATGATGCGCTGTCCCATATCGGATGCAGTTTGCGCACGGCAGGAAAAAATATACAAAAGACGCCCCATGCAGGAGCGCCCATCCGTATTATCCATGTTTTATTTGCCTGAGGAGCGGACAAGCGGGATACTCGCCTCCGCATTCAGGGAGAGAGGCGAAAAATTGCAAAGCCGGTACTGCACCAATCCCTCCGCCGCGATCATGGCGGCATTGTCCGTGCAGTGTTTTTTGACGGGCAGCACCAACTTTAACCCCTCCCGCGCACACGCCTCTGTAAGCAATGCGCGCAGATAGCCGTTCGCAACCACGCCGCCGCCCGCCGTCACCACCTCTGCGCCCGTTTCCTTTGCGCCCTCAATGGTCTTTCTGACGAGCACGTCCAGCGCGGCATGCTGAAAGGAGCAGGCGACGTCCGCACGCGAATATGCCTCCCCCCTCTGCTGCCTGGTATGCACATAATTGATGACTGCCGTCTTGAGCCCGCTGTAAGAAAAATCGTACCCGCCGCCCCCCTTGAGCATCCTGGGCATGGGAACGACGTTTCTGCCCTCCCGCGCAAGCGCTTCGATGTGCGGCCCGCCGGGATAGGGAAGGGACAGCACGCGCGCCACCTTGTCAAACGCCTCCCCCGCCGCATCGTCCAGCGTGCCGCCCAGCACGCGGAAATTGTCCGCGCGTTCGGTATAGAGGATGGCAGTGTGGCCGCCGCTGGCAAGCAGCGTCAGAAAGGGAGGTTCGAGCGTTACATCCTCCAGATACGCCGCCGCAAGGTGACCGCGGATGTGATCGACGCCGATGAGCGGGATGCCCAGCCCGTAGGCAAATCCCTTTGCAAAGGAAAGTCCCACAAGCAGCGCGCCCAGAAGCCCCGCCCCGTAGGTGACGGCAACGGCGTCCAGTTGCTCCTTTTTGACGCCCGCATTCTGCAGGGCGCGCTCGACCACCTCGTCCACCGCCTCGGCGTGAGCGCGGGAAGCGATCTCCGGTACGACGCCGCCGTACTTTGCCTGCGTCGCCGCCGAGGATGCGATCTCGTCCGATAAAAGTTCCCTCCCGCGGATGACGGCGGCCGCCGTCTCGTCGCAGGAGGATTCAATGCCCAGTATGATCGGGCTCTCTTTCAAATTTACCATGGGATAATTTGGCTTGCCGCAGCGCGACAATGCATCGTGACGGAGATGCGAAGCGGGAGCTTACGACTTTTTCAGATAATCGATAATAAATCCCTGAATATCCCCGTCCATGACCGCCTGCACATCGCCCACTTCATAGCCGGTGCGGTGATCCTTGACAAGCGTGTAGGGACAGAACACATAGGAGCGGATCTGCGAACCCCACTCGATCTTCTTGGTCTCGCCCTTGAGCGCCGCCTCCTCCTGCATCCGCTGCTCGAGCTGTTTTTCAAGCAGCCGGCTTCTGAGGTATTTGAACGCCATCTCCTTGTTCTGCAGCTGACTGCGCTCATTCTGACAGGTGACCACGATCCCCGTGGGATAGTGCGTGATACGGATAGCGGTCTCTGTCTTGTTGACCTTCTGTCCGCCCGCACCCGAGGAACGATACACATCGATGCGGATGTCCTCATCCTTGATCTCGATCTCGCCGTCGTCCTCGACCTCCGGCATGACTTCCACGGAGGCAAAGGAGGTCTGACGGCGCTTGTTGGCATCGAAGGGCGAGATGCGCACCAGACGATGCACACCGATCTCCGCTTTCAAATAACCGTAGGCATTTTCGCCTTCCACCTTGAAATCCACCGACTTGAGCCCCGCGGAATCGCCGGGCAGGCGGTCGATCTCGGTGACCTTATAGCCGTTCTTCTCGGCATAGCGGCAGTACATGCGATAGAGCATCTGGCACCAGTCGCACGCCTCCGTGCCGCCCGCGCCCGCGTGCAGCGACATGAGCGCGTTGGAGGAGTCGTACTTGCCGCGCAGCAGCGCACGGATGCGCATCTCTTCAATGTCCTTTTCCGCCGCCGACATCATCTTGTCGAGTTCGGGGACGAGATCCTCCTCCCCCGATTCCTCGATGAGATCGACGATCTCTCCCGCATCGCCAAGCGCCTTTTTTCCCTTTTCATAGGAAGCGATCTTGCTCTCGATGGAGGAAATCTCGCGGCCGATCTTGGCAGAGCGCTCAAGATCCTGCCACACTTCCGGCTTTTCCTGTTCCGCCTTCAGCCCCTTGAGCCGCTCGGAGATATTGTCAATATCCAGCGCATACTTTGCCTCGCCGAGGGTGTCCTCCAGCGCCTTGATGCGCAATCTGTAATCGTCTGCTTTGAACATATGGTTTCCTTGATCGATGATAAACGTGCAAAAGTGCCCTTGCTAAAATCATGTTGCAAAAGGCGTCACTGCGTTATGCCTTTTGCGCCCTTGTTGGCCGCTCACGCGGCTTATGGGGAAAGGGTGAATTGGCGCGAGTTAAAATTATAAGCCCTCAAAATCGCGCCAAGAGGGAAAACAAGAAGGAGGCGCACCTTCGGCGAAGTCCCTTCGGTGTTTTTCCTAAACCTCACGGAATTTCTCCGAGCCTTTGCTCGGAGAAATTCGTGAACCTCTTAATACGGTTTTCCGTGGCACTTCTTGTACTTCAGTCCGCTGCCGCAGGGGCAGGGATCGTTGGGGCCGACCTTCTTCTCCTTCTTGAGCGTGGCGGGATTGAACTTGACCTCGCCGGAAGTGCGCAGGGAATTGACATCCACCTCCTTGGGCATTGCCTCCGGCCCGACGGGCGCGGGGGTCTGCGCGGCGGAAGCCGCGGGCGCCGGCTGTTGAACGGGTGCGTTCTGCGCAGTCTGCGGCTGCGCGGGCGCGCTGCCCTGAGCAGACTCGTTCTGCGCAGGCTGAGCGGGACGGTTTGCCGTGGGGAAAATGCGCTGCACGGGGCGCGGCTGTGCCTTGATCTGACACTTCAGAAGGAAGCGGATGGTGCGCTCCTGGATGCGCTCGACCATTTCATCAAACATGGCGAACCCTTCTTGCTTGTAGGCAATGACGGGGTCGGTCTGACCGTAGGCGCGCAGCGTGATACCCTTGCGCAGCTGATCCATCGCGTCGATATGGTCGATCCAGTTGCTGTTGACAAAGGACAGGAGAACGTCGCGCTCGATCTTGCCGAAATCTACCTGCGGCATCTCCTCTTTGATGCGGGCGATCTTCTCCTCATAGCACTTCGCCGTCTTTTCACTGATGCGCTTGAGGGCGACCTCATAATCCCACTTCTCCAGCTTCTCACGCGTGACGTAATTGCTGCCCTCCGGAATGAGGTAGCGTTCGATGGCGGTATTCAGATCGGCCTCGCTCCACTTTTCGGGCATATCCTCGACGTTAACTGCCTCCCGGACGACGCCCTCCACATAGCCGGGGATATATTTGAGCACCTGCTCATGCACGTTCTCCCCGCGGATGACGCGCATACGCTCCGCATACATGATGGTACGCTGCTTGTTCATGACGTCGTCGTACTGCAGGACGTTCTTTCGGATGGCAAAGTTCCTGCCCTCGATCTGTTTCTGGGCATACTCGATGAGGTTGGAGAGCACCTTGGACTCCAGGCTCTCATCCTCCTGCATCTTGCTCATCTCATAGATGCGCTTCATGCGCTCGCCGCCGAAGCGCACCATGAGGTCGTCCTCAAGGGAGATGAAGAAGATGGACACGCCGACGTCGCCCTGACGGCCGGAACGGCCGCGCAGCTGGTTGTCGATACGGCGGGACTCGTGGCGCTCGGTTCCGATAATGCAGAGCCCTCCCGCCGAAATGACCTGCTTCTTCTCCTCGTCCGTCTTCTCCTTATAAGAAGCATACAGCTCATTGTAGCGCTCGCGCACCCGCTTTGCCTCCTCATCGTCGCCGAGGTCGATGAAGGAGGTGGCGCGCTCGATCATATCGTGCTCCACGCCCTCCTCGCGCAGGCGCTTCTTGGCAAGATACTCGGGGTTGCCGCCCAGGAGAATATCCGTACCGCGGCCCGCCATATTGGTGGCGATGGTGACGGCGCCGAACCTGCCCGCCTGCGCCACGATCTCCGCCTCGCGCTCATGGTTCTTGGCGTTGAGGATGTTGTGCTTGATGCCGTTGCGGATGAGCAGACGGGAGATCTCCTCCGAACGCTCGACCGAGACGGTACCCACGAGGATGGGCTGCCCCTTTTCGTGCCGCTCGACGATCTCGCGCACGATCGCCTTCTTCTTGCCTTCAACGGTGGAAAAGATCCGGTCATGCATATCCACGCGGCGCACGGGCTTGTTGGTAGGGATCTCGATGACGTCGAGGGAATAGATGGTGCGAAATTCCCCTTCCTCCGTCTTGGCAGTACCCGTCATACCCGAGAGCTTCTTGTAGAGACGGAAGTAGTTCTGGAAGGTGATGGTGGCGTAGGTCTTATTCTCCTCGCGTACCTTGACCCCCTCTTTTGCCTCGATCGCCTGGTGCAGCCCGTCCGAATAGCGGCGGCCGATCATCAGGCGGCCCGTAAACTCATCGACGATGACGATCTCGCCGTTGTTGATGATATACTGTTCGTTGAGGTGGAACAGATGGTGCGCCTTGAGCGCCTGCTGGATGTGGTGGTTGAGCGTGGCGTTGGTGACGTCTGCAATGTTCTCCACGCCGAAAAACTTTTCTGCCTTTTCGGCACCGAACTCGGTGAGCCGCACCTGGCGGTCTTTGCGCTCGACAACAAAGTCCCACGAGAGCGCCTCTGCCGCCGCGATCTTCTGTGCGGATGAGACGCCGCGTTTGCGCTTGGAGACCTCCTCGGCATCCTTGAGGTCATCGTCGAACCCGCCGTGCAGCGTTCTGACAAATTTATCCACGCGCTCATAGAGGTCGGAGGATTTATCCCCCTTGCCCGAGATGATGAGCGGCGTCCTTGCCTCATCGATGAGGATGGAGTCCACCTCGTCCACAATAGCAAAATTGAGCTCGCGCTGCACCATGAGTTTGAGGTCGTTCTTGAGGTTGTCGCGCAAATAGTCGAAACCGAACTCGTTGTTGGTGCCGTAGGTGATGTCACAGGCGTAGGCGGCGCGCTTCTGATCGTCGTTCATGCCCGGAACCACGACGCCGACCGTCAGCCCCATGAACTTATGCACCTTGCCCATCCATTCCGCGTCGCGGCGGGCGAGATAGTCGTTGACCGTGACGATATGCACGCCCTTTCCGGAGAGCGCCTCGAGATAGGCGGGCAGCGTCGCCACGAGCGTCTTGCCTTCGCCCGTCTTCATCTCGGCAACGCGCCCCTGAAAGAGACAGATGCCGCCGACGATCTGAACGTGGAAGTGCTTCATTCCCAGCACGCGCCCGCTCGCCTCACGCAGGGCGGCAAAGGCGTCGGGAAGGATGTCCTCCAGCGTCTCACCCTTCTTCAGGCGTTCCTTGAGAATGCCCGTCTGCGACTGCAGTTCGGCATCCGTCATCTTCTCATACTTGGGCGCAAGCGCCTCCACTTTCAACGCCTCTTTGTTGAGCTTCTTCAGGCTCCTGCGGCTGTCGCCGCTCATGAGATAGCGAATCAAACCCATCTTTACGCTCCGTTTGCGTGCCTTGAAAAATCCCAAAGTACGCCATTGTTTTCTAACTTTTCCATTTTACTATTATTTTCGCAAAATGTCAAAGCGATTGCCCATGTTTTTCCGAAAAAATCACCTGCTCACACGCTTTTCACACGACGAAACGACATATCTGCCCCTCTGCGTGCTTTCTTCTGTCCGATCAGGCAAAATTCGCACGCAGCCGCCCTTTTTTGCAATTTTGTGACAAAAACAATCTGCTATCATAAGGACATGATCCTATCTGTCCAGGGACAGGGCGCGCTGTACGCCTTCTGCGTTCTGCTCATATGCATTATCCTCGTGTTCGGCTTCCGCCTTGCGCGCGTCGGCTGGCGCACGCTCCACAAAAAGCTGCCTCCTGATCCTCCGCCCAAGGGAGAAAAGCCCGCGGAACCCGTCTACTTTTTGGTCGAGCGCAAGAAAAAACGCGCCCGGACGGAGTATTCCGCACCCAAGCGCATTGATTTCAAGTAAATCCAAAAACCCTCATTCCGCCCCTGCACCCGGATGCATGCAGAGATATTTTTGCCATGTTGCGGAATATCTGTCGCCAAACGTAACGCTCGTAATCGCATCATAAAAGATATGAATGCCATCCGTCCGCCTTCCGTCAGCATCAAAAGAAGAAAAAACAATATAGGTCTGGTCAACCCGTGTGATATACCCGAGATAAAAAAAGCCTCTTCTCCCGGCACTTTCATTCTGTACAATGAGCATGAGATCATGCGGAAAGCTCTCAAACACGCTTTTCCATGACGAAAGATCGATCGTGGGCCTTTCTACGCCGCAAAGAAGCCCGTTCTCCTCATTGATCCGGACACAGAGGTCGTCTTTTATTTCAACACGCCGCAGATCTGCGAGCCTTCTGATCTGGAAACCGTCGAGAAGAAAATCATCTTCTTCCGCCCCAAGCATCAGCTGATCTGAAATACCGAACAAATAAAAATACCAATACTCCGGATCATAGGAAAAATAGCACCGACACAACCGATAAGTTCCGACCGCTCCCCGGAGCAAAGAAAGAGATTCCTGTCGCTTTTTCATCATCGCCTCACAGTCATTGCAAGCAAAGCCCCATCAGCACAAAAGCTGATCACGCCTTTCAGTCTTCGTAGCGCTCGATATTCCTGCCCGAATCCCAGAGCCGTTCAAGATAATAATAGAGGCGGGACTCCTCATTGAAGATATGCACGATGACATCGCCGTAGTCGAGCACGCCCCATCTTCCCTCGCGCAGGCCCTCCTTGCGCACGGGAGAAAGGGAGGCTTCCTTTTCCAACTTCTCCTCAACGGCATCGCCGAGCGCGCGTACCTGCGTGGTGCTTCTGCCGCTGGCAATGACAAAGTAACTGCATACAATGGTCTGATCGCGCACATCGAGAATGACGATATCCTGCGCTTTCTTTTCCGAAAGTGCCTTTGCGCAGGCAAGTGCCAGTTCATGTCCTTCCATCTTTTGAACCTCCAAAAACGAATTTCTGTACATTTGCATACTATTTTGTCTGAAATATTACTATTTTAATTGACTATTTTCCCTTTACGATCCGTCTAATCCACCGATACGCCTGCTCCGTGAGCGGATAAACGGGCTTTTTCGTTCCCTGCAGATAGGAGAGCTGACCCTCCAGGGAACGGTACAGGCAGACTTCCAGATCGGTATAAAACAGCGCGCGCAGTTCATCGATCCCCTCAAACTTCCTCCCCTCCTCCAAAAGATCGGAGAGGTAGACGAGCATTCCGAGCGGCGTCATGTCACGCTTCCCGCTCGTGTGATAGCGGATGGCGTCCAGGATCTCCTCATCCTCAATGCCGAAACAGTGCCGCGCGAGATAGGCGCCCGTATACTGATGCATGACGGGCGGCGGAACATTCTCGGGCGACGTAAAGTCCTCCAGCAGCGGTGAGGAGAGCGGAACATATTTTCCGCAGTCATGCAGCGCGGCAGCAAGCAGCGCTTTCTCCTCCGAAATCCCTGCCGAGGACGCACGCTCCACCGCCATGCGCGCCACGCGATAGCTGTGTTCCCTGCGCTCTTCCTTTTCGAGGGCGAGCGCCGGCGCAATGGCGGGATGCGAATAGAGCCGATGCTCCTCTATATACGAAAGGACGTGCGGATCGATCGCAAACGGCCGCTTCCCGAACGCAAGATCGACGCGGAGGAGGCGGGAGGAGACCGCCTCACCCGTAAAGGGAACGGTCAGAAAGTCCACACCGAAGCGCGCACGAAACCTCTCATGCAGGGAATACGGCAGCCGGTTAGCCCTTCCGCAGGCGACAAGCCGTGCGTGCGCAAGAATATCGTCCGGATTTTTCCAGGTAAAAAAATCCTCCAGCATATCCTCGCCGACAAGAAAATACAGCTGTGCGTCCGGGTACGCTTCGGCGAAATGGCGGCAGGTCAGATAGGTATAACTCTTCCCCTGCTGTTTCACCTCAAAATCGCTCACTTCCGCCCAGGAAAAGGAGGAAAAAGCGAGCCTGCACATGGCAAGCCGTTCCTCCCCCCCGGCATACGCGCCGCTCTTATGAGGGGCGATCCCGGCAGGCAGGACGATCACTTTATCCAGTCCGAGCGCCTCTTTTGCCGCCTGCGCATAATGCGCGTGTTCCATATGAACGGGATCGAACGATCCCCCGAAAAGCGCGACCTTCATACGCCCATTATACAACAGAATCTCTCCCTTTGCAAGGTTTAATCGAGGAAAAAAGCGGCAAAAATATGAGCATGAAAAAATTCGATTTCCCGCTCTTTGCCGACGTTCTTTTTTATACTGCCTCCGCATGGTTCATCCTCGTCGGGATGATGCGATGGTTCCGGATGCCGACATGGGTATGCTTTACGGTAGCGACCCTCCTTGCGCTCGCGATCGGCGGTATCCTCTTTCTTTTTCTCTCATCCCGCCATAAAAAACGCTATCTCGGAAAGAAAGAGCTGGAGGCACGGGAAAAACTCATGCTGCACCTTGCCCTTGAAACAGACGAGCGTGTACGGGCGGCTCTGCTTGACGCCTTTCTCAAAGACGGAAAAGAGGCACACTGCGAACAGGACGCGCTCAGTATGGACGAAACGCCGCTTATCCCCATCTTTACCATGCAGCCGGTGTCGGCGGATGCCGTTGCACATCTGCTGAAAGTCTACCAAAAACGCCCCTTCATCATTGCCTGCAATGCACTCTCTCCGGAGGCGGAAAAGCTGCTTTCCGCCTTCGCGCGCCGGGCGATGACCGCTGCCGACATCTATGAACTGTTCAACCGGACGGGAATGCCGGAGCCGCTCATCTGCGGCGAGATCCCGCGAAAATCGGTGCGCACAAAACTGCGCCGCGCCTTCTCAAAGCGCAATGCCTATCCGTTTTTTGTCAGCGGCGCAGCACTTCTTGTCATGAGTCTGTTCGTCTTTTTTCCCGTATATTACCTGGTGACGGGAAGTCTCCTGATCATCGCAGCCATCCTGATCCGCATTTTCGGATATGTCCCGCAGGGATAAAAGATGTATTATGTCTGAAACAATACTTTGTAAATACAAAATATCCCTCGGTTAAAAGGGATATTTTGTATTTTACGCAAGCGTGCGGATCGCCTCAGGAATGCAGGATATGACATCGGCCGAATCGACGGAATACTCCCCGAGCCGTTCCGCCGCGATCTCCCCCGCTCTGCCCAGCAGCCAGCTTGCCGCACATGCTGCATCGAAGGGCGCGATTCCCCGTGCGCACGTCCCCGCGAGCAAGCCGGAGAGCACATCCCCGCTGCCGCCCTTTGCAAGCGCCGCCGAGCCCGTCGGATTGACGGCGACACGCACGCCGTCTGTAATGACGGAGCGATTGTTTTTGAGGATGACCGTGGCGCCAAAGCGCTGCGCAAACGACTTCGCCTCATGGACGGCATCGGCGAGGATCTCCCCCACCGATTTCCCCACAAGACGGGCAAACTCCTTCGGATGCGGCGTCAGAATGACGCGGCACATCTTTTTTTCAAGCACCTCCGTCCCGTAGGCGGCAAGCGTATTGAGCGCATCCGCATCCAGGATCAGCGTTCCCGTGTACATCCCGAGCAATTCGGCAATGTGAACGTAGAGCGGCTCGCTCACGCCCGAGCCCATTCCCGCCGCGATGCAGTCTGCCGCGAGAATGTCGCCGTCGATGGATTTTGTCTCCTTCAGGATCACGGCAGGCAGCTTCCCGACTGCATAGGGGAAAAGCTGCGGCGTAACGCACAGTTTGGTGTACCCGGCGCCCGATTTGAGACAGGCGCCCGCTGCAAGGAACGCCGCTCCGCTGTACGCACCGCCCGCAAGAATGCACGCCGCACCATAGCTGCCCTTGTGCGAATTGGAACGCCTGGCGGGAAAAAGCTTCTTCACGTCCGAAGCCTCCCACACTTCAACGCCCGCCTCCTGCGCATGGATGCCGATGTCCGCGACCGTCACCTTTCCCGCGCAGTCAATGCCGTCCGCCATGATGAGTGCAAGCTTTCCCTGCCCCATCGTGACCGTCTCATCCGCCCGCACACAGGTCTCGGAAGCGATCCCGCACTCCATGAGCCCGCTCGGGATGTCGCAGGCGATGACATAGGCGCCGCTGTTGATGAACTCCACGAGCGCACGGTTTTCCCTTTCGATCGGTCGGGAGAGCCCTGTGCCGAACAGGCAGTCCACCACGATGCCAAAGCGCCTGCGCGGGATCCGCCCGAGTACTTCCCCGCGGTACTGCCTGCGCATCGCCTCACAGTCGTCGGAAAAC
This sequence comes from uncultured Clostridia bacterium, assembly GCA_944372575.1. GTDB lineage: Bacteria > Bacillota > Clostridia > Christensenellales > Borkfalkiaceae > Gallimonas. The sequence goes on along the minus strand of CALVZS010000003.1, from coordinate 98,149 downwards.
TTTTCCGCAAGGCAGAGCACGCTCACGTCCTCGCCCGCCTCGTCAAGAAGGCGCGCCGCCGCAAACCCGTCTCCGCCGTTATTTCCACCGCCGCACACAAAGACGACGTCCGAAATGCCCTTGCGCTCCATTGCATCCGCAACGGCGCGGGCAAGTTCCGCCCCTGCCCGCTCCATCAGTGCAAGAGACGGCGTTCCCGCAGCAATGGCGGCCGCATCCGCACGGCGCATCTGTTCATTGGAAAATGCGTACTTCAATCCGATCCCTCCCCGGGGAGTTCTCCCCGCAGCCGTTCCAGCGCGGCGCGCGCCGTATCGTAATCAAACCCCTTGGACAAAAGGTGGGCATATGCCTTGCGAACGGTCGCGGCATCCATCTCCTTGCCGCGCAGATATTTTCTGAGCACTCCCTCCGCGGCATCGCGCTCACCTGTCTCCGGAAGCGATGCGAGCGCCGCATCTGAAACGCCCTTTCTTTTGAGTTCCATACGGATGAGACGGCTGCCCTTGCGCTTGCCCATGCTCTCGGCATAGGCGCGCGCGTATGCCTCGTCGTCAAGGTAACCATACCCCTTCATCTTCTCCACAACGTAGTCGCAGACGTCCTGCAGATAGCCCTTGCGGCGCAGGAAATCGCGCACGTCGCGCTCCGTCTTCATGGAAGCGGAGATATGCGTGAGTGCCTTGTCGAGCGCGGTCTGCCGTTCCCCCGCGAGCTGCAGCGCGGACAGCTCCTCCTCCGTCACGATGCTGCCCACCTTCAGGCGGTGCTCCATGACCGTGATAAGCTGCATCCCGCAGAAAAACCTGCCGTCCACTTCGATGTTGCAGCGTGCGGCGTCATGCTTCTGCGGCGTGATCGACGTGATCTCCATGCTATACCCCGCTCCAGGTGCGGTTTTCCCGGAACCACTCCGTATCTTTCAGAATGGTCGTATTGTTGGAACACCAGAGCCTGAGGCTCTTTTCCGTCTCATCCTCTCCCTTCCCGTAGTAGAACACGATGTCTCCGTTCATCTCCCGGTAGCCGTTCGTCTGCTCATCCCACATGATTGTGACGTACACTTTGTCGGTGTACGCCCCGATCCGGTCAACAAATGCCTGCGTCGGGAAAATATTCTCCTCCGCGGCGCCGTATTGATTGTATCCGGCGCAGCAGCAGACAACGACATACTCGGGCGTTATCTTTTCAAGCAGCACATCGTTGGAGGACGTCTTGCTGCCGTGATGTCCCGCCTTGTATAAGACAACGTGCGGAAGGGAATTGTATTCGACAAGATACTCCTCCCCCTCCTTCTCCAGATCGCCCGTAAAGAGATAGTGATTCTCCGTCTCTCCGAGATCCTGCGAGAGGAGCATACAGACGGAGTAGTTGTTGTTGTCGTCCGACTCGTGCTCGTAGAAGTAATTGTAGAGGATGTTCATGGAGATCGTCTGCGCTTCGTCCAGATAGTATGTACGCTGTGCGCCGTCCTCGTTGTTCCAGCACTGCAGCCCCGTATAAACCTTCGTCCCCTGCTCCTGCAGATATTCCACCGCATCGCAATACTCCGAATAGAGCGCCGTATCGTCATTGTGCCTGTCGAACTGGATCAGCGTACCGATGGGATAGCTGTAGAAGATCCCGTTGCGGCTTCCGCCCGAGCTGCTTCCGACAAAGCCTGAGATGTGATCGCTGTCCGAATGGGTGGAAATGACGTATTCCAGAACCCCATCCGTGCAATACCGGGAGAGATAGTCCGCGATCTCTGCCGTATTCGACTTGTTCGGGCCTGCATCGATCAGCACTTCCGTGTCGCCCACTTTGATGAGGGCGCTGTCGCCGCTCGCTTTGACGGCGGGCGCAATGAAATGGATGGACAGATCTGCCGATGAAATCTCTGCAAGATCGCCCGTGAGCACCTGCGTTCCGCCGCCCTGGCCCGTCGGATCGTGGCCGCCCGGCGTATTCGGGTGATCCTTTCTGTAGACGAGGAAGTACCAGCACCCCGCCGCGACGAGTGCAATCACCAGGATCACAACAAGTACGGCGAACAGTTTGGGATGTTTCTTTGCCGCTTTTTCGGCGGCTCTTGCCGCCCTTTTGGAATTTTTTGCCATAATTCACCTGTTCAATACCGGAATTTCAGAAAACTCCAGCTCATTGCGGGCAGGCTGAGCGCAACGCGCGAGCCGTCCCGGACGGACGGAAGCTCCCGCTCCTGCGGGATGACCGTCTCCGGCGCTTCAAACGTGTTGACTGCAAACAGATCGGGAGAGGCCATCTGCAGGTATTCCGCCGCGTGCAGATCGCCGAAGGAGCGCAGCTCGAGCGCCGCCTCCCGCGTCTCCTGCGCATAGTTGCACAGCGAGACGCACACCTCGCGCCTGCCCTTATCGTGCGTGACTGCCTCATTGATGCAGCGTGCCGAGCCGAACATATTCTCAAAGGTATCCGAATCGGATATGGCGCGCACCGCATGTCCGCCCATGCTGCCGACAATGGTGCGGAAGGGATAGAAGGATGTCTGGCGAAGCACGCCGCCCCCCTTCTGCGTCATAATGGGCGCAATGACGTTGACGAGCTGTGCAAGGCACGCCGCCCTGACGACGTCGCAGTTGTTGAGCAACGTATTCATCAGCCCCGCAAAGACGAGCGCATCCTGGAAGGTATATACATCCTCCAGAAGGTGCGGCGCGCGCTTCCAGAGCGGCTCCGTACGGGGCGCGGTGACCGTCCAGATATTCCATTCGTCAAAGGAGATGCCCACGCGCTTGCGGGAACGCTCCTTTGCGCGGACGTATTCGATGGTCGCACGCAGCGTCCCGATATATTCCGCCATGTCGTCCGCGCTGCCCAGGAAGTCCTCCAGCGGACGCTTGCGGGAGGCGGAGTACATATAATAGCGGTGCATGGAGAGCAGGTCGATCTGACTGTAGGTATGCTCCAACACCGTTCTGTCCCATTCGGGGAAGGTGGGCATTTCATGGTTGGAGGAGCCGGAGACGATGAGCCTGAGCGGCTTTTTTGGCATATGCTGCGCGTCCATCTCGCCGTTCGTCCAGCGCATGACCTTGGCGGCCTCGAGCGCCTTCTTTCCGTATTCGTCCGCAGAGAGATGCCCGATCTGCCACGGCCCGTCCATCTCGTTGCCGATGCACCAGTATTGCACATTGTAGGGCGCATCCGCACCGTTTGCGCGACGCATCTCCGAAATCGTCGTCCCGCCCGCATGATTGCAGTATTCCACGAGCTGCGCGGCATCGGAAATCGTCCCCGTCCCCATATTGACCGCCATCATGGGCTCGACGCCCGCTGTGCGGCACCACTTCAGGAACTCATCCGTCCCGAACTGATTGCTCTCCGTGGAAAACCAGGCAAGATCGAGCCGCACGGGACGCTTCTCCCTCGGGCCGATCCCGTCCCGCCAGTTATACCCGGAGAGAAAATTCCCGCCCGGATAGCGCACGATGGGAACGCCCAGTTCGCGGATGAGCGAAATGACGTCGGTGCGGAATCCGTCCCCGTCCGCCGCGGGATGCCCGGGTTCATAGATCCCCTCATAGACCGCTCTTCCCAGATGCTCGATAAAGGAGCCGAAGATATGGCGGTCGATCTCACCGATCGTCAGATTCGCGTCGGCGAAGATGGTCGTTTTCTTCATAATGCCTCCGAAATTTTACAAAAAGCGTACCTGCGCGCAGATATTTGCGAAAATTACACCAATCCGACGGCGCCCGCAATGTTGACGACCGCCTCGTCGATGTTGTGCAGAAACTTGTTGATCGCCTTCTGCGCTCCCTCGTCGATGACCCCGTCCTCCGTCGTACGCAGCACCTTGATGATCATGTCAAAGTTTTCATAGATGACGACGCACTCGGGGTCGAGTGCCTTCAGCACCGCGTCTTCGCTCCCGTGCTGAATATCATGCATCGCCTTGATTGTCTGATTCATCTCGGTGAACAGCTGTACGTTCCCCGAGGAAAAAAGTTCCTTCATGGTGGCGTTGAGGCGGATGAGCTGCGTCAGAAAGTCCGCCGCCCCACTGCTGAGTTCATAGTCCATTACAGTATCACTCCGTTTTGTCTGAGAAGTTCGCGTGCGGTGTCCACGCTGTCTGCTCCCGTGCGGTTTTTGATGGGTGCAAACTCGCGGCTGCGCTCCACCTCGAAGGGGAGGCAGCTGCCTGCACAGCGGATCATGTCGAGAATGAGCGTTTCAAATTTGCAGCCGTTCTCCCGCGCGGGAATGACAAGCTCGCCCTCCTCATTGAGGCAGGGGATGCGCTTCTTCGCAGCATGGACGGGCAGCTGCCGCGCGGCAATTTCCCGCAACATATCGGCACGGAACAAGTAGTTGAGCGTCACGCCGAACGAATAGACGAGCCGACCTTTGTCATCCCGAAGATTTGCCATTTCGGGATCGAGTTCATAGTACTCGACGACGGCGGGAAGCCCGTTTTGCAGGCAGAGCACCCCTACGCGTTCCTCCGGGTATGCCTTGCGCACGAACTTTGCGCCCGTTGTCCTGCCGCTCAGGATCGTTGCGCCCACAAAGACGGGATCCGCCATGCGCTGCAGGACATTGTCCACGGCAAAGACGTTGAACCACTCCACACCCCGCTCCGCTGCCTCTTTGGCAAGTCCGGCGCGCATGAGAGAGGAATACCACCCCCCGTTCCCGTTGGGCGAGAGCGCGAGAGAGTCCTTGGCGGACATGAGGAGCTTTCCGTCAAATCCCATGGCGGGCGCCATTTCCTGTCGGAAAAATGCTACCCTCTCCTGCGGATAGCCGAAGAAATCGTGTTCCGTAAAAAAGGCGCGCGTGGCACCGTCGTTCGTCTCGCTCGTCATGATATAGAGCGGGACGGCACTGCCGCAGAGCGATGCAGCATCCTGCAAATTGCGGATGAGCTGTTCAAAGATGTAGAGCGGATGCGTCACGCCGATGTCGAACGTCCCCTTGGGGGCATCGCTGCCCAGCCGCGTCCCCTGTCCGCCCGCCAGCATGACACAGGCAACCTTTCCCGCGCGGACAGCATCCCTCCCCGCCGTGAAATATTCCTCCCTGCGCGCCCCGATCGCGGCAAGATCCAGTCCGTCAATGGGCTCGATCCGCCCCTTCGGCGCGGAGATATGTTCCTTCGCGCGCGCAAGGAGCGACCAATCGATGCGTTCGACTTGCACCGAAAGCTTGCTGCGGCCGCCGCTGCCGAGTTCATCCCACCACTTCAGAATATGAAGCTGGCCGTGCCGCTCAAGAACACGGCGCATTTGCGATTCATTCATTTCATTCCCCGTTCTCAAATTTTATAAAAACCATACCTGCAAGTCGTTTTCGCCCCGATTCGCCCAACCGTAATAGGGAATGAGCGTAAGCATAAACGTCTCTTTTTCGGGCGGGAGATAGGAATACAGAGCGCTGCCCGTGCGCAGCCGTCTGGCAGGAACACGAATGCGGATCCCCTCCGGCGTGCGCTCCGTCAGAGCGCCCTCGAGCGACAGGATCTCCACACCGGACAGTTCCATGCCGTTCTCGCACGACTCCGCACACATCACCAGGGGGCCGTACTCCACCGCCTTTCTGCCGCTGTCCGCCCGGACGTGTTCATTTGCATAGACAAAGCGCGGACGCATCTCGAAACAGATCTCGATCCGCGTCTCCCCGTCAACATCAAAAAACAGGTAGTCCTCCTTCTCCTCGGGACAGACATATTCTCCGTTCACACGGCAGGCAACAGACGTCTGCCAAACGGGAATGCGCAGGGCCAGTCTGCCCCTTCCCCTGATCTGCAGGACGACATTCCCGTCAAAAGGCATATCTGTGCGAAGAGATACCTCCATGCCGCATGCCGAAACATCGGATGCGATATACTGATCGACATAGAGCGTACCGTCCTGTTCTGCGTATATCAATCCGCCGACCTGCGCGAAGAAACGCACAAGATTGGGCGGACAGCAGGAGCAGTCAAACACCTCCGCGCGCTGCAGGAGCGGCTTGAAGGGCATCCCGGGGATCCTACGCGCATAGGCGGCATACTCCACACTCGCTTCCAGCGGATTTACATAGAAAAACCCCTTCCCGTCCAGGGATTCCCCTGCCAGAATGTTGTTGCAGAGCGCGCGCTCGAGCACGGCGTGGTATTGCGCGCAGCTGCCCATTTTGGCAAGCCGTTCGCAGAAAAAGGCGAGTGCGATCGCGGCACACGTCTCGGCATACGCCTCCGCATTGGGAAGATCGTAGGCGAAAGTAAAGCGCTCACCGTACCAGCCGGAACCGACCCCGCCCGTCACATACAGCTTGCGGCGCACGATGTCGTCAAAGAGCGCGCGGCAGGCTGAAAGAAGTTCGCCGTCCCCCGTCAGTCTGCCCACATCCGCCATGGCAATGTACAGATAGAGGGCGCGCACCGAATGCCCCACCGCCGAACGCTGTTCGCGGACGGGCGCATGGGACTGGTCATATTCCCGATCCATCCAGGGGTAGATCTCCTCCGGCTTCGTTCCGCGCTCGTCGAGGAAAAATTTTGCGAGTTCGAGATACTCCTGCTTTTTCGTATGTTCGTAGAGCCGGACAAGCGCAAGTTCGATCTCCGGATGCCCGCACGTCGTAAATCCGGTATCCCTCTTCACAAAAAAGCGATCGCGGATATAATCGGCATACCGCTCCATCGCAGGCAGAAGCGCGTGGTTGACGCCGCACCTGTCGAGCGCAACGGCCGCCTCTATGAGATGCCCCGCACAGTACAGCTCGTGCTCGGTGCGCTCCATAAAGATGCGGTCGGGCTTATAGACCTGGTAATAGCTGTTGAAATACCCGCACGGAAGCTGATTCCTGACGATGGTCGCCACCGTTTCATCGATGACGGCCTGCACTTCGGCATCGGGATAATTGCGCTGCAGATAGGCCGCTGCCTCCAGCCATTTTGCAACATCCGAATCAAAAAAGATATGCGGGGGATTTTCCCGCTTTTCACAGCGGAGCGCATCGAAGCGTCCTGTCTCAACAAACCTGCGGCAGATATTTTTCAGCGACACGCGCGCATTCCTCTCGCGCACGTCGCTCCAGAAACCGCCGCGCAGCGTCACGCGCATAAAATCAACAGACGTCATGTATTCCACCCCTTGCGTCTATTATAAAGAAAACGGGCGGGAATGTCAATCCCCGCCCGCAAGATTATTATACCTTTTCCAGGAGGAAGGCGCCCGCACGGAAGAGAAGTTCCCTCCCCTCCTCCGGAAGCGGATACAGACCTTCCTCAAAGGAAATTCCGACAGACGCCTCGTCCGCTGCCGCAAGGCGGAGAATGCCGCCTTCAAAGGTATAAGCCCGATCAGAATATGCGCGCACAAGACGCCATCCCGCAAGCGGAACCTCCACGGAAGAGGGATCCTGCAGAGCATGGATCAGCACTAAAAGCCTGTCCCCCAGCCGTTTTTGATAGATCTGCCGCCCATAGGGCGCGCGGTAATAGGCAATATTGCAGTCGATGTCCACAATGTCGCCGTCCGCCACGATGTCCCTGACCTGTGCATAGAAATCCAATCCCTCACAGATAAGAGCGACCTTCTCCGCGGGCATATTCAGAACGTCGCCCGAAAGGCAGATGCGGCCCATCATGGCGGCGCAAAGCGAATAGACGGTGCGCGAAGGGGTATCCTTGTCACGCAATACCGCCCAGATCTGCGACTGTCTTGCGGGAATGACGCGCGAAACATTTGCCGCGACAAAAGGGATCTCCGCGCACTCGTGCGCATCCGAAAAGGAGCACATGGACGCCATTCCCATGCGCTTTGGCTCGATACGGCTGCCGCCCGAAGAACAGTTCTCGATCACGATCCCTGGCACGGCCGCCCTGATCCTGTCCAGCCAGGCAAGGCTCTCCAGGGCGACCTGACGCCCGCCCTCGCCGAGACTCTCGGCGCCGTCACAGCCGATCCCGTAGGTATCGTTGTAGTCGATCTTGATGTACCCGAAGCCGTTTTGCGTCAGAAAATCGGTCATGCGCTCCGCAAGATACGCGCCGACCTCGGGTTTGCGCAGATCGAAAAAGCGGCGGTTCTTGGAAGTGATGATCTGATCGTCCCGCCTGAGGAGCAGTTCCTCGCGATAAAACGCCTCACTGTCCCGTCCCGCGACCTCAAATTCAAACCAGATGCCGGGGATGAGTCCCTCGGCGCGGATGGCGTCGGCGACCGCCCTGATCCCGTGCGGAAAGAGCGTCCCGTTCTGCTGCCAGTCACCCGTCGCATTGCCCCAGCCCTTGTCATCCGGCTTGTACCAGCCGCAGTCGATGACGAAATATCTGAGCCCGAACGGCCTAATTGCAGTGAGGATTTTTTTGATATTCTCCTCAGAGGGACAGCCCCAGGTGGTGCAGTACTCGTTGAACAGGACGGGAAGCGCCCTCTCGCTCTCCGGCACGCTGAGCCGGCGATCCTGCTCGTGTACAAGGGCGTTGCACGCCGCGAGCACACTCCCCTGCCCGACGTACACAAACGTCTTGTCTGTCTCAAAAGCCGCACCTGCAGGGATATTTTTGCGCCAATGCCCGGATTCATAGTCCGCCATGGAACAGCTTACGGAGCAGCCCTCCTTCTCCTTGTAGAGTTCCATCTGCCAGGAACAGGGCGCTTCGAGCTGCATTGCCCAGACGATCTTTGCCTCCTCGTCCTCAACGGCGGCAAAGGGATACCAGCCGCGGTTGGGCATACTGCCCAGCTGCCCCCATTTTTCCACTTTCACGCCGTAGCGCGCCCAGCTCATATCCATGCCGAGCTGCGAAAAGGTATCCGTCTTCATGCGGCACTCACGGCTCCAGGCGCTGGTCATGCGGTGAAGTTTCAGCCCGCAGGTATCGTTTCCGCTGATGCTGACGGCGAGGATCCCGGAAAGGGACAGACTCGCAAGATATTCAAGCGTTTTCTCTCTGCCCGTCCGGTTTTCATAGCGCACCCAGACGGTGAACACGCCCGTGGAAGCACTGTACGCGAGGTGATGTGTGTAAACGTTGCCCTGCCCGTCCGAGAGACGGGTGACGACGCCCGTTTCCGTCGCAGACTGTTCCTCCACTTTTAGAAGCGTCCCTGCACGGTTGCGCATGGTCTGCCCGAACGTGTAATCGATGAGTCCTTCGTCCCCCGTAAAGGCGACCTGCACCAGACTGTCGCAGTGCATTGCCTGTTCGTTTACCCAAAGTTCGGCGGGATACATGGCAAGCCCCACCTGCGTTCTGCTCTCATGCCCCTCCACGGGCGTTTCCACATAGTACACGGCAGTCTCGCCGAAGATGTATTTTTTCGAAAACATTTCTATAGCCCCCTTTGAAAAAGGTTCATTTCCCTTCCGTCTGCACTGCTGTATTCCCTGACATGCGCAAACTTCAGCCTTTGATGCAGTGCGATGCTCGCCGCATTGTCCCTGCGAATGTTAACGGCTGTCTGTGATCGCAAACATCTCGAAATAGCGACCGCAGTACTCCTTGCGCTCCCATTCGGACAGCCATGCGGCAACACGCTCCCTTGAAACGTCAGGATATTGACAGCTGTGCAGGATGGGAATGTCCTGCGAACGTACATCGCGAAGAAAAATCATTCTTCAAAAAATACGGGACGGCACCCGATCGCGCCGCCCCGCTCCTTTCAAAGATTTATTTGCGCTTCCAGATGACGTCCGACCACATGAGCTGCTTTTTGAACTCCTCGATCTTAGTGTTCTCGTCGATGACGACCACCTCGATGCCCCACATGTTGCCAAGATCCACCATCTCCTGCACGCTGATCTTGGAGGAAACGACCGTGTGGTGTGCGCCGCCCGCGTAGATCCATGCCGCAACGCCCTCCTTAAAGTTGGGCTGATACTTCCACATAAGGCCGCCCACGGGAAGATTGGGCATCTTGTGCGGGTACTTGACAAGCTCGATCTTCTGCACGATGAGGCGCAGACGGTCGCCCATGTCGATCATGGAGACGGCGACCGCCTCGGGTGCGGCAATGCCCTCAAACACGAGGCGCGCGGGATCGGACTTGCCGCCGATCCCCAGCGGATGCACCTGGATCTCCGGCTTGGTTGCGGCAAACTGAGGCGAGACCTCCAGCATATGCGCGCCCAGGCACAGTCCGTCCACAAGGTCATAGGTGTAGTCCTCCATCAGGCCGGTGCCGGTCTCGCCCGCCATGTACTGCATGACGGCGCCCAACGCAGCGATCTTCCAGTCACCCTCTGCGCCAAAGCCGTATCCCTTGCTCTGCAGATCCTGGATGGCAAGCCCGGGCAGCTGATTGAGCCCGTGAAGGGAGCCGAAGTGATCGACGATACCGATGTAGTCGCCCTTCTCCTCGCAGAACTTGTCAATGGCGATCTCATACTTCGCCTGCTCCCTGACGACGTCGATGCGCTTGGTCGCCATCGTGTACTTCTTGTCGTACTCCGCCATGAGCGCGTCCACTTCCTTGTCGGTGACCTGCTCGATATAGTCGACGAGATCGCCGATGGGATAGTAGTCCACCTGCCAGCCGAGGTCGATATGCGCCTCCACCTTGTCGCCCTCGGTGACGGCGACGTCGCGCATATTGTCGGAGAAGCGGCAGACCTTGACATTCTTGGAGAAGGCATAGCCCGCAGCGACCTTGCACCAGGAGGCGAGCTGCTTTAATGCCTCCTCGTCCTTATAATAGCCGACGACCACCTTGTTGTCCATGCGCAGGCGGGTGACGATATAGCCGAATTCCCTGTCGCCGTGCGCTGCCTGGTTCTCGTTCATGAAATCCATGTCGATGGTGTCATAGGGCAGCTTTTCGTTGTACTGCGTGGCGAAGTGGCACATGGGCTTTTGCAGGAGCTTCAGCCCCTTGATCCACATTTTTGCGGGCGAAAAGGTGTGACACCAGGTGATGATGCCAATGCAGTTGTCGTCCGCGTTGACCTTCTTGACCGCCTCGACCACTTCATCCGAGGACTTGCAGGTGGTAAGATATTTAACGGTGACGGGCATCCTCTCGTTGACGTAGTTTGCCATCTCCTCCGAGTGCTGCGCAACGTGTGCAAGCACGTCATCGCCGTAGAGCGTCTGCGAACCGGTGAGCCAGTACACGACGTAATCCTTCATGTTCTTGAGCTGTTTCATGATCGTTTACCTCATTCCTTTTAATATGTTTTTATAATTTCTCCGGAGCCGCCGGAGTGCGGAATACAAGGATCGCCCCGCAGTTTGGGGTAGAGAGCACGGAGATGAGCACATCTCCCCTGCTCTCACGTTCGTTGGCGAGCGCCGCGATACGCGCCGCACGCTTATTCGGATCGGGCGTATAGCCGATGACCTCCGTTTCGATCATAGTACGCGTCCCCGTGTTTGTTACTTCTTTGTCTGTCCGTAGTAGGCATTCTTGCCGTGCTTGCGCATATAGTGCTTGTCCATCATGAACTGGTCGGCGCGGGTGACGTCGGGGTTGATATGCTCGGTAAGGAACGCCATCTTGGCGACCTCCTCAATGACCGTGGCATTGTACACCGCATTGTCGCCGTCCTTGCCGAAGGAGAACACGCCGTGGCTCTTGATGAGTACGCCGGGAACTTCCAACGGCTTAATATTGCCGTTTCTGAACGTCTCGATAATAGCAAGCCCCGTGTTCTTTTCATACTCCCCTTCGATCTCCTCTTTGGTCAGAGAGCGCGCGCAGGGAATGTCGCCGTAGAAGTAGTCGGCGTGCGTGGTGCCGTAGAAAGGAATGGCACGCCCCGCCTGCGCCCACGCAGTTGCAAACGTGGAGTGCGTGTGCGTCACACCGCCGATATCGGGAAACGCCTTGTAAAATTCGATGTGCGTGGGCGTATCCGAGGAGGGACGAAGATCCCCTTCGACCACCTTGCCGTTCAGATCGACCACCACCATGTCCTCTGCCTTCATCTCGTCATACTCGACGCCCGAGGGCTTGATGACGACAAGGCCGCTCGCTCTGTCGATCTCGGAGACGTTCCCCCAGGTGAAGAGCACCAGCTTGTTCCTGACCAGATCAAGATTTGCTTTCAGAACTTTTTCCTTCAATGCTTCCAACATAGTATTATCTTCCTCCCGATGTCGTTTAATACTTGAGCGAACGGGTCGCCTCGCGCACGATGGGCAGCCCCGCCACATAGCGCTTTTTGAATTCCTCAAAGCCCGCGACGTCGGCGGGATCGGGTGCAAGCGTCACCCCCTCCTGCCCGGCAAACACGCGCTCGTCAAGGTATTCCTCAAGCGATTCGCCCTCGTTTTTGGTGACGAGGTAGTTGGCAAGGATCGCCATGCCCCATGCGCCGCCCTCGCCCGCCGTTTTCATAACAGTGACGGGCGCATTGATGGCAGCCGCCAGGTAGCTCTGCCCGACGCGTTCCGTCTTGAACAGTCCGCCGTGGCCCGTGATGCGGTCGAGCTTGACGCCCTCCTCCTTGAGCATGATGTCGCACCCCACTTTGAGCGCGCCGAACGCGGAGAACAGGTGCGTACGCATGAAATTGGCAAGGGTGAATTTCCCCTCCGCCGTGCGCACGAAGAGCGGCCTGCCCTTGTCCACCTTGGTGACGTGTTCATTGGACACATAGTTGTAGGCGAGCAGCCCGCCGCAGTCCTTGTCTCCCTTCTCCGATTCAAAATAGAGCATGTCGTAGAGCTTCCACTTGGGGATCTCCACGCCCGCAAGCTGCGCAAATTCGCCGAAAATGTTTACCCAGCCGTTGATATCCGACGTGCAGTTGTTGCAATGCACCATGCCGACGAGGTCGCCCACCGGCGTAGTGACGAGGTCGATCTCGGGATAGGGCTTGGAGAGCATCTTCTCGAGCACGATCATCGCAAAGACGGACGTGCCGGCCGAGACGTTGCCCGTGCGCTTCTTGATGGAGTTGGTGGCGACCATGCCCGTTCCCGCGTCCCCCTCCGGCGGGCAGAGCGGCACGCCGGGCTGCAATGTCCCCGTGGGATCAAGGAACTTTGCGCCCTCCTTCGTGAGAACGCCCGCGTCCTCGCCCGCAAGCAGGATTTTGGGGAGGATGTCCTCCACCCTGAACGGCACCCTGCCCGCGACGAGGTTGTTGAACTTCTCGAGCATGACCTTGTCATACTGCTTGGTCGCGGGATCGACGGGGAACATGCCGGACGCCTCGCCGATGCCCAGTATCTTCTTGCCCGTGAGCATCCAGTGGACATAGCCCTCGAGCGTCGTCTGGAACACGATGTCCCTGACGTGCGTCTCCCCGTTCAGGATCGCCTGATAGAGGTGCGCGATCGACCAGCGCGCGGGAATGTGATAGTTGAACAGCTCAGTGAGCTTGTCCCCCGCCTCCGCAGCCGTGTTGTTGCGCCAGGTGCGGAAGGGAACGAGCAGCTTGTCGTCCTTGTCAAAGACCATATAGCCGTGCATCATGGCGGAGATGCCGAGCGCACCGACGGTCGTGAGCGGGACATCGTACTTTGCCTTCACGTCCGCGGCGAGCTGCGCATAGCAGTCCTGCAGGCCCAGACGGATATCGTCGAGCGTGTACGTCCAGATGCCGTTATCGTGGCGGTTCTCCCACTCATGGCTGCCCGATGCAATGGGCGTGTTCTTTTCATCCACGAGGATCGCTTTAATACGCGTGGATCCGAATTCGATGCCGAGCGCGGTGCGGCCGCTCTCGATGCAGGCTTTGGCGTTATTCTGCATAGTTACCCCCAATCGTTTTTGTTTTTTCCTACAGAACTATTATAGAATAAATTGCCGTAAAATTCAATAGCAAACGCGAAAAAACTCCGCAAAATTGTAAGTTTTTTCTGCAGAACGGCCGTGCGCCGAGAAAAGAACGCCCGCATTTCTGCGGGCGCTCCTGCTCCCTGCGGCACGCCGCACGGACTTGTTACTTCTGCTCGGGCGTATGCCACTTCCAGTTCTGGATCTCGGGCAGATCTTCGCCGTACTCCGCGATATAGTTGCGGTGTTCGACGAGCTTGTCGTTCATCATCTGCACAAGGAACGTCCCCTTGTTGCCCAGCTGCGGCAGGCTCATCATCGCCTCGCGGACGAGGTGGAAGCGGTCGATATGGTTCTGAACGCGCATATCGAATCCCGTCGTGATCGTCCCCTCCTCCATATATCCGAACACCTTGATGTTGCGGTTGTGGCGGGTATAGGTGAGTTCGTGGATGAGCTTGGGATATCCGTGATACACGAAGATGACCGGCTTATCCTTCGTAAAGATGGCATCGAACGCATCGTCGCGCAGCCCGTGCGGGTGATTCTCGTGCGAGTCGAGCTTCATCAGGTCGACCACGTTGACGAAACGGATCTTGAGATCGGGCATATAGTCGCGCAGGATGGTAGTCGCCGCGAGTGCCTCCACCGTGGGCGTATCGCCGCAGCACGCCATGACGAGGTCGGGCTCTTCACCCGCGTCATTGGAGGCCCACGGCCAGACACCGATGCCCTGCGTGCAGTGCTTGACCGCCTGATCCATCGTCAGCCACTGATAGGTCGGGTGCTTGCTCGCCACGATGACGTTGATATAGCCCTTGCTCTTGACGCAGTGGTCAAAGCAGGAGAGCAGGCAGTTGGTATCCGGCGGCAGATAGCAGCGGATGACGTCTGCCTTCTTGCAGGTAACGTGATCGAGGAAGCCGGGATCCTGGTGCGTGAAGCCGTTGTGATCCTGCTGCCATACGTTGGACGTCAGGATGAGGTTCAGCGAAGAAATATCCTGTCTCCAAGGCAGCTCGTTGGTGACCTTCAGCCACTTTGCGTGCTGGGAGACCATCGAGTCCACGATGCGGATGAAGGACTCATAGGAGGCAAAGAAGCCGTGGCGGCCCGTGAGGATATAGCCCTCCAGCCAGCCTTCGCACATATGCTCGGAGAGGTAGGCGTCCATGATGCGGCCCTGCGGGGCGACATTGTCATCCGCGACATATACGCACTCCTCGCGGTCGGGCTTGTCATAGATCTTTGCCTCGAAGGGACGGGAAGAGACTTCAAATGCGGCATACATCCGGTTGGACATCGACTCGTCGGGGCCGAACATACGGAAGTTGCGGCTCTCCTCGTTGAGTTTCAAAACGTCACGGATATATTTGCCGAGTTCGAGCATGTCCTGCGCCTTCACCGTGCCGGGCGCATCCATCTCGACGCCGTACTTGGTGAAATCGGGCAGCCGCAGATCCTTTAACAGCTTGCCGCCGTTGGCGTGAGGATTGGCGGAGATGCGGTGATCTCCCGTGGGTGCAAGCGCCCTGAGTTCGGGCTTTAATTTGTAGTCCTCGGTGAAAAGTTCCTCCGGCCTGTAGGAGAGCAACCACTCCTTGAGCAATTCGAGATGCTCGGGCTTCTCCATCGTGATGGGAACCTGGTGCGCACGGTAGCTGCCTTCGATGTGCTTGCCGTCCACGACCTTGGGGCCGGTCCAGCCCTTGGGCGTGCGCAAAACGATCATCGGCCAGAAGGGACGCTCGGTGCTTCCCTCTTCACGCGCCTTCCTCTGGATCTCCTTGATCTCCTTGATGCACTTATCCAGCGTCTCCGCCATCTTCTTGTGCATCGTCATCGGATCGTCGCCCTCCACGAAGTAGGGCTTGTAGCCGCAGCCGTGGAAATAGCTCTTGACCTCGTCCTTGGAGATACGCGCAAAGACGGTGGGATTGTTGATCTTGAATCCGTTGAGGTGCAGGATGGGAAGCACTGCGCCGTCCGTCACGGGATTGAGGAATTTATTGGAATGCCATGCGGTGGCCAAAGGCCCCGTCTCCGCCTCGCCGTCTCCGACGATGACCGCTGCAATCAGGTCGGGATTGTCAAACACGGCGCCGTAGGCGTGTGCAATAGAATAGCCGAGCTCGCCGCCCTCGTTGATGGAGCCGGGCGTCTCGGGAGCAACGTGCGAGGAAATACCGCCGGGGAAGGAGAACTGCTTGCAGAGCCGCGTCATACCCTCCTTGTCCTCGGAGACGTTGGGATATACTTCGCTGTACGTTCCCTCAAGATAGGCGTTTGCGACGAAGAAGTTCCCGCCGTGGCCGGGGCCGGAGAGCAGGATCATTTCGAGATCGAACTTCTTGATGACGCGGTTGAGGTGGACGTACACGAAGTTCTGCCCGGGGACGGTTCCCCAGTGGCCGACGATCTTCTTTTTAACCTGATCGCGGGTGAGCGGCTCGCGCAGAAGCGGATTCTTGAGCATATACAGCTGTGCCGCCGCAAGATAGTTCGCGGCACGCCAGTAAGCATCCATCTTCTTGAGGTATTCTTCCGTCAAAGGCTTCTTTTCGGGAATGATTTCGTTACTCATGGATTCCTCCTGAAATATAGTTTTTACCGATTTCCATTATATCCCATTGCGCAGGGGTTGTCAATATCGGAACGGAAAAATCATGCAAAAATTTTCAAGGCAGTCAAAAATTCCCGTTTTTTGGGCCGCCTTGAAAAAGTTTCCGCGAAAAAAGGGCGATTTTTGCATCGCCCTCCCGTAAAAATATGTTTTTTGCGGTGTTCAGCTGAGAAACCCCTTGATGATCTGCTCTTCCGCCTCCTGTTCGGTGAGGCCGAGCGTCATGAGCTTTAAGAGCTGTTCTCCCGCGATCTTGCCGATCGCCGCCTCGTGAATGAGTTCGGCGTCCACGTTGTTCGCCGCCAGCGCGGGGATGGCGAGCACCTTTGCGTCATCCATGATGATGGCGTCGCACTCGCTGTGGCCGTGGCATTTTTTGTTTCCGTCGATACGGAGATAGAGCTCCTGCTGCGAGGACTGCGCCGCAACCGAACGCGATACGATATCCGCGCCCGCATTTTCGCCGTCCAGCGCGACGGAGAAATCCGTCTTGGCAAACTGCTTCCCGTGCGTATAGATCTTTTCGCGGATGACAAGCTCGGCATTGGCAGCAAGCCCGGCGCGCGTGGTACGCACGGTGGAATCGACGCCCTTGATCTGCGTCGTCTCCATTTCCAGCCGCGCCCCCTCTTCGAGGCGGATGTCCGTTGTGGGGTTCATGACGTTTTCGCCGTTGCCGTCCCCGGAAGCATAGTGCTTTTCCACATACTTCACCTTGGCGTTTTTGCCGACGTGAAAGGTATGGATGCCGCTGTGCTCGCTCGTCGCCTGCCCGCAGTTGTGGATGCCGCAGCCCGCAATGATCAGAACGTCCGCGCCGTCCTCCACATAGAAGTCGTTGTACACCGTCTCGCGGTAATCCGTCTTGGTGATGACGACGGGAATGTGTACACTCTCCCCCTGCGCCTTGCCGGAGATGAAGATATCGATCCCCGCCTTGCCGTCCTTGCGCGATTCGATGCGGATGTGGGGCGTGCTCCGCCGCCCGTCCGCCTCCCCGTTGTTTCTGATATTATAGGCGCCGTCCGGCACCTTGTGCAGATCAGCGATCTGCATCAAAAGCATTTTTTCAAGTTCGTCCATAAAATTCCTCCCACGAAAATCGTGCGGGCGCCCGCTCAGTTTTCCAGCGCGGGACAGATCCTGCCCGCAAGCAGGCCGGGAAGCACTTCCTCCCGCGTTCCCTGTTTCGTCACCTTTCCGCCCGCAATGACGACGATCTTGTCCGCAATGTTGAGGATGCGCTCCTGATGGGAGATGATGAGGATGCTCCCGTTCGTGCGCGCGTGCATCTTCTCAAATACCGAGATGAGATTCTGGAAGCTCCACAGGTCAATCCCCGCCTCCGGCTCGTCAAAGACGGACAGCTGCGTGCCGCGCGCAAGCACCGTGGCGATCTCGATGCGCTTGAGTTCTCCGCCCGAGAGAGAGGCGTTGACTTCGCGGTCGATATAATCGCGCGCGCACAGTCCCACCTCGGAGAGGTAGCTGCACGCCTCGCTGACCGTGATCTTCCTGCCCGCCGCAAGGGAGACAAGATCTTTTACCGTAAGCCCCTTGAAGCGGACAGGCTGCTGAAAGGCATATGAAATGCCCCTGTGCGCCCGCTCTGTGACGGAAAGCGCGGTAATATCTTCGCCGTCGAGGAGGATTTTCCCCTCCGTGGGCTTCAGGATCCCCGCGATGACTTTGGCAAGGGTACTCTTTCCGCTGCCGTTCGGCCCCGTGATCGCAACGAAGCGCTCACTGACCGTGAGCGAAACATCATCAAGGATCTCTTTGTTTGCATCGCCGTCTCCGGCAGAAAAACTAATGTGCTGCAATTCAAGCATGATCATCACTCCGTGTTTCGCGCGCCATTATACCACAATGTGCGCAAAAAAGCAACTATATCGCACCGCCCATCTCTTTGCGCAAAAAAAGGGAGCCGCGCTCCCTCTTTTTTACGATCCCTTGTCATCCTTCCGCTCATCGTCCGGAAGATCGATCCGCCCCTCCTGCGCTCTGCCGCGTCCGAGCCGTTCCTGCTGTTCGGCGATCTTTTTCAGGTTGCGCTTGTGTACACGCACTGCAATAATGGCAATGACGAGCGCAATGATGACGACCACCCCGAGCAGGATGAGCGCCGTGACGATGGTCGGTGCGATATCGTCATAGGCATCGTAGGGAACGACCGTATCCTGACTTGAGCGGATGGTAAAGGAGAGCTCGCCCATGGGCAGAGAATCCCGCTGATAGAGATACCCGCCCTCCACCTCGGAAAACGGAAGTGAACTTCCGGACAGATAGTAGGGCGTCTCCACGCGGATCGTGAGCGTGCCGAACGATGCCCAATACCACGCGGGAGAGAGCAGATAGTCATAGGTATAATTTTCCCCCTCGATCCCCGGAAAGAGCGGCGCGGACACGCAGTTGACGAGCGTCCCGTCCGCCGGGATCGTGAGAGAATATTCGCACCAGAGAAGCAGATAGTCGAGCAAGGGCAGATCGTCGGAGAGGAAGAGCATCCCGCTCTCCCCGCTCGAGAGCATCGCAACGACGGCATTGTACCAGTCAAGTTCGCTCACGCCGCCGTATTCCGTCTGCTCGCGCGGACGGAAATCCTCCACAAATTCGGCAAAGGTCTGGCGGGTCTCCGTCAGCATGGAGATCGTACCCCCCTGCGCTTCCTGTGCATACCCGCCCCTTCCCACGCTCAGTTTGGTGCGGATGTCGGAGGAGGTCAGCTGATCCCCCACGGCGTAGAATGTGATCTCACGCGTCTCGCCCGCGTCAAGGTAGGCATATGCGACCCCCGTACCGTTCGCCGTTCCCGTCACGCCGCTCTCGCATATGACCTGCGTCTTGCGCGGGTTGCAGTCATAAAAGAAACAAAAGGTATAGTAGGCCCCCTCCGACGGTGCCGTGACCGTATAGGAGTAGCGCGTCACGCGCATATCCTTGTCGTAAAAGTCCCCGGTGACATAGCTGTCGGACGGGAGCTGTTTTGTCACCTCAAACTGCCCTGTCGTGTTGCGCCCGCTGAAATAGGTATGACGGAAAGAGACATCTATCGCCTGTTCATCCCCGTTTTCGGACGCCGTGACGATGTAGGCCTCCGCCCCCGGAAGCAATGTTCCGTTCTGGGCATAGGCTTCAAAATAGTCGGGCCGAAACCCGACGGGAAAAAAGAGTGTAAGCGTAATATCCTGTGATGTCGGGTTGTACAGTTCGTACTCCGCCGTCACCCCGGAACGATATTCCCCCATTTCGATCAGAGGAAGATCGGGAATGGTAAAGGTGAGCGTCTCGTTTTTGACTTCAATGGGACAATCTCCGCCGTCATATACGGCAACGACGCCGGAACCGTCCGCTCCCGTCCAATAGGCGGGGGCGGAATTTGCAGACGCCTCCGTCCGCACTCCGAAAAATGTGAGGCCGCCTGCGGTCATGGGAAGTGCCAGAAGCACCGCCCCGATCTTATTCTTCATACGTCCTCCTTGCCGCGGCGAACGCGGCGCACATCGCCTTCCCCGCCTGCCTCGTCTTTCGGCAGCGGGAACTCCGCCCAAAAGCAGCTTCCTTTCCCCGGTTCGGAAATGACGCCGAACGGGCAGTCATGCTGCAAAAGGATATTTTTCACGATAGAAAGGCCCAGCCCCGTTCCGCTGACGGGGCGCTTGTGCGATGCCCCCGAACGGTAATATCTGTCCCAGATGGTATCCAGCTCGTCCTCCGGAATGCCCTTCCCGGAATCAATGACTTCGAAGCGCGCGTTATTCCCCTTGCGGAAGAGTTTGACGCGTACGCGCTTGTCCTCTCCCGTATAGTTGACCGCATTGCCGATCAGGTTATAGAACACCTGTGCGATCCGCTCCTTGTTTGCCTCGGTATACAAATCATCCTCCACGTCCGTCTCGATGACGTACCCCTCCGTTTCGCTGAGATAGGAGAAGCGCTCTGCCACGGCGCACACCTCCTCCGAGAGGTTGAACACGGTGCGCTTTTCCTCGCTGTTCACGCCTGCGCGCAGTTTGGAAAGATCGAGCAGGTCGCTCACGAGCATGGTCAGGCGGTCGCATTCGTCGATGATGACCTTGGCATGGGCGTCCCGCTTGCGTTTGTTGTCGCCCGAGATCTCGCGGATCATGGAGGCGTATGCCTTGATCATGGTGAGCGGCGTCTTGAAGTCATGCGAAACATTGGCAATGAGTTCTTTCTGCATGGTATCCGCCTTGGCGATCTCCGAACGTGCATGTTCGAGCGCATCGGAGAGTTCGCGCAGCTCGGCGCAGAAGTAGTCCTTGCGGAAGCGCAGATCGTAATTGCCGCGGGCAAGTTCCTGCGCGCGCGCCGTGATCTCGGTCACGGGACGGGTGATGGAGGCCGCCACAAAGCCGCTCACCACGAACGCGAGCACGACGGCAACGAGCGCCGTGATGACGGAGAGCCACCGCAGCCCCGTCTCCAGATCGAGATGGGAGCGCATGGAGGCGGAGAGATACAAAAACGCGGGCTGTCCGCCCACCGCCGTGGCACTCGCCAGCGCAATGACGCCGTCCTGTTCGGAAATGAGAAAGGTGGTCAGCTTGCCGGCGTCCCTCTGCTCGCGCAGGGAGGCCGCCAGAGCGCTGTAGTCGGTCTGTTCGGTGAGGCCGTAAACGCTCTCCCCGTCCTCATAAAAGAGAGCGACCGTCAGCCCGTAATCGTTGGCGATGCTGATGAGCTGCCGCTCCAGCCGGGAGGAATTCTGCGAGGAGACGATCTCCTCCGTCATGCGCTCGTTCGCCTCCCGCAGCATGGAGAGCGTGCTCTCGCGGTACTGCCGCACGACGAGCGCATTCTGTACGAGGACGAATACGACGACGATGAGCAGAGCAAACAGCGAAAAAGCGAACCACAAAATGAGGCTCAGGCTCTTGCCCGCCCTCTCCCGCGTCGTCGTTTTTGCGCGTTCCGCCATATCGCCGCCTGTCCTCTCAAAGAAAATTCCGGCCGCCCCGCTTACGCCTCAAACTTATAGCCAAGTCCGCGCAGCGTCACAATAAACTTGCGATACTCCTTCAGATTTCCGCGCAGCATCTTGACGTGCGTGTCCACCGTACGGTCGTCGCCGTAAAAATCATATCCCCAAACCTTGTTCAGAAGGCGCTCGCGCGTGAGCGCGACCCCGTTGTTCTGCACAAAATAGAAGAGAAGTTCATATTCCTTGGGCGTGAGTTCCGCCTTCTCACCGTCCACGGTGACGCTGCGGCCGGCCATGTCGATACGCAGGCCCTCGAACTCATAGATCTGCCCCTCCCCTTCGCGCGTCGGCTTGCCGCGCTTCATGACTGCATGGATGCGCGCCATGACCTCCTTGGGAGAAAAGGGCTTGGTGACGTAATCGTCCGACCCGATCTCAAAGCCGAAGAGTTTGTCGTACTCCTCGCCGCGTGCCGAAAGCATGATGACGGGCGTCTGTTTGAACTTACGGATCTCTTTGACAGCAGAAAACCCGTCCAGACGGGGCATCATGACGTCCATGAGGATCACGTCGTAATTGTTCTCCCGCGCCATTTTGACGGCATCCATGCCGTCGCACGCCTCATCCGCTTCGCCGCCCTCAAATTCAATGTACTCGCGCAAGACCGCGCGGATCATCTCCTCATCGTCCACAATCAGTATCTTCATGCCTTTCTCCTCCGTTTGCAAAAATTATACGCGGATTCCTTTAATACTGCTTTAACATTGTGTGAAATCCGAGTGAAACATTTTCATATGGCGAGTATATCACAAATCTCAAAATTTGGCAAGATGATTTTTTATGGAAAATATCAAACAAATGTTTGACTTATAGCGGACAGAGTGTTATACTTATGACATGATCGCGAGAGAGACGCTGCGCATCCTTACGGAGAGCGCAAAATACGATGTGTCCTGCTCCTCCTCCGGAAGCGGCAGGAAGAATACGGGCGGGATCGGCAACGGGATGCCGGACGGATGCTGCCACTCCTTTACACCGGACGGCAGGTGCGTATCCCTGCTGAAGATCCTCATGAGCAACGACTGCGTTTTTGACTGCAAATACTGCATGAGCCGCCGCAGCTTCGGTACGCCGCGCGCGAGTGCCACGCCGGAGGAGATCTGCGAACTCACCGTGGACTTTTATAAACGCAACTACATCGAAGGGCTCTTTCTCTCCTCTGCCGTGCATATCTCGCCCGATCATACGATGGAACAGCTTGTCCGCACGGTAAAGCTCCTGCGCACAAAATACCAATTCCACGGCTACGTCCATCTCAAAGGCATCCCGCGGGCGGATCCGCTGCTCGTCACCGAGGCGGCGAAATATGCAGACCGCATGAGCTATAACATGGAACTGCCGAGCGAAAAGAGCCTGAAGCTCCTCGCCCCGCAAAAGGACAAGGAGAGCCTCTTTGTTCCCATGAAACAGCTGCAGCGGGAGAGAACGATCTTCCGGGGCGAAAAGCGGCGCGGGTTTTTCCTGCCCGCCGGGCAGACGACGCAGATGATCGTGGGTGCCTCGCCCGAACGCGACGGACAGATCCTGCGCCTCACCCAGAGCCTGTACCGCGCAGTCGGGCTCAAGCGCGTCTATTATTCCTCCTACACCCCCGTCGTCGACGATCCCCTGCTCCCCTCCGCACAGAGCCCGGCGCTCCGGGAACACCGCCTCTATCAGGCGGACTGGCTGCTGCGCTTTTACGGATTTGACGTTGCGGAGCTTGTCCCGGAGGATGAGGATCTTCCCCTTGACGTCGATCCGAAATGCGCCTGGGCGCTGCGCAACCTGCAGTATTTTCCCGTGGAAGTCAACCGCGCGCCCCTTGAAATGCTGCTGCGCGTCCCCGGCATCGGCGGAAAGAGCGCGCAGAAGATCCTCTCCGCGCGCAGATATACGTCGCTCACCTTCGAGCATCTCAGAAAAATGCGCGTCGTACTCAGGCGAGCGCGCCACTTCATCACGGCGGGCGGAAAATTCTGCGGCGAAAAAAATCTGCTCTCCGTGCGGGGACTGCTCGCGGCGGCAGAGCAGCCCGAACAGCCGCAGCAGCTCTCGCTCTTCGATACGCCGGCGGCGCGCTCCGCCCTCACGGGGGAACTATGATCTATTTCTTCGACGGCAGCAAGGATGCATTTCTCACGGCATTCCTGCTTGCCTATCGCGATCAGAACGCCGTCCTCACGGCGGGAAACCGCCAGCTTGTCCTCGGCCAGGAGAGCGTTTTTGTATCCGCCGATCATGAAAGGGCAAGGCGGTGCGAACGCCGGTTCACAGAACTGGACGCGCGCTGTATGCACGATCTTTCTCTGCTTCTGCGCAGCGGCGAGGATGGACGCGGGCAGATCGCCCTCAACTATTTCAGAAAAATCGCCGAGCGCGGGCGCCCCGTGCGCGGGGAAATGGCGGAGGACGCCGTACGAGAGGCTTCCGAATGCATCCGCCGCGTCACCCTCGAAGCACACCGGCTCAAGGGATTCGTGCGGTTTATGGAGAGTGCAAGCGGCGCGCTCTATGCACCGCTCGCCCCCGACAACGATGTGTGTGACCTGCTCATTCCGCACTTCCGCGCCAGACTTGGAAATATCCCCTTTGTACTGCACGATGTCCGCCGCGGAAAAGCTGCCGTCTGGGACGGCACCCATGCTTTCAAAGCGCCGCTCACGGAGGCGGAGATCCTCCTCTCCGCCGATGAGGACAAATGGCAGGCTCTTTGGAGACAATACTATGCGAGCGTCAATATCCCTTCGCGCAAACGTATCCGCCAGATGAAGGGCTATATGCCCGTGCGCTATTGGAAGTTCATGCCTGAGAACCCTTCGGCGGCTGCGGGCGATCTTCCGATGCAGCGCGCAGCTCCTCCAGCAGAGCAAGATGGCGCTCTTCATCCGCACGGATCTTCGCGACCGCTTCCGCCTCCGCCCGGTCGGTGAGGAGCTTCAGTGCGCGCGTATATCCGGCGATCGCCTCCTTTTCCGCACGGATATCCGCTGAGATCATCTCGGAAAATCTGCGTGTATAATCCACATTTGCGGCAGAATAGTAGGCGACGGGATAGGGCGGACACGCCGTAAACACGGGCGGGATTCCGCGTTTGACGAGGATCCCGCCGATGATCTGCAGATGACGCATCTCGTCCACGGCGATCTTCAGAAGGAGCTTCGCCTCCTTTTCTCTCCCCCGTCCATCCAAAATAACGGCCTGATAAACATACTGCAACACCGCCGTCAGTTCCCCGCAGCGCCCCGCATAGGCGGGCGTCAGAGCGCGCAGCTGCACAAGCTCCCTCTCTCCCATATCAATCCCCCCCCCTGTTCCATCCATCGTATGCGAAAAAAAGCATGATACGTTCCGACAGCCATGAGAATTTTTCTGCCGTTTGCTTGCATTTTTTTGTACGCTGTGTTACAATGTTGGACAGATTCACAAAAGGAACCGGATCTGTGCATGGATCCGCCGGCAAATCGGTCATGGACGAACAGACATTCAAACACCTCATTGACAACAAGAACAGAAAACCCGATCCGATGCGCTACAAAAATGCCGCCGTCGGATACCGCCGCGCAGGCATGAGCGGGCTCAAACTCCCCGCCGTCTCCCTGGGCCTTTGGCAGAACTTCGGCAGTTTCGACAACTTTGAAGTGATGCGCGACATGGTCTTTACGGCGTTCGATCACGGCGTCAACGCCTTCGACCTCGCCAACAACTACGGCCCGCGCGGAGGCAGCGCCGAGGAAAACTTCGGCAAGATCCTGCATGAAAATTTTATCGGCTACCGCGATGAAATGCTCATCTCCACCAAGGCCGGATTCCCCATGTGGGGCGGCCCCTGCGGACGGGGCGGCAGCCGCAAATATCTGACGGCATCTCTGGATGCCTCCCTGAAACGCCTGGGCGTGGACTATGTGGACATCTACTATCACCATCGCCCCGATCCGGAGACGCCCATTGAAGAGACGTGCTACTGTCTGCATCAGCTCGTCGAGCGCGGAAAAGCACTCTATATCGGGATCTCCAACTATAATCTGGAACAGACGGAAGCGGCGGTGCGCGTGTTCCGCGAACTGCACACCCCTCTCATCCTCAACCAGGTCTGCTACAACCTCCTTGACCGCACCATTGAAGAAAGCGGTCTGAAGGACTATGCACAGCGGGAGGGATTCGGCATCATCGCCTATTCCCCGCTCGCGCAGGGGTTGCTCACGGAGCGCTATGCCGGCGGCATTCCGGAGGACAGCCGCATCATGAAGAGCGGCTCCCTCAAGAGAGAAATGCTCACTCCCGCATTCTTTGAAAAGCTCGCCGGACTTCGTGAAATCGCTGCCGGACGCGGACAAACGCTTCCCTCGCTCGCTCTTTCATGGGTGCTGAAGGACGATACCGTCTCAAGCGTTATCATCGGCGCATCCTCCTCTGCCCAGATCGTGGAAAATCTGCACATCAATCCCGCATTTACGGAGGATGAGCTGACTACGATCGAGGAGATCTGCAAAAAATAAATATGCCGCGCACGGGCGGCAAAACGGAAGGTTTGCGGAGCGGTCGAACGCGGCGGTCTTGAAATGCGCTTGAAATCAAACAGTCTAAACGCGCTACTCGTTTCTACAACGAAAACGGAACTTCGGCAGATTTGCCCCGCAAGCGGTTGATTTTATCTCATATCTTGTGGTAAAATAACTACTGTGAAAGCGGTCGATTTGCAAGTCGGTTTTTCTACAAACTGTCCATAAACGCCGTAAATTCTACAAACTTTTCTACAAATTGCAAATCAAGCAGTCTAAACTTGTAGAAACGCAAAACTGAATAAAAAATTGCCGATTTTTCGGCAATTTCGATACGGAAGGTTGGCAGAGAGGTCGATGGCGTCAGTCTTGAAAACTGAAGACCTGCAAGGGTCCGGGGGTTCGAATCCCTCACCTTCCGCCAAAAATAAAACAGGGTTTTTGCCCTGTTTTATTTTTGGTATGATGTTGGCTCGCATTCTGCCGAACTCCATGAAAAAAAGAGGGTCTCCCCTCTTTTTCGTTCAGCGCTTGCAGAAGCTGTCGCAGCAGGTGCAGTGCTCACAGTCACAGGTGTTTCCGACATGAATGGTCGTCAGTTCGCAGTGCATCCCGTCACGGTTGAACTTACAGTCAGTCACCCCGCAGGAGACGCCGGTATTCATATGATCCATGCTTGTATCCCTCCTTTCGCTCTGCAGTATCCGCAATTTTTCCGAAAATATCAGCAACGGCATTGACAAACACAAAATTCCCCTGTAAAATAGAGAAAAAGGTTCAAAGGAGAACGACAATGAAAGTAATCCTCAGAGCTGACGTCAAGGGCAGCGGAAAAAAAGGCGACGTGATCGAAGTTTCGGACGGTTATGCACGCAATTTCCTCTTGAAAAAAGGTCTTGCCGACGTGGCAACGGCGAGCGGGATCAATGAGATCTCTCAGCGCAAAAAGGCAGACGCTTTCCATAAGGCGGAAAACGAGAAGGCACTCCGTGACCTTGCAAAAGAGGTCAACGGCAAGGAGGTGACCGTCTCCATCCGGGCGGGTGAAAACGGCAAGGTGTTCGGATCGGTGACGACGGGGCAGATCGCAGCCTCGCTTGAAGAGCTCGGATACGACGTCGACAAAAAGAAAATCGTGCTGAAAGAAAACATCAAGACGCTCGGCGCCTTTGAAGCAGAGATCCGCTTCATGGAGGGCGTCACGGCGAAGATCGTTGTGAACGTCATTCCTCTCACCTGATCTTTCCTGTCGCAAATTGCAAAGACACGCGGCGTTTTACTTTTCCGGAGAAATTGTACAGCAAAAAAGCGCACGACCTCCTGTAAATAAGGCTGTGCGCTTGTCTTTTTTAATGATCCATATAGGTATGAGAGAATATGAAATATTTTACAAAGGAGTGGTATGAACTCATGCAGCGGCTGCATTACACCATCGGAATGCAACCGATCACGGATAAGGAATATTCGGACGAGGAAATAGCCGCGCTCTACGATAACAAATTAAAAGCGGCGATCGAACGCGACCGCAGAGATTATAACACGCCGCCGCAGTTTCTGCCGATCGACTTCGATCAGTGCGAACTTGACGATTTCTGTACCTACGATACGGAAACGGGAACATTGAAGCGCCCTGCATCCATGGAAGAGGTCAGGCGCAGATATGAAGAGGAAAAAGCGCGCGCCTACGAAGAATTTGAAAATCCGCCCTTCGATGCCGGCAATACGATCGAAACGTTCAAGGCCATATACCAGGGCGGATTGAAACATGGAGGTCTGCACTTCCCCGAATGAGTGGCCGAAAAGGCGGACATACGTCTTATCGCGCTTGGCTATCTGCCGAAGAGCATCTTTAAAAAACTCGAAAAGGAACAAAAACACAACAGAAGAGAATTTGACAGAATCAACCGCAAGGCGGAAAAAGCTCTGGAATTGGAAAGGAAAAACATTCCGGAGCGCATTCTCTCGCAATTCGGTTTTCATGACGGTTCCGTCCTGTCGCTTGAACAAAGCGACTCCGGTCTGATCATGATCATCCGTGAGGACGGCGTGCCGTACGAGGATGAGACCCCCTATACGCGTGTCACGTTTTCAAACGGCATCATCATCGAGCGCGACGAAAAACTGTCATTTGCATCGCGCGCTGTCAAAATAGATGACGAAACGGAGGGATTGTCCGGGTGCGTCTGGTTATACGACGAATTGTATAGGCCGGAAAACGGCTATGAAGCACATATGCTTTTTGCCTGCGGCGATTTTTGCTGCCTCACCATTGCCTGTGACGATATCGTGATCGAAAAAAACATTACCATTTAGAGTCGATTGTGCGATTTATAAAAAAGAGAGGAGCAAAATCTCCTCTCTTTTTTATACACAGAGTTTGTCTCCTCCATAATTCATCACTTATTTCGTATTATGTCAGACATAATACTATATCAAATGTGGAATTATGGAAGCTCGAGCTCGTAAAGATCCTTTTCAGGGAGCTTTTTGGTGGAGCCGTCCACAAATTTCCTGAGCTCTGCCGCTCCCTTCTCGACGGGGATATTGACGCCGGCACCCGCAACACAGCCGCCCGGACACCCCATCCCCTCGATCAGGCAGCCGTTCTTCTTGCCGAGTTTGGCAAGGAGAAGCATCTTCTTGCAGTCCTCCAGCCCCTCTGCGTGTTCGACCTTGACCTCGACATCGGGATAGTAGGTATGGATACACGCCTCGATCGCAGCCGCAACGCCGCCTGCGACGCCATATCCGCGCCCGGCCGCCGTCGCATCGTGGATGGGCTCCTCCTTGTCATAGGTCGCAAAGTCAATGCCCTTTGCCTCAAAGATGGCGGCAAGCTCTTCAAACGTGATGACGAAGTCGACGTCACTGCGCACGGTGCGCCGGCGCGCCTCCAGCTTCTTCGCCGCGCACGGGCCGATAAACACCACGCGTGCATTCGGGCGATTCTGCTTGATCGAACGGGAAGTGGCAACCATCGGAGTGAGCGCATTGGAGACCTTGTCCACCATATCGGGGAACTGCGTCTTGGCGAGCATACTCCATGCCGGACAGCAGGACGTCAGAAGGAAGGGAAGCTCCCCCGTCGCAACACCCGTCGCATAGTGATGCGCTTCCGTTGCCGCGCCGACGTCCGCGCCGTGCGCAACTTCATAGACCTCTTTAAAGCCGATCTCCTTGAGCGCCGCTTTGATCTTCCAGAGCGTGACCCCGGGGCCGAACTGTCCGATGATCGCGGGTGCGACCTCGGCAACGACCTCGTCCCCCTTCTGGATCGCGCGGATGAGCTGATAGATCTGCGATTTGTCGGCGATCGCCCCGAACGGACAGCTGACCATGCACTGGCCACATCCCACGCATTTTTTCGGGTCGATCTGCGCGCGGCCCAGCCCGTCGCTGGAGATCGCCTTCACGCCGCACGCCTGCGCGCAGGGACGGATCTTGTGCGCGATGGCGTCGTAAGGGCAGGACGCCTTGCACTTGCCGCACTTGATGCACTTGGAGCGGTCGATGACCGCTTTGAGCGTCTTGGGATCGACGGAAATGGCGCCCTTCGGGCAGACCGTCATACAGTAACGCGACACGCAGCCGCGGCACTGATCGCTGACCTCGTAGACGTTCTCCTCGCACCTGTCACACGCAGACGGGATGACCTGCATGAGCGGCGGTTCATAGTAACTGTCCGAAATGTTGCTCGCGCTCAGGCCGTTGGTGATGTGCGCGGGACGATCCTGCGGGTTGAGCGACATTCCCATCGCGAGGCGGACGCGTTCCGCCGCAATGGCGCGTTCCCGGAAGACGCTCTCGCGGTACTGCGGCGTCTCCGTCGGGGTGATCTTGTAGGGAATTTCCTCGATATCGCTGGCGACGTTGTCCGAATGGAACGCGATCCTGGCGACCTCGACGAATACCTGCCGCCTCAGTTTTCTGACCGAAGTTTCCAGGCCTCTCATATCTCTTCTTTCCTCTCCGAAAATAAATTTCAAATCCTGCAAACGAGGGCAAGGGAAATCCCCCGCCCTCGCTCTTTCGGATATTGCTTACTTCTTCTTGTTGCGGTTCTTGCGGCCGTAGTAGGCGTTGAGGTACATCTCCTTGATCTCGCTCATGAGCGGGTAACGAGGGTTCGCGCCCGTGCACTGGTCGTCGAACGCGTCCTCCGTCATCTGATCGAGACGGGCGAGGAACTGTTCCTCCGTGACCTTGTCGCCCAGCGCCTCCTTGATGGTCTTGGGCTGACCGATCGCCTCCTGCAGCTCCTTGAGCTTCTTGATGAGTGCCTCGACGAGCTCGTCGTCATCCCTGCCCTTGAGTCCGACATAGCGGGCGACGTCCGCATAGCGCGCCTTGCACTGAGGATATGCGTACTGCGGGAAGGTGCCCATCTTGGTCGGGCAGTCGGAGCTGTTGAAGCGGATGACCTCCTCGAGCATGAGCGAGTTCGCCATGCCGTGAGGGATGTGCCAGTAGGAACCGAGCTTGTGCGCCATCGAGTGGCAGACGCCGAGGAAGGCGTTCGCGAACGCCATACCTGCCATCGTGGAAGCGTTTGCCATCTTCTCACGGGCGAGCGCGTCGTGCGCACCCTTCGCATATGCGTCGGGCAGGTACTCGAAGATGAGCTTTGCGGCTTCCTTGGCAATGCCGTTGGTGAAGTCGGTCGCCATGACGGATGCGATCGCCTCGAGCGCGTGGCTCATCGCGTCGATCCCGGAACAGGAAGTCAGCCCCTTGGGGATATTCATCATGAGGTCGGAATCAACGATGGCGACGTCGGGCATCAGTTCATAGTCGGCAAGCGGATACTTGGTACCCGTCTTTTCATCCGTAATAACCGCGAAGGGCGTCACTTCGGAACCCGTGCCTGCCGTTGTGGGAATGGCAACGAAGAGCGCCTTGTCCCCCATGTGCGGGAAGGTATAGACGCGCTTGCGGATATCCATGAAGCGCATCGCCATATCCTGGAAGTCCACTTCGGGGTGCTCGTACATGACCCACATGATCTTCGCCGCGTCCATGGGAGAGCCGCCGCCGATGGCGATGATGACATCGGGCGCGAAGTCGCGCATCTGCTTGACGCCCTCGTTCGCGCAGGCGAGCGTGGGATCGGGCGTGACGTTGAAGAACGTAGCGTGGGAAATATTCATCTCATCGAGCACGTCGGTGATCTTCTTCGTAAAGCCGCTCTGGAAGAGGAACTTGTCCGTGACGACGAATGCCTTCTTCTTATTATAGACCTGCGGGCCGAGTTCCTTGAGCGCAACGCCAAGGCAGCCGCGCTTGAAATAGACCTTCTCGGGCGCTCTGAACCAAAGCATATTTTCCTTCCTTTCCGCAACGGTTTTGATATTGATGAGGTGTTTGACGCCGACGTTCTCCGAGACGGAGTTGCCGCCCCACGAACCGCAGCCCAGCGTGAGGGACGGAGGCATCTTGAAGTTGTACAGATCGCCGATGCCGCCCTGCGAAGAAGGCGTATTGATGACGATACGGCAGGTCTTCATGATGCCGCGGAAGTAGGCGATCTTGTCCGCGCCCGTCTCCACGTTGACATACAGAGAGGAGGTGTGGCCGAGGCCGCCGTCCTTGATGAGCCTGTCTGCCTTGGCGACCGCCTCTTCAAAGGTCTGTGCCTTGTACATCGCAAGCACGGGCGAGAGCTTTTCGTGCGCAAACTCTTCGGAAAGCTCTACGGACTCCACCTCACCGACGAGCACTTTGCTGCCCTCGGGCGCCTTGAAGCCGGAGAGCTCCGCGATCTTGCAGGCGCTCTGTCCGACGATCTTGGCATTGAGCGCGCCGTTGATGATGATGGTCTTTCTGACCTTGTCCGTCTCTTCGGGCGTCAGGAAATATGCCCCGCGCAGTTTCATCTCCTTCTTGAATGCGTCGTAGACGTCGGAAAGGACGATGACGGACTGCTCGGAAGCGCAGATCATGCCGTTATCGAAGGTCTTGGAGTGCAGAATGGAGGAGGCAGCAAGCTGGATGTCCGCCGAAGAATCGATGACGGCAGGCGTGTTGCCGGCGCCGACGCCGAGCGCAGGCTTGCCGGAGGAATACGCCGCCTTGACCATGCCGGGGCCGCCCGTCGCGAGGATCATGTCCGCCTCGCGCATAATCATGCCGGAGAGCGGAACGGTGGGCTGATCGATCCAGCCGATGATATCCTCGGGCGCACCTGCCGCGACCGCCGCATCCAGAACGACTTTCGCCGCCGCAATGGTGGATGCCTTCGCGCGCGGATGAGGCGAGATGATGAGGCCGTTGCGCGTCTTCAAGCAGATGAGCGACTTGAAGATCGCCGTAGACGTGGGATTGGTCGTGGGAATGATCGCCGCAAGGACGCCGATCGGCTCTGCGATGCGCGTATAGCCGAAGCCCTCATCGCGCTCGATCACTCCGCAGGTCTTGGTGTTCTTGTAGGCATTGTAGATGTACTCCGCCGCATAGTGGTTCTTGATGACCTTGTCCTCTACGACGCCCATTCCGGTCTCTTCGACCGCCATCTTGGCGAGAGGGATCCTCATTTGATTTGCCGCAAGCGCTGCGCGGAAAAAGATCTCGTCGACCTGTTCCTGCGTGTAGGTTGCGAACTTTGCCTGCGCCGCTTTTACGCGGGCGAGCATCTTCTCGAGAGACTCCTCATCGTTGACGATGAAA
This sequence comes from uncultured Clostridia bacterium, assembly GCA_944372575.1. GTDB lineage: Bacteria > Bacillota > Clostridia > Christensenellales > Borkfalkiaceae > Gallimonas. Next base: position 65,695 of record CALVZS010000003.1, on the reverse strand, counting down.
TCTTTCATGTGCTACCTCCGTTACCCAATTTGTTTTATTTTTCGCTTCTATCGATTTTCGGTGCTTTCCCCGCAGAGAGCGGCGAGAGATACCGCCAAATCTTCATACCTGACCGTGACCCCGTCCGGAACATGCAGATAGACGGGCGCAAAATTGAGGATCGCCGTGATGCCGACCTTCACGATCTCATCGCACGCTGCCTGCGCCGCACTGCGCGGCACCGTGAGAATGGCGACTCGGACGCCGTTGCGCGCCGCGATGTCGGGCAGACGATCCATCGGATAGACCGGCCTGCCGCCCACCGCCCCGACCTTTGCGGGTGAGGCATCAAACGCCGCAATGACGTGGATCCCGTAGTTTTCAAACCCTTCATAGGCGAGGATCGCCCTTCCGAGTCCGCCCGCGCCGATGATGACGGCGTTCGTCCAGCGATGATATCCCAAAAATTTCTCGATATCCTCGATCAGCTGCTGCACCTCAAAGCCGAAGCGCGGCTTTCCGGGGCGGGACGAGACGAGCGCCAGATCCTTTCTGACCCCCACCGCCGAAATCCCCATGTCCTTGGCGACGGCCGCCGAGGAGACATATTGCACGCCCTTCCCCGCCTCGCCCTTGAGATACCTTAAATAGGACGGCATACGGGAAACGGTCGCCTTCGATACTGCATTTTCTGCGCTTCCCATATCGGCTCACTCCGTATGACGAAATATTCGATAAATTTTTATCAATTATTATTGTAGCAGATATGCGCGCTGTTGTCAACCGTTTGAAAAAAATTTCTTGCAGCTTGCGGCATCTTTTTTCCGAACAGGGGAGGGCGTCCCGCACAGTTGTACGGGACGCCCTCCCCTGTTCCATGAGCACATCGAAACGCTTATTCAAAATCCTTGAGGCGCCGCTCCACTTTCGCCTTTGCATCGATGAGCTTCTCCAGCTTTGCACGCTCGTCATCCACAAGTTTTTTGGGCGCCTTTGCCACGAAATTCTGGTTGGCAAGTTTGCTGCCCGCACGGGCGATCTCCCCCGTCACGCGTTCAAGTTCCTTTTCCAGGCGCGCCTTCTCCTTCTCGAGATCGACGAGATCGCCGAGCGGAATAAACACCTGTCCGAGTTCGCAGACATTCGAGACGACCTTGGCACCCGCCTCGGGGCCGCCGTCAACAAAGCTCACCTCGCTTGCCCCCGCAAGCCGCATGATGGCGTTTTTGTTGACGGTGACAAGGCGGCGCGATTCGGTCATGAGATAGACGTGTACCTTGCGCGACGGCGGACAGCTGACCTCCACCTTCATGGCGCGCACCGTCTTGATGAGGTCGATGACCCCTTCGAACGCCTTCGCCTCCTTTTTATAGGCAAGACGGGAATTATAGCGCGGATAATCCGCCTTCATGATGAATCCCTTCGTTGTGGGAAGATAGGAATAGATCTCCTCCGTGACGTAGGGAATGAAGGGATGCAGGAGCTTCAGGATGTTCTCCAGCACCATCATGAGAACGGCGAGCGCCCCCCGCTTTTTGTCCGCATCCTCGCCGTACAGCGCGGGCTTGGACAGCTCGATATACCAGTCGCAGAAGTCATTCCAGACAAAATCCACCAGTTTGTCCGCCGCGATGCCCAGATCAAACTTGTCGAGCGCCGCGCTCACCTCGCGGATGCATGCCTGCAGATGGGAGATGATCCAGCGGTCTGCGGGTTGCAGGCGGATCTCGGAAAGAGCGGGAGCTTTTTCCCTTTTCGCGTTCATGAGCACGAACCGGGAGGCATTCCAGAGTTTGTTGATGAAGTTGCGCGACGCCTCCACCTTTGCGTCGGTAAAGCGCGTATCGTTTCCCGGCGCAACGCCCGTCACAAGGGAAAGCCGCAGCGAATCCGCACCGTATTTGTCGATGACCTCCAGCGGATCGATGCCGTTGCCCAGCGATTTGGACATCTTTCTGCCCTGTTCATCGCGCACCAGCCCGTGGATGAGCACGTCGCGGAAGGGAACCTTGTCCGTGTGTTCGATGCCCGAGAACATCATGCGCATTACCCAAAAGGGAATGATGTCATAGCCGGTCACGAGTACATCGGTGGGATAGAAATAGTCGAAATCCTCCGTCTCTTCCGGCCAGCCCAGTGTAGAGAAGGGCCAGAGCGCCGAGGAGAACCATGTATCCAGCACGTCCTCGTCCTGCGTGAGATGTGCGCTGCCGCACTTGGGACAGACGGACGGCGTCTCGCGCGCACAGATGACCTCACCGCAGTCGCCGCAGTACCAGACGGGAATGCGGTGACCCCACCAGAGCTGGCGAGAGATACACCAGTCGCGGATATTCTCCAGCCAGTTATAGTATATTTTGGAAAAACGGTCGGGCGTGAACTTGGTTTTTTTCTTGACGACCGCATCGATGGCGGGCTTGGCGAGCGGTTTCATCCGCACGAACCACTGTTTGGACACGATGGGCTCCACCGTGGAATGGCAGCGATAGCAGTGACCCACGTTGTGCGCGTGCGCCTCGATTTTGACGAGCAAGCCGAGCTGCTGCATCTTTTCAACGATGCGCTTCCTCGCCTCATACCGGTCGAGTCCCGCATATCCGCCCGCCAGGTCGTTCATCGTACCGTCATCGTTCATGACGCGGATGACAGGCAGATTGTGCCGCAGACCCACTTCAAAGTCGTTGGGATCGTGCGCGGGCGTGATCTTCACGGCGCCCGTCCCGAATTCGGGATCGACATATTCGTCCGCTACGACGGGGATCGTGCGATCGGTCAGGGGCAAACGAAGCATCTTCCCGACGAGATGCGCATAGCGCTTGTCCCCCGGGTGAACGGCGACTGCCGTATCGCCCAGCATGGTCTCGGGGCGGGTAGTCGCAATGACGAGCGTCTCATCGCTGCCCTCGACGGGATAGGCGAAGTACCAGAAATGTCCCTGCTCCTCGGCGTACTCCACTTCTGCGTCGGAGAGCGCCGTCTTGCAGCTCGGACACCAGTTGATGATGCGGCTGCCGCGGTAGATGAGACCCTTCTGATAGAGGCGGAAGAACGCCTCCCGCACGGCCCTGGAACACTTTTCATCCATCGTGAAGGCAAGGCGCGACCAATCGCAGGAGGAGCCGAGCTTTTTGAGCTGTTCGACGATCCTGCCGCCGTACTTCTCCTTCCACGCCCAGGCGCGGCGGAGAAATTCCTCCCTGCCGAGTTCCTCTTTGGTATGCCCCTCCTTTTTGAGCCGCTCGACGATCTTGACCTCCGTCGCAATGGAGGCGTGGTCGGTACCGGGCAGCCAGAGCGCGCAGTATCCCTGCATCCGTTTGAAGCGGACGAGGATGTCCTGCATCGTCTCATCCATGGCGTGACCCATATGAAGCTGCCCCGTCACGTTGGGCGGCGGCATCATGACGGTGAACGGCACTTTGTCGCGGTCGATTTCGGCGCGGAAACATCCGTTCTCCATCCATTCGCGGTAGATCCGGTCTTCAAACTCTTTGGGATTGTACGTCGTCTGCATCTCTTCCATGTCGGTCTTTTCCTGTCTATATTGTCTGCCCTGCATTGTCGGCAAAACGGCGCAAACTGCGCCATTCTTGTTGGATATTATAAAACATTTTCAACCCGTTGTCAATTATTCCGCCGCGGACATACAATATATTATTCTCATATTTTTACGGAGCGGACTATGAAAAAAATCCTGGCAACTTTGGGAGCGGCGGTCTTCGCCCTCCTTCCCCTCTCCGCCTGCGGCAAAGCAGACGACGGCATGACGACTTTAAAAGTCAACGAAGTGACGCATTCCGTCTTCTACGCCCCCATGTACCTTGCCGACTCCCTCGGCTATTTTGAAGAGGAGGGCATCCGCATCGAACTCACCAACGGCGGCGGCGCGGATGCCGTGATGGCGGCCGTCCTCTCAGGCGATGCCGACATCGGGTTCTGCGGCCCCGAGGCGGCCATCTATGTGCTGCTCGGCGGCTCGCAGGACGTGCCGACCGTCTTCGGGCAGCTCACCAAGCGGGACGGCTCCTTCCTCGTTTCCCGCGTGGAGGAGCCCGACTTTCAGTGGGAGGATCTCAAGGGAAAGGAGATCCTGGCGGGCAGAAAGGGCGGCGTTCCCGCCATGACCTTTGAATACGTCCTGCGCGAACACGGCTTTACCGACGCGGACATCAACCTCAACTTCGACGTCGCCTTCAACCTGATGACGGGCGCGTTCGAGGCGGGAACCGCCGACTACTGCACGATGTTCGAGCCGACCGCCTCCGAATATCAGGCAGCGGGCAAGGGATACATCGTGGCAGCCGTCGGCGAGGCGGGCGGCGAAGTCCCCTACACGAGCTACATTGCAAAGCGTTCCTGGCTCGACGAGAACGAGGAGACGGCGAAGGGCTTTCTTCGGGCGCTGCTCAAAGGCGTGCAATATGCCATGACGGAAGATGCAACCGTCATTGCGGAGCACCTCGTCTCCCACTTCCCCTCCACCTCCGCCGCGTCTCTGGCAACGAGCGTCACGAGCTACCGCGCCATCGACGCCTGGGTGAGCGACATGGCGATGACGAAGGAGAGCTTTGAACGCCTGCAGGACATCATCGAGAGCGCGGGCGAACTCGACCGCCGCGCAGACTTTGACGCGCTTGTGGACAATTCCTATGTAAAGGAAGTCTCCGCTGCGCTCGGCTGAGCACCGACGCCAAGCCTATGAAAAACATTCTGCAATTCCAAAGCGTCACTTACATCTATCACACCGTGCGCGGAGAACTGATTGCCGCAAAGGACGTGACATTCTCCGTCGGCGAGGGGGAGTTCGTCGCCGTCATCGGCCCCTCCGGATGCGGAAAGACCACCATTTTGTCCCTTGCGGCGGGACTGCTGAAGCCGTCGGACGGCACGATCGAGCGGAGCGGCACGTTCGGCTATATGCTGCAGAAGGATGAACTCTTTCCCTGGCGCACCATCGAAAAAAACATCTATCTACCCCTCGAAGTGCGCCGCCAACGGTCGCCGCAACAGCGCGAACGTGCCGTTGCACTCGCCGAAAAGTACGGCCTGGGAGACTTTCTGAAGAGCTATCCCGCCCAACTCTCGGGCGGGATGCGCCAGAGGGCGGCGCTCATCCGTACCCTCGCTGCCGACCCCGACCTTCTGCTGCTCGACGAACCGTTCTCCGCCCTCGACTATCAGACGCGGCTCAACGTCTGCGAGGACGTGGCGAACATCATCCGCAGCGAAAAAAAGACGGCGCTGCTCATCACGCACGACATCTCTGAGGCGATCTCGCTTGCCGACCGCATCCTCGTCCTCTCCGCCCGTCCCGCACGCGTCCTGCACACGCACACGCTCGACTTCGGCGGCGTCCCGCCCCTCAGGCGCAGGGAACTGCCGGCCTTTTCGGGATGGTTTGAACGCCTATGGGGGGAACTCAACACATGAAACACACTGCTTACTCCAAAGAACATGCGCGCTTTCTGATCAAGCGCAGAAAAAATCTCACCCTCGTATGGACGCTGCGCATCGGCGTACTCGCACTCCTTCTAGGGCTGTGGGAGTTGGTCACCGCCTGCGGCTGGGTGGATCCGTTCATCATGAGCTCCCCTTCCCGCATCGCAAAGACCATCGCCTCCCTGTATGCGGACGGCTCCCTTTTCTACCACATCGGCGTGACGCTCTGGGAGACGCTGGCGGGGTTCGCCATCGCCGTCGTGCTCGGATTTGCCGTCGCACTCCTCCTGTGGTGGAGTGAAACGGTGCGCAAGGTACTCGAGCCCTACATCGTCGTGCTGAATGCGCTCCCGAAGATCGCTTTGGGGCCGCTCATCATCGTCTGGTTCGGCACGGGAAGCGAGGCGATCGTCTTTATGACCGTGCTCGTCGGCATCATCGTTGCCATCCTGCACATGCTCTCCGCGTTCATTGCGACCGATCCCAACAAGATCCTGCTCATGCGCTCGCTGGGCGCCGGGAAATGGCAGATTCTATTCAAGCTGGTGCTGCCCTCCTCCTACCCCGCCCTCATCTCCATGCTCAAAGTGAGTGTTGGCATGGCGTGGATCGGCTCCATCATGGGAGAATACATTGTCTCGCGCGCGGGACTTGGCTATCTGATCGTGTACGGCGGGCAGGTGTTCAAACTTGACCTTGTGATGAGCGCGACCTTTCTCCTCTGCCTTCTGGCGGCGGGAATGTATGCGCTGGTCGTGCTTCTGGAGAAGATACTCGTGAAGAACGCAGAGCGCTGAAAACGCCGCGCCGAATACACCGACTGCGGGATACAGGGAGCCGATCACGCCCGAAAACCCCAGCCGGGAAAGCAGGAACGCCGCAAGGAGCAAAATGCCCTTTGCGGCGTTTTTCGCCCTGCCGGCGTAGCGCTCGCACGCAGAAAAAAGAGGAAGCAGGGCAACGGACAGGCTGTTCAGGACTGCCCCCGCCGTCACGAGCAGGACGGGCAGGCTGCCCGCTGCGGCAAGAAAGGGCATGGCGGCAGCGCCTGCCTGCAGAGACGCGCCCAGCACGAGGATCCCGCACACAAAGACGCATCCCCCCGCAAGCAGACCGGAGCGCACGGGCGCATACACCTGCCTGCCTGCATCCATGAGTGCGGGTGCGGAAAATGCGGCGTTCATAAAGGAATAGAGCAGTGCATCCCCCGTCCCCGTGCGGGAGGACGGCAGCTCTCCGCCGCCGAACAACAGGATGCAGCCGATCAGAACGGGAACGAGCAGGACATTGAGCAGGCTTACCCCGCGCATCCCGCGCTGCAAAAAAAGCAGGACAACGCCGAGGCCGGTGAGCGATGCCAGAGGAGACAGTGCGGGAAAGAGCGCATCGAACGCGGCGAGCATCCCCGCACAGGGGACAAAGGAGAGCGCGAGAAGGATACAGCCGACCGCATCGCCGGCACGCCCGAAGAGCGCCGCCATCGCGCCGCCGAATCCGCCATGCCGCCGCCCGAGAACGAGAAAAAAGGTGTTGAGGACGCAGGACACAAGGCAGGAGAGCGCAAACGCGCCCGCCCCGCCTGCCCGAAAGAAGCGGACAAGCTCCGCCCCCGTCAGAAATCCCGCCCCGACGGTCATCCCGACCAGAAAGAAAGCCGTGCGAACGATGCCCATATCTTTTTATGCATATTCCATCATGGCAAATTTATGTCAGATCTATATTTTTTCAGAAAAAATCACAGAATTATGTCTGACATAGTACTTTGCCTATTGACAAATTTTGTCGATTTTTGTATAATGTAAGAAAAACAAGGAGTACGGCATGGAAGAAAGCGTTGCGATTGCGGAGCGCCCCGAAAAAACGGTCAGTTCAGACCTCATCCGCGGACACATCAATACGATCATTCTGCGCTCGCTCTATGACGGTGATAAATACGGTTATGAGATCATCGCAGAGATCGAGCAAAAGAGCCACGGGCAATATACGCTCAAACAGCCCTCCCTCTACAGCGCCCTAAAGCGCCTGGAAAAGGACGGATACGTCACCTCATACTGGGGCGGCTCGGTCGGCGGAGGACGCCGCAAATACTTCTCTCTCACCGAAGCGGGAAAGGCGATCTCCGAGCAGAACCAGGCGGAATGGGAATACTCCCGTACCGTCATCGACAGTCTCATTTCCGACAAGGATTTCGACTTCTCAAACCCCGCCCCTACCGCGGTCAACATGCGCGTCCTCAAGGAAACAACGTCGCGCGTACCGCGCGGAGAAGGCGGCGATGAGGAGCTGGATTATGCTCCCGCCTTTGATGATGCGCAGGAGCTGAGCAAACTGGAGGCGCGCTACCGCGAACAGCTCAAAGAAGTAGAGGAAAAGCGCTCCGATCTTGACCGGCGCGAACAGGCCTTTGAAGAATCCATGCGCGACCGCAGCGACGCGATGCTCAAAGAGCGCACTTGGCGGGAGAGCGAGATCGCCGCCCGGGAACAGGCGCTCGCACAAAAGCGCGCCGAACTCGAAGCGCTGCGCGCACAGCAGGCGGCGGAGGCGGCCCGGGCAAGCCGGCAGACGGAGGAGGCCGCAGAAGAGCTGCGCCGACTGCAGGAAGCGCAGCAGCTTGCGCAAACCGGGCAGGCGGATCAGACGGCCGCGGAGAAAAGCGCCCATACGCAGGAGCTTCTGGATCGCATCTCTTCCCTCGAATATGAGCTGCGCGAGAGCGAGGCGGCGCTTGAAACGGCACGCCGCCAGAGCGAGACACAGGCGGAGGAAGACCGCATCCGCACCGAAGCCCTGCGCGAAGACGAACGGGAAGTCTACGAGCAGAAGATCAAGTCGCTTGAAACGGAGCGCGACAACCAACGCGTTCTCTATCAGGAAAAACTTGCCCAGTCGCTGGAGGAGGAGCGTTCCCGCCACGAACAGGAGCTGAAAGATCAGGAAAAACGCATTCTTGCCGAGCAGGAGGAACAGTTCCGCAGCCGCGAACAGCAGCTCCTGCACCGCAATTACATCGACCTCGTCAATACCCCTCCCGCAGAGGAAACTCCGCACGACTATACCTATTACAACACGCCCGCGCCGCAGCCGGCCGAACAGGCGCAGCCGCAGCCCGTTGAGGACTACAAGACCGTTGTGCATCGGATGTATGCCAATGCCGTCACGGGCGACCCCGCTGCCGCGCCCGCACAAGGACGGGCCAAATCGCTGGACGGGATCGACTTCACCGATCTTGAAACGCGCGCCGCACGGGACGGGATCCATCTGCAGACTGCCGGCGGCAAGAGCGCACGGGCGGCAGACGATTCCGCCAGCCTCGTCCATAAGGGAAAGGCGCTCTTCCTGAGCGGGATCGTTACCTTCCTCTTCTGCGTCGCGCTCGGAAGCGTTCTGCTCGGTATCTCTGCCTCCGCGCCCATTCCCGCCTTCTACCCCTATCTCCTTTGGGGGGTCGGGCTCGCCGTTCTGCTCGTGACCGGACTTGCCTACGCAAACCGCTATGGCGAACACTCGCTGCGCAGAACGGGCCCCGTTGTCCTCAATGTGGTCGTCACCTATATCCTGCTCGTCATCGTAACGCTCATCGCCGCGCTCTCCGCGAGGATGGACTTCACGGACTCCGCCCAGCTGATCGCATGGGTCGCGATCCCCGCCGTTGCCTACCTGGGCGTCATCCTGTTCGGCGTGGTGTACTACCTGCAGGTGCGGCCGAAAAAAGACTGACAAAAAACCCGCTCCACGGCGGGTTTTTTCATTGCTGTAAAAAAAGCATGGAACCATCCATGCTTTTTATTCATTTGCCGTTTTGCTTGTTCTGCGCCTTTTGTGCTTTCTTTCGCCAGTGTGTTACATAATCGATCAATCGGATCTCTTCCATATGCAGCTTTTCAGAATCAATGCGGATCCTGCCGTCGCCCCACCCGAACAGCATTTCAAAAATGTAATTTCCCTCTTCCGAAATGCCAAGCCAGCTGTCGCTTACATAGTCGAGCCACATTTCGCTCCAATCGCCGCACATGACGTTGCAATAAATCTGATGTATTTTGCTGAAATGCAACCGAAAGATCACATCGTTCGGACGAATCAGTTCTATTTCCAGCGCGCTCTTCGAAGGCCAGACGATCCCGTTCTTCCCCGTCATTGAAATACGCGAAATATGGAAATCGTGAAAATGATTGACGCCGGTATATTTGAACGACCGGTACGCCTTTATAAATTTTTTGGGAAATTTGTCCTCAATGCTCTCCAAATACTTTTGATAGGCTTCCTCGTCCCTGCTGAACAGGGCGACATCGTATTTCTGCCCGGATTTCTTCCCCATCATTTCCCCTAAATCCGTCCTCTTCCCGCGATCAAAGCCGTTCAAAGGCGTACTGCGCGGCGCCGTAAAGTCCCGCATCGTTGCCAAGCGAGGCGCACAGAAGCGCAACGGGCGCGTAGTCCTCGGAAACAAACAGGCGGGGACGCACATAGCGGCGCAGAGGCTCCAGCAGCGTTTCCCCCTCCGCGGAGATTCCGCCCCCCAAAATGATCGCCTGAGGACGGAACGTATTGATGATATTGAGAACGCCTTCCCCGAGGTAAGCAATATATTCATCCAGTACCTTCAGCGCGGCAGGATCGCCCTCCTTCGCGGCCAGAAATGCCGTGCGGCCGTCCGCTTCGTCAAACGAATGCGCAAACCGCCACATCTTACTTGACCGATCGACGCGCATCTCCTCGCGCGTCAGGCGGATGAGCGCAGAGGCGGAAGCATACCGCTCAAAGCACCCCTTTCTGCCGCAGGTACACTGTTCGCCGTTCATGCAGATGACGGTGTGTCCCAGCTCGGCGCCCGCGCTGCGGAACCCTTCAAACAGCTTTCCGCCGAGAATGATGCCGCTGCCGATGCCCGTCCCGAGCGTGATGAGCACGCTGTCTGAATATTCCATTCCGGCGCCGAACTTCGCCTCGCCGAGCGCGGCAGCATTGGCATCATTGAGAACAAACGTCCGTTTCCCCGTATATTTTTCCACAAGCGCAGCGAGCGCAATATTTTTCCAGTGAAAATTTGTCCATGAGACGACCGTGCCGTTTGCGCTGTCTACAACGCCCGGCGAACCGATTCCGATCGCCTGCACGTCGTTCATGCTCTTGCCCGCCTTCTCCGCCGTCTGCACGGCAAGCTGCGAAAGAGCGAGCGCCGTCTGTTCCGCGGATACGGCCGCAGACGTTTCAACGCGAGACTTCCCCTCCAGCTTTGTGCCGGAGAGCAGCGCCGCCTTGGCGGACATCCCGCCCAGATCGATCCCGATTACCATATTTTTTTCACCTGTTTTCGTTATTCTTGAATACACGCAGCCACTCCGGAAGGCGCGCGACCCACTCTGCATTGTCCTGCGTGCGCCCCAGCATGGAGAGGACGCCCGCCGTGTCCGTCAGCCCGCGCTCGCGCAGAGCGTTGACGGCGGCCCGTTGCGGCTCGGTGAGGAGAAGCTCCTCCCGCCGCGTTCCCGACCGGCGCAGATCGAGCGCCGGGAAGATCCTGCGCTCCGCCAACTCGCGCGACAGGAAGATGTCCGCATTCCCCGTCCCCTTAAACTCTTCATAGATGACGTCGTCCATGCGACTGCCCGTCTCGACAAGTACCGTTGAAAGGATGGTGATACTCCCCGCTTCCGCGGTATTGCGGGCTGTTCCGAAAAATCGCTTGGGAAAGGTGAGTGCGCCCGCCTCCAGTCCGCCCGAGAGCGTCTTGCCCGTATTTTCCGCAAGAAGATTGCAGGCACGCGTAAGTTTGGTGAGCGAATCCAGAAGCAGCACGACGTCCGTCCCCTGCTCCGCATACCGCTTTGCATGTTCGAGCGCCAGACGCGCCGCATGTACATGATGTTCCGCCCCTTCATCAAACGTGGAACTAATGATCTGTGCGCCGCCGACCGTCTCGCGGAAGTCCGTCACTTCCTCCGGCCGCTCATCGATGAGCAAAACGATGAGCATGAGCTCGGGATACGTTTTACAGACGGCGCTCGCGATATCCTTGAGCAGCGTTGTTTTGCCCGCCTTGGGCGGCGCAATGATGAGGGCGCGCTGCCCCTTCCCGATGGGGATGAACAGATCGAGCAGGCGCAATGACATCCGGTTCTCCCGCGCAGATAAAACGATTTTCTCCCGGGGAAACACCGCCGTCAGATGATCGAATTGCGGGCGGGCGCCGCACTCCGTGACCGGCCTGCCGTTGACGCCGAGCAACTCTACCACCGCAGCGGCGCCGCCGCGCCGGCCGGGCGCCGCCGTACAGGCGATGAAGTCGCCCTCCCGCAGCCCGTCAGAATGAATGACGGAAGCGGGAACAAAGACGTCCTCCCCCGTCGTCGACGGCTGGCAGTTGTGCGTGCGCACAAAGCCGTAGCCGCCCTGCAAAATCTCCAAAATGCCCGTATAGACGGGCGCGTCAAAGACAGGGCGATCCCCTTCCCCCGAGGCGACTTCGAGAATGGCATCCCGCTCGCGCGACTCCGCCTCCCCGCTGCTGCGGATCTCCTCAAGACGGGCGAGAACGGCAGGATCGAGGTAGGACTGCTTGACGGGCGCACCGCGGTTGCTTGGCGGCGCAGGCGCACGGCTGCCCGTCAGAATGCCGATGATCTCTTTGATGAGCGCATCCTTATTGCTTGAAGAGGAACGTTCCACACCCTTTTGCCGTCCGAGGATGCGAAGCGTCGCCAAAGGAAGGGTATCGAGAAATTCCCGATACCGCTGTTCCGTCGTCTTTAACTCCATGAATTCACTTCTCCCGCTCCATGATGATGACCTTTGTGCTCTCTTCCGAGATGTCATCACGGAACAGTTCCAGTTCGCAGTCTTCCAGTTCCTCCACTTCCTCCGAATCAAACTTGTCGGCGAAGTCATCCACCTTATCGACGTCGATGTTCAATCCCTTGGTCTTGTAGTGCATGGGAATGACGATCGCCGGCATGATGCGGTCGACGTATTCCTTCGCCTGTTCGGCATCGATGGTATAATTCCCGCCGACGGGGATGAGCAGGACGTGGACGGGCAGAAGCGTTTCAATGAGCGCCGAAGAGCACTCCTCTCCCAGATCGCCGAGGTGGCAGATCTCCAACCCGTCCATGCGGAATTTGAAGATGAGGTTTTCCCCGCGCTTTTCCCCGTTCTCGTTGTCGTGATAGCTCCGGATCGCCGTGATATCCACCCCGCCGATCTCATAGGTACCCTCCTCGTCGAACACAACGGGTTTCCCGCTCTTGCCCTTTACGGCACCGATATTGTTATGGTCGTAATGCCCGTGACTCACCGTCACGGCATCCGCTTCGACGGTCGGCATCCTGTAACCGATGTCTCCGTACGGATCCGTCACAATGGTCGTCCCCGTACTTTCCGTCAGGACAAAACAAGAATGCCCCAAGTATCGTATTTTCATTGCTCCTCCGATATGATATTTACCGCTATATGCAAGCGGAAAATCCGAACCTCATCCTCAAAACGCAAGCGGTATTTGAGTGCGACCCGCCAGCCGTCCGGCGTTCTTCTCGCCGTACAGATCTGCGTTTCGAGCGGAATATCGCCGGCATGGCCGCATACGCCCACGAAAAGCGTTCCGGCCTCCCCGGCAGCAAAGCGCGCGTGCAGCTCACTGCCGCCCCGGCGGCGCATGACGAGCGCCCCCTCCGAAAAAACGAGCTGCGCCTCATCCTCCTGCGTCGGGTAAACGGCCGTAAACCCGCCGGAATGTTCCTGCAGCCGTCCGACTGCCGTAAACCGCGATCGTTCCCCTTCGGTAAAAGTGACGATCTCCACGCTGCAATCTTTCATGTACACTCCATGATCGTAAACCATTATAATACAAAAAACAACTTTTGTAAATGGATTGCAGGCATTTTTGAACAATTATCCGTCAATTCCCATGAAAAAATTCCGCGTAGCATTCCTTCCCCTCGCGCATGAGCGCGCGGATCGCCTCCTCTTCTCCGGCAGAGATCGCGTCGCGGAACGATGCCAGGCGCCCGATGAGGCGGTCGAGTTCCGAAACGAGGCACGCGGAATCGAGGCAGAACAGCTCTGCCCACATCGCTTCATCCACGGGCGCCACGCGGGACATATCCTGAAAACTTCCGCCCGTGAAGCCCTTGCACGCCGCAGCAAGCGGACTTGTCACATAGGCATTAGCCACAACGTGCGCAAGCTGGGATGTGAGCGCGATCATCCTGTCGTGCTGCCGCGCGCTGCAAACGAGGATGCGCCCTGCACCTGCATCGGCAGCGAGCGAACGCACGCTCTCCAGTGCCGCGCGATCTGTTCCCGCGTATGAGGTGAGAATGATATTCGCGCCCGAAAAGAGCGATGCAGACGCCGAACGCACGCCGGACGTCTCCTTGCCCGCCATCGGATGCATCCCCACATAGCGATAGACGCGCGGACGGGAACAGACGACGTCCTCAAGCACCGCTTTGACGCCGCAGACATCCGTGACGATGCACCCCTCCGGGAAGTTCCCCTCGTCCAGTTCATGCATCGTGACCCGCGGCGGAAGCGCAAGGATGACAACATCCGCCCCGGAATAGTCCTGCGTGACCGCATCGATCATCCCGTGCTCGAGCGCGTAGGAAAGGGCCTCCTTTCCCCGGTTCCTCCCGAGTACGGTATGTCCCGCACGGCGGAGCGCGCCAGCAAACGATGCCCCGATTATTCCCATTCCATAGACAATGATCTTCATGCAAATTACCCTTTTCATTCGTATTATGTCAGACATAATACTTTGCAGATTTACTATAAATTAGAGAAAAAGCATGATCGCGCCCTCTTTTTGAAGAGCGCGGCGCGTCTGCCTGTAATTTGGCAGGATCGCGCCGACCTCCGTCCAAAAGGCCGGGCTGTGATCCATATGCCGCGTATGGCAGAGTTCATGAACGACGAGATAGCGCGCCTTTTCCTCATCCAGAAGCGCCGTACGGAAGGAAAAAGCCAGATCGCCGCGCGCGTTGCACGACCCCCACCGTCCCCGCGCCGAAGAAATGCGGATGGCGCGGAACACGAACCCGAAACGGGCGGCATATTCCCGGGCGTATGCCGTCATACGCTCGCGCGCAATGCGCTTGAGAAGTGCGATGAGCGCCTGCTCCCGCCGCTCGGCAGGCAGATACAGCCTGCCGTCCGCAAGATGCGCACTTCTCCCCTCTGCGATCGGGTATACCTCGCCGCCGATGCCGATCTTTGCACCGTCCGTAAGATCGATATGCGAGGCCTCAATCACGGCTCGCCGGCGTTCGATCCAATCGGTATGCGCCTCGATAAACCGTTCGATCTCTGCCCTGCGCGTCCCCGCAGGAGCGCGCACAACAATCTCGCCCGCCCCGTTGACGGAAAGAGAGAGTGTGCGCCGTCGGCTGAATACCACGCGATATTCCTCTGAACTTCCCTTCATGCGGACATTATACCATGTTTTGCGCCACTTTTCAACAGACAGGAGCGCCGCTTTTCCTTTTTCTTGACTTTTTTTCAAGCAGAGAGTATAATTTTTGCATGGATGCCTATACTATCCGACAATTTCATCCGAAAGCACCGCTCACAATCGACGTCCCCGCCTCCAAAAGCATTCTCAACCGTGCCATCCTGCTTGCCGCATTCGGCACGGGCGAGGTCTTTCTTGCCTGCGGTGCGTACGCGGAGGACACGCGCGCTCTGCTCGGGTGCCTGTCCTCGCTCGGAATCAGAACAGAACGGGAGGCGGAAGGCCTGCGCATCTTCGGATGCGGAGGACACATCCCCAACCGCCGCGCAGATCTCAACGTCGGCTCTGCAGGAACGTGCGCACGCTTTCTGACCGCCATGCTCGCCTTTCTCGGCGGAGAGTACCGCATGGCCTCCTCCGCACAGATGGAGAAACGGCCGATGGAACTGCTCTGCGCCCTGGAGACAGCCGGCGTCTCCATTGCATATGAAAAGACACCGGGACATTTTCCCTTTGTGATGCGCTCGGCGGGGCTGCGGGAGGGAGAAATCACCGTAGACACCGACCGCAGCACGCAATATGCGAGCGGGATCTTGCTTGCGGCAGCCGTGAGCCGCCCCGTCACCCTCATCCTTACGGGCAGCCGGACGTACGGAAGCTATATTGAAATGACGCTTGCACTGCTGCGCGCCTTCGGCGCGCGCTGGACTCGATCGGGCGACCGCATCGATGTGTTCCCGTCGCCCCGCTCCCCCGCCAGCTTTGAGGTCGAAGGCGACCTGTCCGGCGCATGTTATTTTTACGCTATGTCGCTGCTCTTTTCCATGCAGGTATGCGTCCGTCACATCCATGCCGACACCCTGCAGGGCGATAAAAAATTTCTCGATCTGCTCGCATCCCGCGGCGTCCGCTTCACCGATCCCCCGGACGGGCTCACGGCAGACGGCACCAAAATCCGCTCCTATGCGGGGTTTTGCGAAAATATGCGCGATTACTCCGACCAGACACTCACCGTTGCCGCCCTCGCGCCGTTTGCCGCATCCCCGACCCGCATTACGGGGATAGGGCATATCCGCGGGCAGGAATGCGACCGCATCCGCGCCATCTGCGAAAATCTGACGGCGCTCGGCGTCCCCGCCGCGGAGGAAGCGGACGGCGTGCGCATCCTCCCCGCGCCCGTACACGGCGGCACCGTGCAGCCATTCGGGGATCACCGCGTTGCGATGGCGTTTGCCCTCACCGGCCTGAAAGCAGGCGGGATCACCATTCTCGACCCGCTCTGCTGCAGCAAGACATTCGATGATTATTTTGCAATTCTCGACCGCATCACACGCTGAGCCGCATATATCAGAAACGTCCTTCCCTACAGCCGGGGAAGGACGTTTTTTCAGCTGTTCTTTGCAAAGTACTGCTTGATGATCTCAAACAGTTCATCGGAAACGACGTGCTCGATGCGGCAGGCGTTCTCCTCCGCAAGTTTGGCGGGCGCACCCATCTTGATGAACGCATCCGTAAACACACGGTGCTTTTCATAGACGTCCTCTGCCTTTTTCTGACCCTGCGCCGTCAGTGTGATGTCCCCGTTCTCATCGATGCGGATAAGACCGCCGTCCTGCAGAAGATTGACCGCGCGGGAAACGCTCGACTTGGCATAGCCGAGCTCTTCGACGATATCCACCGAGCGGACGTTGGATTTGCGCATCCGCAGCAGCAGAATGGTTTCAAGATACATTTCCTGTGATTCGTGCGTTCTCATGCTTCTTCCCTTTTCTTTTGATTGATTATACCCGATTTCCGGAAAAATGTAAAGGCTTCCTCCGCATTATTCCGCAAACATCTCGATAAATTCACTCACACGCGCGCTCTCTTCCTCTTGAGCGCCCTCGAAACATACGCGGATGACCGAAGCCTCCTCTCCGCCGACGCATTTCTTGCGCGCACAGCGCGCAATGGTCTCTGCGAAAACGGGAAATGTACGGCGATAGAGCCCCTCGTGCATCGTATCGTTCAGCCTGCCGTCAAAGAGCACTTCGTCCCCCGCCGTCACCCTGAGCCGCCTGCCGTTGTCCGCGTGAAGCAGGCGCAGGCTTAAAACGTTACGCTTTGTCTCGTCCACACGCAGATCATAGGAAAAGCTGCCGCCCGGACGGCAATAGCGGCATGTTCCGTCCGAGGTCACGGAAACGGTATTCTCCTCGCGCAGTTCGTGCCATGCGTCCGCCTCATACTGTCCGTATCCGGGCTGTACGACGTCGACGGGTGCGCGCCGCTCTTCCTCCGCCTCCCGCACGCCGCTGCAAAAACAAAAATAAATCGCATAGCGCTCCCGCCAGCGGCGATAGTGAAGCCCGAAAGAATAATCTACGTCTCCGCCCGTCAGCCGGAACCCGTCCCCTTCGCGGACAAGATAGCGCTCCGGGTGCATGGCGACATCCCGCGCGTCCGCAAAATAGATGCGCTCGGAAGCAAGGATGCGCCGTGCGGGGATGGAGACCTCCACGCCCGTCGTCGTCTCGCGCATATCCTCCGTTCCCAGATCGGCAGACAGCACTTTGCCGCCGTAGACAAATGCGTAGGTGTCGGGCGAATCGGGAAGGCTGCTCAGCCGCACCCCGACGGGAATGCGAAGCCGAAGGGCATCTCCCGCCGAGAGCAGCAGCACAAGATGCCCGCGCACAACGTCTGCCGTACACGCCGTGCCGTTCTTGTTCAGCCGGATTTCTCCGGCCGCCCAGTCCGGGATGCGCAGATGCAGGCAGAACGTCCCCTTTTCCGCGCGGATCTCTGCCTCCTCCGACATGGGAAAATCGCAGGAGAGCGAGAAGGCGATGCCGCCGTGTTCGGCATACAGCGAGAGATATTGTTCGAGGTAAAAGTCACTCCCGCAGGCATATACGGCGCTGTCGCCCAATTTCGTAAAGCTCTCCATCCCGCTGCCCGTGCAGCACCAGAACTTATCATAGGGGCGCGAGAAGACCTTAAAATATCCGCCCGCCATGGGCTGGAAGTAGGTCGTCATGCCCGTTTCCGGATTCTGCGAGGAGAGGATGGTATTTGTGAAGGCGTTGTCATAGTAGTCGGTATAGAGCTTGTCCCCCGTGAGAGAAAAGAGCAGGCGCGCAAGTTTGAGCATATTGTAGACATTGCACGTCTCACAGTTGCAGTTGGTGCGTTCGGCACATAGGTGTGCCGCTCAAGCACCATGCGGAAAAATACCTGCGCAATGCGAAGATAGCGGGCAGCGTCCACCCGCTCGCCGTCCAATTCCCTTCCGTCCAGAATGAGGTAACGCTTGAGCGCCCCCAGGATCTTGGGGATGGTTGTATTGGCGTGCCTGTCCTTGAGGACGTCTTTCCCCTGCGAGAGAATGCTGTCAAAGAGAGGTTCCTCATCAAAGATTTGCGCGGCACGGGCGTGCTCGGGCTTGCCCGTACGGGCATAGAGTTCATACAGCGCATCGTTCATCCCGCTGTACTCGACGCTGAGGACGGCATTGCGCGTGTCCGCATCCCATGCGAGCGCACGCCGCGCCGTCCAATCCCCGAGCGCGGAGGCCGCGTTGAGCGCGGACGCATATCCGGTCGCATCATAGGCATCAATGAGCCCCGCAAGCAGCTTGTGCAGCGTATACCACGGCACCCACGCCTGCGTTGCGATGTTCGTTCTGCCCCGCTCCACGTTGTCAAACTGCGCTTCGATCCCCGCCCCCTCCGCCAAAGGCGCCCCCCAGATGAGGCCGCTATGCCGTGCACCGCACTCTGACAGGACGTCACAGATACGCCTGACACGCGCAAGAAAGCGTTCGCGCGCCTCCTCCGGAACGCCCGGATTGCGGGACGCCTGCGAAACCGCCGAGAGATAATGTCCCAGGGTGTGGCCGCCGATGAGCATCGACTCCCAGCCGCCGTAACGGACATAGGGCGTGCGGATCCCCGCATTCTCATAAAACCCCGCGAGCAGTCTCTCGGCGTCGAGGGAGAGCAGATAGCGCACCTCCTTATCGAGCGCGTTCTGCACATATTCCCCGCGCAGGCGGATGCTCCCCAACGGAAGCGGTTCGGCGAATGTCGTCATACAAGTTTCTCCCTCTGCAGTTTTTCCAAAAATGTCCGGCAGCCCTCGGCGACGTCCGCAAACGTTGCATCGAAATCCCCCGTATACCACGGATCGGCGATCGCGCGCGGATGCGGAGCATCGTCGAGCAGCAGTCCGACCTTTGCGCGGCAGTCACCCAGAATGCGGTGCATATGGCGCAGGTTCTCCGCATCCATGCCGAGGATAAAGTCGCAGCGCTCCCCGTCCGCACGCTCCAGAAGCCGGGCGCGGTGCGCAATGAGCGGGATCCCCTCCTCGGCAAGTTTTTCCCGTGTGCCGCGGTGCGGGGGATTTCCAAGTTCGTCCGGATGCGTCGCCGCGGAGGAGATCGCAAACCGCTGCGCCAGCCCCTTCCTTCCGACGAGCCAGGTAAAATAACTCTCCGCCATCGGAGAACGGCAGATATTGCCGTGACAGACAAATAAAACAGACACCTTGCGCACAGAGCGCCCCTCCTCATACAGCCGCGTCAAATCCGGACGATTGAGAAAAAACGTATAGTCGTTGTAATTTTCTCTCATAAATGGCTTGCATATTTTGATGGAATCAAGTATAATGAATTTATGAAAATTTTTGCAGAACGCCTTATCGAACTCAGAAAAGAACGCGGCCTCTCACAGGCGACCGTTGCAAAAGATCTCAATGTCAGCCTGGGGATCATCTGCTATTGGGAGACTAACAAGAGCGATCCGACCGCCGGCAACATTGCCAAAGTGGCGCGCTATTTCAACGTGTCTGCCGACTTCCTGCTCGGCCTGACCGACCGCTCTGCCGACTGAGCCGGCCGTCTAAAACCGCATATCCAGACTTTCCATACCGCCTTCCCCTTCCTACGCGACATTTCTGCAGCACGGCATCGGAATTACGGTAATTTTTGCATTGCATTTTTGAACTGCCCTCCGGGCAGTTTTTTTACGCCTTTTTCAGACATCTTCCCGAATGGCGGCAAGGCGGGCGCGGACGGCGGCCTCCCCTGCCTCATCGCCGCAGGCATGGAGATACTCTGCCTGAAGGGCCAGCAGTTCGCAAAAAGCGGGGCTATCCTCCCGCACGACGGGAACCTCGAACAACAGCTCGCGCGGAAGCCGTGCGGCGGAACGGCTTTGCAAAAGAAGCTGCGCGAGCATGACACGGACGGAGACCTCGGTCTCTCCCGTCCGCGCTGCAAGCTCCTTGAGGACGAGGCCGTCCGTCTTTCCTGCGGGAAGCTCGGCAGGCATCAGTTCGGAGAGCGCCAGAGGCAGACACCAAAGTCCCAGCTGTGCAAAAAGGGAGAGTGCGGGATGGGCAGGCAGCAGGACATAGAGCACAAGCATTACCCCGCCGAATACAAGCCCCAAAACCGACCCTCCGGCAGCTGCCGCGGCCAGACGCGCATGTGCGCCGGACGCCTTCCGCAGCGTAAACTGCGTCTCCCCCGCCACGGAGCGCCTTCCGAAGCGGATGCCGCCCTGTCCGAAGCTCACCCAGCCCACCGAGACCCTCCGCACACGCAGCCCCGCAAGGATGCCGAACAGAAGATGCCCGAGTTCATGGATCATGAGATCGAACCGCAGCAACAGCACGGCACACAGAGCGCCCGCCCCGATGAGGGCGGTGAACAGACGGGAAAGTCCCGAAGCCGCAGCGATTTCCAGTCCCAGCATCGTACCCCATCCCGCGGCGGCACACACGAAGAGCGCCGCGCCGATCAGGGTATATGTGCCGCGTCTCATGCAAGCCCCCTTGCCGCGAGATAGCCCTCCAGGTTGTCCGCATCCGAAAATATCACTTCCCGAAGGCGCAGGCTTTGCATGATCTGCATGAGCAACACGGCTGCGCCCGCAATGACGTCCGCGCGCCGCACGTCCATGCCGGGGATCTTCTTTCGCTCCTCCGGCGCAGTCATGAGCAGGCGGACTGCCGCCGCCTTCACCCAATCCAACGGAAGACGCGTGCCGTTGAGCGCGGCGGCGTCGTACTCCTTCAGCTCCAGAGACATACTTGCCAGCGTGGACGCCGTCCCGCCGATCGCATACATGTTCGATCCGCCCACGGAAATGCCCTCCAGGGAGCGGACGGCATCCGAAACATATGCATCGATCCTGCCCGCGCTCTGCCCGCATACATCGAGGATGCGCACCGCACCGACGGGAAGGCTGAGCGATGTACGGACGATCCCGCGTTCACGGATACATACCTCCGTGCTTGCGCCGCCGATGTCAATGATCCCGCCGTCCGCCGTCGCGCCGAGCGCGCCGTAAAGGCCAAGAAGCGCCTCCTCTTCGCCGGAGACGACGTCCACTTCGATGCCGCACAGCGCCTTCACGCGTGCACAGAACTCTCTGCCGTTGGAAGAGAAGCGCACCGCCGCCGTAGCAAAGGCAAGGATGCGCGCGCCCTCCCGCCTGCCCTCTTCGCAGAAATCGGCAACGGCGAGTGCCGTGCGCTCCATTGACGCATCACTGAGCGATGCGGTGCGGGAGAGTCCCTCCCCAAGCCGGGTCGTGCATACCTTTTTATACAAAGTACCGTTCGCCCAAAGCATCAGGCGAACGGAATTGGAACCGATATCGATGACGGCGTATTTCATTGTGACACCCTCAGCCGGGGAACGTCCAGCCGTTCTGAATGGCAAGCTCGCGCAGCGTCTCTTCCGCCTGCAGCGTCTCCAGCGTTGCCTCACCGTTCTGAAGAAGCTGTTCGTACTGACGGATCGCATCGTCATACTCCGCACTGCGGCGGTTGGCGATCCCGATCTGCACGAACTGCACCACGAGAATAATGACAAGAAACAGAACGAGCAATACGCCCGCCGCAGTTGCCCCTGCCGCGATCCTCCTCATCTTTTCGTCAGTGAGACCTTCGCCTCTTCTTCCGGACATGTTTTTCGTCCCCTTCGTAGTTGTTTTACCTTATTATATAGCTTTTTCGCGAAAAAAGCAACAATTTTATGCAGACTTTTGCGATACAGCGCAAACCCGGCCACGCCTGCCAGTAAATGATACAGGCGCAGCGACGGAAATCCGAGAGAGGATGAAACAAACAGCCACAGCACCGCGCACAATCCTCCGAACAGCAGATCGGTAAAAAATACAACAGGACGGAGACGAACGGGGGCGCGCAGCGCGCACAAGAGATCATATCCCCCGCCGCACGCCGCCCCGCACGTCGCCGCGACCAGAAAAATATAGAGCGGATCGGCGCCGTTCATGGTCTCTTCCCGGCGCTGCTTTCAGCGAAGCAGCCGGGCAACGCCCTTTCCGCCCTGAAGATACCGGATACTGTCCACGATTCCGCTCGCAGAAAAGGCGCCGCTCCCCTCCGAAAAAGAAAGGACTTTGAGCTTGCTCCCCTCAATACGCACACGCGTTCCGCTCACCGTGAGCAGAATCTGCCGTTCAGAAAGCGCCTCTACGCGCTCTACGCCGGAAAAAGTGAGCCTGTTTCTGTTTTCCAGGGTAAGAATGCTCTGTCCTGTCTGGGTCTGCATACTCTACTCTATGCCTGTCTCATGAAAAAAATCCCGCCAAAAGGGCAGGATTTTTAAGTTTTTCATGTATTATGTCTGGCATACTACTCTGTAAACCTACTGCTGTTTTGCCTTTGCCCGTGCCTTTGCACGCAACTCGCTGTCCAGAATGCGTTTGCGGATGCGCACATTGAGCGGCGTGACCTCCAGAAGCTCGTCATCGCCGATAAACTCGAGCGCCTCCTCCAGCGAAAGGCGCTTGGGCGGAATGAGGCGGAGCGCATCGTCCGAGGAGGAGGAACGCGTGTTGGTCAGATGCTTGGTCTTGCAGACATTGACGTTGATGTCCTCATCCTTGGGAGAGAAGCCGACCACCATCCCCTCATAGACGGGCGTGCCGGGATCAATGAAGAGCGTACCGCGCCCCTGCGCGTTGAACAGGCCGTAGGTGACCGCCTCGCCCGTTTCAAAAGCAACGAGCGAACCCGTTGAGCGGCGGCTGATCTCCCCTTTGTAGGGCTGATATTCAAAGAACACCGAGCTCATGACGCCTTCGCCCTTGGTGTCCGTGAGGAACTCGCTCTTATAGCCGAACAGGCCGCGCGCGGGGACGAGAAATTCCAGGCGCATCCGCGAACCCATGGCATGCATATGAACAAGCTCGCCCTTGCGCTCCCCCATGCTCTGAAAGACGGGGCCGGTATTGTCGCCCGGGACGTCCACGATGAGGCGCTCGATGGGTTCATACTTCACGCCGTCGATCTCCTTATAGAGCACCTTGGGCGCGCTCACCTGGAACTCATACCCCTCGCGGCGCATCGTTTCGATGAGGATGGAAAGATGCATCTCCCCCCTGCCGCTCACGCGGAAGGCATCCGTCGAGTCGGTGTCCTCCACGCGCAGCGACACATCGCGCAGCAGCTCCCGGTACAGCCTCTCGCGCAGGTGACGGGTCGTGACGAACTTGCCCTCCTTGCCCGCAAACGGGGAATCGTTGACGGAGAAGATCATCTCCACCGTCGGCTCGGAGATCTTGACGAAGGCGACCGCCTCCACGCAGTCGGAGGCACAGACCGTATCGCCGATATTGATCTTCTCCAGGCCGGAAAAACACACGATGTCGCCCGCCGAAGCACTCTCGCAGGGAACGCGGTTGAGCCCCTCGATCTCATAGAGATTGACGATCTTCCCGCGCGTGTTGACCTCGGGGTGATTGTGGTTGCACACCGTGACGTCCGCGCCCTGCCGCGCCACGCCGCGCTCGATCCTGCCGATGCCGATCCTGCCGACGTAGTCGTTGTAATCAATGGAGGAGACAAGGATCTGCAGCGGCCCTTTCTCATCCATCTCCAAGGGCGGAAAATGCGAAAGGATGGTATCAAAGAGGGGCGTAAGGTCGACTCCGGGCGTATCCTCGTCGAGGGACGCCGTCCCCTCCCTTCCCGAACAGAACACAAAGGGGCTCTCAAGCTGCTCGTCCGAGGCATTCAGATCCATGAGCAGCTCCAGAACTTCATCGATGACCTCCTTGATGCGCGCGTCGGGGCGGTCGATCTTATTGACAACAATGATGAGCTTCAAGCCCATTTCGAGCGCCTTCTGCGTGACGAAGCGCGTCTGCGGCATGGGGCCTTCGGCGGCGTCCACGAGAATGAGCACGCCCGAGACCATCTTGAGCACGCGCTCCACTTCGCCCGAAAAGTCGGCGTGACCGGGCGTGTCGATGATGTTGATCTTGACGCCCTTGTAGTGAACGGATGTGTTCTTGGCAAGGATGGTGATGCCGCGCTCCCGTTCCAGCGCGCCCGAGTCCATGACACGCTCTTCCACAACCTGATTTTCGCGGAACGTGCCTGCCTGTTTGAGCATCTGGTCGACCAGCGTCGTCTTGCCGTGGTCGACGTGTGCAATGATCGCAATATTCCGTAAATCTTCTCTGACCATAGATACCTCTGTAAAATGTTCGTCCGACTTGATATTTTAATACTTTTCGGCGCAATACGCAAGAAAAACCGCCCGCTTCGGCGAAAAAAATTGCCCCGCAGGGCAATCAGAACGCTTTCGGCGCAAGATTTTGATAGGTGCAGAAGCGGATCGTATAGCCGTTGTCCTCAACGGGCGCACTCTCGGAGACGCACCTGAAATGCTCGTCCGCGTCAAGATCGGGAACGAACGTATCCGCCCCGCCCACCGCATCCACGCGGGTGACGAGCACCTGCGTGCAGTAGGGAATGAGCAGACGGTACACACTCGCACCGCCGATGACGAACACGTCCTCTTCCGGATATTTTTTCACCTGCTCAAGCAGTTCCTCCAAGGAATGCACGGTGATGACGTCCCCCTCCACATCCTCGGGCGAGAGTACGACATTGGTGCGGTTTTTGAGCGGCTTTCCCCCCGGAAAGGAGCGCAGCGTATTCAGCCCCATCACCACAACTTTTCCGCTCGTCGTCTCGCGGAAAAATTTCATGTCAAGGGGCAGGCGGAACATGAGGTCGTTCCCCCTTCCGATGCCCCAGTTTTTATCCGCATGAAAGATCGCTCTCATATCGCCACCGGGATCTTCGCCGTGAGCGGCGTGTATTCATAGTTCTCCAGGCGGAAACTGTCCACCGTAAAGTCATAAAAATCCCTGACGTCCGGATCGACGATGAGTCTGGGCGCGGGCTTGGGTTCGTTTGCGATGACCTCCTTCACGATGGGGATGTGCCGGTCGTAGAGGTGGGCGTCCGCGATGACGTGAACGAGTTCGCCCGCCTTCAGCCCGCTCACCTGCGCGAACATGATGAGCAGCACGGCGTACTGCGTCACGTTCCAGCCGTTTGCCGTGAGCATATCGTTGGAGCGCTGGTTGAGGATCCCGTTCAGCGTGTCGCCCGAGACGTTGAACGTCATTGAATAGGCGCAGGGATAGAGGTGCATCTCGTGCAAGTCCTCAAAATTATAGAGATTGGTCAGAATGCGGCGGGAGGCGGGATTGTGCTTCAAGTCATAGAGCACCCTGTCCACCTGATCAAATTCCCCCTCCTTATAGACCGCCTTTTTCCCGAGCTGATAGCCGTATGCCTTGCCGATGGAGCCCGTCTCGTCCGCCCAGCTGTCCCAGATATGGGAGTGCAGATCGCGGACGTTGTTGCTCTTCTTCTGCCAGATCCACAGGATCTCATCCACGCAGGAGCGGAAGGCGCAGCGGCGGATGGTCTGGATGGGAAACTCCTCCTGCAGGTTATAGCGGTTGACGATGCCGAATTTCTTGATCGTGTGCGCGGGCGTGCCGTCCTCCCAGTGCGGGCGGACGTTCGCCTCCGTGTCCCAGACGCCGTGTTCCAGAATATCGTTACAGTTTGCAATAAAGATCTCGTCCGCTCTGCTCATCTCATCCTCCTCATGCGCGCGCCGAAAGAATGCGTGCGCGCGTGCGTTCTTCGCCCAGGATCTGCATGATCGTCCACAGATCGGGCGTATTTGCCCTGCCCGTCACGGCAATGCGAAGCACCTCCGCAACGTCGGAGACGCTCCCCTTGTACGCTTCGGTATTTGCCTTATAATCGCGCATCTCGGCGGCAAAGCCGATGGATGCGGCGAGCTCTTTCACCTTGGAAAACCATACCTGCGCGTCGTTTTCATACGAATAGGTCGCAAGGAAGCCGTCAAGAACGGCATTGCGCGTCTCCTCATCCACGCGGTACGCATCGCGCTGCGCAGCATCGCCGAAGAAGTAGCCGATCTCCGCAAGCGCCTGCTTTGCGGTGACGAAGTCTTTGCGGCGCTTCTTTCCGCCGATGCCCATGCACAGCGTGAGCACCTTCAGAAGATATGCCTCATCCGCAAAATACCCCTTCTGCTCCTCGGTGCCGAACGCCTGTGCCCACTCCTTCAGGAAGGCGAGCATCTCCTCGGCGGAGAGGCGGGAGAGTTCGGTGCGGGAGATGTCGTTGAGTTTGTCGAGATCGAAGAGCGCGCCGCTTCTGCTCATCTTGCCGATGCGGAAGGGAAACTCCTCCAGCGGCTTATCGGGGAACTTCATGTGCCATTCCTCGAAGTCGGAATTGAGCAGCGTGAGCATATACACCTTGACCGCAAAGGGATGGTATCCCTCCTGCCGGTAGTAGGAGAGGGAGAGCTCGGGATCCTTGCGCTTGGAGAGCTTGCGCCTGGACTGGCCGTCCATTTTCATGAGCGAGCAGTTATGCCCGTATTTGGGGCGGCGGAAGCCGAGCACGTCGAACAATTCGAGGTGAATGGGCAGGGATGCGAGCCACTCCTCGCCGCGGATGACGAGGGTCGTGCGCATGAGATGATCGTCCACCGCGTGCGCAAAGTGATAGGTCGGGATGCCGTCCGACTTCAGAATGACGACGTCCTGGTCGTTCTCCTGGACGGTGACATCCCCCTTGATCTCATCGTGAAAGGTGAACTTGCGGGCCGCATCCCCCATCGATTTCAAGCGGATGACATAGGGCTTGCCCGCATCGAGCGCAGCGTTCACCTCCGCCTCCGGCGCGTCCCGCCATTTGGCGTATTTGCCGTAGTAACCCGTCACCTCCTTGTTCGCAACCTGCTGCTCGCGCAGGGCGGCAAGTTCCTCCTCCGTGCAAAAGCAGGGATACGCCCTGCCGCGGCGGAGGAGATCCTTGACATAGGCACGGTAGATCTCTGCACGCTGGCGCTGGTACCACGGCGCATAGGTGTCGTCCCCGCCGATCCCGGCGCCCTCGTCAAAGCGGATGTCAAAGTATTTCAGCGCCTCGATGACCGCCTCCACGGCGCCGTCCACCCTGCGCTTGAGGTCGGTATCCTCAATGCGCAGATAGAGCTTTCCGCCCGAGCGGTGCGCAATGCGCTCATTGGCGATGGCGACAAACAGATTGCCCAAATGGATAAAGCCCGTGGGCGACGGCGCAAGGCGCGTGACCTCGGCATTTTTGGGCAAATCCCGCGGCGGGTAACGTTTTTCAAAGGTTTCAAGTGCGGGATATTCCCCGGGGAGCAGCCGCTCGGCAAGTGCGTTATAATCCATTGTGATCCTCTTCAAAGTAATTTCAGCGTGTCGGGCGCGATCTCGGCAAGCCCGTTTTCCACGTCATGCACGAGGGCGACGGCGCGCGCAAGCATGGGCGTAGGCACGCCGGCATCCTTGCCCGCCCGCACCGCCGCGCCCGCGACGAAATCGACGTCGCAGCGCTTTCCCGCGCGGATGTCGCGCAGCATCCCCGAACGCGTCTGCGCATAGGCCCTCATGGCAACGGGCAGGAGCAGCGCGGCAAACTTGCCGCCGAACAGCTTCATGATGTCATGCCCGTTCTGCACAAGGCGTTCGCAGCCGCGCGCCCGCGCGACGGCAAAGACCTCCCGCATGAGCGCGAGGACAAGCTTTTTGTGCTTCCCGGCGAGCTGATAAAACGTCAGCCCGGAGAGTGCGGAGAGCGTGGAAAAGGAGGCGTTGATCGCAAGTTTTGCAAACCGGATCTCTGCAAGATTGCCCACCGTCAGCGTTCCGGCGTGCGCCAAAAACGCAGAGACCGTATCCAGCATCTCCCCCTTTCCGTAGGCGCCGAGCGCGAGCTGAAAGCCTGTATCGCTCGTCACGCGCACCGTACCCGGGGCGATCTTTTCCGCACTCCAGGAGAGCGTACAGCCATAGATCCTGTCCTTGCCGAACACCTCGGCAAGCCCCTCCTCGGGCAGACCGTTCTGCACCGTGACAAGCGCGCCGTCCTCCTTGAGAAAGGGGCGCAGAAACTGCGCGGCGGCACGGTTTTCCCGCTGTTTGACGGCGAGCAGGATCACGTCATATTTTCCCTCCATCTGAGAGGGAAGTTTCGCCCGGACTTTGACGCAGCGGGTGAGCGCGCCCTCGATGAGGGCGCCGGAACGGTTCATCGCCGCGACGTGCGCCTCATCATGGGAAACAAAGTCAAGCGACATCTCATCGAGCAGGACACCGAGCGACATCCCCATCGCCCCGGCGCCGTAAATACACATCCTCATATCGAAAAACCGGCAGCCGCCGCGATCGCATTCACCGTTTCGTCGATCGACCGGCCGTCGCAGGGAACAGTGATATCCGCATACCGTTCATAGAGCGGAACACGCTCGCGATAGAGTTCGCCGAGCGTCCTCACAGTTCCGCGCATCACGACGCCCCGCCGCACAAAGTCGGGAATGCGGCGCGCCACCTCTTCCTCACTTATTTCAAGATAGACGACCTTCCCCAACTCCTTCAGGTGCCGCATGGCGCGATCGGAATAGCATACGCTCCCGCCCGTTGCGATCACACAGCGCTGCGCCATGAGGCCCGCATTGACACGCTCCTCAATGGCAAGAAACCCCTCCGGGCCTTCCCGTTCGATGATCTCAAAGAGCCGCGCGCCCGTCTCGCCCTGGATGATGAGATCGGCGTCGAGAAATCCGTATCCGATCTTTTTTGCGAGCAGGACGCCCGCCGTACTCTTCCCGGACGAAGGCATCCCGATGAGAACAAGGTTGTCCATGTTTTTATTATAGCGTGCGCGCAAAGAAATGTCAATTCCATGCGCTTGCCCGAGACGCGGGAATATGAATTTTTTTCTTTTCACTGACTTTTTTGCAAATGGACGCAAAAAAAGTTGTCTTTCTCGCGCAGATATGGTATAATTCCCAATGAGTTTTGAAACCATTGGAAAGGACATATCATGATCAACAGCTTACTTGAAGTCGTCAATTTCTGGAACTCCTCCGTTCAGACGACGTACTATGCCGTCAACTACACCCTCATCATCCTCATGGCGATCGCTGCGCTGGCTGCCGTCATTCTCGTCATGCTTCAGCCGGGCAATTCGCAGGGGATCGACGCGCTCGGCGGAACGAGCGAGACGTTCTACGGAAAGAACAAGGGCAGATCCATCGAGTCCAAGCTCAAGATGTGGACGATCATCTGTCTCGCGGTACTCGCAGTTCTTGCGATCGTCTTCTTCATTCTGCAAATTCCCGCGATCTGGGGGCCGGTGGAATAATCGGCACAACCGATCAGCACAGGAGAACGGGCGGCTTCGGGCAGTCCGTTTTTTTTGGAAAAAAATCTGACAACAAGGAAATATGAACGCACAACAGACTCTGCTTCAAAAAATACGCGACGGCTCCTTCGCCCTCATGACGGAGGAAGAGATCGCCAAAAAACTTCATCTCAAGGGGAAAGCCGCACTCGGCGTGGGAGATCTCCTCCGCTCGCTTGTACGCGAGGGCGCGCTCCTGTGCGACCTGCGCGGAAGATACGGAACCGCCGAGCAGTTCGGCGCAATGCGCGGCACCATCTCCGGAAACGAGCGCGGATTCGGCTTTTTCGTCCCGGACGACCCGGAATGCGATGACCTCTTTATTCCCCACCGCGCGCTGCGCGGCGCCTACAACAAGGACAGTGTGCTCGCCTTCAGAAGGGGCGGGCGCATGGGCGACGAGGGAGAGGTTCTTGCCGTTTTACAGCGCGGATACACCGAACTGGTCGGCACCTTCCGCCGCGAACGCACGGGCGGATCCATCCACCCGGACGACAGAAAGTTCTCCACCGACATCTTCATCCCGAGCGACCGCTGCAAAGGCGCCGCGGACGGGGCGAAGGTCGTTGCCCGCATCCGCTCCTTTGACGGCAGGATGCCGACGGGCGAGATCACGGAGGTACTCGGCAAGAGCGGGGATTTCTTTGTGGAAGAAGCGGCGCTCATCCGCGCCCACGGTCTGAAAGAGGAGTTTCCGCCCGAAGTCCTGCAGGCTGCCGAACGGCAGGCGGAGCGCTCCCCTCTCGATGATCTGACGGGGCGCATCGACCTGCGCGACGAGCTGATCATCACCGTGGACGGCGAGGACACGCGCGACATCGACGATGCGATCTCTGTGCGCAGGGAGAACGGAAAGTTCTTCCTCGGCGTGCATATCGCCGACGTCACCCACTACGTCAAGTGGCACTCCGTCATCGACGACGAGGCATTCTCGCGCGGGACAAGCGTCTATTTTCCCGACCGCGTGCTGCCCATGCTCCCCACCGCCCTCTCCAACAACATCTGTTCGCTCAACGAGGGCGTGCCGCGCCTCACCCTCTCCTGCTTCATGACCATCGACGCGCAGGGGAACGTCATCGAGCGGCGCGTGATGCCCACCGTCATCTGCTCCCGCCACCGCATGACCTACAAGGCGGTGACCGCGATCGCCGAGGGCGACCGGGCTGCGTGCGAAGCGTACCCCGACCTTGTGGAATTTGTACGCACCGCCGTGGAACTCACCAAAATTTTGCAGCGCAAGCGAAAGGCGAAGGGCGGCGTGGCGCTCGACGTCAAGGAGGCGAAGATCCTCTATGAGGACGGCAAGATCTCCATCCCCGACTATGAACGCACCATCTCGCATGAGATGATCGAGCAGTTCATGGTGCTCGCCAACGAGAGCGTGGCGGCCATCATGACGCAGAAGGGGATGCCCTTCGTCTACCGCATTCATGAGCGCCCGAGCGAGGAAAAGGCGCAGGACTTCCTTACCTTCCTGCGGGAGGCGGGCATCCGCGCAAAGTTCGATCCCTCCGGCGTGACGCCCGCAGACTATCAGGATCTTCTGCGTTCGCTGGAGGATTCCCCCCTGTACTCCCTTGTCAACCGCGTGATGCTGCGCTCCATGATGAAGGCGGCATACTCCCCCGAGAACGTGGGGCACTTCGGACTGGCGTCCGAGTGCTACTGCCACTTCACCTCCCCCATCCGCCGCTACCCCGATCTGTGCATCCACCGCATCATCAAGGAGAGTTTTCTCTCCCCCGATAAGACGCGGGAAAAATACAAAAAGTTTGTCATCGAGGCGGCGGCGAAGTCCTCCGCCTGCGAAAAGAACGCCACGGAGGCGGAGCGCGACGTGGACGCGCTCTATACCGTTGCCTATATGCAGGACAAGATCGGCGAAGAGTACAACGCGACCATCTCGGGCGTCACTTCCTTCGGCTTCTTTGCCGAGCTTGCCAACACCGTCGAAGGGCTCGTCCCCGTGGAGACGCTGCCCGACGACAGCTATGAGTTTGTCGAGGAGCGCTTTCTGCTGCGCGGGACGCGCAACTCCTTCCATCTGGGCGAGGAGGTACGCGTGCAGGTCGCCGGCGTCGACTGGGGTACCCGCCGCGTGCAGTTCCGCTATCTGGAAAAGATCGCAAAATGAGAGGTGAGCGCCATGCCGGGCAAAACGATTGCGGTCAACAAGTCCGCATCCTTTGAATACTTCATCGAGGAGCGCTATCAGGCAGGCATTGTCCTGGAGGGCGCGGAAGTCAAATCGCTGCGGGCGGGGAAGGCCTCACTGGGCGAGAGCTTCTGCGAGATCCGCGGCGGGGAGATCTTCCTCAAAAATATGAATATCGCCGTCTATGACAAGAGCGGCGCCTTCTCCACGCGCGATTCCAGGCGGGACAGAAAACTTCTGCTCACCCGCATGGAGATCTCCAAGATCGTGGGCAAGGTGAATGAGCGCGGCTACACGCTCGTCCCCTTAAAGCTCTACTTCAAGGATGCACTCATCAAGGCGGAGATCGCCCTGTGCAAGGGCAAACACACCTATGACAAGAAAAAGGCGCTCGCCGAACGCGACGCCAAGCGCGCGCTCGAGCGCGCCGTCAAAGAAATGACGCGCTGACGTTTGCAGCCCCAAGGAGGACTCATGAAAGACCATATCGAAACCCTGTGCGTGCAGGCGGGCTACCGCCCCGCAACGGGAGAGAGCCGCATTCCCCCCATCGTGCAGAGCACGACCTTCTTCTACGGCGATTCGCAGGCCATGGCAGATCTGTTCGATTTGAAGCGGGAGGGATTCTTTTATTCCCGCCTCGCCAATCCCACTGTGGACGCCCTTGAAAAGCGCATCGCGGCGCTCGAGGGCGGCGCGTGCGGCATCGGCTGCGCCTCCGGTATGTCCGCCGTTCTGCTCACCGCCATGACCTTATGCCAGGCGGGAGACAACATCGTCACCGCAAGCGAGATCTACGGCGGCACCTTCAACCTGTTCTCCACCACTCTGCCCAAATTCGGCATCTCCTCGCGCTTCTTTGACGTGGATGCCTCTGCAGAGGAACTGGAGGCGCTCATCGACGAGAGGACGAAATTCGTCTTTGCCGAGACCATCGCCAATCCCGCAGTCGCCGTTGCGGATCTTGAAAAGATCTCCGCCGTCTGCAAAAAGAACGGCGTCCTGTTCATCGTGGACAACACGCTGGCGACGCCCGTGCTCTGCCGCCCCCTTGCATGGGGCGCGGACATCGTCATCCACTCCACCAGCAAATATATGGACGGCCATGCGGCAGCACTGGGCGGGATGATCGTAGACGGCGGAACATTTGCCTACAAAGACAATGCCCGCTATCCCTCCTTCAATGCGCCCGACGAGAGCTATCATGGGCTGGTCTATGCCGACCTTCCCGTAGCGTTCGGCACGAAGTGCCGCGCCCAGATGATGCGGGATACCGGCGCCGTCATGAGCCCGCAAAACGCCTTCTATACCCTTCTCGGCAGCGACACCCTCGCCCTGCGCATGGAGCGGCACTCCCGCAACGCGGAAAAGATCGCCGCCTTCCTTTGCGCTCACCCCAAGATCGAATGGGTGCGCTACGCATCGCTGCCCGATGACAGATACCATGCGCTCGCAGAGAAGTACCTGCCCGACGGAACGGGCGGCATGATGAGCTTCGGCATCCGCGGAGACGTGAAGGCGTGCGCCCGCTTTATGGAGCACCTGCGCATCGCCACGCAGGAGACGCACGTTGCCGACGTGAGGAGCTGCGTGCTGCATCCCGCCTCCACCACACACCGCCAGCTCACGGACGAACAGCTCATCGCCGCGGGCATCGCGCCCAATCTGGTGCGCCTTTCCGTGGGGATCGAGAACGCGGACGACCTCATCGCCGACCTTGAACAGGCACTCGCGGCGGTCTGACGGGGCGCCGTTCGCACCACCCGCACAAGAGGAACCAATATGCCTATCGTCATTGACCGCAACATCCCGGCGTTCTCCGTATTGCAGTCGGAGCGCATCGTCGTCATGGACAGGGAGCGGGCGACCTCGCAGGACATCCGCCCAATCGAGATCGCCGTGCTCAACTTAATGCCCACCAAAAAGGAGACGGAGACGCAGTTCATGCGCCTTTTATCCAACTCGCCGCTGCAGGTCAATATCACGCTCATCCACACGCAGAGCTACCGTTCCCGCAATACGGAAGCGGAATATCTGGACAGGTTCTATCAGTCCTTTGAAACGGTAAAGGCGCGGCGCTTTGACGGCATGATCGTGACGGGTGCGCCCGTGGAAGATCTGCCCTTTTCGGAAGTCGCCTACTGGGAGGAACTGGTGCGCCTGTTCGACTGGACAAAGACAAACGTCACCTCCACCATCTTCATCTGCTGGGGCGCAATGGCGGCGCTCTACCACTTCTACGGCATCCGCAAATATCCGCTCAGGAACAAGCTGTTCGGGGTATTTGTCCATCACAAAGAACTATTCGATCCCCCCGATCCGCTGATGCGCGGTATCTCCGATGAGTTTCATATGTGCCATTCCCGCCATTCGACGGTGCGCGAGAGCGATATCCGCAGAGATGCGCGCCTGAGGGTGCTTGCAACGAGCCGCCGCGCCGGCGCGTCCGTCGTGTGCAATGCCGACCACAGCCAGGTGTTCGTGCTCGGCCACATGGAGTACGACCGCGACACGCTGAAAAAGGAGTACGAGCGCGATCTGAACAAGGGACTGGAGATCCGCCGCCCCTTCTGTTACTTTACAGACAGGACGGACAATGCGATCAACATGAACTGGTCTTCCACCGCCAATCTGTTCTACAACAACTGGCTCAACTTTGTCTATCAGACAACGCCCTACTGCCTCTGAAAAAACCGCAAGAAAAAAATCTTCCCCGCAGGGAAGATTTTTTTCTTGTTTTGAGCTTATGCCAATGTTCCGGCTCGTACGTCCAGACCCTCCAGCGCGCTGTGGCCGCCGGCGATCCGGAAGACGCCTTCACCCGTATAGAAGTTCTCCTGCACGAGCGACATTGCAAACTGCGCTTGCTCTTCCCCTGCTGGCGTATATTCGAGGAAGAGATAGAGCGTTGAGCCGATGCGGTATGCATACACGGTAAACGTACCGCGCGCAACGCCGGCGGGAAGCGCGCCGGAAACATAGCGGAAGGGCTGATCGGAAAGCGTTCCCCAGAAGTTCAGATCCGCAAAATTATAGTCAAAGTAGTTATTTACGTCCTTCTCCTGAAATTCCACGAACAGTTCCGAACTTGTCGCCGTCTCGCTGAGCGTGAAGGTTGCCTTTACGGCAAAATCTCCGCTGACCGTGACCGAACCGTTTGCATCCTCCGGCTGAACGGAAGAGGCGGCTGCGGCATCGAGCGCGGTGCGATCGACCATGCCGCACACTTCGCAGAAACGATCGCTGCCGAAATCGCACGTCTCATGCCGCGAGAGCGTTACCGTCGAAAACTCATAGGTGAATCCGAAATAATACCAATCGGGCAGCGAGCCGGTCGTTGCGCGGATCTCATAGATCATGGGGAAGGAGAGTCCGTTCTCTCCCCATACATAGTAGGCGATCTGCAGGCATTCGGGATTCTCCCACTGCAGGAATACCGTGATCCGGCACTTTTCGACTGTGGCGAGATAGGTATTCGCATCGGGAAGGAGACGCTTTGTCACCGTCCAGTTCATTGCGGCAACATTGGCTCTTATCACATAGGGAACTTCCGAGATGACAACATTGTCATCCTGTCCCTGCACAAACCAGTCCAGACGCACGACCCCGTCCGCAGCGCCGTTGTTGAGCGTCTGCCAGAGAAGAACATGGATGGTATTGTAGTATTGGGCCGCATCCGAGGTCATCGTGCCGGTATAGATCGCACTCTCCCCCTTGCGGAGCACGGACTGCCACTGCGGGACGTTCCACTGTGCATCCTCCAGACTGCCGAATGTGAATGCCGTATCCTCAACAACGGCATACAATTCCTGAGAAGTCAGGCCGATCACGTCGTCCGGTGCGTATGCCACGCCGTCCATCAGGAACCCGATGACCTTTTCATCCGCCGCAAGTCCGTCCACGCTGACCATGGACAGATCAAGCCAAAACAAGCCGTCCTCATAGGAAAATGCCGCGCTGTCCGCCGATGCGCTGCCCTTGGTCGCCTCAAGGGAGAAAAGCAGCTGCTGGATACTGCCGCTTCCGTCGTCATAGCTCAGAACCCCATCGTCATAGGAGATGCCAGTCCCCTCCTCTTCCTTGACCTCTGCAAACGAAACGCGCATCCCGTCCGCATCATACCCGGACAGCGTGTCGCCGCTCAGGGAGAGCAGATAGCTATCCTCTATTTCGTAGTCGCCTGAAAGTACGAGACTGATATAGTTTCCGACAATGCCGTTGATATACCACGCCGTATTTCCGTTGACCGATACGAGATAATAGCCGTAATCGTCAGCCGAGAAGGAGATCTGTGTCGTGCCGTCGGCAAACGTCCTGCCGTTGAGAAGTTCAAACGAAATATCCCCCGCAGAGGAAGCCGTGCGCGATGCGATCGTAAAGGCATCCCCGCTCGGATAACTGACCGTGAGCTTTCCGTCCGAGAGGCCGATTGTGCAGAAGGCCGCGCCATCCAGTGCATTGACGAATGTCCGCTCCGCGCCTGCCGCGACGGGAAATTCATAGACGAAATACTGCCCGTCCAGGATCGCATAGAGAGTCTGTCCGTCCCACCCCTCCAAGGATGTGATGACGGCCTCATGCGCGCCGTCCGACCACACGCCGACAAATTCCGAATTGGCAACGGCTGCGGCAAAGATTGCATAGACCGTCGTATCTGCCTGAAAATAATGCGATGCAAGTTCGATCTTTGTTCCGTCCGCCAGCGCCCAATACAGGAACGCAAAGCCCTGCTTTTTGGGATCGTCGGGGCGATTGGACGCGTTCAGCCAGCCGGTCGAAGTCGTTGTAAACGTGCCGTAATCTGTTCCGTCCGCATCCGTGAAAGTGATCTCAAACGTCGTCGGAGCGGGTTCCTGCTCCTCCCAGACGGCGGTGAAGGTCACATTTCCGAGTTGCGCGTAATTTTCAGGCGCAAACCGCGTTCCTGCTCCGTACACCTCTCCGTCATACAGCCATCCGGCGAACTGCTTTGTTCCGTTGCTCAGTCCGTCCGCCGCCGGAAGGAGGATCCCGCCCGGCGTCCACATGGTGACCCACGCAGGCTCCACGCTGCCCGTTGCGCCTTCCCCTGCTTCAAAGACCACCTTCCAGGCAAATGCCGCATGGAGCGTCAGCTCCTGCGTGACAGGCGTATCAAAATCGTACGCGCCGTTCTCGTCCGCCCAATGGCGGAAGGCCTTCCCGGATTCGGAAACGGGCGTCCCTTCCGGAACCGCCACCCTTCCCCCGATGGAAACTTCCGCCGTTGCAAACACCGTTTCGCCGTTGACAAACGTCACCGTCACCGTGCCGACGGGCGTCTCGCCGCCCTCCTGCACAAACGATGCGAGCTGTTCGTCATTGAAATCATACAGATAAAGTGCGGATCTGTCTGTACCGAAGCCGATGTAGAAGCTGCTGCTGCTTTCCATGCTGATCTCCCAGTAGATCTCGCATTCCGCCGGCTTCCATGCCGCATTGCTGTAGTCCGTCACGCTCTGCTCGTCGGAAAATTCCGTCCCGTCCTTCAGGCGATAGGAGACCGTCTTTTCTTCAAAGTTGACGGAAAATGCGACGACCGTAAAGGGATCGCTGCCGCTATACGAAAATTCGCCCTCAAAGACCTCTTCTGGAGCAGAGAACTGCGCAAATACCGCCTCGATGCTGACATCTTCGGTCATTGCCGCGGCGGGATCGAACTCCGTCTGCGTGCCGGCAATCACCCACTTTTCAAATGTCTGTCCCTCAGGCGCCTGCGGAACGGGAAGCAGATCGGCATCCGGCGCCGAGCCGGCATCCACAAACTGATTGAGTTCGCCCTCTGCCGTCAGCGTGAGGAAGCTGCCTGCGCGGAAGGTCACTTCCGCCGCCTCCCTTTCAGGATCGCCGTAGAACGTTCCCGAAAGCCCGTCGCCCGCCGCACAGAGCAGGTAGGAATACGGGATCCCGGCAGTATAGGTAAGCAGGACGTACCGGTCGATCATCAATACGGATGCCTGCGAGAGGGAGGCGCCGTAGCGGGCGGCATCCCGGCCGATGAGCCACTTCTGGGAGGTATCGCTCCGCTCCCACTTGCCGAGCGTATTCTGCGCCGCATCGGCAGAGAGCGCACGCCTCTCCTCAAAGACACTTATCTGCAGCTCGCCCTCTCCAGCCGTAACGGTCAGGGTGAGCATTCCCTCCGCAAAAGAGATCGCATACGCCGTATTGCGGAAGTCGTACCCGGCAAATGTGCCGTCCGGCATTGCATAGACGGAGAATCCGATCCCGCCGGAAATCGCCGTTCCCGCAATGCCCGCCGAATCGTCTGCCCCCGCTCCGGAGATGATCAGCTCAATGCCGCCGTTCGACCAGACGCCGGCAACGTCGGCAATTTCGGAATAGACAGGGATCGGCTCCCACA
The DNA here is from genome assembly GCA_944372575.1 of uncultured Clostridia bacterium. Classification (GTDB taxonomy): domain Bacteria; phylum Bacillota; class Clostridia; order Christensenellales; family Borkfalkiaceae; genus Gallimonas. Next base: position 27,712 of record CALVZS010000003.1, on the reverse strand, counting down.
CGGCATAGAGCGTAAATGCGTTCTCCTCAATATATTCCGCATAGTCGCCGCGGGAAATGGCGGTATCAAGCAGTGTCTTCCCGTCCAGCGACCAGCCCGCGAACTGCATTCCTTCGGGTGCGGTGAACCCGGCCGTCTCGGGCAGGAAATATGTTCTGCCGAAGACGACGGAGGCATCCTGCATCGTCCCGCTTCCGCCGTTGGCGTCAAAATGAACTGCAAGGATCACTTCCTGCCAGACTGCCGTCAGCCGGATCTCATCCGCGGGCATTGCGAACTCCTCGCCCGGCTGTCGGACGGCATCAAAGATGTCCTCCCAGACCGCCTCCTCACCCTCTGCGGCCGTATTGCGCTCCACCTTCCAGCCGGAGAACGTATAACCCTCCCGCGACCAGGGGGATGCGGGAAGCGTGACCGTTTCCCCGACTTCCACCTGCTGCGCTGCCGGCGTCTCGCCCGTGATCCCGCTTCCGCTGTACACGCCGCTGTAGAAAGTGAGCGGATATGTTTCGGGAAGTTCAGGCATGATGAGCGCCCAGATGGCGGTGAACGTCACATCGGACGTCACGACATAAGTCTCACCCGGATCATACCGGTACCCGTCAAGGCCCCAGCCGAAGAACTCCCATCTCTCCTCCGCCGCAGGCGGCATGGGAAGAGTGATCTCTGCGCCGGCTTCCGCCGTGATCGGCGCGGGCGCCTGCGCACCGGAAGCGGCGTGCGCTCCGATGTCAAAGGTAACGGTGTACTCGACAGGCGCGATCTCCCGCCAGACGGCGTAGAACGTGATTGCATTCCCGGAGATAAATGCACGGTATCCGCCCACCGAAATGGCGGTATCGTAAATCGTGACTCTGTCGGGCGACCAGCCGAAAAACTCCATGCCCGCGGGCGCCGTGAATGCAGGCGCGGGGAAACGGTAGTTGTCTCCCCAATTAAAGGCATCCTCCGCCATGGTTCCCGTGCCGCCGTTGGCGTCAAAGCGGACGGCGACGCGAATCACGTTCCACACCGCAGTAAGCGTGACGTTCTTTGTCATCGTATAACTTTCGCCCGCCTCATACGTTGTGCTGCTGTCCGTCCAGCCTGCAAACGACCAACCCTCTGCCGCCGCGACCGCCGCGGGAAGAGTGATCTGCTCATTCTCCTCCGCCGTCATCTGCGCGGGCGTCTGCGCGCCGGGAGCAGCGTGGCTGCCGAGCGCAAACGTGACCGTGTATTCAACGGGTGCGGGCGGCGGAACCTCCTTCCATTCTGCGGTAAAGGTGACATTTTCCGTCACCGTATAACTTTCGCCGGCCTCATACGTTGTGCCGCCGTCCGTCCAGCCTGCAAACGACCAACCCTCCGCCGCCGTGACCGCCGCGGGAAGAGTGATCTTCGCGTTCTCCTCCGCCGTCACCTGCGCGGGCGCCTGCACGCCGGAAGCGGCGTGTTCGCCAAGCGCAAATGTGACCGTGTATTCAACGGGTGCGGGCGGCGGAACCTCCTTCCATTCTGCGGTAAAGGTGACATTTTCCGTCACCGTATAACTTTCGCCGGCCTCATACGTTGTGCCGCCGTCCGTCCAGCCTGCAAACGACCAGCCCTCCGCCGCCGCAACCGCCGCGGGAAGGGTGATCTGCGTGTTCTCCTCCGCCGTGATCTGTGCAGGAGCCTGCACGCCGGAAGCGGCGTGTTCGCCGAGCGCAAACGTGACCGTGTATTCAACGGGAACGGGTTCCGGCGGAATCTCCTCCCATACTGCGGTAAACGTTGCGTTCCCGGTCACCGTATAATTTTCGCCCGCCTCATACGTTGTACTGCCGTCCGTCCAGCCTGCAAACGACCAGCCCTCCGCCGCCGTGACCGCCGCGGGAAGAGTGATCTGTTCATTCTCCTCCGCCGTGATCTGTGCGGGCGCCTGCACGCCGGAAGCGGCGTGTTCGCCGAGTACAAACGTGACCGTGTACTCGACAGGCTCTTCCGAGGCGGGCTCCTGTGTGCATGACGCAAACCCGAATGCCATGCATACAAGGAGCGCAAGCATCAGAACGATCTTGTGCAATTTGTGCTTCATTTGTCCTGCTCCTTATCTCTTTATTCTCCAATCATACGATTTGGTCTCTCAGACGATTGTACAAGTTCCGTCCTGCGCAAGCGTGACGGTGTACGTCCTTCCCCCTTCCGTCAGCGTGAGAACGCTGCCCTGCCGGCCGGAAAGCTCCGCCTCAAAAAACGATGTGCCGCGGACAAAGGCGGCGCTCACGGCCGTTTCCCCGTCATAGGTGACAAAGACGATACTCCCGTCCGCCGCACGGAACGACCTGGCCGTTCTGCCCGCAATGCCGGCACCGTAGAAAAAGTTCTCCCCCTCCGTCCCGATATAGATCAGATACGCCGTGCCGCGGACATTGATCTGCACCGCAAACGCGCCGTCAAGCGCAAAAGCGACCGCCGAGGACGCCGTATACGACGCACTGCCGCTGACGCGCGTGCGCACGCCGTCCGCAACGATCCAGAAATCTTTGAGCGCAAGGTCGGCAAGGATCAGAGAGGAACTCCCGCTGACGGTGAGCGTACTGCCGTCCGACGCGGAAAGGGTGCGCGGCGTGATCCTCTTCGTATAGACAAACGTATCATCCCGGAACGTGATCACAAAGTCATATGCGATTCCGTTCTCCAAAAATCCCGTAATGTTCTTTTGAGAGGAATATCCGCCCAGCGCCATGACCGCCGCCTGCCCGTTGAGGCGCACGCGCACCAGCCAGAGTGCGGGAGGGACGGTCGCCTGCACGGGTTTCCCGTCCGCGCCGATCGTCACGTTGCCGTCCTCGTCCGTCACATACACGGGATCGCCGTTTTCGTCAAAGTAGGGACGATTCGCCCATTCCTCCGGATCCAGCTCATGCGCGTCGAGCACTTCCAGCGTATAGGCGCCGTCCGAAGAGACATAGCTGATCGCGCCGTCCGCCCTGCGGAAGCGATACTCAACGCCGCCGTATGTGAATGCGACCGTCCCGCCCCCGATCGTGCCGGAAAACGTCGCATAGGAGAGCGTTGCAGAGGAGTAGACGTAGAATGTGATGGTGCTGCCGGAGACGGCATACAGCCAGATCTCCGTCCCGAGAAAGACCGCCCTTCCGTCCAGGCGCAGCACGTCCGAACCGGACAGATACATCCCCTGCTCGCTTCCGGACGGGAGGACGAGCGAATTGCAGTAGCTCTTCCAGTCCGCCCTTGCATAGCATGCGAGAGCACAGGCGATGTCGGGAAGCTCGATTCGATAGGAACTGTTGCCGAGAAAGACGTTCAGGGACTGTGAACCGGACATGCCGGACGCCATCTGCGGCGGCGTGCCGCCCGTCAGCACAAGGCAGAACGGATCGGTTCGGTCTGCATCCGTCTTGATCTCGGCAAAGGCGCCGGCGCCGATTTCCCGCAGGGCGGCACCCGCCGTCACGCGGCGCAGCGAAATACAGGTACGGAATGCGTTCATCCCGATGCTCACGGCGGCGGGGAGTTCCAGCGCCCCGTCTGCCCGGCCAAGCTGTCCGCAGCCGATGAATGCGCCCGCCCCGATCAGGCGCAGATGATCGGCCGTCACGGTGCGCAGTCCCGTACAGTATGCAAAGGCAAATTCGCCCACCTCCGTCACGGCGCCCAGGTCAATGCTCCTGAGATCGGGATCCCCCATGAACACCTCGGCGGCGACGGCAAGGATCGTGCGCGCTTCACCGGACTGCGTATACCCCGTCGCAAGCACAAGGTCATACGCCCCCTTCTGCCCATCGGGACGGTTGTAGGCGATGAGTACGCCCGCCTCATCGACCTCAAATTCGGGCGCGCGGTCGGCCTCCGACGCACTGCGGATGCGATAGAGTTCGCCCGTACGGCCTCCCGCCTTCCACGCCGCCGAAAATGCATCCGCATACGCCTGCTTCGCCCCGTCCGGTACGACGATGACAAAACTTGCGGACGGCCAGCGGAAGGGATCGTTTGCCGCAGAAAGATCGATCTCGGGCGGAACGCTGCCGAGGAAGGTCACACGGCGGAGGGTACCGTCCGCATTCTGAAAGGCGCGCGCGCCGATCGAGCGCACCGAGGCAGGCAGAACGACGCTCACGAGCTCTTTTCCGTTGAAGACATCCGCCGCGATGTGCGTCACCGCAATGCCGCCCACTGCGGCGGGGATCTCCACCGTCTGCGACGTCCCCGTATAGGCCGTGAGCACGCCGTCCGCGCTGACAGAAAACTCCTGCGTGCCGACAGAGAATGTCCGGCCTGTCCAGTCGATTTCAAAATACATCTGCGAAATGACGGACGATCCGTCATAGACGTAGAACGTCGTATTGGGGGAAGCGCCCTCTTCAAAGAGGAACAGTCCCTCGTAGCGCTCGCCCGAGGCAGCCGTATAGACCATGCCGCCGTATCCGTCCGTCACGATCTTCCCCGCACCCTCCCGTTCGGACAGCTCCCCCGCACGGGCGGCATCATAGATAAGATAGACGAAGTAGGTATATCCCGCGCCGTCCTGCACCGAAGAGAGGATAAAGCGGAATGCCTGCGCCGTGCCGGAGTCAGGTGTGAACGCCCACTCGCCCGCATTTTCCGACGGCGCAGCGGCATAGCGCCCCTGCGCCGTCAGAACGGGCTGCCCCTGCGCATCGGAGGCGTACAGATGTGCCCCGCCGTAGCCGTCGAGTTCCAGAAGCTGCGCGCCGAGCGCGCCGTTTTCATAGAGAAAATACGCCTGCGCCTCGTTCCCGCGGCGAAGAAAGCGCCCGCTGATCTCATCCTCCCCCGCAGCCCCGGCGGACCGTGCCGTCTGCAAAAGGAAAAAGAAGGTTTCTCCCGCATTCACCGGCTCGCCCGTTGCGGGATCGCATTCGGTAAAGACATACTCCTGCCCCTCTGCGGCGTATTCCCCGTACACGGTAAGGCGGATCTGATCTCCCGCCATCGTGAACAGGCCCGCATTACCGTAGCCATCCGAACGCAGAAGTTCGGGCAGAAGCTCGCCGGCGGCATAGTCATACCGCATCCAGAGGCCGTATGTCGCGTCGCGCAGGCGGTAAGTTCCGTCTGCCTGGAGCCTGCCCACGACGTCGCCCCCCTTGGCAGCGTCGAAATAGAAGGAAAATTCCGCATTTCCGCTCCCGTCGTCCGTAAAAAAGCCGAGTTTGTCGGACATCCCCGGCCGCACGAATACGGCAGCGCCGATCCCCGTCACATTTGCGCATACATATACCACGTTCTGCGTACCTGCCACGTCACGGTAGCCGACTGCCCACTGGGCATAGAGGGTCATGTCCTGCGTGAGCGTGATGCGCTCCCCGCCGGCATAGCCGGAGCCCTCGGAGAGATTGCCTGCAATGTCAAAAGTGAGCCTGCCGTCACGCTCCGCCGTCCAGCCCATAAAGCGCAGTCCTGCCGCAGAGGGCGCTTCCGGGATCGTGACGCTGCCGTCGCGATCGGCTATAACGGGCGGCAGTCCGTCCGGAACGGGAACGCCGTTCCCGTCAAAAGAGAGGCGAAAATAGTCCCGGAACAGGGCATAATAGACCGTCCTGTCCGTCTCCGGCATAACAGAAGGCAGCTGCGGCACCGCCTCGCCTCCGCCGTCCGGCTGCGTGAACCAGCCGACGAAGTACGCCCCCTCCCGCACGGGATCGGCAGGCGGAACGATCACCGATCCGACGGGCGCGACAATATCGGGAATGGCGGCCGCCCCTTCCGCGACAAAGGAAAGCGTGCCGACACGCGTAAATTTTGCATAGTATGTACGATCTTCGCCCGGCATGAGGGAGGGCAGGGTCTGCACACCGCCGGAAAAGTCCGCCTCAAGATACCAGCCGTCGAAACGATACCCTTTTTTCACCGGATCTGCGGGCGGGGCGATCGCCGACCCCTCCTTTCCGCTGACGGTGCGGAGCGTCTCGCCGTCGGAAAGAAAAGTCATGGTATAGCGCATCTCTTCATAGAGGGCATGATATGTCCTGTCCTCCCCCGGCATGACTTCCGGGAGCGTCTGAGCGCTGCCGGAAAAATCGGCCTCGAGATACCAGCCGAGGAAGGTATGTCCCGCATATTCAGGCGGCTGAGGGACATCGATCGGCGCCCCCTCTTCGGCGCGGACAGCCGGAAGCGTCCCGGCGCCCTCCGGAAGCACGAATGAGAGTGTATACTCCTTTGCCGCGGGTTCCTCCTCCCCTTTCGCACAGCCCGACGCGGTCAGGCAGAGGACAAGCATACAGAGAGCGGCCGCCGTCATGATCCATCTTTGCAGTCGTTTCATAAAAAACCTCGCAGCAAACACACAATGTTAATCGTATAACATTGACAGTATAGCATCTTACAATCCTATTGTCAAGGGCTGTTAATTATTTTCTCGGAAAACATGACACAATATGAAAAAACCTCCCCGAAGGGAGGAAGAAGAGAATGCAATTCAAGCCGATACGGCATCGATGACGGCGTGAACAGAGTTGGCGTTCATGAGGCTGACAATCGCGTTGACGGGACAGTAAACATCCCCCACCCAAAAGCCGACCAGGCGCTCGGACGGCATGAGCCCTTTGACGGATACCTCCGACAGATCGATCCGGAATTCCCCGGCAGAATAGTGAAAGGCATCCTCGCCGACGACGACTTCGCCCCGGTCAGAGGAAAATTCGAGGTAGGTATTCACCTCCTCCGTGTCGCCGCGGCTGCACCCATAGGAGAGAACGCAGCTCTCCGGATCATAATTCACGGTGTAGAAATGCCCCTGCGCAGGACGCGGAAGAAAGATCTGCTCCCATGTGACGGCATTGCCGTCAAGATCGAAATAACTCCCGCAGCGCGGACAGACATAGTATGCGCGCCAGCCGTCCGACGTGCAGGTGACCTCCCTGGCGGCATGATATTCCTCCAGATGTCCGGCGAGGACATACGCCGCCCCGCTGCAGACGATCCCGCCCGCCGCGGCGATCCCATGCAGAAACACATCGTCGCAGGAGTAGGAAAGACGCGCCACGCCCGTCAGATTGGACGAGCCGAAGAGCAGAATGCGCCCTGCGCTGACGCCGTCCGGCAGAAGAAATTGCGTTCCGCTTACGGTGAGGTTGGCGTCCGTCCCGTTTCCGACGGGATCGCCCGCCACAGCGCAGGCCATGGGGACATGGGCGCCGCTGCCCCATTCTGCGGCAGGAGACGCGCCCTCCATGCGTGAGGCAATCATACATCCGGTCACTGAGGCGTCGCCGCGGCGCAGGACAAGCCCCTGCCGCCCGCCCGTAAGCGCGCAGTCCGACATGGTGAGCGTTCCCCTTCCGTTGAAGAGGAGTGCGGCGCTCTCCTTCCCCTCCGCACAAAAACTGCAGGAGGAAGCCGTGAGCGTCAGCGGCCCGCCGGCCCCTAAAGAGACGTCTGCGGCGACGGCAAATTCCCCGTATGCAGTAATCTCCGAGGCACGAAGCGCAAGCGTTCCCGAGAGCAGCGCGATCCCTGCGCCGTCTGAGACGAGCGTGAGAGCATCTGCCGTAAACGGGCCGCCGCGCACCGTTATGGCGCAGGCGCACGCATCCGCCTCCTCCGCCTGCATGCGGATCGTCCCGTTCCGCACCTCTGCCGCGCCTGTGAAAGAAAATCCGCCCGGCGTCTGCGCCGAGAAAGTGACGCAATACCCGCCGAGATCGAGCAGAAACGGACGGGAAAGTTCCACCCGCTCGTACAATGTCATGTCGGCAGCAAGCGTCATGCCCTCCGCACCGTCATCGGCAAAGACGGCAAGCGCCTCCTCACGGCCGGCGATCGCATGATGATCGGCCCAGCGCGTTGTGAGCAGGACGTCCTCCGTCCCCATCGTAAGCACGTTGTCCTGCGGCGTAAAGAGCAGCGTTCCGCCCCGCATCCAGCCCATAAATGTGCTGTCCGGCCGGCGCACCGGAAGCGAGAGCGCGTATCGTTCGCCCATCGTGAGCCGCACCAGCGGGATGCCGTCCACCGAAACGAGGTATGCATGAAGTTCCCAATGCGCCGTAAATGTTATCTCTCCCACCGAACCTGCGGGGATCGTGACGTCGCGCACCGGATTGCTCTGCCCCGCATACGTCCACCCGATAAAATCATACCCCGCACGCATGGGCGGCCGAAGAGCGATGACCCCGCTCTCCACCGTATAGAAAGCGGGATTGTCCGCATGGTTTTCCCCGCCGCCGAGAGAATACGTGATCGGATAGCGGATCGCCGTGAACAGGGCACGCAGCGTGAGATCTTCCGCGCGGGAGGGATCGATCCGTTGCAGGATCTCCCCCGTTGCGGCATCCATCCAGCCGTCAAACGTGTACCCGCGTTTGTATGCGTCAAGGAGTATGACGGTTTCGTCGCGCACGGTATATCCGGTGACGGTGTTCGGATTTTCCGCACCTGCCGCCTCGAACACAATGCGATAGTACACGAGGGAAAACTGCGCCGTGAGCAGCGTATCCTCCGTCGGAACAAAGGGTTCTGAGACGCGTACGCCCCCATGATACCATCCGTCAAAGCGGTAACCGCGCTCCGGGGCGGGCGACGGAAGCAAAACAGCCTCCCCCTCTGCCGCCGTGACGGGTGCAGGCACCGGATATGCCGCATCAGCGTGTTCCCCGAGGACAAACGTCACCGTAAACTTTCTTTGAGGTTCCGGTTCCGGCTCCGGCCCGGGTTCGGGTGAAACCTGCGTCTGTGTCCACAGCGCCGTAAACGTGACGTTCTCCGTCACGGTGTAGCTCTCTCCGGGAGAATATGTCTCCTCTCCGTCCGACCATGCCTCAAACTGCCAGCCTTCGGCAGGGGCGGGCGCAGGCGCAAGCGTGATCTGTTCCCCCTGCGCAGCGAGTGCATCCTGCGGCAGAGAAGCCTCCGCTGCAGCATGATCGCCGGCTCTGTAACAAACCGTATATTCCGGCGTTGCCGCACATCCTGCAAGACAGAGCAACAGAATGAGAACAGCCGAAACGAGAAGCAGAATATGCCGTAAGCGGTTTGTCTTTCTCATATGTCACCTCTTTGGTACCGGAGCGCCCTGCTCCCCCTTCAAGCCCGCTTCTTCAGCAGTGTCCGCGCATTGACATCGCTTGAAAAATGGGATATAATATCTGTATCAAAGTATCAAATCCATCGGTTCAGGTATTGCCAATGTTGGAACAGGGAACTCTCTTTGAACAAACAGCAAGTCAGCCGCTGGCGGCCCGCATCCGCCCGCGCACGCTGGAGGAATACTGCGGGCAAAAGCATCTGTTGGGCGAGGGAAAGATCCTGCGCCGCCTCATCGAAGGCGATCAGATCGGTTCGATGATCTTCTGGGGGCCGCCGGGCGTCGGAAAGACGACGCTTGCGCGCATCATCGCGCAACGCACAAAGGCGACCTTCATCGACTTTTCCGCCGTGACCAGCGGGATCAAAGAGATCAAGCAGGTCATGGAGCAGGCGGAAAAGAACCGCCGCTTCGGCGGAAAGACCATCCTCTTTGTGGACGAGATCCACCGATTCAACAAGGCGCAGCAGGACGCCTTTCTCCCCTATGTTGAAAAGGGAAGCATCATCCTGATCGGCGCGACGACGGAGAACCCCTCCTTTGAGATCAACGGCGCGCTCCTCTCCCGCTGCAAGGTGTTCGTGCTACATGAACTCTCCCCCGACGAACTGTGCGAACTGCTCCGCCATGCCCTCTCCGACCCGCGCGGATTCGGCAATCAGGAGGTGGAGATCGGCGAGGATCTCATCCGCGCCATTGCAAACTTTGCCAACGGGGATGCGCGCACCGCGCTCTCCACGCTGGAGATGGCCGTTCTGAACGGCACGCTCGACGGCACCAAGACCATCGTCACCGCGGAGGACATCGAACAGTGTACCTCCAAAAAATCCCTGCTCTATGACAAGAAGGGCGAGGAACACTACAACCTCATCTCGGCGCTGCACAAGTCCATGCGCAATTCCGATCCGGACGCTGCCGTCTACTGGCTGGCGCGGATGCTGGAGGCGGGGGAAGATCCCATCTATATTGCCCGCCGCGTGACGCGCTTTGCCAGCGAGGACGTCGGGCTTGCCGACCCGCGCGCACTGGAACTCAGTATCGCGGCATTTCAGGCGTGCCGGCTCATCGGAATGCCCGAATGCAGCGTTCACCTGACCCAGGCCGTCGTATATCTCTCGCTCGCACCCAAATCGAACGCCCTCTACGTTGCCTATGAACGTGCCAAAAAGGATGCGCTCACCATGCTCGCCGAACCCGTCCCCCTCGTCATCCGCAACACTCCGACCAAACTCATGAAGGAGCTCGACTACGGGAAAGGTTATCAGTATGCCCACGATACAGCGGACAAACTCACCGATATGCAGTGCCTTCCGGACAGTTTGGCCGGGCGCGAATACTATTCCCCCACGGAGGAGGGCCTGGAGGGGAAATTCAAAAACCGCCTCGGAGAGATCAAGGCATGGAAGGCTGCTCACCGGCGCCCTGCCGAACAAAAGAACTCCTGATGCCTCTTTCTCAGGGATCGCCCCGCTTCATGTCGATGCCGGCATCTCTGAAAACCTGACCGGCGGGAACATTTCAATTTACAGAGAATCAGGGCGCAAATCGAACTTCGATTTGCGCCCTGCGTTTTTCAGGCCTGTTCTTCGGAGCCGGTCTCCGGCGTTTCGGGAGCCACTTCCCAAACGGCATAGACCATCGTGCCGTCCGCAACGTTGACAAGCTCCTGCGCAGAATATTCCGCACTCGTTCCGCCGCTGACCGTCGTCCATCCGACGAACGTATACCCGTCGCGGGAGGGCGCCGAGAGCGCCTTGCGCTCATCCTCATTGGTGATCGTCCCCTTTGTATAGGAGAGCACATAGCCGTCCGGGGAGAGCGTGCAGCCCCACAGCACGGGGCGGAAGGAAGAATTCCAGAATGTCGCCCAGCCCGCAGGTGCGGCAGAGAGCGAACTGTACAGTGTGAGCCGGTTGCAGCCGTAGAACGCATGGTTTGCGATCGTAGCGATGCTGTTGCCGAGCGTGACGTCGAGAAGATTTGTGCAGCCGCGGAACGCCTGCGTCCCGATCGACATGATATTGTCCGGCAGATACAGATGTTCGAGCGATGTGCAATCGACAAAAGCATGTGTCCCGATCGACGTAACGCCCGACCCGAAATCAATGCGCGAGAGCGCCGTGCAACCGTAGAAAGCATAATTTCCGATACTGCGCAGGCTGTCCGGAAGCACGAGCTCGGTAAGGGAAACGCAGCCCTGGAAGGCGCGTTCGCCAATGGTCTGCACTCCCTCAAGGATCGTGACCGACTGCAGGAGAACGCAGTTCCGGAAGGCGCGCTCGCCGAAATCCGTCAGTCCGCTGCCAAGGCGCACTTCCGTCAGCGCCGCATTCGCATAGAAACTGAATGCGCCGAGAGAGGTGAGCGAATCGGGCAGGGACACCGACGTGAGTCCGCTCTGATAGAAGGCATAGTCGCCGATGGACGCGAGCTGCGAGGGCAGCTCGATTGCGCCGAGGCTCTGGCAGGCATAGAATGCAGAGCGGCCGATCCGGGTGACGCTCTCCGGCAGGACGACATTGGACAGAGACAGACAGTTGTAGAACGTATAGTCCCCGATCTCCGTCACGCCATCCGGGATCTCGATGCTCGAAAGGTACATACATCCGTAGAATGCCGCGCGCCCGATATAGCGGAGCGTGCTCGGAAGGGTGATGCTCATCAGCATGGAGCTGTTATAGAACGCATAGTTGGAGATCCCGATAATGCCGGCATTGTCCGGAATGGTGACGGAGATCGCCGTTCCGTTGTAGCCGACGACCCAGCCGTCAATGACGATGAGACCGCCCGCATTCCATGCGGCCGTATTTCTGAACGCATATGTTCCGACCGATACGACGCTGTCGGGAAGCGTCAGATCGCTTGCGGACAGGCGGGAACAGTTATAGAAAGCATAATCGCCGATCTCCCGCAGGACAGTGTTCTCGCCCAGACGGAAATTGGAAAGGCTCGAGCAGAAGTAAAAGGCGTGATCGCCGATGACTTCAAGCCCTGTTCCGATCACGACGCCGACCAGGTTGGTGCAGTATCCGAACGCATAGGAATTGATATAGCGGACGCTGTCCGGCAGAATGATGGTATCAAATACCGTGCAATAGGTGAACGCCTGACTGCCGATCCCGACCGTTCCGTCTTCAATGGCAACGGACGGTACCGGCACCCCTTCCTGCGTGACTTCCTTATAGTCGACCGCCCATCCGTCCACATAGACAACGCTGCCCTCTTCATACGAATTCCAGAGCGCCGTGTCGTAGAAAGCATATGCCCCGATCGATGTGACACCGCTGCCCAAAGAGATGTTCTGCAGCGCGGTGCAGGAGAGGAATGCATATTCTCCGACTGTGGTAACGGAATCGGAGAGGCTGACGCTGCCGAGCGCCGTGCAGTTTGAAAACGCGTACGAGCCGATCGTATCGAGCGAGCCGTCAAAGACGATGCTTTCAAGGGCGGAGCACTCATTGAATGCATATTCGCCGATCGTATCGAGCGCATCGGGAAGATCGAGCGTTCGCAGGGATTCGCACTGCGCAAACGCATTCTCCCCGATCTCGGCAACGGAGTCCGCAAAGGTGACGCTCTCCAAAAGATCACAGCTGCGGAATGCATAGCATCCGATGGAAGTGACCCCATCCGGAATGGTGATGCTCGTCAGCGAGCGGCAGTAGGAGAACATATAGTCCGGGATCTGCGTCAAAGATGCGGAGAGCGTGATCTCCGTCAGGGAACGGCAGCTCTGAAATGCATACTGTCCGACGCTCTCCACACTGTTCGGCATCACGACATAGACAAGACCGCTGCAGTTATAGAAGGCCCGCTCGCCGATCTCGGTGACATTGCTGCCGATCGTGATGCCGGTCAGACGGCCCGCACTGTTAAAGGCGCCATCCGCAATGGAAGTCACGGGTTTGCCGCGGTAGGTATCCTCCATCACGACGTCCCCCGAGGCGGAACCGACGCCCACCACTTCATAGGCGGTATTTCCGTCGATCAGCCGATAGCTCAGACCGGACTCCTCTTCCCGCACAAAACTGACAAAATCAGACCATTCCGAATCGCGGTACTCCCCGTTGGCGTCTGCGGCCTTTACGCGGATGGTATATTCGCCCGGCTCCAGCCGTTCCAGCGAATAGGAATTCTCACGGATGACGGTGTCGAGCTCCTCCCCGTTGATCTCCAAAATATAGCGGTTTGCCCTGTCAACGGCGTTCCAGCTCAGTTCCAGGGTATCCGAATCGATCTGAACGCGGCCGGGGCGCGCCAGCGCCGTACCGCCGCAGGCAGCAAGAGCAATCAGACAGCAGAGAAGAGATGCGATTGCCAACGTAATACGAAATTTCTTCATTCTATCCTCCTCAAGATTGTCCCGTCCTGCCGTCCCGCTGTGCAAGCCGCTTCTTCTCCCTGCGATCGCGGATGATCTCATGCGGCCACTTGAACTTGAACTTGCGGACTGCAACATCCAGAAGGAACATGACGATGATCAGGATCGCAAAGAGCAGCCTCGGATCGTACGATCTGTCAAAGGCGGTGACAAGATTCTCAAATACCTGCCAGCCCTCCGTCAGCTCCTCTCCGTCGCCGTCCAGCGCCATATCGGAGAGCAGATTTGCCCCCTCCTCAGCGTCGACAAAATAGGTATACTCTGCCGAATAGGAGAACGCCTTGTAGATCGTTGTCTCGGCAAGAACAGTACCGTTGGCATCCTTTTTCTGCACAACGATCGTGTAGACGCCGGGCGTGCGCACCGTAAAGGACGCCGTACTGAAGAAATCGGCGGCCGTTGGCTGAACGATGGAGATACCCTCGGAGGAGCCGTCCGGCCCGGAAACAAGCAGTTCCACGCTCTGTCCCTCTTCCACTTCGCTGAAGATGTTGACCGACGTCGTATAGTTCTGTTCCTCCAGCGTCAGACTCACTTCCTGCGGCCGGATACTCTCCGTCGGGCGCAGCGTCTTGAAAATATTTTGTATGATCTGAATGCCCGTCTCGCTTGCAAGGAACTCCGCCGACCACTCTCCGCCGAGGTCGGACATAAAGCTACCGACTTTGCCTCGTCCATAATCCCACTGGGCATAGATCGGAACGTCCTCATAGGGCGTGATGAGGGGCTGAACGGCGCCGCTCTTCAGACGGGTGCCGTAGTAGCCGCCCAGCTGCGGCATATCCGCCTGGCTGATCCCGTCCACCACGGGCGTAATGTCGGAAATGCGGGGTGTGAACATCCCGGGATTGTTGCCTGTGATCTCGGGCGCACGGAGATCTTCGATGAGCATCTGCGCAAGTTCCGTTGTATTGCTCGTCTGATAGAAACTCCCGTGTCCGAGTTCTGCGGCCGCCTGCATGTTCTCCGTCTGCCCGCCGGAAACGACGGAGACGATGGAACAGGTAATGCCGTGTGTTTCGTAATTGTTCTGAATCGCACCGCCGTAGCCGCCCGTCTGCTCCACCGCATTGTCCCACAGGTTATCCCCAGGCTGCGCATCGCTGATGAGGATGATGTGACGCTTCTGCACAGAAGAGAGCTGGGAGAGCGCCGCGCCTGCGTGAATGATCGATGCGGCGTAGTTGGTGCCGTCCGAGGACTCGATGGAATCGATCGCGGCCTCGATATCGGAGAGCTGCGGCACAGGCGTGAGCGCGAGATCCTCGCTGTACGAATCGCGCAGCGTCATGACGCCCACCCAGTCGCGGCTGGTCAGCGTCTGCAGGCTCTGGAATGCCGCATCCTTTGCAAGCTCCAGCGCGTTGCCGCTCATGCTTCCCGAAGCGTCGATGATATATACGACTGCAACGGGCGGCGTGTAATCGACCGCCTCGACGGGCAGCATCTCCTGATAGACGGAGCCGTACATCTGGTCGCGGTCGTACGTGTTCTCGCCGACCGTGAAGAGACTGCCGCCGTAGGTGCCGACGTAGGAGCTGAGCAGCGCGTCCAAACCGGCGGCGGAGAGCTGATCGTTGCCGATGTTGAAGAGAATCACCTCATCGAACGCGCGCAATTCGTCCACAGAAGCGGGCAGCAACTGCGTATCGTCAATCTGAACGACCGTTGAAGAATAGTCCGCGGCATCCAGGATCGCTTTGAGTTCGGAACTCTCGTCCTCATAATTTTCGATGATGAGGACGTTGTTAAACACCTCTACATAATAGTACGCATGATAGAGATTATTCGCCGTAAGCGTATCCTGATCACTCTCGATTTGGAAGGTCAAATCGTGCAGACCGCCGATCGAGAAGGTATGGGAAAGGGTGACGGACTGTATCCCCGTCACAAGATTGGCCGACTGCTCGGCAACCGTTGTCCCGTTGTCGGACACCGTGATGCGCGCAGTCCCCTCATAATTGCTCTGAAGGTTGAGCGTGAGATTGAACGCACTGTCGAGGTCGATGTTGATGTCGGGGAACTGCACATCGACGATCCGGACTTCATACTCCACATTTTCGTTGGGGAAATAGACGGTATCGATCTTGATGCCGTCCGCCGAGAGGGTGCGCACATAGCGCAGCGCAGCGCCGTCCGTCTCCTCTCCGTCGCTGATCACAACGATCTTTGCCGACTCGGGCGAGGTGATGAGCGAACGCGCATAGCGCAGGGCGCTCTCAAAATCGGTCGCCGTGGTATCGGGCGTCTCGGCATTGAGATAGGTATCGAAGATGGAGTCCGAATCATAGGTGAGCGGCACGGCATAGACCTGATCACAGCCGAACGTCACGATCCCCATCTGAATGGAAGGACTCTTTTCGTTGATCGCCGCCTGGATAAATTCCTCCTTCAGCTCGCGCGAATCGCTGCTGCTGTCCGAGGCGTCCACAAGCAGGATGACCTCGTTTTCGGTATTGGGGATCTGATAGGTAAACCCGATGCCGGCAAGCAGCGTGACGGCAAGCAGCATGATCAGGCAGTGCAGGACGACCGAGATGATGCGGTTGCGCGTGCGGCGGTAGCGCTTTGAGAGACGGAAATAGGGAAACAGCGCAAAGAAGAACGCCGGGATCAGAAGGAGCAGAAGCCAGGGTTCATCAAAATGGATCTGAAAATTTGTCATACCCGTGCCTCCTTAAAAGTTTTCCTTGATCTGCAGCAGCCATTCAATGAACAGCAGCGCCGCCAGCGCGATCGCAAGATAGAGCAGCAGGTCAAAATCGTTGTCCTGCTCGATCTCGGGGAAGGAGATGCCGTCGATAGAGGCCTCCTCGCGCGTAAGATCGCTCTCCGAAGCCGCAACTTTGACATAAAAGCTGTCCGTCATCTGTGCGCCCGACAGCAGCGTCTGGCTTGCCGTATAGATCCCCGGCGTCGTCGCGACCATCGTGCTCGGGAACTCCTCATACAGCGCATCGCCGTCCGGGCCGCTCAACGACAGCTCCGGCCCGCGCGCATTGAGCGTGACTGTCTCGCCGACTTCAAAGAGGAAGCCGACTTCATTGACCGTAACGCCGTCCTCCACATACTCCTTCGTGACCGTGGAGGGCAGGAAATAGGTGAAGAGATTGTAGAGCATCATCGGATAATCGGCGCCGATCGGGAGCGAATAGTTGACGCTGAAGGAGAGTACCGCCACCTTCTGATAGGGATCGTCCTTGACGAGCAGCGCGGGATCGCCGTTCACATACATGACGGGCTCATAACCGTCATAGAGCGAGATGCGCACATACTGCCTGACCGGGATGTTCTCCGGCGTAAGGCCGCTCAGGATGGAAGACGTCTGTCCCTCCGCCGCCGAGAGCGGGAAACTGACGTCGCCGCCCGAGACGATCCTGTCAAGGACAAGATCCGCCCCGACCGGGGAAGAGAACGGATTGATCAGAATGACGATGCCGTCCGTCGGCATGGTCTGCGGCATGACGGAGGTCTTTGCGTTTCCGTTCTGGTCGAATCCATCTTCATAGATGTACAGATCATATCCCTCCGTCTTGGGCATATCCTCCGGATCTGTGGAGTTTCCGTCCACCTCCACCTCATCGATATTGATGTTCCAGCGAAGGGACATGGTATTGCGAAGCGAGGAGAGCGCCAGGCTCACAAACGGATTGCGCGCCGCGCTTGCATACTGAATATTGATCGCCGTGGGCCGTCCACCGTAGAGAGTGATGCTGTCATCATACGAAAAGCTGTCATCATCGGCGGAATCGAGTACTTCGACATAAATGCGCGTGCGGTCATAGGCATAGACGGGCGTATCGCAGTTGACGGGATCGGCATTGATGCCCGTCGCGATCTCCACGGTGACCGTCTCGCCCATCGCGCACTGCACATTGGGATAGACGAGGGAGACGTCAATGTTCCCCGCGTTTGCGCCGTAAATGTCGCAATGCACAGAGATGCTCGAGTTGCGGCCGTAACTTGCGACCTGCACCGTAAACGTATAGAAATTATCCACCAGTTCGACATCGGCATCCAGGATCGCGGCATTCCACTCCTCCTCCTGCGAGACGTCGACAACGGTCACGCCGCTCTGGTCGATATAGCTTGTTCCCGTGTAAAAGAGCACTTCCGCCTCGGGATTGATCTCCAGAATATCTTCGGCAAGCCCCATGGCGCCCGTCACGTCCGCCTGTGCATAGGTACACTGCAGCTCTGTCCCGGAAACGAGCGAATCGAGCTGCTCAAGCACATCCGTCCGCTGGTCGTTTCCGGCGCGGCGCACCAGAAAGTCCGGTTCATCGGATGCAAGGATGACCGTGACGACGCCGTCCGGCTCCATCAAAATGGTCGAGGCGAGTTCGCGCGCCTGTTCGACCGCGCGCTCGAAGCGGGTCGTGCCGTCCGATGCGGCGAGCATGTTTGCAGACGCGTCGATCACGACGATGCGTTCATTGCCGCGGTTGATCTCCTCCGACGGAATGACGGGGTGCGCAAGAATGAGCGCGCAGGCGGTGATCACAAGGATCTGACACAGCAGGATGAGCAGGCTGAGCAGACGGTTGATCGGGATCCGCTTTCTCCTATATCGTAAACTCAGCCGCCAGACGTATGTGCTCGATACGACTTTCTGCTGATAATTGGGCTTGAGAATGTAAATGATGATGAGGATGACGATCCCCAACAATCCCAAAAGCCCGAGGGGTAACAGTAATTCCATCATCCCATGACACCTACCTTGAGCAACTCCCCGAACAACATCCGTTCGATCGGCTTATCCGTATGAAGCGTAATATAATCCACGCCGCGCGAAGCGCTGAAAGATTTGATGTCCCCCATCATATCTTTCAGGGCCTCGTTGTATGCATCCAGCATCCCGCGCGTGACGCGCAGCCTGAGGTTGCGCGCATCGTCCACGATCTCCGACTCTGCATCGACAAGATGGATGCGCCCGTTGTATTCGGGATCCGCCTCGTCCGGCGTGAGAACCTGGATGAGCATGACCTGGCGCTTCTTGTAGCAAAGATAATCCACCGCCTTCTTCCAGTCATGCTCGGAGAAAAAGTCGGAAATAATGACCGTAAGGCCGTCGTTCGATCCCTGATCGGGACAGCTTGTGATGGCGGCAGACAGATCGGCTTCCCCTTCGAACGTGACGTTCTCAAGCTCGCCGATGGCACGGAAAAAGCCGTTTTTACCGATGATGGTGCCGAACGGATTTTCCGCGCGGTCGCCCTTGATGAGCTGGAAGGAGACCTTATCCATATTATGGACGGCAAGAAATCCGATCGCCGCAGCAACGGCGATCGCGTAGTTTCCCTTCTGCGGACTTGTCCGCCCCATCGACGCAGAGCAGTCCAGAAAGATCCGGACGTGCATCTGGCGTTCATCCGTAAAGAGTTTCAGAAAGTATTTTTCGAAACGGCTGTACAGATTCCAGTCGATGCGGCGGATGTCGTCGCCCAGCATATATTCACGGTAATCGGCAAATTCGACCGTCTGACCGTATGTCTTTACAAGATGTTTTCCGCCGAAAAAACCTGCAAGATCGGTGCGCAAATTGAGCGCAAGCGTCTCCAGCCGGCTGAAGAAAGCATCATTCAGGTAAGATCCTTTCATTCCTTTCTCCCGAAGAATTTACGCTTGCTCTTCTTGCTGTCCGTCTGCTCCGCCTCAGGCGCCTCTTCTGCGGGCGCCTGTGCCGCGGGTTCCGCAGCGGTCTGCGTCTTCTCCGGTTTCTTTCCGTTGAGTTCCTCAATGATCATCTTGATCACGTCGTCGGGCTGTACGCGGGCGGCGATCGCCTCAAAGTTCATCTTCATCCTGTGACGGAGGACGGGATATGCCAGCTCGTTGAGGTCGCTGTATGCCACATTGTAGCGGCCGCGCATGAGCGCACGGACTTTCGCCGCCGAGATGAGCGCCTGACCGGCGCGGGGGCTGGCGCCGAGACGGACATATTTCTTCGCCGCAGCAGAGGCACACTCGCTGTCGGGATGGGTCGCCGAGCAGAGCGTCATGGCATAGCGCATGACGTCCTCCGCAACGGGGATCTGGTTTGCCGTGCGGCGCATCTCCAGAAGCTCCTCGCCGCTGCAGGCAGCCTCGGCAACTTCCGCCATCGTCTTCTGCGTCATGTCGACGATCTGCATGAGTTCATCCAGCGACGGATTCGGCACGATGAGTTTGAACATGAAACGATCCATCTGCGCTTCGGGCAGAGGATAGGTGCCGTCCTGCTCGATCGGGTTCTGCGTTGCAAGCACGAAGAACGGCTCGTTCAGCTTACGCGATACGCCCATGACCGTGACGGTATGCTCCTGCATCGCCTCAAGAAGCGCGGACTGCGTCTTGGGCGTCGCACGGTTGATCTCGTCCGCGAGGATGATGTTGCTGAAGATGGGGCCGGGCTGGAACTGGAACTGCGAGTTCCCGTTCTCATCCTTGACGATGATGTTCGTACCCGTGACGTCTGCAGGCATGAGGTCGGGCGTGAACTGAATGCGCGAGAACGGCAGATTGAACACGCGTCCAAGTGAACGCACGAGCCTCGTCTTGCCGACGCCCGGCACGCCCTCCAGAAGGACGTTGCCGCCGGCAATCATTGCAATGATCGTTCCCTCGACAACATCCTTCTGGCCGATCACGTCGCGCTCCACCTGCTTGAAGATGTTGGCGCACATTTTGCTGAACTTCTGGATATTCTCCTCTGTCACCATTTCTGTAAAATCCTCTTTTTATATATTTTTTATTTTTTTCTTATCAAAGAAGGCTGTCAAAATATGCCTTCAGGAACGCTTCCATCTCCGGAGTAAGCGTACCGGAATTGAGAAGCTGCATGGCAAGCTCGTAGTAATATTCGTACTCGTCCTTATAGTCCGTGTTTCCGTCGATAATGGTACTGTTGTCCTCCCCGTTGAGGCCTCCCTGATTGCCGGGATCCTGACTAGGATCACCGTTTCCCGATCCATCCCCTTCGTTCGGCTGATCGGACGGCTGATCGCTCGGCTCGTCGCCGGGGTCGCCATCTCCGTCATCACCGACCTCCTGGAATTCCGGATAGACGAAGAGATCTTCCTGCACATTGCTGTCCGAACGCGAAGGCTGGGCGTAGCCGTCCGACCACTGCACGAAGGCAAATCCATCGTCCGCGACCGCAAGCACGGCCTCCGTACTGCCGCCGACTTCCACGATCTGGTCGGTCTCGCCCTGAATGGTGCCGCCGTCGTTATCCATATAGCTGACAAGCACAAAGCTGGGCTGCGCAGACGGATCGAAGATATCATTCCCGCCCGGAAGGACACTGTAGATGCTCAGCACCAGGAGAAGTTCCATGGCGATCGCAAGGATGGGCGCCGCAATGACACAGCCGAGCATTGCCGCACGCGATTTGCTTCCGGTCTGCGCGGCATTTGCCGCAAACGGAGCAACGCTGATCTGCTTCGGATTCACCTTGGCAAGCTGCGCCTTTGCGTCCTCCCGCTGGCGCATGGCAATATAGGAATCGTCCTTCTGCAGTTCCATCATCGTGATCATGCGTTCTTCCAGTCCGAGCGCATCCAGCCTTTGAGCGATCAGCTTCGCCGTGGGACGGAACAGCGCAAAGTACAGGATGACGGCACAAAGAATGCCGACCGCGACGCCGATCACGATGCCGAGCCAGACCGCACTGTTATATCCGGTTGCCCAGCCGACAAAAGCGACGACCGCCACAACGAGGCAAAATGCGACAAAACCCCAGATTGCGGCTTTCAGGATGCCTTCCAGCACAAGCTTTGAGCGGTACTTCTGAAAGAGCGAATTCTTATTCATATGACCCTCCTTTTTTTATTGCAGATAATAAAATGAATGAAATGATGAAATTTTCGGAAACGCACTTCTCACTCCATCGGAAATCCGATGGAGTGAGTCATCGTGCGCAACTTGTTATTTCTTACTGCTTGCCCTCACCAGGCAAAGCCGCAAGTGCGGAGGCATTCGCATAGGCAACGGTCGCGCCGCCGCTCCAGCCGCTTGCAAACCCGGACGGAACCTGGCCCGCCGCAAAGCTGACCGAAATGGTCTGCGAAGCCGTCCACCCTTCAAACGCACCGGCCTGCACGGTCGTCACACTTGCGGGAAGCGTGATCGATGTGAGCGCGGTACAGCCGGCGAAGGCTCCGGTTCTGATCAGCGTCAGGTTTTCGGGAAGCACTACCTCGGAAAGAGCCGTACATCCGGAGAATGCATTGAGTCCGATGGTTGAACCGGTGTTTGCCGACATATAGAATGTGACTTTTGTCAATCCCGTGCATCCGGCAAAGACATCGGAACCATACCAGGATTGCGACGGAAGCGTGATCTCCGTGAGAGCGGTACAGTTCTGGAATATGCCCGTTCCGCACGCATTTGTGGCAACCGGATCTGTGAAGCTGAGCGAACTCGGCAGATTGACAAGCTCCGACAGCGATGTGCAGTTGCGGAACGCATAGTTCCCGATGTAATAAGATTCCGTAGCGTGGTAATTGAACGTGACACTCTGCAGTGCGGCACACCCGTCAAAGCAATAGCTTCCGATCGCCGGATGGTATGCTCTCCTGCTGCCGGGCAGAGGCTCCGTCGCTTCCAGGTATCCTCTCAGGTAGGTGGGAAGCACCATGGACGTGATCGCAGTATTGCGGAACGCATAGTCACCGAAACTCAGACCTTCGGTAAGCATCTGTCCGCCGCGCACATTAAACGTGACCGATGCCAGGTTCGCGCAGCCGTCGAATGCATAGGCTCCGATTCCCTCTACCACATCGTAGTAGATGCCGGAATATCCGGTATCCGTCATCGTATTGCGCAGACGGACGGGAAGATCGATGCTTGTAAGCGAGGTGCAGTTCTGGAATGCATAGTCTGCAATCTGCAGGATACTGCTGCCGTTCGGCTCGAATGTAACTTCTGTCAGGTTCGAGCAATTCCGGAACGCCCCTTCTCCGATGGAAGTCACATATCTGCCGATGGTGATGCGCTCCAGGCCGCTGTCCGCAAAGGCGTTGGCGCCGATGGAAGTGACACGACCGAGCATGACGACTTCCTCAAGGTTTTCGCATCCTTCAAACATACCCTCCGCGATCTCGGTGATACCTGCAGGAAGCGTGACCTTTGTGACCGCAGAACCGGCAAACATTCCGGCGGGGATCGAGGTGACCGAACCAGGGATCACGACTTCGCCGCTCAGCTCTCCGTAGAGGCTGATGATCGTCGTCTGCATACTGTCGTAAAGGATCCCGTCCTCCAAAACCGTAAACGCAGTGTTGCCGCTGTCGATCTCAACGCTAAGGTTGTCGCACCCGGAGAAGGCATTGGCGCCGATCTCCGTGACCGCACCGTAGACGGTGAATGTCTCGAGACTGCTGCAGCCGCTGAACGCGCTTGTGCCGATACTTACAAGGGCGGGCATGACCTCCACTTCCATGAGTGAAGTACATCCTGTGAATGCACTCTCGCCGATCGTCGTCAAGTTGCGCGGAAGCGTGATCACTTCCAGGCTCGTGCAGCCGCTGAATGCCCCGATATCGATAGAGGTGACCTGGCTGTTCGCCCCGAAATCCACCTCCCGCAAGCTCGTGCATCCATAGAATGCATAGTGATGAAGGCTCTGAAGCGATTCGGGAAGCGTGATGCCGGTGAGCGAAGTGCAGCCGCTGAATACGCCGTAGGTAGAAGAAGGCCGCCTATAGGTTGCGAACGATTGCAATCTGGAGCCCTCTTCAAAGGTAACGGAGGACAGAGCGGTGCATCCGCGGAAAGCGCTGTAGCCGATCGATTCGACCGATGCCGGGATCGTAATGGACGTCAAGCTCGTGCAGCCGACAAACGCACTGTTTCCGATTTCCGTAAGCGAAGCAGACAATGTAACAGACGTCAGACCCGAGCAATTATTAAACGCACTGCTGCCGATCTCCGTGACCGAATCGGGAACGACGACGGAGGTCAGAGCGGAGCAGCCGCTGAATGCGCTGCCGCCGATCTCCGTGACCGAGTCGGGAATAACGATGGAGGTCAGCGAAGAGCAGGAACTGAATGCACTGCTGCCGATGGTCTCCAGCGCATCGGGAAGCGTGATCGATTCGAGCGCCGAGCATCCGCTGAAGGAACTGCCGATGGAATTGAGCCGGCATCCCTCGGCAAAGGTAACAGAGGTAAGCAACACCTGGTTGCGGAACGTATAGCTTCCGAGCTCCGTCAACCTTGCAGGAAGCGCAATGGACGTCAGATTGTTTGCGGGCAGCTGGTAGCCGGAGAATGCACTTGCTCCGACTTCAAGCGACGCTGCCTCCGTCTCCCCTGCTGCAGCTTCCGCAAAGGTAATGGTCTCCAGATAGGGCAGGCGGAATGCTTCCTCGCCGATATACGAAACGCTTGCAGGGATGACAACACCGGTGATCCGCGCATAGTCTTCTCTCGGCTTATAGCTCGTCGAGGTAGAGGTGGAACGATAATGGTAGAATGCATTGTCTCCGATCGTCTCCGTCCCGGCAGGGATCTCATAGGTTCCGCCCTCCGCCATCTTTCCGGTGGGGAAATAGATAAGCGTCGATAGATCCTTGCTGAACACCACGCCGTCTACGGAAGCATACGTATTGTTGTTCTCCGAAACATTCACTTCCTCCAGCGAATGACTGCCATGGAAATACTTCCAGAAATCGGCCTGTTCACCTATCCCTGCAGGAAGCGTGACGCTCCTGAGATTATCGCAGCCGGCAAATGTGTTGTTGGTGTAGGTGGAATTCAAGGTAAGCGTCGTCACGCTGTCCGGAACCACGAAGGTCTCGATCGCCGTCTCGCGGAATGCGCCGTTGCTGATGGTCGTCACGCCGTAGTTGCCGTTCTCATCCGTTGCAAAGTTTACGGTCTTGAGGGAAGTACAGCGAACAAACGCAAAGCTGGGAACCGTCCTGAGGCGGAACGGAAGCGTGACCTCCGTCAGCGAAATGCAGTAGCCGAATACACCATAGTTGCTATTGTGGGCATTGATATTGAAATTTGAATAACCGCCGCCGGCAGCCATGGTCAGTTCCTGCGTGCCGCCCTCTTCAAAGATGACAGTCTCAAGATCCTGGCAGTTGTTGAATGCCCTTGCTCCGATCGAAGTGACCGACTTTGGAATGGTGATGGACGTGATCCCGGTATAGGCTGTAGCCGTAGAGGAAACGCCGAAAGCATACTGTCCGATCGTCGTAAGACTGCTGTTCTCACCGAACGTAACGGTCGTCAGATCGACGCAGTTGCTGAACGAATAATTTCCGAGGGACGTCACGCTTGCAGGAATCGCGATCGAGGTCAGAGCCGAACCTTCAAACGCATAGTTGCCGATCGAGGTAACCCCCTCCTGCATCGTGATCGTTTCGATCGCGCTGTCCTGGAAGGCATATGTTCCGATTGTCCTAAGCGTGGAAGGAAGCGAAATATCGGTGATCTTGGAGGTATTCAGTGCATAAGAAGCGATCTCCGTCACACCCTCCGGAACCGTCACAGACCCTGTCTTGCCAAGCGGGAACAGCACAAGTCCCGTGATCGCACCCGTTTCATCCTTGCTGTAAAGGATGCCGTCCTGCGAGACATAATTCGCGCAGCTTTCAGGGATCGAAATACTTTCAATATTCACGCTGCCGCGAAGCGCATTGGAGTTGATCTCCTCCAGGTTGGACGGGAAGGTGATCGAAGTGAGCGACTTCAGGTTCTGGAATGCCTGGCTGCCGATCGTAAGTCCCTCCGTTCCGCCCTCCGTAAAGGTCACGGACGCAAGATTTGCATGATTGTAGAAAGCCTGCGAACCGATGCTCGTCACCGTGGAAGGGATGACAACGTTGCGAAGCATTCCCCTGGCTGCACCGCTGAAAGCCGTCTGATCAATCATCTGCAACCCTTCAGGAAGGACAACATCCGTGAGCGCCGTATTCAGGAACGCACGATTCCCGATCGTTCTCAGCATAGAGGTGCCGTCTGCGCCCGTCCTGAACATCGCTGCGGAAAGCGAACTGCAGGTCGAGAACGCGTACCTTCCAATACTCGAGACGTTGGAAGAGAACGTCACTTCCGTCAGACTGGTATCGTCCTGGAAAGCATCTTCCCCGATCGTAAGCGCGGAAGCTCCTTCCTCAAATACGACCGTCCTGAGGTTGATACAGGACTCAAATGCACCATCGCCAATCGAAGTCACGCTTCCCGGGATCGTCAGCGAGCTGATGCTCGTGCCGGTAAATGCATATGCACCGATGGTCTCAAGCGTGGAGGGAAGTTCCACGATCGAAAGCGCCGTACAATCTTCAAATGCGGATTCCCCGATCTCCGTGACCCCCTCCGGAATCTCCACTTCGGACAGGGCAATGCACCCGTTGAAGAGCGCGCTGCCGATCGTCGTCATGGACGCGGGCAGAGAAACGCGGATGAGGGACATACAGCTGTCAAACGCGTTTGCGCTGATCGCCGAAACGCTGTCCGGGATGTCGATCTCCTCGATCGCCGTGCCGGCAAGCGCATATGTGCCGATGCCCGTAAGGTTGGAACCCAGCGTAAGATCTGCCAACGACGATGCGGCATAGAACACATAATCGCTCAATCCCGTCAATCGGTCGGGAAGCACGAGCGCGGTAAGGCTCTCACATCCGGCAAACGCATAGCTCTCGATGGTGAGGGCAGCGTCCCCGTCCTCAATCGTAAGGTCTTCAAGGGAAGAGCAGTTATAGAAGGCGTTCGCGCCGACGCTCGTCACGTTCGCGCCGATAATGACGGACGTGAGCAGCGTGCAGTCCGCAAATGCCGATGCCGAAATCGCCGTGACAGTCTCAGGCAATGTATAGGCACCGCTGCGTGCGCGAGGATAGTACGCGATCTGCGTGACCGCCTTGTTGTAGAGCACGCCGTCGAGGTCAACGAAATAAGGGTTCGCGTCGTCCACGTTGACGTTCTGAATGTAGCTGCAGCCCTCGAATACGAGCGCGACATTGATCTGTGCGACCGCCGCGCCGAGGTTGACCTCCGTGAGGTTGACGCACTCGGTGAATGCGTAGTCGCCCACCGTGATCTCCTGCTCGCCGCCCTCGATGGTGATCTCGGAGAGCATGACGCAGCTCTGGAAGGCATACGCGCCGATCGCCGTGATGCTCGTGGGAATGGAGATCTCGCGCAGATTTTCGCAATATGCAAATGCATATTCTCCGATCGACGCAACATCGCTGTCCTCTGCAAACGTAACCGTTGTAAGCGCGGTGCAGTTGTAGAACGCATAGTTGCCGATCGCGGTCGCATTCGCCGCTGCCGAGCCGAGGAAGGTCACTTCGCGCAGACTGAAGCAGCTCTCAAAAGCATGCGCGCCGATGCTTTCGACATAGGCGCCGATGATGACACCCGTCAGGTTGTCACGCTCTGCCAACGCGGAATCTCCGATCGCCGTAAGAGCGCCGGGAAGGGTCAGAACGCCGCTCTTGCCGTAAGGGCAGTACACCAGCGTCTCGCCGAGCGCGTCGCACACAAGCCCGTCGATGGAGGAATAGTATGCGTTCCCCTCTTCAAAGTAGATATTGGAAAGAGACGTGCAGTTGTAGAACACTTCGTCAAAGGACTCCACCTCCGCAAGGCGTGCGGGCAGCGTGATCTCATCAAGTGCCGTGCAGCCCTGGAACGCAAGCCCTTCGATGAGCAGAGGCTGCGCTTCCGCCGAACCGGACTCAAAATAGACAAGCTCCAGATTCCGATTGTTGTAGAACGCCGTCTGGCGGATATAGAGCACGCTCTCCGGGATGACGACCGCGGTGAGATTTGCGCCGGAGAATGTACGAGTAGGGATCTCCTGCACGCCTTCCGGAATGTAGTAGACGCCCGTGCGCGCCGCCGGGAAGTAGGCGATACGCATCAGACCCGTCTGAGGGTTCGCCAACAGCAGAACGCCGTCCACAGAATAGTAGTAAGCCTCGTGCGATCCCTCCACCTCATAGACGTTGACGTCCATCAGGTTGGTGCAGCCCGCAAACGCGCCGGACGAATCGTCCAGAGACATTGCGCCGACTGTACGAATGCTGTTGGGGATATTGATCTCCGTCAGCGACATGCAGCCCTGGAATGCGCCGGAGAGAAGGTCGGTCACATAGTACGCCTCGCTCGTGCCGGGCGCCTGATAGGTCGCAGGGATCGTAACCCTGGAGACCAAACCGATCTCCGGCCCCGCCTGCACCGAATAAGCATTTTCACCCGTGGTACCGGTGATCGGCGTAAACTCGAGGACTTCTGCCCAGGAGGCATAGAGGGTCGTGTCCGCGGCGAGATCCCAGTTGCGCACGCTGTTG
>CALVZS010000002.1 GCA_944372575.1 uncultured Clostridia bacterium | reverse complement strand
TCCACATACACCGAGCCGTCCGCATACAAGATATTTACCGTCTTGCGCGCACTCTTGTAGCCCAGCGCCAGCTCCGCCTTCGCCGCAAAACTGTTCATGTCCAGCATCACCGTACCAATTACGGACAGATCCCCCGCCGCATACGTCACGCCTGCGGAGAGATAATCCTGCGTGAGCAGCCCAAGCACATTCTGCACAAGCTTCACGCCGTCCGTATACCCGTCCGTGTCTACAGTGAACGGCTGCCCCGCAGTCACAACGATGTCCGCCCCGAGCGCGCTTGCCGACACGGTACCATTCTGCACGCCGAGTGCAACATCGCCCAGTGCAAAGTCGACGCCGAACAGAGAAAGCAGTTCGCTGCCCTTGACGGCGATATTCAGTACATTATCCCCTTCCGTAACGGCAAAATTTGCCGCAAATTCGGGGGAAAGTATCATGTTGATCAGAGCTCCCGGATCCACCTGCAGACCGTCGAGCGAGACCTCGGGGAAGGTGAGATAGCTGCCGATAAGCTCGATCGCCTGCCCGAGATCGGCTTTCAGCTTGATTCCGTCCAGCGTAAGATAGACGAAGCCGCCGGCATAGGCAAGCTGAACGCACTTGCTTGCCGTCCCATAGCCCAATACAAGCGACCCCTGCACCATAAACTCACCCTTGATGGCGACATCGAGATCGGCCGTAAGGGAGATCCCCTGTGCAGAGTAGGACAAGCCGAGGGATATCGCATCCCCCGAAACGATATTGAGAACGGTCTGCACATAGGGCATGAGGTCGGCATAGGCCGCCGCCTCCTGCTCGGTGAGTGCGGGGATGCTCTCCTCGGTATAGGCAAGGCTCGCCCCGATCTGCATCCCCGCAACGGCGATGTCCGCAGATACGCCGCCCAGCGTGACGGCGCCCTGTTCGGAAACATCAAATGTGAAGGAAACGGGGATATTCATTCCCATGAGGGTGAGTTCGGAGGAGAGCGCAGCGCTTCTTCCGTCCTCGGCAAGGGTGAAGGTTCCCCCGCCCAGTTGGGCGAGCAGAACATCCGTATCGAAGGAGATGTCTCCGGCCGCCTCGCCCCCCGTCAGAGAGGAGATGAGCGCGGCAAGTTCTTCGGCGGACATCCTGACCTTAACGCCGTTGCCATAGCGAAGGTAGACCTGCCCGCCCGCATACTGCAGCTGCACGGTGCCGATCTGCGCGCGCAGAGCAATGTTTTCCATGTCGGACACGTCCACACAGACAAGGCCCTCGTACGGCTCGCCGTTGAGGGAGAGATCGAGTGCAAAGTTGACGGGGCCGCTCAGAACGGGGCCGAACGCCTCCGCAAGGCAGTCCGCCGCCGTGAGCGGCTCCTCTTCGGGCGCGCCCGTGGCGGGCTTGTCGGCATAGTCTTTGAAATAGTCCTCATATGCTGTTGCATACGCGCGGTCGGTGCCGTATTCATAGACCGTATGATAGTTGGCCGTACACTTTGCGTTCACACCCTTCGTGGCGGTATATGCCTCCTCGATCTGGGAAGAGAGCACCTGCCATGTCGCATCAAACGTGTAGGTGACCGTGATATATTCAAACGTGGGAAGGGACGTAAGCCCCCCCGTGAACATCATCTGATTGACGTAGTATGCGGGCGCCTTGTCGGTGGCGGGGTCGAGATAGTATGTCTGCGTATAGGTTCCGTCGCCGTTGTCCGTGACGGAAGAGGCATCCAGAAGCGTCTCCTCGTTGATGACATAGACGGAAAATTCCGTGCCGGGAAGCCCGCGCGTCGCCTTGTACTCCTCCACCGACATATTGCCGTAGGGCGCGCCCTCCTTCCAGGCGGTGTTGATGCCGTTATAGGTGGACGGGCCGCCCGCCGCCTCGCGCCAGATGACGCGATCCCCCACCCAGCAGAACTGTTTTGCGGAGTTGATGAGGCTGGATGTGGTGATGTCCGTCTGGATGAGAACGCCGTCCGAGAACTGCTTCCAGGTATTGACCTGCTGCGAGAGCATGGTATCCACCGTTCCCGCCATCTCGGAATACCATACGCTCTGCGCACGGAACCGCGCGTTCATATAGCCGATATTTTCGAGCGCCGAATGAAGATCGGGGGTAGAGCCGTCCGTCGGAAGTTCATACAGGACGGTAGAGAAGCCCTCCTGCACGGTATTGGGTGCAGCCTCGTTGAAGAACAGTGCATTGATCCCAAAGGCGCCCCCCACCAGGATGGCGCACGCCGAAGCGGCGGCAAGCCCCTTTACAAGACGGCGGTGATGCTTCGCCTTGAGCCGCAGCCCGCCCTTTTTGTGCACGGGCTGCGGGATATCGTCGCTCCCGAGCGTCATCATGTCCTGCGTATTCTTACTCTCAGTTTTTATCTTTCTCATATTCACATCCCCCGCCATATACAGCATGGCGCGCATGTAATAAGATTATATGACAATATTGTAACACAATAAAAGTACAATGTCAACAAAATATATGACAAAATCTGATGCGACTCTGTAGAAAAAGCGCTCCCAAAGGGAGCGCTTACAACTTTTCGGTTCTCTGAATCACATGAGGGCGCGGATGAGCGTATCCTCAACGGGCGGATGGGAGAAGAAATCGCGCGGGACATCCCCTTCCACGGGCGTATCGAGCACGATACTGCCCCTGCGCAGGACGAGGACGCGGCGGGCAAGGACGGCCGCTTCATGCACGTCGTGCGTGACAAAGACGATCGTCTGCAGGCGCTCCTTCCAGAGCGCGGCGACGAGTTCCAGCAGCGTTTTTTTGAGAGAGAGGTCGAGCGAGGAGAACGGCTCATCCATGAGCAGCGCCTCATGCGGATACAAAAATGCGCGTGCGATGGCGACGCGCTGCCGCTCCCCGCCGGAGAGTTCGTGCGGGTAGGACGTTTCCCGCCCTGCCAGCCCCACTTTGGCGAGCATCTGCCCGATCTCGCCCCATTCCCCGCGCGGGAGAACGAAGCGAAGATTTTCCTCCAGCGAAAGATTGGGCAGAAGGCGCGGCGACTGAAAGAGATAGGAACAGGGCAGAAGTCCCTCCGCGCTCCCCTCAAAGGGCGTCTGCCCCGCCAGGACGTTGAGCAGCGTCGTCTTGCCCGCGCCGCTCTCGCCGAGTACGGCGCAAAGTTCCCCCTCCGGGATCTCGAGCGTGACGTCGTCGAGCGCGATGCGCGCGCCGTAGCGCTTGGTGACATGTTCGAGCTTCATCTGCGCCACCTCACAATGAGATAATAGGCGAGCCGGCACGCGCCCTCGAGAACAAATCCGAGCAATAGGACGAGCAGCGTGAGCGCCATGAGCGTCGGCATATCGAGATACATCTTTGCCTCCTGCATCATGCCGCCGAGCGAACGATAGGTGGAAGCAAGCACCTCGCCCGAGATGACGACCTTCAGGCCGAGCGCAAAGATACCGCCCGCCTGCCTGAGAAGGACGGGCGCGGCGAGGGGCAGATACATCTTCCCGATCCTGCGTCCGAGAGGGACGCGGAAAGAACGCACCAGTTCGCCGTATTCCTCCCCGACTTCATCGAGTGCGGCGAGCGCCGCGGAATAGACGGCGGGAAAGAGCACGAGCGCGGATACGACGACGGGCGTGACGACGGGCGTCGTCCACAAAAGGAGCATGAGAATGACCGCCATTGTCGGAAGCGTACGCAAAACGGAGACAACGGGTGCGAAAAAAGCGCGTACCCACCCAAAAAGATGGGCAGCGACCGCCATGCCGACGCCGAGCGCAAGCGAAATGAGAAACGCCCAGAGCGTGCGCAGAAACGTGTTGAAAAAGGCGCGCCAAAAGGACGCGCTCACAAGGAGGCGTCCCGTTTCGCGCAGGGTGTCCCAAAAGGAGGGAAGCACATAGTCATTTTTTACGCCGTAATAGGCGGCGATCCATGCAAGCCAAAGTGCTGCGACCGCAAGTGCCGAAAACAGCGCATTCTTCTTCGCCATCTGCCTGCTCAGCCCACGTAAAAGAAGGCGTCCGAAACGGCTGTCGTAAATTCCGGACTGACGGCGACAAGTTCGGCGAGGAAGGCATTGACCGTCGCCTTGCACGCCTGTGCCGCCGTAAAGCGCACCGAACAGTGGGCGATCACCGTCGCGTTGAGGTTGTTTGCGTTGAGCGAGGGCGTCATACCCTGCGTGTAGCAGGGGGCAAGCAGTTCCACGACGTCGGCGGCATCGGCAGAGGCAAGATAGTCCGCGCTCCCCTCCATGTAGGTGATGAGCGTATCGACAACGGGCTTGTGGTCGGCGATGACGGAGGTCTTTGCCACCAGAACCGCCTGCGGATACCCGTTCTCGCCGTACAGCTCCTGCAGGCTCCCCGCCAAAAGGAAAGGTACTGCCGCCGAAGCCGTCGCATTGATCTTGGTGGTCGCGGCAGGTTCGGGGCAGAGGTAGTAGTCGCACCCGCCCGCAGGCGTCACATTCGCCGCATCAAACGCCTTCAGATTGACGGCATTCTCCGCGATCTCCCCGTCGTTGCCCACAATGTTGACGGCCAGGTCATACTTTGCGAGCACGGCCTGCAGCGTGAGACCGGGGACGTTGGTGAGCTGCACGACGCCCACCGTCTTGCCTACAAGCGAGGAGAGATTGTCCGCGGTGAGCGCGGTATTGTCCCCCGTCGTCAGGAAATACATATTTCCGTTGGTGACGGTGCCGAGCATCTGATACTTCTCCCCGGTGCCGAGCAGCTTTGCCGCCGCGTTGACGGGCAGCACGCAGAAGTCCGCCGCGGGGCTCTCGCCCGTCACCTGTGCGGTGATGGTTTCCGACGCAACGATGTGGTACTCGAAGTCCGCATTCTCCTCGCGCACGGCATTGGCGAGCGCCAGTGCGGGTGCACCGTCCGGCGCATAGACGGTAAATGCGTCCTCTTCCACCCCTTCGGGGCTGCACGCCGCAAAGGAGAGTGTTGCAACGCCCACGGTGAGCGCAAGCACTGCCGAAAGTATTTTTTTCATACCGATCCTCCGAAAAAGTTAAAATTGACTGAATAATGTCTTGGCGGAGACGCCGTCGAGCTGGCCGATCTTGCCCGTGAGCGCATTCACCACGGATGCGGGCGCATCGAGCACGACGCACAGCACCGAGACGTTCTTTTCCCGATACGGGATGCCCATCCTGCCCACGATATACTCGCCGTAAGCGGAGAGGTATGCATTGAGCTGTTCCGCCGATTCCCGGTTGCGTACGATGACCGAGAGCACGGCAATGCGCTTTTCTTCCATAAAAAAATCCCCTTGCCCGAAGTGCAAAGGGAGAGAGCGCGCTTCCCGCGCGCACAGTATCTTTCATCTCGTCCCCTTTGCGGTCAGAATGCTCTTTCCGTTCAGGCTGAAACAGTATAGCACGGCACGGGGATGTCTGTCAAGCAATTTGCGCAGTGTCAGCCGTACCGCATGTACAAAACCATGCAGAGTGCGTCGCTTGACAAACCGTCACATATCCCATATAATTGTATCGTACGAAGCGCGGCGGGAGGCCGGACGCGGGCCGCACGGCGGCTGTCCGATCCCCCGAAAACAAGCGCGGGAGTCATCCATGGAAAACAGGGTTTCCAAATTCGAGATCGTACTCAATGCCGTGCTCTTTGTTCTCGGCTGCTGCGGGATCGGCGTATCGGTTGCCAACCGCGTACAGAAGGGCGCGTTCGGGACACCGGAGGCCGCGTCCGTGCCCCGCTGCCTATGCAAAGAGCCGCGGCTCCGCCAAATGCGGAGCCGCGGCTCTTTGGTTGAGGTGACGTGACTTGAACACGCGACCTCTTGGTCCCTAACCAAGCGCGCTACCAAACTGCGCTACACCTCAATTTCGCTCTTTCAAAAACAGCATATCCTATTATAACAACTATTCAGAAAGTGTCAAGCGATTTTTCCGCCTGCTTCGCAAAAAAATTCCCGCAAACGGAAAAACATATGACAAATCCCGCCTGCAGCGGGCCGGATACAAAAAGATACTTCGAGACGGGCCTGTAAGCCGGGTTCTGTCGAGCGCGGTCATTTATCTACGCCTACCGTCACCGATAGGCTCAAGCGGTATTCACGGCTGCATTCGGGCGGGCAACCCGTGTGAACGCAGCCCAACCTTGCATCGGACGGGGTTTACATGGCACGGGGCGTTACCGTCCCGTCGGTGAGCTCTTACCTCGCCTTTCCATCCTTACCGCAAAAGCGGCGGTCTATTTCTGTTGCACTTTCCTTGAAGTCGCCTTCACCTGACGTTATCAGGCGTCCTGCCCTGCGATGCCCGGACTTTCCTCGTCGCATTCGGGATGCGCCGCGGCCGCGCAGCCCGCTCGAAGCAAAGATATTATACCACAAACTCCGAAAAAATGCTTGTATTTTGCGGGGAATATGATAAAATAGATACAGAATATTTTCAGGAGAGGATTATTTATGAGAAAGACCAAGATCGTCTGCACGCTCGGCCCCGCTTCGGACACCGAGGAAGTGATCGCCGCCATGGCGGACGCGGGCATGAATGTTGCGCGCATCAACTTCTCGCACGGCACCCACGAGGAGCACGCCAAGAAGATCGCCATGATCAAGAAGATCCGCAAAGAGAAGAATATCCCCCTGCCCATCCTGCTGGATACAAAGGGGCCGGAGTTCCGCATCAAGACCTTCAAAGACGGCAAGATCAACCTGAAAGAGGGCGACAGATTCTCCTTCACCACCGAGGACATCGAGGGAGATGAGACACGCGTCTCCGTCTCCTACAAGGGCATCTGCGAGGACATGAAGCCGGGCGACAAAATTCTGCTCAACAACGGGCTCATGGTCTTTGAAGTTAAAAACGTCAAAGCGCCCGACGTCGAGTGCGAGGTCGCCATCGGCGGGGAGCTGTCCAACCGCAAATCCATGTTCTTCCCCGAAAAGGAGCTCAACCTCGTCTACCTCTCCGAACAGGACAAGAGCGACCTTTTATTCGGCATCGAGCAGGGTGTGGACTTTGTGGCGTGCTCCTTCGTCTCCAAGGCGCAGGACATTCTGGATGTGAGAAATTTCCTGCATGAGCACGGCTCGGACGACATCGACCTGATCGCCAAGATCGAGAACCGCGCGGGCGTGAACAATCTGCAGACCATTCTGGAAGTTTCCGACGGCATCATGATCGGCCGCGGCGACATGGGCGTGGAGATCCCCTATGAGGAGCTGCCCGACATCCAGAAGACCATCATCAACGCCTGCCGCCGCGCAGGCAAGCGCTGCATCACGGCGACCGAGATGCTCGAATCCATGATCAAACAGCCCCGCCCCACCCGTGCGGAGATCTCCGACGTGGCGAACGCCGTCTACGACGGCTCGAGCGCCGTCATGCTCTCGGGCGAGACGGCGGCAGGGCTCTATCCCGTGCAGTCCATCGCCGCCATGGCGCGCATCGCGCTGCAGGCGGAGAGCCGCGAACAGTTCATCCAGAAAGTAGACGAGAAGGATTACCTCATCCGCAGCACGGCGGACGCGCTATCCCACTCCGCCTGCACGCTCGCGCGCGACGTCAAGGCAAAGGCGATCGTCGTCTGCACCCGCACGGGCGGCACGGCAAAGATGGTCTCCCGCTTCCGCCCCATGATCGACATCATCGGCATGACGACGGATCCGCGCAGCTACCAGAAACTTGCCCTGAGCTGGGGCGTCCTGCCCGTGATGAGTGAGGAATACAACTCAGTGGATGTTCTGTTCCACTTTGCCAAGTGCGCCGCGCGCGACTCGGGCCTCGTGAAAAAGGGCGACACCATCGTCATCACGGGCGGAACGCCCAACGGCAAGAGCGGCAACTCCAACCTCATCAATATCGAGACCATTTAAAAGGCATTGAACCGCGCAAACGGTGTGCGCCCCGTCCGCGAATGCGGACGGGGCGCATTTTCTTTCCCCTCCCGCTTGACAGAGCGGGGATTTTTTGGTATTCTATAGTTGCGGGCGCAATGATTGCGGGCGCAACAATGGAGGAATACCATGACATCGCGGTTTATGAAACAGCTGGGCGAGGTGTGGCGGTGCGCCAACCTCTACCGCACGGCACAATATGAATCGCTCGGGATCGGCAGCTATCAGGATTCCTATATCCTGCACATCTGCCGCAATCCCGGCATCTCGCAGGAGGCGCTCTCCTCCATCATCTTTGTCCATAAGAGCAACGTGGCGCGGCAACTCTCCTCCCTGGAGGAAAAGGGCTTTATCACGCGCACGCCCGACCCGCAGGACAGGAGGTCGCTGCTCGTCTATCCGACGCAGAAGGCGCTGGACGCCATTCCCGCCATCCGCGAAGTTCACCGCAGCTGGAACGAACGCGTACTTGCGGGATTTACGCAGGAGGAGCGCGAATTTCTTGAAAAATGTATCGAACGCCTTGCCGAAAACGCAAAGTGCGTCACCCGACAAGGAGAACAACGTTGAAGACCCTCTTTTCCTATCTCTCCGCCTATAAGCTGCGCATGGCGCTCGGACTGACGATCAAGACGGCGGGGACACTGGCGGAGCTGTTCCTCCCCCTCATCATGGAGCACATGATCGACAATGTCGCGCCGGGCGGGGACATCCTTGCCCTCTCGCTCTGGGGCGTCGGGATGCTCGCCTGCGCCGCCCTCGGCCTTGTGGGGAACGTCACCGCCAACCGCATGGCCTCCAAGGTGGCGCGCGACACGACGGAGCGTCTCCGCGCAGACCTGTTTGCCAAGACTCTGCGCCTCTCTGCACGGCAGACGGATGAGACGACCGTCCCCTCCCTCGTCTCCCGCCTCTCCTCGGACACCTACAATGTCCACAACATGATCGGCATGATGCAGCGGCTGGGCGTGCGCGCCCCCATCCTGCTCATCGGAAGCATCGTTCTGACCTTTCTGGTCGATCCCGTCCTCGCGCTCATCCTCGTTGCGCTCGTCCCAGTGCTGACCGTCATCGTCATCCTCGTCACGAAGCGCGGCATCTCCCTCTACGACGGGCTGCAGCGCTCGGTGGACGGCATGGTACGCAAGGTGCGCGACGACCACGCGGGCATCCGCGTCATCCGCGCCCTCTCGCGCACGCAGTATGAGAGCGATTCCTTCCGCGCCGTCAACGAAAACGTGGTAAAAAGCGAGACGAAGGCGAGCCTGACGACGGGCGTCACCAATCCGCTGATGAGCGCCGTCCTCAATCTGGGGATGGCAGCCGTGTTGTTCGCCGGCGCCTTCCGCGTTGCGGGAAACTATGCCATGCCGGGCGACCTGATCGCCTTTACCTCCTACTTCACCATCATCCTGAACGCCGTCATCTCGGTGGGACGCATCTTTGTCAACTATTCCAAGGGCGGCGCCTCGGCAAAGCGCATCGCCGCCGTGCTCGCCATGCCGCAGGAACTCCTGCCCGAGCCGGGGGCGGAGACGGAAGAGCAAAACGCCGTCATCGGCTTTGACCATGTGAGTTTTTCTTACGGCGGCGTTCCCGCCCTCTCCGACATCACCTTCACCCTCAAAAAGGGGGAATCCCTCGGCATCATCGGCGCGACGGGGAGCGGAAAATCCACGATCGTTGCCCTGCTGCTGCGCTTCTACGATGCAGACCGGGGACGCGTTTTTGTGGACGGGAAGGACGTGCGCGCCTACGAAAGCGGCGAACTGCGCAAAAAATTCGGCGTCGTATTCCAGAACGATTTCCTGATGGCGGCGAGCATCCGCGAGAATATCGATTTCGAGCGCGGCCTGCGGGAGGAAGACCTTTTGCTGGCGGCGCAGTATGCGCGCGCAGACAAATTCATCGGCGAACACGGCGGCATGGACGGCACGCTGACGGCGCGCGGCGCGAACTTCAGCGGCGGGCAGAAGCAGCGCCTGCTCATTGCGCGCGCCATTGCCGCCGCACCCGAGATCCTCATCCTGGACGACTCATCGAGCGCGCTCGACTACAAAACGGACGCGCTGCTGCGCAAAACGCTGCGCGAGAACCTTCCCGATACCGCCATCGTGATGATCGCCCAGCGCATCAGCTCCGTCCGCTTTGCCGACAAGATCCTCGTTCTGGACGACGGCCGTGCCGCGGGATTCGGCAGCGATGAGGCCCTCATGCGCAGCTGCGGCGTATACCGGAGCATCTACGCCTCCCAGCATGGAGAAGAGGAGGTGCGCGATGAACGATAATGTGCAGAACGCCCCCGCCAAAGGGGGACGCAGGGCGGTATTTTTCCGTCTGATGAAATACTATCTGCGCTACAAGGGGCGGGTGGCGGCAGCATTCGTGTGCATGATCGGGAGCAACCTGTTTGCCCTGATCGGGCCGTGGCTCTCCGGCATGGCGATCGACGCCATCGCAGATGCGCAGGGCATCGACTTTTCCGCCGTCACCGCGATCTGCCTGCTCATGGCGGGATTCTACGTCCTCTCCGCCCTCTTTTCCTACCTTCTGACGGTGCTCATGGTGCGCCTGAGCCAGCGCATCGTGCGCTCCATGCGGCAGGATGTCTTTGACAGGATGCTCGTCCTGCCCCTCTCCCTGCTCGACCGGATGCAGACGGGCGACCTCATCAACCGCATCTCCTACGACATCGACACCGTGAATGCCTCCCTCTCCAACGACATTCTGCAGGCGGCGACGAGCGTGATCACGGTGGCGGGCGCCCTCGTCGGCATGGCTGCCGTCTCCCCCATCCTGCTCGCATTCTTCCTCATCACCCTGCCCGTCTCGCTGTTCATCGCCTTCAAGCGCAACAAGCAGGTGCGTCCCCTCTTCCGCAGGCGTTCCGCCAAACTCGCACAGCTCAACGGTTTCTCGGAGGAGATGCTCACCGGTCTTACCACCATCCGCGCCTATGCGCGCGAGGACAAGATGATCGAAAAGTTCTGCGAGCGCAATACGGACGCCGTTGACGCCTACTACGAGGCGGACTATTACGGCAGCCTCATCGGCCCCGCCGTCAACTTTGTGAGCAACCTCGGCACCGTCATCATCAGCACGGCGGGAACCTTTCTCTACCTCTTTGACCTCATCCGGATCGGCAGCATCTCCTCCTTCCTTCTCTATGCCCGCCGCTTTTCCGGCCCCGTCAACGAATATGCCAATATCTTAGGCGAGATCCAGTCCGCCCTTGCCGCGGCGGAACGCGTGTTCCGCTTCATCGACGCGCCCGAAGAGGCGGAGGACGCCCCCGACGCCGTCCCGGCGGAGCATGTGCGCGGGGAGGTCGCCTTTGAGCACGTCCGCTTCTCCTATGACGGTACGAGCGACGTCATTCACGATCTGTCCTTTCACGCCGACCCCGGGCAGACCGTGGCGATCGTCGGACCGACGGGCGCGGGAAAGACGACGCTCGTCAACCTGATGATGCGCTTTTACGACGTACAGGGCGGGCGCATCACGCTGGACGGAAGGGACATCCGCAGCTATACCCGCGGCAGCCTGCGCGCCGCGTTCACGATGGTATTGCAGGACACTTGGCTGTTCGAGGGGACGATCTACGAAAATCTCGCCTACGGAAACGAGCACGCCACGCGCGCGGACGTGGAGAGCGCGGCGGAGGCGGCGCACATTGCAAACTTCATCGCCTCCCTCCCCGCGGGGTACGAGACGCGCATCACGGACGGCGGCGTCAACCTCTCCAAGGGGCAGAAGCAGCTCATGACCATTGCGCGCGCCATGCTCTCCCCCGCGCGGATGCTCATTCTCGACGAGGCGACGAGCAACGTGGACACGCGCACCGAGCTGCTCATCCATGACGCCATGGAGACGCTGCGCCGCGGCAGAACGTGCTTCATCATCGCCCATCGGCTGACGACCGTCAAAAACGCCGACCTCATCCTTGTCGTACGCGACGGCGACATTGTGGAGCGCGGAACGCACGCGGAACTGCTTGCGCGCGGCGGTTTTTACAGGCAGATCTATTCGGCGCAGTTTGAGTGAGTTTGCAACGCAAGGGGGCGGGCATTCCTTCGGATGCCCGCCCCCTTTTTTCATTCAGTTCACATCATCGATCCGGATGCGAATGCGGATATAGTAAAGCGTCCATTGCGAATCCACATACAGACGCATCGGTTCGCTGCCCTGAGAAACGAAGGAGGTACCGGAACTTAACGTTCTTTCCTTCCACCAGCAATCAATACACCACGGCGCAAGCGCTTCATGCGGCGCCTCGTTCACAATACGGTCAAAGGAGATATGAAGCCTCTTTCCCTGTACCGACGGGATAAAATAATACGAGGTACGCGGTGCAAGGAAAATCGTATATTCGCGCCCTGTCTCCAAAACGGCGGGCGTCTGCGCGCTGCTGCCGTCATGGGAGGATATCTCCGTAAAGACCGCCTGCAGTACGGCGCCCTCGTAGTAGGTAAGATAGAGCGATGCGGCATACTCGTCCTTACGCGCATCATACCAGCCGAAAAAGCGATACCCCTCCCGCTGCGCCTTTGGCAGCGCGATCGCCTGTCCCGCAAGGAACTGTTTTTCCCCGTTGCCGAAATCGAGCATGACGCTGTATGCCGGGCGCGATGCACCGTCAATGATCTCCAAACCGCTTCCGTACGCCATCTCCTCCACCACCCTCACCGAGGCGGGAATGAGCAGACGCGAAACATCGCTGCCCGCAGTAAACTGCAGAGACATCGTGCAGATGATCTCCAGCGTATCGGGCAGAACCATCCCGGGGATGACCGCAGACTCAAACGCCCCCGTACAGAGTACGCGGATGCCTTCGGGAAGCACGAGAACGTTCCGGATATTGGCGCTCCGAAATGCGTATTCATCGATCTGCGTGAGCGCGCTGCCCTCCTCAAACGCGAGCGAAAACTCCGAAACACGAAAACAATCGCGCCCGATCTCTCTGACGCCTGCGGGAATGGTGACAGACTCCCGGATTATTATGAAAGAGAAATTCCCCTCCCCCAGCCGGACAAGCGTATCGGGAAGCGTAAGGCTTCTGAGAGGCTTTCCAGGATCCTTTTGGGAAGGGTTCATCCGCCCCTCGATCGCAACGACGGGGAGGCCGTCGATATAGGAGGGAATGACGAGGTCGACTTTCTCGCCGAACGGCCCCGTATAGCCCGTGATCGTGACAGAGGTCTGCCCTTTCTGGTAGGTAAAGTTCTCGGCGCTGCCGCTCACAACGATCTCCTGCCAGACGGCATACAGCGTGAGCGCCGTCTCCTGCCCCGCGGGCGTAGCGGTATAATAGACGCCCGAGCCGTCCGGACGGGTGTTCCAGCCGAGAAAGAGGTAGCCGTAGCGCTCGGGAGCATGGAGAGGGATCACCTGTCCGTATCCCACGTTCGCGGGATTTCCCTCCGAGAGGATGCCGCCGTTCAGCACATATTCCACGGGATAGGTCAGCCCGGACTGGCGGTATTTTGCCGTCAGCGTGAGATCGCCGAGGTTGGTGACGTCGATGACGGAATACTCCCTCCCGTCTTTATCGAACCAGCCCAAAAAATCATAGCCTGCGCGCAGGCAGTCGGGCAGCGCCGCCTCGTCGCCGAATCTGAGCGTGAGCGCGCCCTCGCTCACCGTCTCACCGTCCAGGCTGAACGTGCCGCCCGCGCCCAGAAGGCGCACGGTATAGCTGTTGGCTGAAAAGCGCGCATACAGCGTTGAAAGGCGCAGGACATTGTCCGTGCCGATGCGCTCCACGTGCTCGCCGCCCGTCGGCGAGGTGTACCAGCCGAGGAAGGTATGCCCGTACTTGGCGGCGGGCGCAAGCTGCACCTCCTCCCCGTAGCGGATGAGATTGGGGTTGCCCCCCTCGTAGAAGGAGCCGCCGTCCAGCTCATAGCGCACCGTATAGATCTTCGGCGTCCAGACGGCATACAGGGTGAAGTCAGCGCGGATGCCCATCAGCACTTCATAGTATGTTCCGGAGCCGTCCGCATCGGTGTTCCAGCCGACAAAGTCGTACCCCGTGCGCACCGCCCCATGGAGGGGATGCACCTCCCCCGCCCCGACCGAGAGCGGGTTTTCCGCCGTCAGCGTGCCGCCGCCCATCTCATAACGCACCGTGTACAGATCCCCGCACTCCTGCCAGAGTGCATAGAGGGTGAGGTTGCTTGCCCCCTCCCCTCCCACGCTCTCCCGGCACTCCCCGCCCGTCGGCGAGGTGTACCAGCCGAGAAAATGATACCCCTCCCGCACCGGTTCGGCGAGGACGACCTCCTCATTTTGCGTCACTTCCGAGGGATTGTTCCCGTAGAGAATGCCGCCGTCCATCTCGTAGCGCACCGTGTAGACCTCGTCGCTCCAGCGCGCATAGACGCTGACGTCCGCGCCGCTGCAGGAGAGGCTGCCGACCGCCTCCCCCGCATAGTCCGCCGCAAGGTACCAGCCCTCGAAGGACGCTCCCTGTCTGGCGGGGACGGGGAGCGTGAGCGCGCCGCTCTCCACGGTGAACGAACTCTGCGGCGTACTCAGAAAGTATCCGCCGTTCAGCCAATAGTCGATGGTATATTCATGCGGGAGAAAGACCGCCGTAAATGCCGTATCCTCTTCGATCCTGACGGGGAACTCCACAATCTCCCCGTCCTCGCCGGCATAGCCGACAAAGTCATAGCCCTCCCGTTCGGCAGGGGCTGGCGTGAACCAGTCACGCTCGCTCACCTCGTACTGCGCGGAACCGACCGTCACCGTATAGCTGATCTCTTCCGGCTCCGTTATGTCC
The DNA here is from genome assembly GCA_944372575.1 of uncultured Clostridia bacterium. Taxonomy (GTDB): domain Bacteria; phylum Bacillota; class Clostridia; order Christensenellales; family Borkfalkiaceae; genus Gallimonas. The sequence goes on along the minus strand of CALVZS010000002.1, from coordinate 123,626 downwards.
CCCGCGGCCGGCGTGCGCTGCTGCACGAGCAAAACGGTGCAGACGATCGCCGCCGCGCCGAGGACGGCTGTCCCGCCCAGCCATGCAAGCGAAAAGCGCTTTCTGCGCCGCGATGCGGCGGGCGTCTCCGTGCGCTCCTCCTCGCCGATCCCGAAGTACAGCCTGGAAAAGGACACTCCGAAATGTCCGGACAGAAGGAGCAGCCGTTCAACATCCGGGCAGATGATCCCGCGCTCCCACTTGGAGACGATGTCCGCCGTCGTTCCCACGGCATTCGCCACATCCTCCTGCAGCTCCCCGCGTTTTTTGCGCAGAGAAGAGAGGTTCTTCCCGAAAGCGGCAGCATCGAATGACCCCGTAAACAGTTCCGTCTCCGGCGCGCCGACCAGACGCTCGACGGGAACATTGAGCGATTGCGCCAGCTCCCCCAGCTGGGAGATGTCCGGCTCGGAGACGCCGCGCTCCCACTTGGACACCGTCTGCACATGGACGTTGAGGCGCTCCGCAAGCGCCTCCTGCGTCAGATGCCTCTCCCTGCGGAGTTCTTTTAACCGTTCTGCAAATTTCATTCGTATCACGCTCCGGATGCAACGCCGCATCCATCTATCTGTACAGCCGTATTATAGCACAACCGGCGGCACAATGCAACGCCCCGCCGCAAAGAGACAGGAGCCGGGTCGCCCCGGCTCCTGTTCCATCCGATCATATCCTGCGCACTCATACCCTGACAAGGGTGAGCGTCACCTTGTCGCCGTTGACCTCCAGCGCCCTGGTGAAGCCCTCCGCGCTGCCCTCCTGCACGCTTTCGGCAAGGACGTCTGCAGCAAAATTGCCCCTTTCGAGCATCCGCTTTGCCCTGCCCTCCGCGCTGAAAAAGATGCGGATGCGGTCGGTGACCTCAAAATCTGCCTCCTTGCGCATAGTCTGCACCTTGGAGACGAGCTCACGCTCGCAGCCCTCGTCCAGCAGCTCCTCGGTGAGGCGCGTATCCAAAGCGACCGTGATCCCCTTGTCGCCCGCCGTGACATACCCCTGCGCACTCTCCGTGGAGATGAGCAGGTCGTCCTCGCACAGCACCACCTCTGCACCATCGATCTGCGTGCGGAAAACTCCTTCGCTCATGATGTGCGCCATGACCTCCACCGCGTCGCACTGCTCCAAATAGGTGCGGATGCCGCCCAGCAGCTTGCCGTATTTGGGGCCGAGCGTGCGCATCTGCGGTTTGAGTTTATAGGTGATGAGCGCCCTCGGATCACGCGTGAGCGTCATCTTCTTGATATTCAGCTCATCCAAAATGATGCCGACCAGCTCTTCACTCAAGTCAAGCGTCAGGTGATCGTCGACCGCCACGATCATCTCCGAAAGGGGCTGGCGGTTCTTGAGATTCCCCGCATTGCGCGCCGCTCTGCCCAGCACGACGACGTCCAGCACATCCTCCATGCCCTTCTCGAGCGCGGGGTCGATGAGACTCTCGTCCGCCTTGGGGAAGTCGCACAGATGCACCGATTCGGGCGCATCCGCAAAGAACTGCGGCACGAGATTGCGATACATCATCTCCGCCATGAAAGGCGTATATGGCGCGATGACTTTGGCGAGTGTGACGAGTACCGTGTAAAGCGTGGTGTATGCCGCCGCCTTATCGTCCGTCATCTCGCTGCCCCAGTAGCGCTCGCGGCCGCGGCGGACGTACCAGTTGGAGAGCTCGTCCACAAAGTCCTGAATGGCGCGAGCACTGTCCGTGATGTTGTATTCGGCGAGCATCGCATCCACTTTTTTCACGATCGTATTGAGTTTTGAGAGCACCCACTTGTCCATCAGTGAGAGCCTGCATTTCTTTAAGTCGTATTTCGAAGGGTCGTAGCCGTCGATCTCGGCATACAGCGCGAAGAAGGCATAGGTGTTCCAGAGGGTACCCTGGAACTTTCTCTGCACTTCGCTGACCGCCTCGGCGCCGAAGCGGGACGGAATCCACGGCGCGCTGTTCGTGTAAAAGTACCAGCGGACGGCGTCCGCGCCCTGCTTGTCCAGAACGCTCCACGGGTCGACCACGTTGCCCTTGTGTTTGCTCATCTTGATGCCGTCCTTGTCGTTGACGTGACCCAAGACGATGCAGTTCTTGAAGGGCGCGCGGTCAAAGAGGATGGTGGAAATGGCGAGCAGCGTGTAGAACCAGCCGCGCGTCTGATCGACCGCCTCCGAAATGAAGTCGGCGGGGAAGGTCTCTTTGAACAGATTCTCGTTCTCAAAGGGATAGTGATACTGCGCAAACGGCATGGAGCCGGAGTCAAACCAGCAGTCGATGACCTCGGGCGTGCGCTTCATCTTTCCGCCGCATTTTTCGCAGGTGCAGGTGAGGTCGTCCAAATAGGGACGGTGCAGCTCGATGTCCCCCTCCACATGGCACCTTTCCTTCAGTTCCGCCTTGGAGCCGATGACCTCGATCGCGCCGCAGTCGGGACACACCCACACGGGCAGCGGCGTCCCCCAGTAGCGGTCGCGAGAGAGTCCCCAGTCGATGACGTTTTCCAGGAAGTTGCCCATACGTCCTTCCTTGATCGTTTCGGGCATCCAGTTGACGGAGCGGTTGGCGGCGATGAGGTGTTCCTTGACCTTGGTCACCTCGATGAACCAGCTCGAACGCGCATAGTACAAAAGGGGCGTGTCGCACCGCCAGCAGAAGGGATAGCTGTGCTCGAAGGGGATCTTCTCAAAGAGCAGCCCCTTCTCCTCGAGCATCTGCATGATGGGCTTGTCCGCCTTCTTGGCGAACAGGCCGTCCAGTTCGGGGCAGCGCGCGTCAAAGCAGCCGCGCTCGTTGACGAGCTGCACCACGGGCAGATGATAGCGCCTGCCCACCTTGTAGTCGTCCTCGCCGAAGGCGGGCGCAATATGCACGACGCCCGTGCCGTCTGTGAGCGTGACGTAACCGTCGCACACGACGTAGTACGCCTTCTCGGTGAACGTCCCCTGCGCCCAGGCAAAGAGCGATTCGTATTCCGTCCCCTCATACTCCCTGCCTGTGCGCCGTTCGGCGACGGTGTAATTTTCAAAGAATTTTCCGGCGAGCGCCTCGGCGAGAATGTAGTGCGTACCGTCCTCCGCGGCGATCTCCACATAGCTCTCGTCGGGGTTCATGCAGAGCGCCACGTTGGAGGGAAGCGTCCACGGCGTGGTCGTCCAGGCGAGGATGAAGGTGTTCTTCCTCCCCTTCACGGGAAAGCGCGCGACGACGGAGGTCTCCTTGACGTCCTTGTACCCCTGCGCGACCTCGTGCGAGGAGAGCGCCGTGCCGCAGCGCGGGCAGTAGGGTACGATCTTGTGCCCCTTGTAGAGCAGCCCCTTTTTGTAGATCTCCTTGAGCGCCCACCACACCGATTCGATGTAGTCGTCGTGATAGGTGACGTAGGGATGATCCATGTCCACCCAATAGCCCACGCGCTCGCTCATCCTGCGCCATTCGTCGGTGTACTTCCATACCGATTCCTTGCACTTCTTGATGAACGGCTCGATGCCGTACTTTTCGATATCCTGCTTGCCGTCCATGCCGAGGGACTTTTCCACCTCCAGCTCGACGGGCAGGCCGTGCGTATCCCAGCCCGCCTTCCTGAGGACGTGCTTGCCCTTCATCGTCTGGTAGCGCGGGATGATGTCCTTCATGACGCGCGTCAGGATATGCCCGATGTGCGGCTTGCCGTTCGCCGTGGGCGGGCCGTCGAAGAAAGAGAACTCCTCCCCGCCCTCGTTCTTCTTTACGGACTTTTCAAAGATGTCGTTCTTCTTCCAGAAATCGATGATCTCTTTTTCGCGCTCCACGAAGTCGAGCGACGTGTCCACCTTTTTGTACATAGCTCCTCCTGTGCTCTCTGCTAAAAAATAAGCCACCGTATTTTGGAACATACGATGACTCTACCACCAAAACATACCGACATATGCCGCAGAGGATAACGGGCTGCGACCCCGTGCGGAGTTACTTGGTTCCCCCCGCAGGCACGAGCGGTGATACCCGTGCGCGCACCCCGGTTTCCCTCTCAGCAGACGGGAAACTCTCTGTGCAGAGCGCCCTGCGCACGGACGCGTCCTCTCTTGACGCCGAATTCGTTTTGTTCTATTATACCCTTTTGTCCCGCAAATGTAAAGCATTTTTCGGAAGTTATTGCGGCGGGCCTTTTGGTTCAGGCAGCTTTTTGGAGAAGTACAACTTCCATTTTCCGTTCACGCGCACAAGTTTGTCGTACAGCCACATGAGATACCCGAGCGCCAGAAACACGGCGAGCAGGATGAGCAGCCACACCGCCACGCCGCCGTAGCCGATCGCATTGACGTCGAGAAAGAAATAGGGATAGGTGAAATCGGGGATAAACGCGCCGAGCAGGAAGATGTAAACGACGTAGAGGAGGGGCAGCACGGCGCTCAGAAGCGGCGCGAACACGCTCACGCTCCTGTGTTCGTCAAAGAGGAAGAAGTCGAGCAAAAACAGCGCGGGCGCGGCAACGTGATAGCAGACGTTGGCAAAGTCGCGCCAGAACGCCAGCGTAAACGGATTGCCCAGCAGGACGATGACGACGAGAAAGGTGACGAGGATCATGACGGTCGTCATGAATTTGAGCAGGCGGATGCGGCGGTTGAAGCCGTGCCGCTCCCCCGCCCGCACGCGCCGCACATTGTCGGCGAGCACGGCGGCGGACACGCCGAACACGAAATAATTGGAGATGCAGGTGTAATATTTGAACGTCTCCCATGTGGGTTCGAACGGCCCCTGCCCGACATAGACAAAGTTGAACGTAAAGAGCACGGCGAGTGCCGACACGCAGCACAGGACAATGCGGTAGATCATCTGCGTCAGCAGATCGTCATTCATAACAGCGCCCCTTTTCAGTCGAACAGCCCGCGCCGCTCGCGCACGAGCGTCACCTTGAACCCCGCGTCGTTCACGCAGTCCGCAAGGGCAGCGTCGGGGAGCGAGGTCTCCACGAAAATGATCCCCTTTTTGAAGTTTGCCTTGGCGCCCGTTACGCCGTCCAGCAGCAAAAGTTTGCGTTCCGCGCGCTCGGCGCAGCGCTTGCAGCACATTCCGTCCACTTCGATGACACGTTTCATGACCCCTTTATTATAGCACACAGCGAAAAAAATGCAAGGTCTGCCGGCAAAAATTCTGATTTTTGCGCGCCGTATCCGGATCCCTTGACAAAATTTTACAAACCGCGTATAATGCAAACCATCCTTTTGACTGAGGTGCTCCTATGCGCGTGCTGTGTATCAACGATATCTCCTGCGTGGGCAAATGCTCCCTGACCGTTGCGCTGCCCGTCCTCTCGGCGTGCGGCGTGACGTGCGACATCCTGCCCACCGCCCTTCTGTCCACCCACACGGGCGGATTTTCGGGCTATACCTTCCTGGCTCTGGATGAGGAAATGGGCAGGATCTGTGACCATTGGGAAAGGCTCGGGCTCAGGTATGACCTCATCTACAGCGGGTATCTGGGCAGCCGCACGCAGATCTCCTTTGTGAAAGACGTCAGACGGCGCTTTCTGAAGGAGGGCGGCACCTTTGTGGTCGATCCCGTCCTCGGGGACAATTTCACCTTCTACAAGGGCTTTGACGGCGCCTTTGCGCAGGAGATGCTCTCCCTGTGCGCCGAGGCGGATTACATCCTGCCCAACGAGACGGAGAGCTTTCTTCTGACGGGTACGCGCGACTTCTCCGCCGCCCTGCGCGCCCTGCACGGCGTCTGTCCGCACCCCGTCATCACGGGCGCAAAGACGGAGGACGGATACGGCATCTATTACTTCGACGGCGCGGAAAAACGCATGGAGATCCCCTGCGTGGAAGGCTCCTTCCACGGGGCGGGCGACGTGTTTGCCTCGGCATTCTGCGGCTGCCTTGCGCGCGGGCTGGAGATGGAGCGTGCGCTCGCGCTCACCGCACAGTTCTGCTACCACGCCATCCTGCGCACCCAAAAGGAAGTGACGGATCGCCGGTACGGACTCAACTACGAGCGCGAGATCTACCCCTTCCTCACCGCCCTCGAGGCGGAGGCGGCAAAGTGACGCCCCGCGTGCGCGCGGTCTGTTTCGCCGCGATCGGCTACTTCGACGGCGACGTGAAGCGCATCCAGCATTTTCTAAAAGTGCTGCAGATCTCCTCCCTCATAGCCGAGGAGGAGGCGCTTCCCCCGCAGGAGGAGGAACTCCTGCAGATGGCCGCCTGCCTGCATGACATCGGCATCCCCAACAGCGAGAAAAAGTACGGCTGCGCGGACGGGAAGTACCAGCAGATCGAGGGCGTCCCCGTCGCAAGGGAGCTGCTCGCTTCCCTCGGGGAAGATACACAGACGGCGGAGCGCATCTGCCGCATGATCTCGCTGCACCACAGTTATTCCAGGATCGGGGACGATTTGCTCCTGCGCATCCTGGTGGAGGCGGATATGCTGGTCAACGCCTTCGAGGAGGGCGTGCCGCCGGAGAGCCTTGCGCACTTCGCCGAACATATCGTACGGACGCAGACGGGAAAGAGATTGTTTTCCCTGCTCTACCGGGTATAGTTCTTTTCCGCATCTTTCCTGCGCCGAGCAGTTGCATTTTTTTGTGCAGCGTGCTATACTATAGATGACACCTGCGGTGTTCGGAGCGTAAATTAAGCGGAATCCACAAAGATGTTACGGGAGCGCTTGTCGGAAGGAGCTAGGCGAGGTCTGTCGCTGACGGAAAGGCCGATACTCCTGCGCGGCGCACCCACCTGCGAGAAGCGGGTTCACCATTCTTTGCGCTGCGGCACAGGCGGATGTCCTTCTTTTGCATATTTCTGCCCCGGATGCCTTGTGCATCCGGGGCGTTTTCCGGAGCGAGTATGAAAAAGGAACGCGGGACAATTTCCGGGCGGCTGCGCCGCCTGCTGCCCTGCGCCCTTTTTCTTGTTGTGATCTCGGGTATGACGGGCGCCGCGGAACTTTTCCGCGAACGGGAGATCCTCTTCCCGGAGGCGGCCGCCATCGCCCTCGGCGCGCTTGCCGCTCCGCGCCTTGCGTGGAGAACGGACAAGGCGGGCATCCTTGTGACCATCGCGCTGTGCGCCTGCATCGGCGTTGTCATCGTGCGCTTCCTGCCCCTGCCCCTTGCCTGGCAGCTTGCCGCGGCGTACCTTGCGGGGCAGCTCGTGCTGCTCGCCATGCTCATCCCGGAGCAGGCCGTCGCCCTCTATCCCATGCAGGCATTGTGCGCATCGGCGGTATATATCCTGTCTGCTCTCCTGTACCTCCTTCCGGAAAAAACCCGCCGCGGCGCATTCATGCAATGACACACCGGCAAAACAGTACACCCGCCCGATCATCGCACAAAAAAGGGACTGCCCTGCAAGGCAGCCCCTTTTTCATAATCGATCTTATTTTTGCGCCGCATGTGCAAGGAAATATTCCTGCGCGTCGAGCGCTTCGCCCAACATCTCCACGCGGCGGTACTCCCCGTCCGGGCAGAGTTTGCGCGCCTTGATATTGTCAGAGAGCATGGTCTGCAGGATCCCGTCGATGCGCTCGGCAATGCGGGTGTCGAGCACGGGTGTGGCGATCTCCACACGCTTATCCGTGTTGCGCGTCATGAGATCGGCGCTGGAGATGTACATGACCCGATCTTCGCCGTCCCCGAACGAATAGACGCGCGAATGTTCCAGAAACCTGCCGACGATGCTGATGACGCGGATATTTTCCGTCTTTCCGGGGACGCCGGGCAGCAGGCAGCAGATGCCGCGGACGATGAGCCGGATGCGGACGCCCGCCTCGCTCGCCGCCACGAACTTGTCGATGATCTCCTTGTCGGTGAGGGAATTCATCTTGGCGAGGATGCTTCCGCCCTTGCCCGCCTTCGCCTTCTCGATCTCGCGGTCGATACAGCGGATGAGCCCGCTCTTGAGCGTCTTGGGCGCGACCAGCAGGCGCTCATAGGTGAAGTCCGGATTGCAGATGGAGACGTTGCGGAAGAACGCCACGGCGTCCTCGCCGATCGCCCTGTCCGCCGTCAGAATATTCAGATCGGTATACTGGCGGGAGGTGGATTCGTTGTAGTTTCCCGTACCGAGGTGGGTGATGTAGCGCACCTCCTCGCCGTCTTTCAAGACGATGGAGATGATCTTGGAATGCACCTTGTAGTTCTCCATGCCGTAGATGATGGTGCATCCCGCCTCCTGCAATTTGTTGGCGAAATAGAGATTGTTCTCCTCATCAAAGCGGGCGCACAGTTCGATGACGACGGTGACCTGTTTGCCGTTCTCGGCGGCGCGGCACAGAAGTTCCGCAATGCGCGAGTGATGCGCAAGGCGGTAGATGGTGATCATGATGGAGCTGACGCGTCCGTCCTTGGAGCACTCCTCCAGCAGATCGACGACGGGATCCATGCTGTCATAGGGATAGGACAAAAAGACATCCCTCGCCGAAATGAGGTCGATGAGCGAGGGCGCTACGGCAACCTCCGGCGGGATCGCCCCCTTGAAGGGAGGATATTTGAGCTTTGCCGCCTCCTCGCGCGGGAGATAATTCCCCACCGAGAAGAGGAACTTGTAATCGAAGAAGCGCTCGTCCGTAAAGCAGAACTTCGGATTGAGTTTAAGGATCTTGAGGACAAATTCCTTCAGTTTGCTCTCCGCCCTGTCCACCTCCAGGCGGACGATGCCCATCCTCGCGCGCGATTCGACGCGCTGCTTCATGATCTCGGTGAAGTCGCGCTCCAGATCGGTATCCTCGATGGCGGTGTCGAAGTCGGCATTGCGCGTGACGCGCAGCAGCATCTGATCGCTGACCGTGTAACCGGTAAAGGCATATTTTGCAAACAGGCGCACCAGCTCCTCGAGCGGGATGAGGCGCACCTTCTTTTCCCCGCTCAGGCGGTACAGCCGGTCGAGCGAAGGATTGACGGCGACGACGCCGATCGTACGGCGGCCGTCCCTTTCCAGCTGGCAGATGAGGTAGCTGCGCTTGTTTTCAAACTGCATGAGCGGATGTTTTGCGTCCAGCACCATGATGGAGAGCAGAGGAAGCACATGGTGCTGGAAGATCTCTCTGCATTCCTCCGTCTGACGGGGCGTGAGATCGGACGCGCGCAGGATCTTCACACCGACGGAGGAGAGCTCCTTGCGCAGGACATTGTAGCAGACTGCACGCGCCTCATACAGCCGGCGCACCACTTCGGCAATGCCGTCCAGCTGTTTTGCGGCCGTGAGCTGCGTCTTGTTCTCCGTCTCCGTCGGTTCGGTCAGGTTCTCATTGACGAGGCTTCCCACGCGCACCATGAAAAATTCATCGAGATTGGACGTGAAAATGGACAAAAATTTGCACCGCTCCAGAATGGGGTTGGTGAGATCGACGCTCTGATCGAGTACCCGCTTGTTGAAGAGCAGCCAGCTGAATTCCCGGTTGACATAGATGTCGCGGATGAACTTTCTTTTGATTTTCTGCGGTATGGCGAATTCCTTGATCATAAATCTTCCCTTTCTCTTCTCAATGCATTGTTCCGGCGATCATGCGCGCCCGCCTTCGGACGGGGAGGACGAGGCAGCCGCATCGGAGGGAACGGCTTCCCCGCCGGAGGACTCAGCCGCCTGCGCGGGCTGTCGCGCGTCGGCTGCCGCCTTCTTGGGCCTGCCGCGCTTGCCGCCCGCTTTCCTGGCAGGCTCTGCCTGCACGGGCTGTTGCGCGTCGGCTGCCGCCTTCTTGGGCCTGCCGCGCTTGCCGCCCGCTTTCGGCGCCGGCTGCTTTTCGGGCAAAAGGCGCGCCTCGCCGTCCGCGCTGCCGCGCGTAAAATCATAGTATGCGCCCGTCTCCTTCCCCTCAAGGACGAGCTGCAGATACCCCTCCTTGACGCCGCGCTCGCTGACGACGATATGCTCGACGTCAAAGCGTTTGAAGAGGTATTTCAGTACGATCGCGGCCGAACCGATGAGATAGAGCTTTTCAGGCGCGTTGTTGAGCACGAGCCGGGAACGATCCTCCCCCGTCAGAAGATGCTTGACGAGCTTTTTGAACTTCTTGCGGCGGATGGTCTTGACGCCGTTGGTCTCGCTCTCATCGGAAAATTCGGCATAGATGTCATAGATCGCCGCGTTGGACGCGCCCACCATGACGGCGGTGGAATACACCCCCTCTCCCGCGAGATGCGCACGGTCAAACTTTTCCTTGACGTAACGCTTGATCTCCTTTGCCTCCTTCGCATCGGGATAGATATTGGAGACGAACTTGCGGTACAAATCGAGCAGACCGAAAGAGAAGCACATCATGTCCTCCTTGCTCGACTTGGCGAGGTCGCAGATCTCAATGCTCTTGCCGCCGAGGTCGATGAGAACGGGGCGCTCGCATGTCTTATAATAGAGATTCGCGACGTAGTCACAGTACGCCTCGGTCGTTCCGTCAATGAGGTTGACGGTGAGCCCGGTCACCTCAAAGACGCATTTGGCGATCGCATCGAAGTTCTTCACATGGCGCAATGCCGCCGTGGCAATGAGGTAGCCGCGCTCCACGCCCAGCTCCGCCGCCGTCTCCTTGAAACGCGTGAGCATATCAGCGAGTTTTTCCGTTCCGCGCGCGGAGAGCCCCTCCTCTTCCAGATAGTGTACGAGCGAGAGGGAGGCGCGCTCCTTGAACACGACCTCCGTCTTGCCGCCCTCCTGCACCGCAACGATCATGGAGATGCTGCTGGAGCTGATGTCGATCACTGCATATTTCATAGTTTCTTCTCCTTCTTTGAAAAGCGCGTTGTGTGTATTTTATGCCCGGTCGCCGAGGGAAATGCCGATCCCGCGCGCAAACTGCACATCGTCCCCCTTCGGATCCACGAACTTGTACTTGCCCGCGATGTCTGCGAGCGCGTTGAAGGTGATGGCGCTGCCGGAGACTGCCGCCGTGACGCCGAACTTTCCCTCCAGCGCGAGCTTTGCCGCATAGCCGCCCAGGCGCGAACAGAGCAGCCTGTCGTATGCGCACGGCGTGCCGCCCCGCTGGAGATAGCCGAGCACGGAATAGCGCGTCTCCGCGCCCGTGCGCTGCCCGATGACTTCGGCGAGGTGACGGGTGACGGTCGCCTCCCCCAGTGCGGTGCGCACAAAGGCGCGCTGCTCCTTTTTGAACTTTGCCTCCGAATCGAGCACGGCGCCCTCGGCGACGGCGACCATCGTCGAGCGTTTTCCCGCCGCGAGGCGCGCGGAGAGAAATTCGCACACCGCATCGAGGCTGAAAGGGATCTCCGGGATGAGGATCATATCAGCGCCCGCCGCGATGCCGGAATACAGCGTGAGCCAGCCCGCCTTGTTGCCCATGACTTCCACGAGCATGATGCGGCTGTGGCTTGCCGCCGTCGTGGAGATGCGGTCGAATGCGTCCGTCACTACCTCCACCGCCGTGCGGAACCCGAAGGTGACGTCCGTGCCGAAGATGTCGTTGTCAATGGTCTTAGGTACGCCGATGACATTGCACCCCTCCATGGAGAGCATCGCCGCCGTCTTGTGCGTCCCCGCGCCGCCCAGCGTGAAGAGGCAGTCCAGCCCCATCTTCTTATAGTTTGCAAGCATCCTGGAGAGCCTGGTTCCGCCCTCCTCGGGGACGGTCATGCGCTTGAATGGCTGGCGCGACGTGTGCAGAATGGTGCCGCCGAGGGATAAAATGCCCTCAAAGTCCTCCCGCTTCAGGGGATAACTCTCCCCGCGGATGAGTCCGCCGTAGCCGTCCGGAATGCCCACGAGTTCCACATTCTTTCCGTTGCGCAAGAGATACAGTCCGATGGCACGGATGACGGCGTTGAGCCCCGCACAATCGCCGCCGCTTGTCAGAATCCCGAATTTCATACCTTCCTCCTCCCGTATTACCCGCTCTCCATTGTACTGTTTTTTTACACGGTTGTCAAGGCGCGGCGGCGCAATTTACCCCGCTTCGACATATTTTACATTTTTTTACAACTGCGTGACATCTGCGTTACAGACCGTCCCGCACACAAAAACGGGGGCGAAACCGCCGTTCCGCCCCCGTTTTTATAACTTTATGCTCTTGCCGCTGCCGCTCCGAGCGCTTCGCACGCCGCGAGCGCCCGCGCATCCGGCGCATTGTTGCAGATGAGTCCGTCGGCGATCATGATACCGCCCGCCTCCTGCACGCGCGCCTGCCAGGCGCGCATCCATTCGCCGTCCCCCCAGTCATAGGAGCCGAACAGCCCCACCCGTTTCCCTGCAAGGGCAGGCAGGACTTGCGCAAACCACGGCTCGAACTCGCTTTCTTCCAGCTCCTCCGACCCCATGGCGGGACACCCCATGAGGATGACGTCCCCATCAAGCCCTGCGGGCGCCGCCGCAACAGGCAGAAGTTCCGCCTCCCCTCCCGCAGCCTGCACGCCCTGTGCGGCGGCCTGCGCCATCGCCTCAGTATTGCCCGTTCCCGACCAATACACAATAAGTACCTTCATACGATATTCCTCCTTTTTTCTCCCACGCCGAAGATCTGCGTGAGCGATTTTCCGCTGTCCATCATGCGGCAGACGGCATCCGTACATCTGCGCCAGCGCGCAGACGTCCTTGCCGCGCCCTCCTCATCGCCGTACGCTTTCCATGCACCGCACGGCGTACCGCCGCGCGGATCCGCGATGAATCCTTCCACGTCATGCAGGGGATAGCCGAGAAACACCCCCACCTCATGCGGGAACGTCCCGGACGCCATGCGCACCTTCAGACAGGCAAATGCCTCCTTTACGCCTGTATACCGGTATCCGCGCGCCTCCAAAAAAGAGCGGATCTGCGAAGAGGAGAGCAGATGCGCGAGCCGTTCCCTGTGATAGATACATACGAGAACGCGCTCTTCCCCCTCCCGCAGTACGGCACAGGAGAACCCCTTTTCATGAAAACTTCTGCAGATGCGCACAAGCGTCGCCCTCTCCCGCGCCCTTACCGAGACAAGACCGGCGGGCTTGATCCCCGCAAACATCGCAGCGCACACCCTGCCGAGAGAGTATTCCGTCTCACTCATCCCTCGCCTCCTTTTTAGTTCGCATATGCGAACTAAACGGCAATCAAATAGTTCGCCATTGCGAACCTCTTGCTTTATTTTACACATTTTGCCGCCTTTTGTCAACTGTTTCGGGCCAAATTTTCAGCCGAATGCGACGTCGAGCGCCATCATCAGTGCAAACCCCGCCATTACTCCCCATGCACTCAGATGGGGATGGGTCTCCAGCTTGGCATCGGGAATGAGATCCTCCGCAACGACGAACACCATGGCGCCCGCGGCAAAGGAGAGCAGCCACGGCTGCGCGCCCGCAAGCTGCGACGCCAGGAAAAATCCCACTGCGGCAAAGAGCGGTTCCACCGCACCGGAGAGCGTCCCCAGACAGAATGCCTTCCACCGGCTGCCCGTCGCCGCCTTCATGGGAAGGGCGACGGCTGCCCCCTCGGGCAGGTTCTGGATGCCGATACCCACGGCGAGCATGAGAGCCGCCAGGTATGCCGCACTCGTGCCGTCCGTTGCGGCAGCCCCGAAGGCAAGGCCCACCGCAAGCCCTTCGGGGATGTTGTGGATAGTGACGGCAAAGAAGAGCCGGGCAGGTTTTGGAAGCGCGACGCGCGGCCCTTCTTCCTCGTTCGTGGCGTAGTGCAGATGCGGGATGAGCCTGTCGAGCAGCACAAGGAATGCCCCGCCCGCAAAAAAGCCGATGACGGCAGGCAGAAAGTTCCATCTGCCCCAACCCTGCGCCTGTTCGATGGCGGGCAGCAGCAGCGAAAACACGCTTGCCGCCACCATCACGCCGGAGGCAAATCCGAGAAACAATGTATTGATTTTTTCCGATACGTCCCCGCGAAACGCGAACACAAACGCCGCGCCGAACGCATTCATCGCAAACACGATGACAAAACCCAGCGCCAGCATTGCCGCATTGCTCATATATTCCTCCCGCAAGGAGCATTGCCATCGAAGCGCCCTTTTATAACGACCATTCTGCGCTCCCCTCCTGCAGCGCACGCATCTTTACATAGCCGCCGCCACCCCGCACATGATATGCGCTCTCTTTTTCATCCTTTCCTCTCCTTTCATTTAACGGCTGACATATTTTATATAACCAGGTACAAAATCATAATATACAACATAGCACCCGTTGATTTCGGTGGCATTCTCCGGCTCACCGCCTTCCAGAACAGTTTGAATGGTATCTGCAATCGACTGCCCGACTGATGACAGATATGCCGCATACTCATCGTCATATCCAAGCGGAGCGTCCTCATCCGTCGGATCGGAAAATGCCCTGATTCCCGTGCCGGAAGCCGCATCGCTGTACCCGTGTGCATGATAGTATTGAAGAACACGTTCTGCAAATGCCGATGAATATGTTACATTTTCCTTCACTTCTTCCCCGCCGTGTTCTTCAAACCAATCATTTAAGGCATGATCTATATCCTGCAAACCGGTGACTTCAACACACGTTATGGCGCCCGGCATATCCAAAACTGCCAACCCATCCAGCACGCCCTGTTTGTACAACTGGCCGTTCGCATCGGAGGCATAATAGAGGTAAATGACGGAATCGGCATTAAAATCGGAGCCGCTGCGAATCCAATTTGCATGGCTGAGACCGAGAACATAGTAATCGTTAGAAAAAAATACCGTTCCCTCCGGACTGTTTTCAATATAGTCCCCGATCACAAACAAGTCAATTCCCTCGCTCCGGATTTCCCGGAAGGCATCCGCCAGCGCTTCCTCATCCGAGGGTACAATGATGATTGCATCTACACCCCATGAAATCATCTTATCAAATTGCTCGATCTGCTCTTCCGCATCCTGATAATACTATGAATACACATTATAATCGGATGGAATCCGTGCAGCGATCGCATTTGCCAAATTATTATAACTGCCGCTTTCCGGCACCGATATGCCGATTGTGTAATCATCCTGTGCAGAAGCGACTGCCGGCGCTGCGCCCTGCAAAACTCCTGCCAACATCCCCGCGCATAGTACAAGTGTTATCAACCAGCCGATCAATCCCTTCTTTGTCTTTGTCATGCCCTACCATCCAGTCGCTTGAAGTTTTATATTCACATTTATATCACAAATTTCATGTTTCCACAACATATATGCAAAAATATATTTATTATTTATTTTTATTACAGCTATAAATTTTTTGAATATAAAAAGAGCGGATTTCTCCGCTCCTTCAGACATTGATCATCAAATTAAAAACTCCGTCATTCTGTTTACATAAGATACTTCTTTAGGTCGGCAACGCGATCCGTTCTCTCCCAGGAGAACTGCTCTCTGCCGAAGTGGCCGTAGACAGCCGTTTCACGGAATATGGGTCTGCGCAAGCCGAGCGCATCGATGATCGCAGCGGGGCGCAGGTCAATTTCCCGTTTGACAATCTCGGCGATCCTGTCGTCAGGCAGCCTGCCCGTGCCGAATGTCTCCACGAACACGGAGACGGGGCGCGCCACGCCAATGGCATAGGCGACCTGCAGTTCCGCCTCGTCCGCAATGCCCGCCGCCACCAGGTTCTTGGCAATATAGCGGGTGATGTATGCGGCACTGCGATCCACCTTGGTCGCATCCTTTCCGGAGAATGCGCCGCCGCCGTGCGGGCATCTGCCGCCGTAGGTATCGACGACGATCTTCCTGCCCGTCAGCCCGGAATCCCCTTCCGGCCCGCCGATGACAAACTTGCCCGTCGGGTTGATGAGGTAGCGGGTCTTTTCGTCCAGCAGGTGCGCAGGAATGACCCGCCCGATGATGTGCTCGCGAACGTCGCGGGCGATCTCCTCCTGCGAAACGGCGGCATCGTGCTGGGTGGAGACGACCACCGTGTCCACGCGGACGGGCGTCTTGCCCTCATACTCCACGGTGACCTGCGTCTTGCCGTCGGGACGCAGGTAGGCAAGCTCGCCCGACTTACGCGCCTCGCTCAGGCGGTACGCCAGGCGGTGAGCAAGCATGATGGGCAGCGGCATGAACTCCGCCGTCTCACGGCAGGCGTAGCCGAACATCATGCCCTGATCGCCCGCGCCCAACGCGTCGTACCCCGCGCCGCCCGCCTTCATCTCACGGGACGCATCCACACCCATTGCAATATCGGGCGACTGTCCGTGAATGAGGGTAATGACGCGGCACTTGTCGTATGCGAAATCGCCGGCGTCATAGCCGATCTCGCGGATGACGCGGCGGGCGATCTCCTCATAATCCACCTGCGCACGGGAGGTGACCTCCCCCGTCAGGAACAGGGTGTTGTAGGCGGCGCAGCACTCGATCGCCGAGCGCGTCATGGGATCGCGCGCGACCAACTCGTCCAGAATGGCGTCCGCAATGCTGTCGCAAACTTTATCGGGGTGACCTTCCGTCACGCTCTCGCTTGTAAAAAATCTTCTCATAGCCCGCTCATTATAATATCCCGATGTAAAAAAGTCAACTAATTCCGCCGCGCCGGAGGTTGCTTTTTCCATGCGGACATGATATACTTTTTTTATGCAATGTACCCTGTGTCCCATCTCCTGCGGCGCCGACCGCCCCGAACGTGCGGGTGCGTGCGGAGTGAAGGGGCTGACCGTCGCAAAATACTATCTGCACCCCTTCGAGGAGCCGCCCATCTCCCATGCGCGCGGCAGCGGCACGGTGTTCTTCGGCGGCTGTTCCTTAAAGTGCGTGTTCTGCCAGAACTACGACCTCTCGCGCGCAAGGCGCGGCAGGGAGGTCACGCCCAAGGAGCTGGCGGACATCTTCCGCACGCTGGAGCAGATGGGCGCGGACAACATCAACCTCGTCACGCCCGATCATGTCTCCGACCAGATCTGCGAGGCGCTCGCCCTCTACAGGCCCTCCATCCCCGTGGTGTACAATTCGGGCGGGTACTGCAAGGCGGACGCGCTGGAGCGCATCGCCCCCTACGTCGACGTGTGGCTGCCCGACCTCAAATTTTATTCGCCCGACCTCTCCGAGCGCTACACGGGGAGGAGGGACTACTTCGCCTATGCCTCCGCCGCCGTCGCCTTTATGGCGCAAAAGCCCGCCGCATGGAAGGACGGCAAGCTGCTGAGCGGGCTGCTGGTCAGGCACCTGGTGATGCCATCCTGTACCTCCGATTCCCTGCGCGTGCTCGACTTCCTGCACGAAACGCTCCCCCCGCACACGCCCGTATCCCTGATGCGGCAGTACACGCCCATGGGTCATAGCGACCTGCCCGAACTGCAGCGCACGCTGACCGCGCGCGAATACCGCCGCGTGACGGACTATGCCCTCTCACTCGGCTTCGACCCCCTGTACACGCAGGAGAAGGAGAGCGCGGGAAAGGCGTTCATCCCCGCATGGGACTTCTGATCACTTAGTGATCTCATCCATAAGGCGCACCAGCTTTTCGGTGAGCCGCGCGCACTTGGCGGGCGGCGCGCATTTAAGGCGCTCGCGCAGGCGCTCCGCCTGCTCCCATTTCTTTCTCATACCAGAAGTTTCTCCGAACAGGAAAAAAGTATGCTTGTTACCTTTGAACACGTCACATTCGGCTATGCGGGCGTCCCCGTCGTGAAGGACGTCTGTTTTTCCGTTCATGAAAAGGAGCGCATCGGCTTTCTCGGCGGCAACGGCGAGGGAAAGACCACCATCCTGAAGCTGCTGACGGGCGAACTTGCCCCGGACGAGGGCAGCATCGTCAGAAAGAGCGCCCTCACGCTCGGCTACCTCGAACAGAGCGGCGGCTTTACCTCCAACTCCACCGTGTACGGGGCGATGGAGGAACTGTTCGAGGAGGACAGGCAGCTCATCGCCCGCCTGCGCGAGACGGAGGCGCAGATGGCGCACGCGGACGAGGCGGAGATGCGCACGCTTGCCGCGCGGGCAGAGAGTCTGAACAGGCGCATCGCGGCGCGCGACTCCTACCACTGCGACGTGCGCATCCGCACCGTGCTCAATGGCATGGGTTTCGAGGGTGTCTACGCCCAGAAGGTGGCTACCATGTCCGGGGGCGAGCGCACCAAGCTCAAACTCTGCCGCCTGCTGCTCGAGGAGCCGGAACTGCTCGTGCTGGACGAGCCGACCAACCATCTGGACACCTCCACCCTCTTTTGGCTGGAGGACTACCTCTCCTCCTACAAGGGCGCTCTGCTCGTCGTATCCCACGACCGGTACTTTCTCGACCGCCTCACCGCGCGGACGCTGGAACTGGAGAACGGCACGCTCACCTCGTATAAGGGAAACTACTCCAAGTACCGCGTCCAGCGCGAGGAGAGGCGCAAGGAGGAGGAACGCCTGTATGAAAAGCAGTGCGAGGAGATCGCAAAGCTGCAGGACTTCGTCGACCGCCATATCGTGCGCGCGACGTCCGCCTCCGCCGCGCAGAGCCGCGTCAAACAGCTCGAGCGCATGGAGCGGCTGGAAAAGCCCGTCCCGCCCAAACGTCCGCCCCGCTTTTGCTTTTCCTTTGACGAACAGCCCTACGAGTGCGTGCTGCGCTATGAACATTTTGACCTCACCGTTGACGGCAAAACGCTGCTGCACGATGCCTCCTTCACCCTCATGCGCGGACAGAAGTGCGCCCTTTTGGGCGACAACGGCACGGGAAAGAGCACGCTGCTCAAATTCCTCCTCTCCGGCGACGGGCGGGTTCGCCTCGGCAGGTATGTGCGCATCGCCTACTACGACCAGGAGAACGCGCAGCTCGATGCGCGCGAGCGCGTGCTGGACGCCTTCTGGGGGAAGTACCGCGCCCTGTCACAGACGCAGATGCGCAGCCTGCTGGCGCAGGCGGGGCTGGACGCCGAGGACGTGCAAAAGACGGTGGGCGAACTCTCGGGCGGACTGAAGGCAAAACTCGCCCTTGCCATGCTGGAGGCGGAGCGGGGCAACGTGCTCGTGCTGGACGAGCCCACCAACCACCTCGACCTGCCCGCCCGCGAGGCGCTGGAGAGCGCGCTGAAGGAATATTCCGGCACGGTGCTGTTCGTCTCGCACGACCGCAGGTTTACCGAGGCGGTCGCCGACCGCGTGATACTCATCGAGGACGGCGAGCTGCACCCCTTTGAAGGGGGCTATCAGGCGTTTTTAAACCGGAAAAAACAGCCCGCCAAAGAACAGGCGGAGGAGAAAAAGACCGCCGAAACTACGGGGTACCGCTCCAGGGAGGAGCGCGCCCGCGAGGCGCAGCGCAGGAACCGCGTCCATGCCATCGAGGAGGAGCTTGCCGCCCTCGAACAGGAGGATGCCGCGCTCGGGGAGGAGCTTGCCGGCTGCGGCAGGGACTATGTACGCGCGCAGCAGATCACGGCGCGGCAGGCACAGATCGCCGAGCGCACCGAAGCGCTCTACGAGGAATACGGCACGCTCATCTGAAGGGAGCGCACCCGCTGTCCGCGCGGAAAAAAGAGCAAAAAAAATCGCCGCCATACGGCGGCGATGGGAGAAATCATTCTCGCGTTATTCGATGGCGATGGATTTCGCCGTGATCTTCTTGGGCTCTTCCTTCGGCACGGTGAGCTGAAGCATCCCGTTCTCGTACTTTGCCTTGACGTTCTCTTCCTGCACCTTGTCGCCGACGTAGTAGCTGCGCTGGCAGGAAACACGGCACTCCCTGCGAAGGTACTTGGAGCTTTCCTTCTCCTTCCCTTCCTCTTCCGTCTCGTTCTTTTCCGCACTGACGGTCAGATAGCCGTTCTCCAGCGAGACCTTGATCTCGTCCTTCTTAAAGCCGGGCATCTCGATCGAGAGCTGGTAGTCCTTGTCCGTCTCCTTAATATCCGTTCTCATGCTGTCGAGCTGTTCATCATAGAACATCGGCTTGAAGAAGTCCTCGAACACATCGAACACATCACCCGAATTTCTCTTCTGCAGATACGTTTTCATAATTGTTATCTCCTTTGGAGCCTCCCCTTCGGAGGTCATATATATTATACCGCGTTTTGTTTTCAATCAAACATTTTTCAAACAAACTTTCGGAGGTTTTTTTATGCCAAAACGCATTGCCGTCGTCACGGGCGCATCCTCGGGCATCGGGGCGCTGCTCGCAAAGGAACTGCCCGCACACTGCCCGGTGGACGAACTGTGGCTGATCGCGCGCAGCGAACAAAAACTGAATGCCGTCGGGCAGGATCTGTCCGTCCCCGTGCGCGTTCTGCCCCTCGATCTGACAAGGGAGGAAAGCCTTGCCGCATTCGGCGCGCAGCTCGCCGCCGAGGCGCCCGACGTGCGCGTCCTGATCAACGCGAGCGGTTTCGGCAAGTTTGAACGCTTTGACCGCATCGGCGAGGAGGACGCCGCGGGCATGGTCGATCTGAACTGCCGCGCGCTCACCCTGATCATGCACACCGCCCTGCCCTATTGCAGCAAGGGCAGTATCATCGTCAACATTGCCAGCGTCGCCGCCTTCCAGCCCGTGCCCTTCGGCGCGGAGTACGCCGCCACCAAGGCATATGTTCTCTCCCTCTCGCGCGCCGTCAACAGGGAATTGCGCCCGCGCGGGGTACGCGTGCTCGCCGTCTGCCCCTACTGGACAAAGACCGCCTTCTTCGACCGCGCCAACAAACAGAGCGTCATCACGCACTTTGACTGTATGTACGACCCCGCCTTCATTGTAAAAAAGACCTTCCGCGCGATGAAGAAAAAGCGGGACTATGTAGTTCCCGGCTTTGTCGCCAAGGCGACGCACGCGCTCACCAAACTGCTGCCCCACTCGCTGGTGATGAAGGTTTTCATCGCTCAACAGAAGCTCAAAGACAAATGATGAAGGTACATTTTCTGTTCCGTGCCGCCCGAAATACGGGCAGCACGGAATTTTTTTGAAATTTTCCGGAAAAAGTGCAAAAAATTTTTTCGCCATTCTCAATTTCTGATACACCCATTTGCTATAATGTGCTATAATGGAGGAAAACAGGAGGAAGGTTTATGGCAAAGAAAACTTATACGATCGCTGTGGCAGGAATGCTGTTCCTGCTGGCGCTGTATCTATTTCTGACTGATGTATACTATACTATTTTCGGTCTGACGGGGATCCTAATCCTTGCCGTTGTGCTCTTTCTCGGGTTGTACTTTCTGTTTTTCGCGAACAAATCCTGGATCTTGCATATCTTTGCCGGACTTGCGCTCATCTACAATCTACTGTACGCAACGATCTATTCCGCCTATTATGACCTCGACCTTATCTCACTTCTGCTCACCTGTTTCCTTGCACTCGCCTATCTTTTGGCGCAATTCCTGCTGCGGGAGAAGAAAAAGAACCCCGACAACGATAAATTCTACCTGCTGGGCGTCTCCCTATTCTCCATCCTGGCAGCCGGACTGTGCACTTTCGGCGTCGGCGCGATCGGTTTCAGTCTCAATCTCTTCACGTTGTTCGCTGTCCTGCTCTTTCTCGTCTATTTGCTGCTCCACTATCTTATCCCGCTCAAATCGCCTGCCGCTTACATCGTCATCGGCTGCGACGCCGTTCTTACCATCGTACGGCTCTGTCTGATCACTGCGTTCGGCAACCAGGCCTCGACGCTGCGCTTCTGCGGGATTCTACTTATCTGGCTGCTCGCCCTGGGCGGCTACATCCTGTTCGACATCATGAGCCGATCGGATACAGAGAGCAAATTCGGTACAGCGCCTGTTCCCAAGAAAAATCAGGCCAATACCGTATCCTTTGAAGCAAAAGTCAAAAAGCTGGAAGATCTGCAGCTCCTCCGCGAAAAGGGCATCCTGAGCGAAGAGGAATTTCAGGCACAGAAAAATAAAATTTTAGGAGGAAACCATAATGTTTGAAAAAAATGACAAGCTTCTCTCGATCGCACGCGTCATCCTCAACGTTGTGACGTGGATCGGGATCATCGGAGGCATCCTTACCGGGATCATCCTGTGCTGCATTGATTCGTATCTGCTCTCGATCGGCCTCTCGCTCCTGTTTGCGCTTCCCGTATTCAGCGCGCTCTCCTGGCTCGTTCTGCGCCTCATCCTCAACTTTTTTTGCGACGTGAAACTTATCCGCAATAAGCTGTATGAGACGGAAAACGACAATCTGAGCCCCTTCCTTACATATTCCAACACGCCTTTCACCCCCACCCCTGCAGAGAACGGCAATACGATGGAGCAGCTCCTTCAGCTCAAGAAACTGTTGGATGACGGCGTCATCACGCAGGAAGAATTTGACAGGGAAAAGGCAAAGCTGCTCAAATAATTTTAGCATAAAAACCCATGCGGCGGCGGACAAAAAGTCCGCCGCCGCAACTCTCTTAAAAGTCCTCCCGCAATCCCAAAAAGTAGTCGGCGGATACGCCGTAGGCGAGCGCCATGCTGCGCAGCGTATCGTAGCCGGGTTTTGCCTTTCCGCTCAGCCATTCGCTGACCTGGCTCTGCCTGACACCGATCTCCGCCGCAAATGCCGTCTGCGTCAGATTCTTCAGCGTGAGAAATTCCCGCAGGATCTCCGAAAAACTCGTTTCCATGCCTATCAGTATATAGAATTTTCTATTTTTTATCTTGACATATAGAATATTCTATGATACAATTCCCGAAAAAGAGCGGATACTATTTGCTAAAAAACGCAGGTGGCCATGTTTTCCAAAAATTTTCTGATCGCAGACGGTCTGCACAAATTACAGCACTTGCTCGGCTGCGGCTGCATCCTGCCGGACGAAATGCTTTTTCTGCAGAGCAGGCTGTTCCAAAAGCCCAAAAAGACACACAAGATGATCCAATCCGTCTTTTGGTGGAAATGCCTGCTCGACAGCGCGCAGATCGGACAGGCACAATTTGATGACCTCAAGCGAAAGCTGCTGTCCTGAAAAGGATGCGGCGGCGGACGTTATGTCCGCCGCCGCGTTTTTTCGCATATGCTCTTTCGTCACCGGATGACGTTGGTCTTTGCCGCCGTCTCCATGGCGGGTTCGGCGATCCCCGCCGCTCTGCCCGCCTCGATACACTTTAAAAAGTACGCCATGTTCCTGCCGAGGTTGCGCATGGTCTGCATCCCCTCCTCATCGCGCCGCACCTCGTCCGGCGTGTTGCCGTAGACCATGTTCCAGTAGGTGGAGGAGATCATGGGCATACACGAGATGCCGAAATATTTGTTGATGACGTCGTATGACGCCGCCGTGCCGCCCCTGCGCGCCGAGACGACCGCCGCACCCGGCTTACCCTGGAAGGCATACTTGCCCGCATAGAATGCCCTATCGAGCACGGACTGCACCCTGCCAGACGGGTGGGCATAGTAGACGGGCGTACCGAACACAAAGCCGTCCGCCCCCTTTGCCTTTTCGATCAGCTCGTTTGCAATGTCGTCAAACACGCACTTCTTCAGTTCAACGCACCGCCTGCAGGCGATGCAGTCCTGCACCGGCTTGTTGCCGAGCCAGAAGATCTCCGTTTCAATGCCCGCCGCACGCAGCTCGCCGGCAACCTCCGCAAGCGCCGTATCCGTGCAGCCGTGCTCACGCGGGCTGCCGTTCACCAATAACACTTTCATAACAATCTCCTCTCCTTCGTATTCTTACAGGCTCTCTTGGAAGATGGCGCGGATCTCCTCCTCGCCGAGTACCTTATAGCCCGTACGCATCACGAGCGTGCTCTTGACAAGCCCGTCGATCATTCCCTCATTCACGCCCAGCTCGCGCAGGTTCATCACCAGTCCGAGCTCCTTCATCCAGCGCTCCATGGCGGCAAGTCCCTCTTCGGCGATCGCCTCATCCGTCTTACCCGTCCCGTCGACGCCCCATACGTTGACGGCAAAGCGCCTGAATTTCGCCAGGCCGTAGGGCAGAATGTGGCGGTAGTACGCCATGGAGACGGCAGCAAGCGTCATGCCGTGCGTCGCGTCCGTATGCGCGCCCACTGCCTGCCCGAGCATATGCACCTCCCAGTCGGTGTCCTTGCCCATCGCGATGAGCGTGTTGAGCGCCCACGTCGCCGTCCACATGATGTTGCTGCGCGCCTCGTAGTCCGTAGGATCCTTGACGGCGATGCGGCTGGAGTGGATGAGCGAGCGCATCAGCCCCTCCGAGAGATAGTCGCTCGTGTTGTCGTCCGTACCCGAGAAATACTGCTCGCAGATGTGGTTGAAGATGTCATAGATGCCCGACACCATCTGATATCTGGGCAGGGTGAAGGTGTACGTCGGGTCGAGGATGGAGAACTTGGGGAACACCTCGGTGCCGAACACGTGTCCGATCTTGAGCTTCTGCTCATGGTTGGTGATGACGGAGCCGCCGTTCATCTCGCTGCCCGTGCCGACCATCGTCAGCACGCAGCCGACGGGGACGATCTCACAGGTCGGCTCCTCAAAGCGGATGAAGTACTTGTCCCATGCGTCCTCGTCGCAGTGGACGGAGACGGACACCGCCTTGGCATAGTCGCACACCGACCCGCCGCCCACGGCGAGGATGAAGTCCGCCTTGCACTCCCTTGCGCGCGCGATGCCCTCATAGAGCTTCTGCGTGGTGGGATTGGGCATGACGCCGGCGTCCTCCGTCACGTTCTTGCCGCACGCTTTGAGAACGGAGATGACCTGATCGTAGATACCGTTCTTCTTGATGGAGCCGCCGCCGTAGACGAGCAGCACGTTCCTGCCGTATTTTTCCAGCTCCGTTTTGAGGTTTTCGATGGCTCCCTTGCCGAAGTAGAGCCTTGTGGGGTTGCAGTAGGTGAAATTTCCGAGCATACCATTCTCCTTCTCTGCGGCACTACGCCGCGTTTTTCTTCTATTATATACCCCGCTTTGCCCTCTGTCAAATACCTGTTTTTTATAAAATACCATAACAAACGGGCATGAAAAAAGCCCGCAGGGGGCTTGATATCATCTCTTTCTGGCGCGTTCCCTCGCGCGCATCTCGGCAAAGAAAGAGGTGAGCACCCCGGCGCACTCCTCCTGCAGGACGCCGCCCGTCACCTCCACTCTATGGTTGAGCAGGTTGGCGTTCGCAAGCTCGTTCGTCAGGCTTCTGCCCTTCTGCTCGTAGGCGCCGAAATACACGCGGTCGATGCGGGCGTTGAGGATCGCCCCCATGCACATGGGGCAGGGCTCGAGCGTGATATATATCTCCGCCCCGGGCAGCCGCCAGGAGTGCAGCTTTCTGCACGCCCGGTCGATGGCGCGCATCTCCGCGTGCGCCGTTGCAAGCTGCTTTCTTGTACGCAGGTTGTACCCCCTGCCGATGATCTTCCCGTCCAGCACCACGACTGCGCCGATGGGGACTTCCCCCCTCTTTTTTGCCCTCTGCGCAAGGCGGAGCGCCTCGCGCATAAAATTTTCATCCATAACGAACTCCTGCCGCAAGCGCTGCAAGCGCATCGGTATTCTTTGTCACAATGTCCGCAAGCGCGGAAAATCCCAGCGGGTGGGAAAAACTCTCCCGCCCCGCCTCCACGGTAAAGGCGGGGATCCTGAGTTTTTCCACGCACCAGTCCTTGTATCCCCCCGCCGAGCCGGGCGCCTCCGCAAGCGGGTAGCCCGTCGCCGCACGCAGGATCTTTGCATACCGCCTGTCGCGCGCGGCGCGCAGCGGCGGCTGGTGATAACGCCAGTAGATGACCTCCCCCTTGGTGTGATAGCTCACCGTAAAGGCCGGGGAGACCTCCAGCGTAAAATCCCTGAGCGCGCGCGTCTCCGGCTCCGAAAAGGGAGCGGTGCCGATATAGTTTGCGGAAGCGGGAACGCGGACGTTCTTCTCCCCCGTCCCCCAGCCCGCATCAAAGTTGACATTGAGGTCGACCGCCCTGGCGTTCGCCTTCCACAGCGAGAAGTCCGTTCCGCCGTTGAGGTAGAGCAGACCGCCGCGCAGCGCCTCCCGCACGCTCCCCGCGCCCTCCTGTACGAGCAGCGCGCCGTCCGGATTGGCGAGCGGAACTGCCCACACGCCGCCGCGCGCCATGCCCCTGCGGATATGGCGCAGCGCCAAATAGGAGGTGATCCACTCCCGCGCATGGATGGCGTACACCGCGATGCCCACCGCACCGCCGCGATTTCCCGTAAAAAAGGCGTAGAGCGCCCGCCCCTCCCGGCTCGTGCCGATCACGCGTTTCTCCCCGGGGTAGCTCTCGTAGAACGCCCCGATCTCCTCATAGACATTCATGCCTCATACTATGCCGTCCGCGCGGCGGCGGGTTACTTGTGGTATTCCGCCCCCGCGTTGATCATGAACGCACGGTAGATCTGCTCGGACAGGATGACGCGCATCATCTGGTGCGGGAAGGTGAGCGCGGAGAAAGAGAGCCGCTCGTCCGCCGCCGCCTTGACGCGCTCCGCCAGGCCGCACGAGGAGCCGATCACAAACGTCATCTCCTCCCCGCGGTCGCACAGCACCGCGATTTTTTGCGCAAACTGCTCGGAAGTGACCTGTTTTCCCTCCACCGTCATCGCAATAACGTGACCGCGGCAGGCGCGCAGGATCGCGTCCGCCTCCTCCTCGGGCGTGCGCCGCTCGGCAAGCTCGATTACTTCAAACCTGCAGAAACGCCCGAGCCGCTTGGCGTACTCCGCCACGGCGTCCCGCCAGTAGCTTTCCTTGAGTTTTCCCACGCAGACAAGATTGACCTTAACCACCGATGAACCCCGAGACGAGCACCGCCGCCCACTCCACCGCGCATACGGCGATGCCGACGGCTGCGGCAAAAAAGAACTTTTTGCCGTCCTTCACGCCGCCGCGGCGGGCATTCGATTTATCAAAGAACACGAGAAAGGCGAGCACGGCGGCGAGGCAGAGCGCGCTGCTCACGATCAGCCCCACGCTCCAGCCGAAGGGCAGCTGCCAGCCCCCCTCCGTGCCGTAGCCCGTCGACGTCAGGATGAGGATGACGGCATTGTTTAAAAAATGTGCCAGCATGGAGGGCAGGATGCTGCCCGAGCGCACGACGAGCAGGGCAAAGCACGCGCCACAGATGAACTGGTAGATGGTCTGCGCAGGATTGCCGTGATAGAGGGAAAAGAGCGCGCCCGAGATGAGCACGGTCGCACACGTCCCCCAGCCGGACGCCGCCATGCGCCCCACCAGGATGCCGCGGAAGAGCGTCTCTTCAAAGATCGCGGGCAGCAGCGCGATGATGAGCAGGGCGGGCAGCAGATACCACCCCTCCAGGGGCGGCAGCGGCGACGAGGCATCCTGATAGCCGAGGGAGGAAAGAAACTCCACGAACAGATTGTTGAGTTCGGAGAGCGAAAACATGAGACCGAACTGCATGAGTACGGCGATCGGAAAATAGTACCATTTGCATCCGCGATACGTCCCCCGCACGCTCACGCGGCTGCGGCGGAAGAAGAGGAGCGCCGTCACGGCAAAGCACACCTGCGGCAGAAGGTAGGCAAGGAAGCGGTACCACGCGGTGTCCGCATATGCCGGCCCCGCGGCAAGCGCGGCAATGACGCCCACAATGAGGGAGACGAGTACGGGCAGAGCCGCCCCCACCGAGTAGGAGACGCCCGCCTCCGTAAGCGCCCGCTGTCTGAAAAATTTTTCTTCCTGTTCTGCCACATTACCCATACCGCTATTATACAGATTTTTTGGAAAATGTCCAAGGAAAAACTTTGCTTTTTGCGAAATTTATTCTATAATAGCCGTATGAGAACTATCGACACCCAACAAATCGCAGACTGCGTCTGCCGCCTGGCGAAAAGGGCGGGAACGACGCTCACCCCTGCCTGCCGCACGGCGCTCGCGAACGCCGCCGCAAGCGAGAAGGGCGCGGCGCGCTTCGCCCTCGATACCCTTGTGCAGAATGCCGCAACGGCGCAGGCGGAACAGATGCCCGTCTGCCAGGACACGGGCATGGCTGTGGTGCTGCTGGAGATCGGGCAGGAGGTCTGCCTTGCGGGCGCGCCGCTTTCGGACGCCGTGAACGACGGCGTGCGCCGCGCCTACCGGGAGGGATACTTCCGCAGGAGCATCTGCGATCCCCTGACGCGCGTCAACACGGGGGACAACACCCCTGCCCACCTGCACACGGACATCGTCCCCGGGGATAAGGTGCGCGTAACCTTTTTGCCCAAGGGCTTCGGAAGCGAGAACATGAGCCGTCTGTATATGCTTACCCCCTCCGAAGGGCGCGCGGGCATCGTGAACGCCATTGTGCAGACGGTGCGCCTTGCCGGCTCCCGCCCCTGCCCGCCCGTCTACGTGGGCGTGGGCATCGGCGGCGCCTTCGATTCGTGCGCCCTCCTCGCCAAAAAGGCGCTGACGCGCGACGTGGGCAGCCGCAATCCGCGCGAAGACGTGGCGTCCATCGAGGAGGAGGCGCTGGAAAAGATCAACGCCCTCGGCATCGGCGCGCAGGGCTTCGGCGGAGCGGTGACGGCGCTCGGCGTCGCCTGCGAGATCGCTCCCACCCACATTGCGGGGCTGCCCGTCGCCGTCAACATCCAATGCCACTGCATCCGCTGCGAAAAGGAGGTTCTATGACACCGGAAGGACGCATTCCCTCCCAGGACGATCCCTTTCCCAACGAATACGGGACGACCTGCTTTTTGAAAAACGTCGTCAAGGCGCCCAACGTTTTCATCGGGGACTATACCTACTATGACAGCGACGATGCGCCCGAGCAGTTCGAGACGCGCAATATCCTGTTCAACTATCCCTTTTTCGGCGACAAACTCATCATCGGCAAGTTCTGCCAGATCGCAAGCGGGACGCAGTTCTTAATGGGCGCGGCAAACCACCGCCTCGGCACGGCGAGCACCTATCCCTTCAACGTGATGGGCGGCATATGGCGGGAGATCTCCACACCGCACATCGAGGAACTCCCCCACAAGGGGGACACGGTGGTGGGGAACGACGTATGGCTGGGCAGGAACTGTGTGATCATGCCCGGCGTGAAGATCGGCGACGGCGCCATCGTCGCCGCGCAGAGCGTGGTCACGAGGGACATCGCCCCCTACACCGTGGTGGGCGGAAACCCCGCGCGCTTCCTCAAAAACCGCTTTGACGAGGAGCTGACCGGGTTGCTGCTCGTGCTGAAATGGTGGGACTTCCCGCCCGAGAAGCTCACCGCCTTTCTGCCCGTTCTGTGCAGCAGCGATCTTGCATCCGTCAAACAAGCCGTCAAAGAGGCGCTTGCCCAAAAGGAGACACCATGAAAGAGCTCACCCTTCCCCTTACAAAGGAGGACAACCTTGCCCTGCACGCGGGCGACGGCGTGTTGCTCACGGGAACCATCTATACGGCGCGCGACTGCGCCCACCGCAGGCTGTTCGAACTGCTGGACGCCGGAAAGCCTCTGCCCGTGCAGCTTGACAAGACATATATCTACTACGCAGGCCCCTGCCCCGCGCCCGCAGGAAGGGCGTGCGGCAGCTGCGGCCCCACCACCTCCGCACGCATGAACGCCTTTGCGCCCCGTCTGCTCGACCTGGGGCTCTTGGGCATGATCGGCAAGGGGGAGATGAGCGAGGAGACGCACGCCGCCCTCGTACGCAACCAACGGGTGTACTTTGCCGCCATCGGCGGCGCGGGCACGCAGTACGCGCAGTCCGTCAAGACAATGCAGCTTGTCGCCTTCCCCGACCTTCTGAGCGAGGCGATCTACTGCATGGAGGTCGTAAACTTTCCCGCCGTGGTCGCCATCGACGCCTACGGAAAGAGCGTCTACGATCGTGCCGATCAGGCCTGACAAAAATATCTGAACAATTTGAACAAAAAACCTCCGAAGCCCGGAGGTTTTTTGTTATAAAATTTTTTTCTAACATTTTGTAAAAATTTTTCCCCTATTATCAAAAACTGCGATACCTATTTGATATAATGTGATAAAAATAAAAATTAAGGAGTTTTTATCATGCAAATGAAAAAAATTGGGGTTCTCGGAATTATTGCTGTCGGAATTTTATGTTTCGCGGGATGCAATGGAAGCAATACCATTACCACTCCACTTTTCCAAACAAATAAACTGAAGGAAGCCTATGATTGGATAATTGAAACATATCCGTCTGTAACTTCCTGCTTCGATTTTGCTGAAGACGGATCTTTCATCAGCGTTGACACAAATCCATACGATTTAGACGACTATTTTGTTCCAAATGTTTTTGATGCCGTCGAAGCTCTCAACGACAAACTTGGCTTGCCTGATTATGTTTGGGAAGAAATGTTGCAAACAAGCGCAATGGACGGCAGATTATCAGAAACCGCTAACGGAATCACGGTCACATGGAAATATCATCCGGATAATGGTTTAGAAGCAACATACCGCAACAGCTAACACGAGGAGATGCTAATAAATAATGAAAAAATCACATCTTTTATTGTTGCCTTAATAATATGCATTTCTTCCCTTTCTTTGGCCGCTTGTGGTTGTAGCCATGAAAATGGACAAGAAACAATTATAGTAGAACCCACCTGTACTACTGTTGGACAAAAAGAATTTTACTGCTATGATTGCAAGGAAACTTTTACATTTGAAATTCCGACAATTGAACACGATTATTCTGTTCTGGTCTCTGATACCGCAACTTGTCAATCGTCTGGAAATATTACTTATCAATGCTCAATGTGTGAATCAACACGAACGGAATATTCCGCAAAAAAAGAACATGATTATGCAGGCAGTTTTTGTAAGTATTGCAAAAAAATAAAGGATGAATTTAATAAAATAAACATAAATTCCGGCTTTGATGATCTGTATAATTATTACACACATCAAACAGGATCATACATAATATTCCTAGATGCCACAGAGGGCTCTACGCAAATTAAAATGACTGTCTTTGCAAGCGGAAACTATTCTTGTAATATTTTTTTAGTCATTACACTTGTAAACAACACCACAAAATCATATGAAGCAACATTGATGAAAAGCGGTAGATTAAAATATAATTCCCTAACCACGTTGAGTGACACAGAAACTATGAGCGCAGCATACGATTCTTCAAATGAATATTATATTAGCTTATCTATTACAGTTTTATAATACTTACAATCTCATTGGCAACAGGGTTCCCGACGCATTATCGAATTAGTGTTTTTACTTATTATAATACAACAACCACAAACCCCGCTGCCCGAAAGCAATCGCTTTCGGGCAGCGGGGTTTTCAGACGTATTCATATTCCCGAAGCACAAAATGCGCTCCAAAAAACGATGGGCTTACTTTGCGAGCTTCTCCATCATGTCGACGATGTCCTGCACCGTCTTGACGTTCTCCACCTCGCCCTCTGGCAGCGTGATGCCGTACTCGTCCTCGAGCGCCATCATCAGCTCCACGACGTCGAGCGAATCCGCGCCGAGATCCTTGACGACCTCGGACTGGGGCGTGATGGTGTCGGCGGAAATATCGAGCTGCTCTGCGAGCATTTTGCATACTTTTTCGTACATGACCTGCAACCTCCGATCGTTCCGCAGTGCGGAACGGTTTGTATATTTTTTCATATTGTACCCCATTCAGAGGGGTTTGTCAATGCTTTTGCCGAAATTCGTCGCAAAAAGTCATTCTTTTTTGTGACATTCCGCCCGCATGGCGCGAAGAAGCGCCTTCTGCTCCTGCGTGAGGCGGAAGCTCTCGCACGCCTTGCGGATGGCGCGGTTGTGCGTCTCGGGCAGGAGCGCCCCCTCCCGCAAAAACGCGGCGCCCCTGTCGAAAAATTTGACAAGGATCTCCGCCGTCAGCCATGCCGCCGCCATCGAGACGTAATATTCCCGCGCATCCGCCTGCCGCAGGCAGTCCAGCACAAAGGGCAGCTCCTCCTCCGTGACGTAAAAATGCAGCAGCGTGGTGAGCGCAAAGCGCCTGACGAACACGCGCCCGTCCGCAAGATAACGCAGGATATTGGGCCTGAACAGATCGCGGTGCTTTCTGATGCAGGCGGGCGCGAACATATCGCAGGTCGCCCAGTTGTCGAGCAGCCCCACAAGCCGGTCGACAACGGAGACAAGCTGCGTATAGGGCAGTAAACTTGCCACCGCGCATTTGAGCATCGTCACCTCATAGTATTCATCGGGAAAGGTGAGCAGCGCATCGATCTCCCCCTTCCACTCCTTTGCAAGGGCGCGCAGCGCGGGCGTGCGCACGCCGATGACGCGGATGGCATCGTTTTTGAGCAGCTTGGACTGAAAGACGCGGTACCCCTCATCCGCCAGCGCAAACAGGCGGCGCAGCACTTCCTCATAAGTGATCATCTGCATTCTCCGAAAATTTTTTCCAGTTCCTGCGCCCACGCGCCCTGCGAAAAGCGCGGATTGGCGGGCGAGGTGGACGGCATACACACCGTGCGCACGGGCAGCGCGCCGCCCCGCATCAGCAGGGTATATGCCGTCTTGCCGTTGCACAGAACCGCCTCGATGCGGCTGCCGCGCACCAGCGCGGCAACGTCGGCAAGCTCCTCGTTGCGGATGGACGCATCGGAGGAGCCGACGATCTCACACGCGGTCACCACGTCCCAGAGCGCGATCTGCCTGCGCCGCAGGAAATCGCGCTTTTGTCCGATTTCGCGCGGAACGACCTCGCCGAAAAAGGCGCTGACCGTCCGCCAGAAGCGGTTCTGCGGGTTGCCGTAATAAAACCCCTGCGCACGGCTTCTGACGGAGGGAAAGCTGCCCAGAATGAGTACGCGGCTGTCCGGGAACACGAAGGGCGCAAACCCCTCGATGCGCCCGCTCACAGAGAAAGCCCCGCCTTGAGGTTGCCGACGCTCGCCATCGCGGCGCGGGAGAAATCAAAATTCGCCGCGATCGCCCGCGTGACGTCTTCCCGCTTCAGGGCGGCGATCTCCGCCATGCGCGCCTCAAAGTCATAGACGCGGTTGTTGTAGAGCATCTCCTTTCCGTAGAGCAGCATCTGCGAGGCGGTGTTCTCCTGCGAAAAGACGGCGCCCGACTTGACCTGTTCCCTGCCGCGGGCGAACTCCTCCTCGGTAACGCCCTCCTTCACGAAGGTCTCCACGGCCTCCCGCACGGCGGACAGGGCATCCTGCGCCTTGGCGGGATTGACGCCCGCATAGATGGTGAGCAGCCCCGTCTCGGCGTAGAACGTGCCGTAGGAGTAGACGGAGTAGGCAAGCCCCAGCTCCTCGCGCACCCGCTTGAAGAGGCGCGAACTCATCCCGCCGCCCAGGATGGTGTTCATGACCTGCACGGCAGGGAGCATCTTATCCTCGCGCGCGACGGTGGGAAAGCCGATGGCGAAGTGCGCCTGCTCGATGGGCTTTTTCTTGAAGAGCGTGTCCGCATGCATCGAGGCGTCCTTTGTGCGGTCGGAAAAGCGGGTCGCCTGCATCCCGCCGAAATACTTCTGCGCGAGGGAGAGCGCCTCCCCGACCTCGATGTTGCCCGCAAAGGAGACGACGATGTTTTCGGGGCAGTAGCGCTCCCTGCGGTAGGCAAACAGATCCTCCCGCGTGAACCCCTTCACGTTGCGCTCGGGGCCGAGAATGTTGCGGCCGTAGCCGCCCGTTCCGAATGCCGCGCGGGAGAGCAGGTCGAGGCAGAGATCCTCGGGCGAGTCCTCATCCATGTGGATCTCCTCGATGACCACCCCCTTCTCCCGCACCATCTCCTCCTCCGGGAAGGAGGCGTTCAGGAAGAGTTCGGCGAGCAGGGCAAACGCCTCGGCGGCGTGATCGCTCGTCGCCTTGGAATAAAAACAGGTCATATCCTTGCCCGTAAAGGCGTTGACCTGCGCACCGAGCGCGTCAAAGGCATCCGAGAGTTCGAACGCCGTGTACGAGGGCGTCCCCTTGAAGAGCATATGCTCGATGAAGTGCGAAATGCCGTCCTCGGCATCCGTTTCGTACGCGGCGCCCGTTCCCACGAGCACGCCCATCGAGACGGACAGGAGCCCCTCCATCTGTTTGACGATGACGCGTACGCCGTTTGCAAGTTTTTCAGTCCGGATCATGTATCTTCTCCTATGTAGTTGATGTTGTCTGCGTCAGATTTTCGCTCACCGTGACGGCGCGCAGCCCCAGCCGCTCGTATTCGGCGAGAATGCGCGGCAGCGCGGCAAGGGTGTGCTGCATGGGGTGCATGAGGACAAAGTCCCCCGCCGCGACATCTCTCGTCGCGCGCAGATAGCAGGTGTCGGCGTCTTTGTCCCGCCAGTCAACGGTATCCTTTGTCCAGAGAATGGTCTTGAGCCCGAGCGCCTCGGCGGCAGAGACGGTATCCTCGTCATATGCGCCGGAGGGAGGCGCAAACAGCGTGACCCCCTCCCCCGTGATGAGGGAGAGAAACTGCACGCTGCGGGCGATCTCCTCGACGTTTCCCTCGTAGCCGAGCGTCGTATGGTCGCGGTGAAAATACCCGTGCGAGCCGATCTCATGCCCCTCCGCTGCGATCCTGCGGACGCAGGCGGCGTTATCGTCTGCCCAGCTCCCGCCCAGAAAGAAGGTCGCTTTGGCGCCGTGTTCCTCCAGCACATCGAGGATGCCCTCCACTTCCTCCGTTCCCCAGTAGACGTTGAACATGAGCGACACGCCGTCCGGCGAACTGCCGCTGCGGATGACGCGCCCCTCGAGCTGCGAGGATACGTTGGCGGCGGCGGGGAAAAAACATACGCACGCCACGACGATGAGCACGGCGGCGAGGACGCCGTTGGTGAGCATGGCGACGGCGCGGGATGAGAGCTTTTTCACAGTTTCCCCCAAACAGAGCGTTTTCACCCACATTGTATTGGGATTGCTGCAAAAATATGCGCGGTTGTGCTTCCGTCCCCTTTATTTGAGCGTCACGATGGTCACGCCGCCCTCGCCCTCGCCGTATTTTCCGGGGCGGAAGCTCTCCACGCGCGGATGGCGGCGCAGCATCTCCTGCACGGCGGCACGCAGCCTGCCCGTGCCGTAGCCGTGGACGATGCGCACTTCATGCAGGTTGGCAACGACCGCCGCATCCAGAAATGCCTCCGCCTGTGCGACGCCCTCCGACGTGGTCATGCCGATGAGGTTGCACTCCCGCTGCGCCGAGGGGCGGGGCGCAAGGTCGCGCGTGACGCGCACCGTCTCCCCTTTTCCGGAAGGGCGGGCAGCGGGAAGGTACAGGTCGGAAAGTTTTGCGCGCACGCGCATCGCGCCCGTCTGCACCTCACACGTTCCCTTGGCGCGGTTGATCGAGAGCACTCTGCCCTCCGCCTGCATCGTGCCGACGAAAACCGTGTCCCCTTCGCGCAGTGTTCCGGCGTCGGCGGGCAGGGCGCGCACGGGCGCCTCCTCTTCCGGCTCCTCGCGCGCCATTTTGTTTTTGAGCGTCCTGGCACGGATGAGGTCAGCCTGCGTCGGGTTGTTTTTGCGGAAGATCTCCTCCATCTCGGAGAGCAGCTCCTCTGCGCGCGCGGTGCGTTCGGTGACGATGCGCCGCGCCTCCGCCTTGGAGGAAGTGAGAAATTTTTCGCGCTCCCTGCGGAAGGCCTCCTCCTCTTTGGAGAGCGCTTTGAGCCGCTCCTCCCACTCCCGCTGCTCCTCGCGCGCGCGATGGGCGAGTTCCTCGGTGCGGATGCGGCTCTCCTCGGCGGCGCGCAGCGTATTTTCAAAGGCGCGCGCCCCCTCCGAAAGGTACCCGCGCGCCTCCTCGATAACGGAGGCGGGCAGCCCCAGCCGCGTGCAGATGAGCAGCGCGTTGGAGGCGCCCGGCGCGCCGATCTTCAGGCGGTACAGGGGACGGAAGTCGGCGGCGTCGAACTCCATGCAGCCGTTCTCGATGCCCTCCCTGGAGTAGGCGAACTCCTTGAGCGCCGAATAGTGCGTGGTGACCACGCCGCAGCAGCCGCGGCGCAAGAGCTCCGCGACCACCGCCTGTGCGAGCGCGGCGCCCTCCTCGGGATCGGTGCCGCCGCCCGGTTCATCGATGAGCACGATGGACTTTGCCGTCGCGCGCTCCAGGATCTCGCGGATGTGGACGGCATGCGAGGAGAACGTGGACAGGTTCTCCTCAATGGACTGGCTGTCACCGATGTCGCACCAGACGCCGTCGAATACCAGAAGGCGGGTTCCTTCGGCGGCAGGCACGAACAGCCCGCACGCCGCCATCAGGCAGAAGAGCCCGCACATCTTGAGGGTGACCGTCTTGCCGCCCGTGTTTGCGCCGCTGATGAGCAGGATGCGGTATCCCTCCCCCAGTGAGAGGGATACGGGAACGGCGCTCGCGGCGTCGAGCAGCGGATGCCGCCCCTTGACGATCTCCAGTCTGCCGGAGACACCCATGTCCGGGCGGACGGCGCGCAGGCGGTAGCCGTATTCGGCGCGGGCATAGAAGGCATCCGCCTCGGCAAGCGTATCCATGTCCGCAATGAGCGCCCCGCTCATGCGCCCGACGGCGCGGGACAGGTCGGCAAGGATACGGGCGACCTCCTCCTTTTCGTCCAATATCAGCGAGCGCAGCTCGTTGTTCATCTCCAGCACTTCCTCCGGCTCGATGAACACGGTGGCGCCGCTCTGCGAGCGGTCATGCACAAATCCCCTGACGCTGCGCTTATATTCTGACTTGACGGGGATGACAAACCGATCGCCGCGTACGGTGACGATGCCCTCCTGCAGATATTTGCGCTCCTCCCCTGCAAGGTATCCCTGCAGGCGGGCGCGGATGCGCTCGCCGAGCGTGCGGATCTGCGTGCGCAGCGAGAAGAGCTTTTCACTGGCATGGTCGGCAAGTTCGTTTTCGTTGAGGATCTTCCTGCCGATCTCCTCCTCCAGCCCCTCGTCAAACATCAGGTGTTCGGTGAGTTCTTTGAACGCCGTGATGCGTTCATCGGAGAAGGAGCGCACCGAGCGGTAGAGCACGCGCGCCGAGCGCAGAAGGCGGGCGATGCCCAGAAGCTCCGCCATCGAAAGGGCCGCGCCCTTCGCGGCGCGCTCCAACCACTGCGCGCAGGGAGGAAATTCCTCCACCTTGCCCGCGCCGAGCGTGAAGAGAAGGAGGGTCGCCTCCTCGGTTAGGGCGAGAAGCCTGCGCGCCTCGGCAAGCTCGTGCGTCGGCTCGCAGGACAGCAGGCGTGCCTTTCCCGCCTCCAGAACGGCGTGGCAGGCACACGCCGACAGAATTTTATCGAGTTCCAGCCGTGTGAGATTTTCGTTCATAGCAGGCTCCTTTCGGCGTGGCCGCGCGTTGCGCCGGGAAGTTTCCCCGCCGGAGCGCGCGCACAGCCCGCCGCGGTGAGATCGCCGAGCGAACAGTCGGCAAGCGCCGAAGCAAGGCGCACCCCCGCCGCAAGCGACGCACAGTTATATACTTCAAAGCGGCACCCGTCCGCGGCGCGATAGCGGCGCAGCGGGAACGTCCTCCCCGCCTCATCCGTGAGCGTATAACGCTCCCGCCTGTCGCAGGAAGCGCACGTCCTGCCGAACGGGCAGTAGGCGAGATCCATCACCTTGATCTCCCCCGCCGCGAGTGCAAACACGCCGCGGGCGGCGAGCGCGTCCTGCTCGCGCAGGGTAAGCTCCTTGGAGAGGGCGACATACTCCGCCCGCTGCAGGGCGGCAGCGACGGAAATGCGGTTGGTGAGGTTCCACCCCGTTCCCGCAAACAGCTTTACGCCGTATTTCCGCGCGAATGCGATGCCGTACGTCCCCTCACAGTACACGCCCGCAAAGCGGGCAAGCTGCGGCGCGATGCACGCTTCGTCCGCCGCCGTGAGCAGGGGCGGCAGGTACAGCCATGCCCCCTCGGGGGGCGCCATGTCCGTATAGTCCACGGGTTTCCAGATGACCATGTCCGCACCCTCCGGCACGGTATCCCCCGCCGAAATGACCGCGGTCATGCCCCCCTGCTCCGCCATGAACGCGGGCATGGGCACGGGCTTTTCGGCAAGGGGCGTGCGCGGCGGCGCGAGGCGGTCTGCAAGCGCGGCATAAAAGGCGCGGCGAAAGGCGTTGAGGACGGACTTCGGGACAAACACCCCGTCCGTCTCCGCCGTGACCTCGGGCGCAAAGGGAAGGGCGTCCGTCCTGCAAAAACAGGAGGCGATGTCCTGTTGCGTGAGCGGCGCGCTCCTCGCCGGCTCGCACACTGCGCCCGCGAGGGAGACACCCTCCCCCTCGGCGCGCATCTCCTGTCCCGCAAGCAGCGTGACACGCACGCGCACGGGGCGCTTTCTCTCGTTTGAGAGGGCGCGCTCCGCAAGGGAGGTGTCCAGCGTGACGCGCACCTCGTCGCCCTCCGAAAGGCGCTCGCGCGAGGAGAGGTAGAATCCCCCCTTCCCCGCACCCGCAAACTGCGCGCCTCCGACCTCTTTCCCGCCGCGCAAAATCTTGAAGGCGTCCCCCGTCCGCGCGGCGAAGGCGCTCCTGCAAAAATATCTTCCGCCAATGCGCGAGAGCGTCCCCGCGCGCTCGCCGATGTGGCCCTGCACATTGCGGGAGAGCAGATTTTCGTCCTGTCCGAAGGCGAGGCCGCGCGTGTAATCGCCGCGGTTGAAGGCGCGCTTCAGGCGGGAGAGTGCAGCCGCGCGCTCCCCCTCCGGCGCGCCGTCCAGGATCGCACGGTAATACTCCACCGCCGCGCAGGCATATGCCGCGGAGCGCAGCCGCCCCTCGATCTTCAGCGAGGTCACGCCCGCCGCGAGCAGGTCGCGCACCCGCTCCCCCACCGAAAGATCGGCAAGGGAGAGCACATAGGCGGGAGCGTCAAACCCCGCGCGGTCGATGGTATACTGTCTGCGGCAGGGCTGCTTGCACCTGCCGCGGTTGCCCGAATTGTTGCCCGCAAAAGAGGAGAGATAGCACTGCCCCGAAAAGCAGGTACACAGCGCCCCCTGCACGAACGCCTCTGTCTCAATGATCCGGGAGATGCGCGCAATGTCCGCGACCGGGGTCTCGCGCGCGAGCACCACGCGCGAAAAGCCGCACTCCTTTGCCAGCCGTGCGCCGTGCTCGTTGCAGCACCCCGCCTGCGTGGAGAGGTGCAGCTCGATGGCGGGATACATCTCTTTGAGCGCCTTCCCCAAAAAAAAGTCCTGTATCAGGATGGCGTCCGCGCCCGCATTCCACGCCTCGCGCGCCGCCGAAAAGAAGTCGGAAAGTTCCCCGTCTTTGACGAGTGTATTGAGGGCGACGTACACCTTCGCCCCCAGAAGGTGTGCCTCCCGCGCGAGCTTCTCCAGCGAAGAAGCACAAAAATTTTCCGCGCTCTCGCGCGCGGAAAATCGCGTCATGCCAAGATAAAGCGCATCCGCGCCCGCACGGAGCGCCGCATACGCCGACTGTTCGCTGCCCGCAGGGGCCAGAAGTTCTGCCATTATCGTCCGATCGTGCGGGCAATGAGTTCCTGCGCCGCATCGTAGCCCATATTCTTCAGGCGCTGGTCGCGCGCGGCGACCTCGATGAGGATGGCAAGGTTGCGCCCCGCGCTGACCGGCACGGTGAGTTTGGGGATCTCCAGCCCGAGGATGGTCTCCTTGCTGTCCTCCCCGCCGATGCGGTCATATTCCTTGTCCTTGCGCCACGGCTCCAGCTCCATGACCAGTTCGATCGCCTTCTCCGTCATCACGGCGCCCGAGCCGTACATGTTCTTGACGTTGATGATGCCGATGCCGCGCAGTTCCATGAAGTAGCGGATGCGCTCGGGCGCGGTGCCGACGAGTTCGTTCTCGATGCGCTTGATGAGCACGGAGTCGTCCGCGACCAGGCGGTGTCCGCGCTTGATGAGTTCCATTGCCGTCTCGCTCTTGCCCACGCCGCTGTTGCCCGTGAGCAGGATCCCCGCGCCGAACACGTCCATGAGCACGCCGTGCATGGTGGTCGTGGGTGCAAGCAGGCGGTTGAGGTAGATACACAGATCCACCGTGACGGAGGAGGTCATCTTGCCCGAACGGAAGATGGGCGTCTGCGTGGCGCGGGCACACTCCATGAACTCGGGCAGAACGGGCAGATCGCGCGCGAAGATGACGCACGGGATCTCGCCGCAGTCAAAGAGGCGGCGGATCTTTTCCAGCCGCTCCTCGGAGGGGAAGGAATGCAGATACTCATGCTCGGTCAGACCGATGAGCATGATGCGCTGCGTATCAAAATAGCTGAAGAACCCGGCAAGGCGCAGCCCGGGGCGGTCGACGCTGATGCTGGTGAGCGTGATGATGCCCCTGCCCGCATACAGCATTTCCAGCCCCAGATCGGAAGCGAACTTGTCGAGCATGACCGTTTCCTTGGGCAAAATATTCTCTGTCATAATTCCTCCCTATTCCTCCCCCATCGCAACGGAAAGTGCCTGTGCCACGCCGTCCTCCTCCACCGAGGCGACCGTCTGCGCATGGCGGCGCAGCGTCTCCTCCGCGTTGGCGACGGCAAATTTCCCGCCTGCGCGCGCGATCATGGGCAGATCGTTGAGCTGATCGCCGATGGCGGCGCACTTCTCACGCGGGATGTGATAATAATTGCAGAGAAAATCGACGGCCGCCGCCTTGCTCTGCCCCGCCGGCATGACCTCCACCAGAAAGTCCGCCGAGCAGGTCACATAAAACCCCTCGCCGAGGCGGGAGGAGAGCCACTCGACGAGCGGGCGGCGCTCCTGCGGGCGCACCATCGCAAGTTCTTTGACGATGCGCAGGTTTTTCAACAGGATAAATTCAGAAAGCGGCACATCCCTGATGATCTCCGCCCTGACACCGCAGATACGTTCATACATATGCAGCGCGTCGTCCTCCACGTTGGAATACAGCTTGTCCACCGTGTAGATGTGAACGTGGCGGCCGTCCTCCTCCAGAAGGCGCACGGCTTTCACCGCCTCCTCACGCGTAAAGCCGTCGTCTTTGAGCAGCGCCCCCGTGGCGATGTCGGCGATCGTTGCTCCCTGATAGGCGACGACCAGCCCGTCGGTCAGGCCGAGTTCCTTCAGCCGCGGAAGGATGGCGGGAAGCCCCCTGCCCGTGCATACGGCAAAGATCCCTCCCGCCGCGCGGTACGCGGCAATGGCGCGCTTGTTGGTTTCCGAGACCGTTCCGTCCGCGCGGACGAGTGTCCCGTCAAAGTCGGATAAAAAGAGCGGATATTTCATAATTCCTCGAAGTATTTGCGGATGCGCGCGGCAAGGGCGGGGCCGATGCCCGGCACCTTGGCAAGTTCCTCCTCGCTTGCGTGCATGATCTTGTCAATGTCGCCGAACGCCTGCATGAGCGCCGTGCGCTTGCTCTTGCCCACACCCCCGATCTCATCGAGTACGGAGGCGAGGTTGCGCTTGGAGTGCAGGCTGCGGAAATAGGTGATGGCGAAGCGGTGCGCCTCGTCGCGGATGCGCTGAAGAACCTTCAGGGCGTAGTCGCGCCGGTCGATGCGCACGGGGGTGTCCGAGGAGAGCGTGTACACTTCCTCCTCCTGCTTGGCAAGGGCGATGAGGTCGATATCGTTTATGCCCAGCTCCTCGAAGATCGCATGAACCGCGTTGAGCTGCCCCCTGCCGCCGTCGATGACGATGAGCTGCGGCCTGGCAAAGCGCTCCTCCTCAGGCGTTCCCAGTTTGGCAAGGCGGCGGCGCAGCACCTCCTGCAGCGAGGCGAAGTCGTTCGCCCCCTCCACCGTGCGGATGCGGAAGCGGCGGTACTGGACTTTGTCCGCCTCGCCGTCCGTAAAGACCACCATGCTGCCCACCTTGTCCACGCCGGAAATGTTGGAGATGTCGTAGCACTCCATGCGCTTGGGATAGCGGGAAAGGGAGAGCAGCGCCCGAAGGCGCTCGCAGGCGCCCGTCGTCATATCGTCTCGGTGGGCAATGGCGGACACCGATTTTTCCAGGTACTCCCTGACGTTTCCCTTCGCCATGTCCAGGAGTTCGCGGCGGATGCCGAACTTGGGGCGTGTGATCGTGATTTTGCGTCCGGCACGCTGCTCGGCATACGCCTGAAAGAGCGCCTCGTCGAACGGCTCGTCGGCGACCAG
This sequence comes from uncultured Clostridia bacterium, assembly GCA_944372575.1. Lineage (GTDB taxonomy): Bacteria > Bacillota > Clostridia > Christensenellales > Borkfalkiaceae > Gallimonas. The sequence goes on along the minus strand of CALVZS010000002.1, from coordinate 81,912 downwards.
CTCGTGCGGCAGTTCGTGCGCGGAATAGTACTGCGTGAGGAAGGAGAGGAAGCTCTCCCCGCGCTCCGCCGCGCCGTCGTCCAGGGAAAAGTTGCGGCTGCCCTGCATGATTCCGCCCCGCGTGAGCAGCACGCTCGCCGCCGCGTACAGCCCGTTGGCCTCGAACGCCCATATATCGGCGTCCACATCGCGCGGCATCGCCGTGATGCGCCGCTCGCCCAGGCGGGAGAGCATCTCGATGCGGTCGCGGTACTCCATGGCGAGTTCGAACTCCTCGTTCTCGGCAAAGGCGGTCATCTTCCGGGTGAGGATACGCTCCGCCTCCTCATAGTCGCCCGCCAGAAAGGCGAGTACCTTTTCCACAAGCTGCGCGTATTCCTCGCGCGGGATGAGGTGGGCGCACGGCGCGCCGCACCGCCCGAGATGATATTCCAGACAGGGCTTTGCGGGCTTTTCCCTGACGGCTGCCGTGCAGGTACGGATGTGATAGACCTTCGCCGCCACGTCCACGATCTCCTTGGCGGCGATCCCCCCCATGAAGGGGCCGAAGTAGCGCCCGTCCCCCCGCTTTACCCTGCGCGTGATGCCGATATGAGGAAATTCCTCGCGGATAAAAACTTTGATATAGGGGTACGTCTTGTCGTCCTTGAGCAGAATGTTGTATTTAGGTTTGTACTTCTTGATATAGGTGTTTTCCAGTGCGAGCGCGTCCACCTCGGTGGGCGTGACGACGTAGGCGAAGTCGGCAATGTTGTCCACCATCGCCTGCACTTTGGGAGACTTGAGCGAGGAATGGAAGTACTGCCGCACGCGGTTTTTGAGTACGCGCGCCTTGCCCACATAGATGATCACGCCGTCCGCGTCCATCATGAGATAGACCCCCGGGCTGTCGGGCAGCAGTTTTAATTTTTCGCGGATGACGCTCTCGCTCATGCCTCCATTATACACGCTTTGCGCGTATTTTTCAAGCAAATGCGGGAAATATTCCGAAAACACGCAAAACGCCGCGGGCGGGCAGATCGCTCTGCCCGCCCGCGGCGCATGATCGCTCTGCCCGCCCGCGGTGCATGATCGCGCCTGCGCGGCGGATCAGTACCCCAGAAATTCCACGCCCTTTAAGAGGACGTCGTTCACGATGTCGTTGGAGAGGGAGTAAAAAATGATCTTGCCATGGCGCAGACAGCGCACCATGCCGGCATCCTTCAAAAAGCGCAGCTGGTGGCTGACCGTCGTCTGGTTGATGCCCAAAACCCGTGAAATGTCCGTCACGCACATCTCCGAGATGGCGAGCGCGGAGAGCATACGCAAACGCGTGCTGTCCGCAAAGATGGAGAAAAAGCGCACGAGCGCCGTGAGGACATCCCCCTCCGGAACATACCCCTCGATCATATCTTGTGTGCGTCTGTCCAATAGTAGCGTCTGCATGGCGATCCTCCTTTTTTTGACAAGGATATCACATGCTCACCTGTACACACATAGAGATCATGTCAGAGTCGGGCGAATTTTGTCCGGAAAAGCGGTGCGGCGGCCGTCCCGCAGGGCGGCCGCCGCACATGAAGTTCCTCTTTTTGGCATCAGCCGACGACGGCAGCATCGTACCCTGCCGCTTTGACGGCGGCGGTGAGCGCTTCATCCGTCACGTCATCGCTGCACTCGACAAGCGCGCCCTTCTTTTTGAGGTTGACGTCCACGCTCGTCACGCCCGCAACGCCCATCAGCGCGTCGGTGACGTGCTTGACGCAATGCTGGCACATCATGCCTTCCACTTTGAGTAACTTTTTCATGGTAATATCTCCTTTTTGCTCTCCCTGCGGGAGTTGATTTTTATATTTCTTGCCGCTCTTGCCGCGCATGAACACCGTCAGGCGCAGCGCATTGCCCACCACGAACAGCGAGGAACAGCTCATCGCCGCCGCCGCGATCATGGGGTTGAGCGTGACGCCCAGCGCTGCGAAGCAGCCCGCCGCGAGCGGGATACAGACGCAATTATAAAAGAATGCCCAGAAGAGGTTCTGTTTGATGATGCGCATGGTGCGCCTTGCCAGCGCAAAGGCGCGGGGCGCAGCGGCGAGGTCGCCGCCCATGAGCACGATGTCCGCGCTCTCGATGGCGACGTCCGTCCCGCTGCCCATCGCAATGCCGACGTCCGCCTCTTTCAGAGCAGGGGAATCGTTGATGCCGTCCCCGATCATGGCGACGCCCCTCCGCTCGTGCCTGCCCTGCCCGGCATTCCTCTGCTTGTGCTCTATGACGCGGCTGAGCTTCTCCTGCGGCAGCACCTCGGCATAGACCTTATCGGCAGGAATGCCCGCGCTCTCCGCAACGGAGCGGGCGCAGGCGGCGTTGTCGCCCGTGAGCATATACGTCTCCAGCCCGAGCCTGTGCAACTGTGCAATGGCGGCGCGGCTGCCCGGCTTGATGGTATCGGCGAGGCCGAACATGGCGATCACACTGCCCCCGCTTGCAAGGAACAGCACGGTCTGCCCACGCGCCGAGAGCTCCTCAAAGCGACGGCGCTGCGCGCATATGTCCACGCCGCGCGCCGCCATCATCCTGTCGTTCCCCAGCAGATATTCCTGCCCGTCCACGATCCCGCGCGCGCCCTGTCCGACGACGTATTCCACCTCCTGCGCCTGTCCGCCCGCGCCGCAGTAGGCAACGATGCACTGCGCCAGCGGATGGTTGAGTTTGCTCTCCAGTGCTCCGGCCGCCGACTTCGCCGCCGCCTCGTCCGAATAGGCCTCGAAGAACACGACGGAGGGTTTGCCCTCGGTGATGGTCGCCGTCTTGTCGAGCAGCACCGTTCCGACGTCCGCCGCCCGCTGCAGCGCCTCGGCATTCCTGACGAGCACGCCGAGCGACGCGCCCCTCCCCGTTGCCGCCATGACGGCGACGGGCGTGGCAAGTCCCAATGCGCACGGACAGGAAATGACGATAACGCTCACGCCGAAATTGAACGCAGCCGCCACATCCCACGTCGTAAACAGCCAGACGAGAAAGGCGACGAGCGCGATGCCGAGCACCACGGGAACGAACACGGCGGAGATCTTGTCCGCAAGTTTCTGGATGGGCGCCTTGCTCGCGCCCGCCTCACGCACCATGCGGATGATGGAGGAGAGCATGGTCTGCTCGCCCACCTTCTCCGCCCTGATCTTCAGATACCCGCTCGTCACAAGGCAGGCGCTCATGGCGCGGCTGCCCGCAGAGAGCTCAACGGGAAGACTCTCCCCCGTTACGGCGGACTGGTCGGCAAAGGCATGGCCCTCCAGCACGGTGCCGTCCACGGCGATCGACTCGCCCTGCTTTACAATGACGATGTCTCCCTCCGCGACCTCGGAGAGCGTGATCGTCGTCTCCCGCCCGTTCCGCTCCACGGTGACGGTATCGGGCGCGAGAGAGAGCAGTTTTTCGATCTCCCGCCCCGTGCGCCGCTTGCTCTTGTCCTCCAGCCACTTGCCCAGCGTGACGAGGGTGACGATCATCGCCGCCGATTCAAAGAACATCGTGGGCTGCTCGGGCGTGACGATCGCCATGACGAGGGAATAGACAAAGGATACCGCCGCGCCCAGCGTCACCAGCGTGTCCATGTTGGGAACGAGCTTGACGGCGGCGCGCACGCCGCTGACGAAGAACTGATAGTTGACACACAGAATGGCGAGGGTCAGCCCCACCTGAAAGCCGTAATTGAGCCAACCGTGCGGCACGATATTCTCGCTGATCATATGCCCCATCGCAAAGTACATCTCGGGCAGGAGCAGAATGAGTGAGATGAGGAAGCGCACGCCCAGCGTGAGCCGCCGCTCCCTCTTCTGCGGCACCTGCCCGTAGTCGTAGGCGCCGTAGCCGAGCCCAGAGACCGCCTTTTTGATGCCCGCATCCGTTAAAACGTTCTCATCAAACGTGACGTCCATGCTCTCTCCCATCAGAGACACGCTGCACTCCGTCACGCCGTCCAGTTTTTTCACGGTGCGCTCGATGCCCGAAGAGCACGCCGCGCATGTCATCCCCGTGATCGAATATTTCTTTTCCATCTGCCGTCCTGCCTCCGCAAACTCAGTTGAGTTTTTTGATGAGTTCCACCGTCTCGGAGACGATGTTTTCATCTCCCGCCCTGATCTTTTCCGCGACGCAGGTGTTCATATGATCCTCCAGCACAAAATAGCCAAAGGCACGCACGGCGCTCTCCACCGCGGATACCTGCACCAGCACCTCGCCGCAGTAGCGGTTTTCCTCGATCATCTTTTTGATGCCCGCGATCTGTCCGCTGATGCGGTTGAGGCGATGCACCAGATTTTTGATCTGCTCCTCGCTGCGCGGTGAGTCCTTATAATGTTCCGTGCAATGTTCGCATCCCTGCATATCGTCCTCCATAAGTACCTCCATAGGGTATTTATATTATACCCCCTTTGGGTATATATGTCAAGGATTTCGGCATAAAAAAATCGGAGATTCCTCTCCGATTCTCTGTTCAGTTTCTCTTTTCTCAGGCCCTTCTTTCAAACTGCGATTTGGGCGCGCCGCAGACGGGACAGACCCAGTCATCGGGGAGCTGCTCAAAGGGAATATCGCCGCTGTAGACATGGCCGCAGATCTTACAGACATAGCTGCCCCCTTCCTTTTCCTCCGCCTGATAGGTGGGCGCCTTGGGCGCCGTCCTGCCCTTCAATACCTTATGGTAATAGGCATACGTCATGGGCGTGCCGTCCGCAATAATATCGGCATCCATTACCTCGCCCAGAAACACGGTATGCGTGGACGTCTCCATCCGATCGATGACCTTACAGGAAAAATAGCACATGGCGCCGTCCGGCACGGGGAGTTTTCCGCGCACCCGCCACGAAAAATCGGCAAACTTGTCCCTCTCCTTGGAGGAGAAGAAGCCGAATTTTCCGATGAGCTGCGGATCGCAGTCCTCGGCAAGGATGCAAACGGCAAAGTAGCCCGTATCCTTTACGCACTTGTTCGTATAATTTTCGTGATTGAGCGAAACGGCGATGGTCGCCGGATCCGACGTGATCTGCATGGCGCTGTTGGCAACGCAGCCCACGGGGCGGCCCTCATCCCAGCTCGTGCAAAGATACACGCCGTAGGAAAGGTTATAAAATGCCTTTTTATTCATGACGCACCCTCCGGAACTCTGCCCCGCATGGGGCTTTTGATAAAAGAAAGCGGACGACCCGCGCCCGCATCCCTTTTACTTCGCTTCTTCTTTCTCGGCAACAACTTCCTTGCCGTCGTAATAGCCGCAGTTCTTGCACACACGGTGCGCAACCTTCAGCTCATGGCAATGCGGGCATTCGACGAGCGTCGCCGCGGTCGCCTTGTAGTTTGCAAAACGCTTGTTGGTTCTGCTCTTCGACTGTTTTGTCTTGGGGACTGCCATTTCTCTTCACCTCTTCTTATTCATTTTCCCATTGCTCGCACGCCTTGCACAGGAGCCGCGAGGGAAGCGCAAACATCAGAGAATCGCGCAAAAATTCCTCCAGAAGCACCTTGCCGTTCGTGTAGCCGTACGTTTCGCCGTCGTCCTCGCCGCGGGCAAAGAACCCCTCGGCTTCATAGACGATCTCCTCCGATGCATCGGCAAGGCAGCGCGAACAGGCTCCCTCCAGTACAAAGGAGATCGTACCCCTCACTTCGACGGTGAGATCGTCAAAGATGCGATAGGTCAGCTCTGCCCGCACGGGACCTGCAAACTTCACGAAAGGGATATCGAGAAGGGTCTCGTCCGCCTCATAGGAAAAGGAGAGCGACCCTTCCGTCTTTTTCTGCGCGATACTGCCGCGGATATCAATCTCGGGAATCATCGACTTACAAAAGTATAGGCGATTTTATAGGCTTTGTCAATCTTTTTTGGCGCGTATTTGCAAGGAATTTTGCAAATTTCAAAGGAGCGCCGCCGTCTCGCGCGCGATGACGAGTTCCTCGTTGGTGGGAATGACGAGCACCTTCACCTTTGCGCCCTCCGCAGAGATCTCGTGAATGGCGCCGTCGTTGGAATAGTTGTTCTTCGCCTCATCCAGTTTGATGCCGAACGACTGCAGGTCGGCAAGGATGGAGGCGCGGATGTGAGGCGTATTCTCCCCCACGCCCGCCGTGAACACAATGGCGTCCAATCCGCCCAGCGCCGCCATATAGGCGCCGATGTACTTCTTGCAGGCGTAGGAGAACATATTAAGCGCGAGCTGCGCGCGGTAATTGCCCTCCTTTGCGGCTGCCGTCAGGTCGCGGTAGTCGCTCGACACGCCGGAGACGCCCAGCATCCCGCACTTCTTGTTGAGGTAGACGAGCGCTTCGTGGATGTCCATGCCTTTCTTTTCGCACAGGAACTCCACCGCAGCCGCGTCGATGTCGCCGCTGCGAGTTCCCATCGGCACGCCGGCAAGGGGCGTGAAGCCCATAGACGTATCGATGCACATGCCGCCCTTGACTGCGGAGATGGAGGAGCCGTTGCCGAGGTGACAGGTGATGATCTTCAGCTCCGCCGGATCCCTTTTGAGGTATTCCGCCGCCATCTGCGAGACATACTTGTGCGACGTGCCGTGCGCGCCGTACTTTCTGACCTGATAGGTCTTGTAGTCATCGTAGTCGATGGCGTACAGATAGGCATAGTCGGGCATAGTCTGATGGAAGGAGGTGTCGAACACGAGCGCCATCTTCTTGTCCGGCATGACCGCACGGCAGGCGTTGACGCCCTTGATCGCCGCGGGATTGTGCAGGGGCGCAAGCTCCGCAATCTCGTCCATCGTCTTCATCACCTCGTCGGTGACGAGCGTCGTCTTTTTGAACGCCTCGCCCGAGGCGACCACGCGGTGACCGACGGCGTCGATCTCGTCCATTGACTTGATGACGCCCGCCTCCCCGTCGATGAGTTCGTTCAGGACGAGCTGGATGGCCTCGGTATGATCCTTGATCTCCTTCTCGATGACGAATGTCCTGCCGCCCGCCTTGTGCGTGAGCGACCCGCCCTTGATGCCGATGCGCTCGACGTTGCCCTTGGCGAGCACTTCCTCCGTTTCAATGTTGATGAGCTGATATTTGAGCGAGGAACTCCCCGCGTTGATGACAAGTATCTTCATCGCGATCCCCTTTTTGTCAGTCCTTTACCTGAAGCGCCGTGATGGCGACCGCCAGCACGATGTCGGACGCCTTGCAGCCGCGCGAGAGGTCGTTCAGAGGCTTTGCAAATCCCTGACAGATGGGGCCGACTGCCTGGAACCCGCCCAGGCGCTCGGCGATCTTATAACCGATATTGCCCGACTGCAGGTCGGGGAAGATGAACACGTTCGCATGGCCCGCGACGGCGGAACCGGGCGCCTTGAGCGCCGCGACCTCCGGTACGAGCGCCGCATCGAACTGAAGCTCGCCGTCCAGAGCGAGTTCGGGCGCCTTCTCCTTGGCGATGCGCGTCGCCTCCTGCACGAGCGTGACGTTGTCATGCTTGGCGCTGCCCTTCGTGGAGAAGGAGAGCATGGCGATGCACGGCTCGATGCCCGCGATCTCCTTGGCGCTCTGCGCCGTGGCGATCGCACAGTCCGCAAGCCCCTCCGCCGTATAGGTGGGATTGAGGCCGCAGTCGGCAAAGACGAGGACGTCGCCGTCCATGTACTTGTTGCCGCCCGCGGGCGCGATCATGAGATTGAAGCTGGACACCGCCTGGACGCCGGGCGCCGTCTTGATGATCTGCAAGCCGGGACGGAGCGTGTTCGCCGTGGAATGGCAGGCGCCCGAGACGAGCCCGTCCGCATCCCCCGCCTTGAGCATGAGCGCGCCGAAGAAGGTGTTGTCCTTTGCCTGCTCCTTCGCCTGCTCCTGCGTCATGCCCTTTGCCTTGCGCAGCTCATACAGAAGATCGGCGTATTCCTCGAGTTTGGGCGAAGTGACGGGGTTGATGATCTCGATCCCCGTGAGGTCTGCCTCCGGATTGGCGGCCTTGATCTCCGCCTCTTTGCCGAGCAGGATGATCTTGGCGACCTCCTCCTCCACGCAGCGCTGCGCCGCCTCGACGACGCGCTGATCCTCTCCCTCGCACAGGACGATGGTACGCTGCTTCTCACCCGCGCGCTTCTTCAGCTCCTCGGCAAAGGAACCCGTTTCCACGATCTTTCTGCCGAGCTGCTTGATCTGTCTCATGAAATTCGCCATAGTCTTTCCTTTATAACCCCTTTTCTTTTTTTCAGATTTCGTGTATAATGGATCCGAGCCCATTTCCTATGCTATTATACAACATTTTGCACAGCTTGTAAAGGACACAAGGTAAAAAACATGAAATTTTGTGCGATAATTTGCGAATACAACCCCTTCCACAACGGCCACAAATATCAGCTTGTTGAGGCGCGCAGGCGCTCGGGCTGCGATAAAGTGATCTGCCTGATGAGCGGAAACTTCACCCAGCGCGGGGAGGCCGCCGTCTTTGACAAATACACGCGCGCAAGGCACGCCATCGAAAACGGTGCGGACGCCGTATTAGAGCTGCCCGCCGCCTTTGCGGTCGCGCCCGCCGAACTGTTCGCGCGCGGCGCAATGCACATCCTTGCCGCGCTGCCCTGTATGCAGACGCTTGCCTTCGGCTGCGAGAGCGGGGATAAGGACAGTTTTCTTAAGACGGCAAACGCCACCCTTGCCGAGAGCAAACAGTTCCGGGCGGCGCTCAAGGAGGGCATGAAGGACGGGACAAGCTATATCCGCGCGCGCAACGCGGCGCTGCTTGCCACGGGCGCGGACGTGGACGAAGCGTTGCTCACCTCCCCCAACAACATTCTGGGGACGGAATACTGCCGTGCCATCCTTGCAGAAAACGCCGCCATCGAGCCGCTGCCCATCCCCCGCGTCGGGGGCGGCTATGCGGATACTTCGCTCTTTGACAACTTCTCCTCGGCAACGGCGCTGCGCGCCGCCATGGCGGACGGCTCGCGCAGGGCAAGAAGAGCCATGAAGCACAATCTGCCCGACGACGTCTACCGCGCCGCCCTCGCCTATTCCCCCCTCGGGTGGGAAAAGGCGGTGCTGTGCGCATTCCTGGAGGCGACGGGCGAACAGGCGGCCGACTGCCCCGACTGCGCCGAGGGGCTGGAGAACCGCATTCGCGCCATGCTGCGCGCCAATCCCGACCAGAAAACGCTCCTGGAAAAGACGGTGACAAAACGCTACACCGCCGCACGCATACGGCGGGTTCTCATGCAGAACTTCCTCAAAATTTCGCGCATAGATGTATCCGATTACCTTGCCGCCCCGCTGTATGTGCGCACGCTCGCCGTCAAAAAGGAGGGCGCGGAGGAGACGCTCGCTGCGCTCAAGGAGGGAAAATTCCCCCTCATCGTGCGCAAGAGCGATGCCTCCCTGCTCAGAAAGGAGGCACTTGCCTGCTTTGAGACGGACGTGCGCGCCAACGACCTGTACAACGTCCTCACAGGCAGGCATACGGGCGAGTTCGAGACGCTGTTCGTATAGTGTAAGGAAAAATACAAACCACGCTTTTGGCGGCACTATAAAGACCGCCGGCCTGCGCGGCAGACAACTGAAAAAAAGGAAGAGCGCGCCCGCGGCTGAATTGCCGCGGGCGCGCCGTTTTTATGCTCCGAAGTTATTTTTCCATGCCGCAGGGATATGCCGAGAGGTTCTGCGAACTCCCCCTGCGCACCGCATCGTAGAAGCGGTAGCCGCCCGAGAAATTATAGCAGTCAAACCCGTTCTGCATGAGGATGCGGCAGGCGAGGTAGCTGCGCAGCCCGCTCTGGCACATGACGTACACGGGCTTGCCTGCCGGAACATCTGCAAGCCGGTCGCGCAGCTCGTCCACGGGGAGGTTGACAAACCCCTCGGCATGGCCGCGCGCATATTCGCGCGGCGTGCGCGCGTCGAGCAGCGTCACGCTGCCGTCGAGGGGAAGGGAAGCGACGTCCTCAAAATGGAACTGCTTCACCCTGCCCACCATGACATTTTCGATCATGAAGCCCGCCATATTGACGGGATCCTTTGCCGAGGAATAGGGCGGCGCATAGGCGAGATCGAGATCCTTGAGGGCGGGCGCGGATACCCTTGCGCGGATGGCGGTGGCAAGGACGTCGATGCGCTTGTCCACTCCTTCGCCGCCCACGATCTGCGCCCCGAGCAGGCGGCCGCTCCCGCGCTCAAAGAGCACCTTCATCGTCATGACCTGCGCCCCGGGATAGTAGGAGGCATGACCGACGGGCGAGAGCACCACCTTGTCGCAGTCCAATCCCAGCGAGCGCGCCGTCTTTTCGTTGATGCCCGTGGAGGCGGCGGTCAGGGAGAACACACGCAAAACGCTCGAACCCTGCGAGCCGCGGTACTCGCTCGCAATGCCGCAGATGTTGTCCGCCGCAATGCGCCCCTGCTTGTTGGCGGGGCCTGCGAGCGCGATGAGCGCCCTCTCGCCTGTGACGAACTGCCGCACCTCGACGGCATCCCCCACCGCATAGATATTTTCATCCGACGTGCGCATATGTGCGTCCACGGCGATGCTCCCCTTCTGCCCGAGCGCAAGCCCTGCCTCCCGCGCCAGATCGCTTTCGGGCGCAACACCCACGGCGAGAATGACAAGGTCAGCGCGGTACATCCCCCTGTCCGTGCAGACGGCGAGCACCTTGTCCGTTTCAAGAGAGGAAAAGCTCTCGCCCAGGCGCAGTTCGACGCCGCTACGCACCAGTTCTGCGTGCAGAAAGGACGCCATATCCGCATCCAAGGGCGGAAGCACCTGTTTTCCGCGCTGGATGAGGACGACCTTCACGCCCCTGCGTACGAGGTTTTCTGCCATCTCCAGTCCGATGAAACCGCCGCCCACAATGACGGCGCGCTGCGGAGCATTGAGACGGATAAAATCGGAAATGGCGAGGGTATCCTCCACCGTGCGCAGCGTGAACACGCGCCCGTCACCGGTCTGTGCCGCCTGCGGAACGAGAGACCTTGCCCCCGGGGAGAGCAGCAGCCTATCATAGGATTCCGCATACGTCCTGCCCGTTTTAAGATCTTTGACCGTGACCGCCTTTGCGGCGCGGTCGATGGAGAGCGCCTCGCTGTGAACGCGTACGTCCACGCGGTAGCGCGCCCAAAAGGACTGCGGCGTCTGGAGGGTGAGTTCCTCTTCATCCTCAATCTCTCCGCCGATATAGTAGGGAAGCCCGCAGTTGGCGTAGGACACATAGCCCGTGCGCTCGAGCATGACGATCTCGGCACGCTCGTCCAGGCGGCGGATGCGCGCCGCGGCAGTGGCGCCGCCCGCCACGCCGCCGATGATGACGACTTTCATATCTGCTCCCTTGCGGCCCGTTTACAGCCGCAGATTCTTTTCACGGATGACGCCCAGACGATACGCCTCCAGAAGGTCGGTGAGTTCCGTGATCGTCTCCCGCATCCGCCGCCCCTCGTCGGTGTCGCGGATGGACAGGCGGTAGTTGGTCTTCTGCACCACCTCGGTGACGGAGTGGATATCGCTCTCGCTGCGGATGGCGTCCTCCGCCGAGCGGAAAGGCTCGTAGGCGACCAGGCGCATCCCGTAGGAGTTGCCGATGAGGGTGTAGCCCGCAATGCCCGTCTCCCGCTGATAGGGACGGGACATCCCGCCGTCGATCATCAGCAGCCTGCCCCCACACTTGATGGGCGTCTCGCCGTTCTTCAGGTGTACGGGCATATGCCCGTTGATGATGTGCGAGGCGGGCGAGGCGGGATCCAGCCCGAATTCGCGCATGATCGCCGAGATCACTTTATCGTCGTTGAGATAGCTGTAGTAGGAGTTCTTCGCCTCGAAATAGCAGCTCTCGTCCTTGACGAAGTAGCGCTCGAAAGTGGTCATGCGCTCCTTGCCGTAGAGGGGGGAATTTTCGTTCGCCCACAGAAACCACATGGTGTCCTGCCCGAACCGCTTTTCCTCGCCGTCCGGCAGGTAATAGCCCTTCCTCGCCCAGCTCTCCAGTTCGTCGAAGAGCGCCTTGCCTGCGTATTCCTTCTCCCCCACGCGCACCTTTTTGAAGGAACCGTCCTCGTTGAGCGGCACACAGCCGTGGTAGAGCAGATTGCCGTTGCACACGCGGTACATACTGCCGCGGGTGAAGAGATAGGCGACGTGCCGGCGCAGCTTTTCGCTGTTGACAAAGGCATAGCGCAGCTTCTCCATGACGAGCGCTTCGCCTGCGGAGAGCTTGTAGGGATCGGCGGGGTCGATGGTGGGAAAGTTGGTGTCCTCCAGAGGATACGCCTTACCGTCGATGGTGACCGTCCCCTTTTCGCGGTCGATCTTATCGAGCAGCCTGCGCCCCTCCATCTTGTATTCGGGATGGCGCGCGATGAGCTGCCCCTCCAGCTTGAACAGGATGACGGTGATCGCCTTGTGGATCTTGCGATCCATATCGGGATCGTACGGTTCATAGCTCTGCGAACCGTTGATGACGAAGCACCCGCACGGGTCTCCCGCGTAGGTATCGATGGCGAACTTGGCGAGGGGCAGCAAATTGATGCCGTAGCCGTTTTCAATGGTGGCGAAGTTGCCGTACTTTGCCGAGATGCGCACGACGGAGGCGATGCAGGCAAGGCTGCCGCTCGCCGCGCCCATCCAGCAGATGTCGTGGTTCCCCCACTGGAAGTCCACGTTGTCGAACCCGAGGAGGGTATCGAGAATGATGTGCGCCCCGGGGCCGCGGTCAAAGAGGTCGCCGAGAATGTGGATGCGATCGACCGCCAGTCGCTGGATGAGGTTGCAGAAGGCGATGACGAAGTGGCGCGCCCGCTTGGTGGAGATGATGGCGGAGATGATGCCGTTGTAGTACGCCTCCTTGTCCTCCACCTCCTCCTTTTCGCCCAGCAGCTCCTCGATGATATAGGCGTAGTCGTGGGGCAGTTCCTTTCTGACGCGCGAACGGGTGTACTTGGACGCAATGCGACGGTTCACCCGCACCAGACGGTAAATGGTGGTCTTGTACCAGTCGTCCAGATCCTCCTCCGTCGCCTCGATCTGGGCGAGCTTTTCGGAAGGATAGTAGATGAGCGTGGCGAGCGACTTCTTCTCCTTCATGGAAAGAGATCCCTTGAACTCCTCCTCGATCTTCTTGCGGATGGAGCCGGAGCCGTTCTTCAATATATGCAGAAAGGGCTCGTACTCGCCGTGGATATCCGTGATGAAATGCTCCGTCCCCTTGGGCAGGTTGAGTACAGAGGAGAGATTGATGATCTCCGTTGCCGCGTCCGCCGCGGTTGGAAACTGAACGGAGAGCCGTTCGAGATACTTTTTGTCCTGCATATTCATTCCCCTTTTTCTTTTTTCATTATAGCGCATTTGAATGCGGATTGCAATACCCCGACCACAAAATTCCCCCCCTATGCACGCAATTCCTTCCGCTCTCCGTCCGCCGGCGGACAGCGCCCCTGACTGTCACAGCATGGAATGACAAAGAAAATGAAAGTCATTTTTTCTCATTATACTTAAAAAATTACACATCTTTTTTCCGCGAAATATGCGTGAAAACTTCAAAAATCCGGCACCAAAGCGATTGAAAAGTCCTTAAAATATGGTATAATTCACTTGGAAACAATGTGACGGAATGGTGCCGAATCGTGAGCTATCTGACCCTGACAAACGTATGCAAACAGTACCGGACGGGCGACATCTGTGTGGATGCGCTGCAGAATGCCTCCTTCACCGTGGAGAACGGCGAGTGCGTGGTCGTACTTGGTTCCTCCGGCGCGGGAAAGACCACCCTGCTCAATCTTTTGGGCGGCATGGACAGCGCAACGAGCGGACAGATCGTACTGGACGGAAAGGACGTGACCGCGCTCGACAAGCGGGGTCTGACCGCCTATCGGAGAACGGACGTCGGATTCGTCTTTCAGTTCTACAATCTCATGCCCAACCTTACGGCGCTTGAAAACGTGGAGATTGCCGTCGAGATCTGCAAAAACGCGCTCGATCCGAAGGCCATCCTCACCGAAGTGGGGCTGGGCGAACGGATGAACAACTTCCCCGCACAGCTCTCGGGAGGCGAGCAGCAGCGCGTTTCCATTGCACGCGCCCTTGCAAAGAACCCCAAGCTCCTCCTGTGCGATGAACCGACGGGCGCCCTCGATTACGTCACGGGCAAACTTGTGCTGAAATTGCTGTACGACGTGGCGAAGGAGCAGCAAAAACCCGTCATCATCGTGACGCACAACGCGGCGCTCAAGGAGATGGCAGACAAGGTCATCCATATCCGCAGCGGGCGCATCGAAGCGGTCGAGCGCAACGCACATCCCATGCCCATCGAGCGCATCGAGTGGTGAAGCCATGAGAACTTACCTTAAGACATTCGGAAGGATGTTCCGAAAACACGCGACCCGCCTTGTCTCCGTCATCCTGATGGTGCTTGTCAGCGTCGGGTTCACGGCGGGCATCGGCATGGCAACGGACAAGATCGGCGACTCCCTCTCCGATTACTACCATGCCGAAAATATCAGCGACCTCATTCTCATGAACACGGAGGGCGCCTTCCGGGAGGAGGACATCGATGCCCTCTCCGAGAGCTGCGGCGCGGACAACGTGCTTGCGGGCGGGATGCTCGAATTTGAAGTGACGGACGGGAAGGCGGTCATCAATGACACCGAAGTCACGTTTACCAACGTCCCGGACGGCATGATCCGCGTCTACCTCTTTCCCTGCGACGGCCCGGAGGACGTCGGCCAGAACCTCTTTACCGAAGTGGAGACGTATAACTATGACACCTCCTCCGCCCCCGAGGGCGCCATCACCGTCTACAAGGAGCGCGCCACCGTGCAGTTCTCCGACCCGGAGGAGAGGACGTTCACCCTGTCCGCAACGGTGACGCAGCACTATGACGAATACGAAGCGGGCGGCGTCACCCTGACGGATGCGACCATCACCGCCCCCGTCGAACAGACGTATGTGCTGGGCGGGACGCTCCTCAACCCGCTGCACATGGCGGTGCGCGACGATCCGAGCTATGCGGACGATCCCGCCTCCGACGATGAGGAAGATATGCTCCCCCTTTCGGCGATCTATTACGTCTTCGGGGACACCCTCATCGATACGCTCTCTTCCCCGCACGTCACGGGAACGCTTGAAATGTTCGGCAGCAGCCAGCAGATCGATATGGACATCGAGGAAGAACAGTCCGTTCAGGTTCCCGCCTCCGAGCTGCGCAACCAAATCTACATCACCCTGCCCGAACGGGCGGACTATACCCTGTTCAGTGCGGGATATGACGATTACGTCGATGCGCAGACGAATGCCGTGCATGAAATCCTCACGCGCGACTCGGAAGGCGGCGATGCGGACACGGAAGCGTTTTACGAGGTGCTGACACTGCACGAGAACTTCTCCTTCGAGTCCTTCCGCGAATACGGCAACAAGATCGCCGGGATCGGATATGTTCTGATGGCAGTGTTCCTGTTCGTCACAATCCTTGTCGTCCTCTCGACGATGACGCGCCTTCTGGACGAGGAGCGCGGACAGATCGCCTGCCTTCTGACGCTGGGATACTCCCCCGCGCGCATCATTGTAAAATACCTGCTCTTTGCGCTGATCGGCACTCTGATCGGCGGCGCGGGATCATATTTTGCCGGCCTCGGGCTGAGCAGGATCATCTACAACAACTTTGAATGGAACTATACGCTTCCGCCCTATTCCGCACACGTTTCGATGACATTCTACCTCATCACGTTTGCCGTCATCCTCATAGCGACGCTTGCCGCCACGGCGATCGCGGGCATTAAGCTCACGCGGCAGGAACCTGCCGACCTGCTGCGCCCCAAGACGCCGAAAGCGGGCAAAAAGGTGTTCCTCGAGCGCATCCCGCTCATCTGGAACCACCTCTCCTTCAAATACAAGTCGACCATGCGCAACGTGCTGCGCTTCTTCATGCGCTTTCTGATGACCGTCGTCTCCGTCGCGCTCTCGACCGCGCTCGTGCTGGCGGGGCTTGCCGTTCTTGACTGCTGCCTCTTCCAGGACATCGGCGGCACGTCCATGATCACGATCTCCGTTATCATTCTCGTCTTTGCGGCACTTTTAAACTTTGTCGTCACCTACACGCTGACGAATATCAACATCAGCGAACGAGAGCGCGAACTGGCAACGCTGATGGTACTCGGCTACTACGACGGCGAAGTGGCGGGCTATATCTACCGCGAGATCTATATCACAAGCGGCATCGGCATCCTCTTCGGCATCCCTCTCGGCTGCCTTCTGTGCCTGTTCGTCTTTCAGGTGATGGGATTCGGCTCCATCCCTGGCATCTCCTGGTTTGTCTGGGTGCTTGCCCCCATCCTGTCCGTCATCTTCACCATCCTTGTGACGCTCATCCTGCGGCACAAGATCGTGAGCATCGACATGAACGAATCGCTCAAAGCCATCGAATAAATTCCTCCCCGGCAAAATCAGCCGGGGATTTTTTCCGGACGGAGGAAAGAGGAAACAGGCAGGAACTTCCTCTGCCGCCCGCCCCGATATCGGGGGAAAACGTTTGACAAATTCCCGGATTTATAATAGAATGGTACTATCTTTCCAAACAATAAGGAGTTTCCGGAATGCGCGAATTTACATCGGCCGAAGCGGAACTGCGCTATCGCCAGCGCAGCCTCACCCCTCTCAATCTCTTTGTGGCGCTCATTTCCGCGATCGCGGCGCTCTCCATTCTCTTCCTGCCCCTCCTGCGCATCGACGTGGACAGCCTCTCCGTCCTGCTGACGGGCCAGGCATCGGAGGAGGACACGACGACGGAGGTCTCGGTAGCGGACTTCCTGAGCGGTACGGGGCTGACCGTCTCGATGGACGGCATGGACTTCGTGACGCTTGCCATGTCCGATGAACCCGTCGACGTCCTCGTCAGAAAGGTGGGCACCTCCTTCAGCGAACAGTCGAGCACGATCGCGGCAAAGGCGGTGGTCGTGGCGGCAGCAGAGAGCGCCGACCTCGACGTCAGCGATGAAGCAGTGGAAAAGGTAGACGGCGCCCTGCGCGGTCTGGAGACGGCAGAGGACGATACGGAGATCGACGCCGCCATCACGGACATTCTCGGTGTCATCAAGGAGGACTTCCTCACCGAAGAGCAGCTCTCCGGCTGGGATGAAGAGAATGCGCGGGGCGTCATCCGGGATATGTACGACAAGACGGTGGAGCAGACGGAGGGCGCATTTTCGGCAGAGGCCTTTATCTGCGTGAATGCCTCCGAAGCACTCAACGAGAGCGGCAGCGGAACGGGCGAAGTTTACACAAACTTTTCCGACATGATGAGCGGGATGAGCGCCTCTCTCAGCACGGAGGACGTCACCGCGCAGATCCCTCCCTATCTCTTTGTGGCCGCCGCGGGCGTCATCCTCTTCTTTGCCTTTGTCTGGGCGGTGCTGTTCCTGTTCGCATTCTTCCATATGTTTGCGCGCAACAAGCGTTTTATGATGTGGTACGTCAAGCTCTTCGGCTTCTTCCCATGCCTCATCTTCGGCATTGCGCCCATTGTGGCGGAATTTCTCATTCCGGATGCGACCATCGCGGCGGCGCTCGGCGCGATCTCCACGCTCGCGTGGGTGAGCGGCGTGTGCTATCTGCTGCTCTGGTTCGTCTCTATCTTCTGGGCGTTCCCCATCAAACACAGAATCCGGCAACTCAACCGCCAGGTGCGGGCATAGAGATCCCTCCCTTAAAATCACTTGGAAGGTGCGGAAAAAATTCCGCACCTTCTTGTTTTCTTTTCGAAAATGTGCTATACTTAATCAGACAGGAGAAAACCGTATGGAACAATTCTGGGAAACCCTTAAAGAGATCGGAAGGGACTTCGTGCAGAATACGGGGCTTGCCATCGTGCGGGCGGTCGCCTTCCTGGTGTTGGGACTGGTCATCATCCGCATCGTACAGGTCATCGCGCGTTCGGCGGCGCTCAAGAGCCGCCGGCTGGACAAGTCCGCCTCGACGTTCGTCGTCTCTCTCATCACGGTCGTGCTCTATGTGGCGCTCGCCATCGTCGTCGTCAGCTCGCTCGGATTCTCGACGGCAGGCATCATTGCGGCATTTTCGGCGGTGGCGCTCGCCATTGCGCTCGCCCTCAAGGACAGCCTTGCCAGCCTGGCAAACGGCGTCATCATCATCTTCACGAAGCCCTTCAAAAAGGGCGACTATATCGCCATTGACGGCATGGAGGGACTGGTACAGGACATCCGCCTGTTCAACACGAAGATCGTCACCTACAGCAACGAGACCATCATCGTTCCCAACAGCGAGGTACTCGGTTCCAAGCTCGTCAACTACAGCGACATGCCGCTGCGCCGCGTCGTCATCGAGGTTCCCGTCCCCTATGCCGCGGACATCGATGAAGTCAAGGCGCTGCTCCTGGAGAGCGTTACGGGCTACAAATACGTTGTAGAGACGCCCGCCCCGCAGGTCGTGCTGGCGGATTTCGGCGAGGATACCCTCAAATTTTCCGTCCGCGCATGGGGAACGACGAACAAGTACTGGGATCTCTACTTTGATCTGCGCGAGATCATCATGAAAGCGCTTGAAGCGCACGGCATCGAAAAGCCCTATTCGCAGCTCGAAGTGCGGCTGCGCAGATCTTCGGACGGGGAGGACGGCGTATGAACGGACTGATTCTGCTTGCAGACGCTGCCGCGGAGAGCGGCACCGTGCGCCTTGTACTCGAATATCTGCTCTACGCCGCCGTCATCGTCGTGGGCATCCTCATCCTCCTTCTGCTGCGCAGAAAGACGCGCCTGCCCCGCCACAGCGAACTGCGTGCGCAGTTGGGCGCGCTCGCCGCAGAGCTTTCGGCGCTCCGGAAAGCCGATCCCCCGCGGCTCAAATGGCTCAAGGCGCTCTCCCGTCTCCTCTACAATGCCGACAAACTCATCTATGTGACAGACCGCATGGCGGACAAGGAGCGCGACGGCGAGATCGCAAACGTCTCCGCGCTCCTGGAACAGATGCGCGCCGAACTTGCCGTCTACCGAACCGGGGCGCGTGCCGCCGATGACGACGGCGGGCTTGCTGCCGCACAAAAAAAGATCGCCGAAGCGGAAGAGCTCATGCAGCGCGTCCTCGCACGCGACGCACAGCTCCGGACGGAACGCTCCCGCTGAACCGAACCGATACGAAATGAAACGCCCGCGGTTTTCCCGCGGGCGTTTCATTTGCGCCGAAAGCAGCGCGTCTATTCGGATTTTTTCACACTCTCCGCCGCCGGAGCCGTCTGGCCGTTCTCCGTCCCGTTCTCCGCGGGAGATGCCGGAACGGACGCTGTGCCGTTTGCCGCCTCTGCAGCCTCGGCTTCCTTTTCTGCCCTGCGCTTTTCGGCAGCTTCCTCCAGAGCTTTCTTCGCCTCCTCACGCACTCTGCTCACCTTCATCACCGCCTTGATGATGAGGAAGAGGACGAGCGCCGTCAGAAGGAAGTTAATGACCGCATTGATGCAGGTACCCCAGTCGATGTAGATGGAATTGGCGAGGTCGATCACCTCTGCACCCGTCGTTTCATCGATCATGGTCGCCGTCTTGAGGAACGTATAGACGCCCGACAGGGAGTCCGCGCCGAAGATGACGGCAAGCAGCCAGTTGATGATCGGCTTTAATATATTGTTGCAGAGCGCATTGACGATCGCCGTGAATGCGCCGCCGATAATGATGCCGACGGCCATGTCCAGCACGTTGCCGCGCGCAATGAACTCCTTGAATTCCTTCCAGAATCCCTTCTTTTCCTTCTTTTGTTCGTCTGCCATGTCTTATATTCTCCTGTATTTTTTGATTTCCTTTTTCAGCTTTCGCATGGGCCGCCCGCCGGGGAGCTTTTCCATGCGGAATCTCCAGTTTCCCTCATTTGTCCCGGGATAATTCATGCGCGCCTCGTTGTCAAGGCCGAGGATATCCTGCACGGGAAGGACGGCAAGTTTTGCACGCGAGGCAAGCGCCATGCTGCAGAACGCCTGCGCAAACTCGCGCGGATCCTCGCGCAGGCGGACATAGACGCCCTCCTCCTGCAGCGCCTTTGCCACACGCGAGCGGAAGAGCAGGAACTCCTCCGTCGAGAGCGACTTGATGTATCCCGCGACCGTGTCGTTGTCGTGCGTACCCGTATAACAGACGCTCGCCTCCCCGATGTTTTTGGGGAGAAATTCGTTGTCCTCGTTGCCGTCAAAGGCAAAGAGCAGCACTTTCATGCCCGGGAAACCGAGCTTTTCGCGCAGGGCTGCGACGCCCTCGTCCATGATGCCCAGATCCTCCGCAATGATGCGGCCCTTTCCCTCCACGCGGGCGAACAGCTTCTCCTTCGGCCCGTCCTTCCACTCGCCCCGGACGGCGTTCTCCGAAAAGGCAGGGATCTCATAGTAGCGGTCGATCCCGCGGAAATGGTCGATGCGGACGATATCATAGGTGGCAAGCGCATCGTTGAGGCGGTTTGTCCACCAGGTGAAGTCCTCCTTCTCGTGCGCTTTCCAGTCATAGATGGGATTGCCCCAGAGCTGGCCCGTCTCCGAAAAATAGTCGGGTGGAACGCCCGCAACCTTGACGGGGCGAAGCTCCCTGTCCAGTTTGAACAGTTCGGGATGCGCCCAGACGTCTGCACTGTCCGCCGCCACATAGAGCGGAATGTCGCCGATGATGCGGATCCCGAGCGCATTGCAGTAGTCCTTGAGCGCCTTCCACTGCCGGCGGAACTCATACTGCAGGAAATTCCAGAAGAGGTACTCTTCATGGAAATCGGTGCGCAGTTTTTCAAGTGCCGCGGGATCGCGGTACTTGATCGCTTCCTCCCAGTAAAGGAAGTTCTCGCCGTACACCCGCTTCGCCGTCATGAACATGGCGTAGTCCTCCGCCACGCCGCTCTTGACAAAGGCGCGGAATTCCGCCCCGTCAAAATTGAAGCGCGAGAACGCCTTGCGCAGCGTCACATACCGCTCGTTGTAGAGAGAACCATATGCAACGGCGCCCGGCTCATGCCGGGCAGCCTGCAGATCCGCCTTGCTGAGGAGCCCCTCTTTTGCAAGCTGTTCGAGGTCGATAAAATAGGGATTGCCCGACGTGCAGGAGACCGAGCTGTACGGCGAGTCCCCGTAGCCCGTCTGCATGAGCGGAAGCACCTGCCAGTTGCGTACGCCGCTCCTTTTGAGCAGCCTGGCAAATCTGTACGCCTCTTTTCCGAACGAACCGATGCCGTACTTCCCGGGAAGGGAGGAGATATGGCAAAGAACGCCTGCCTCTGAGTACGTTTTCATATTCTCCGCCTCGCTGTCTATTTTTTGAGCAGGGCGCGGATGCGCTCACACGCCCGCCGCGTATTTTCATGGGTGCCGAACGCCGTCAGGCGGAAGAACCCCTCGCCGTTCGCGCCGAAGCCGCTCCCCGGCGTACCGACCACCTGCGCGTTCTGAAGAAGGTAGTCGAAGAACTCCCAGCTCGTCATCCCGTTCGGGCATTTCATCCAGATATATGGCGAGTTTTTGCCGCCCGTGTACCAGATGCCCAGCCCGTCCAGGCATTCGGAGATGATCTTCGCGTTTTCGCGGTAGTAGTCGATATTTTCCCCGATCTCGCGCTCGCCCTCCGGCGTGAACACCGCCGCCGCGCCCATCTGCGTGATATAGCTCACGCCGTTGAACTTGGTGGACTGCCTGCGCGCCCAGAGCCTGTTGAGGGACGTCCCCTCCCGTACGAGCGCCTCCGGCACGATGGTGTAGCCGCAGCGCACCCCCGTAAAGCCCGCCGTCTTGGAATAGGAGCAAAGCTCGATGGCGCACTCCTTTGCGCCCTCCACCTGATAGATGCTGCGCGCGCAGCGCTCGTCCGCGACAAAGTATTCGTACGCCGCGTCATACAGAATGACGGCATCGTTTTTGCGCGCGTAGTCCACCCACGCCCTGAGCTGTTCGCGCGTATATGCCGCGCCCGTAGGATTGTTGGGCGAACAGAGGTAGATGATGTCCGCCTTCACGCCCTCGTCGGGCATGGGGAGAAAGCCGTTCTGCTCGTTGGCGTCCGCAAAGAGGATCTTTCTGCCCGCCATGACGTTGGTGTCGAGATAGACAGGATAGACGGGATCGGGAACGAGCACCGTGTTGTCCACCGAAAAGATGTCGAGGATGTTGCCGCAGTCCGACTTGGCGCCGTCCGAGACGAACACCTCCCCCTTTTCGAGCGTGATGCCCTTACGGGCATAGCTTGCAAGAATGGTATCGAGCAGCGCATCGTATGCATAGCAATACTGATCGGGGCCGTAGCCCTTGAAGGTCTCCGGATGCGCCAACTCCTCCACTGCTTTATGCATCGCCGCGATGACGGCGGGCGCGAGCGGGCGGGTAACGTCGCCGATGGAGAGGCGGATGACCTCCTTATCAGGGTGCGCCCTCTTATACTCCGCCGTCTTTCTGCCGACGGTCGCAAAGAGGTAGCTGTCCTTGAGCTGTAAAAAATTGGAGTTGATCTTCATTTATTTTGCCTTTTTCTTTTCGGAATACATGACCGCATGGCGGATAAATTCGCGGAAGAGCGGGTGCGCGTTGTTGGGCCTGGATTTGAATTCGGGGTGGAACTGCACGCCCACGAAGAAGTCGTTGGCGGGAACTTCCACCGCCTCGCACAGATGCCCGTCCGGCGAGGTACCGGCGATCTTCATGCCGCCCTTTTCAAACTGTTCGCGGTAGTCGTTGTTGAATTCAAAGCGGTGGCGGTGGCGCTCCTGAACGAGATCCGCCCGGTACGCCTCCTTCATCTTCTCGCCCAGAACGAGGCAGGGATACGCCCCCAGGCGCATCGTCCCGCCCATCTTCACGCCGTACTGATCGGGCATGAGATCGATCACGGAATGCTTGCCCTCCGGACAGAACTCGGAGGAGTTTGCATCGGAAATCCCGAGGACGTCACGCGCATATTCGATCACAGCGACCTGCATTCCGAGGCAGATGCCCAGATACGGGATGTTGTGCTCGCGCGCATAACGGCACGCCGCGACCTTGCCCTCGATGCCGCGCACGCCGAACCCGCCGGGGATGAGGATGCCGTCCGCATCGCCGAGCACCTTCTCCGCGTTGCCGTCGTCCAGCGTCTCGGTGTCCACCCATTCGACCTCCACCTTCGCCCCCGTCTCATAGCCGCCGTGCGCGAGCGCCTCGGCAACGGAGAGGTACGCGTCATGCAGCTGGACGTATTTGCCGCACAGGGCGATCTTGACCGTCTTCTTGCGCGCATGGATGCGGGAGAGCATCTCCTGCCACTCCGCCATGTCGATGGTGCGGGGATCGAGGTGCAAAATCTTGCACACGATGGTGGAAAGGTTGCTCTTCTCCAGCATCATGGGCGCCTCATAGAGCACGGGAACGGTCAGGTTCTCGATGCAGCAGTCGGGGCGCACGTTGCAGAACATGGCGATCTTCTCGCGGATGCTCTCCGGCATGGGAGAGTCGACGCGCGCCACAATGATGTCGGGGAAGATGCCCATGCCCTGCAGTTCCTTGACGGAGTGCTGGGTGGGTTTGCTCTTGAACTCGCAGGAGCCGGAGATGTAGGGAACGAGGGTGACGTGGATAAAACAGCAGTTGTCCCTGCCCACCTCGCGCGCGACCTGGCGGATCGCCTCGATGAAGGGCTGAGACTCGATGTCGCCCGTCGTGCCGCCGATCTCGGTGATGACGATGTCGGCATTGGTGGTCTTGCCCACCTGATAGATGAAGGACTTGATCTCGTTGGTGATGTGCGGGATGACCTGCACCGTCTGCCCGAGGTACTCGCCCGCGCGTTCCTTGTTCAGAACGTTCCAATATACTTTTCCCGTGGTGAGGTTGGAGAACTTGTTGAGATCCTCGTCGATGAAGCGCTCATAGTGGCCGAGGTCGAGATCGGTCTCCGCCCCGTCCTCCGTGACGAACACTTCGCCGTGCTGATAGGGACTCATCGTGCCGGGGTCGATGTTGATATAGGGGTCAAGCTTCTGCGATGCGACCTTGTAGCCGCGCATCTTCAGAAGCCGCCCGAGGGACGCCGCCGTGATGCCCTTTCCCAGTCCTGAGACGACGCCGCCCGTTACAAAGACGTATTTTGCCATATTCCCTTGCTTCCTCCTTGGAATGACTGCACCCGGCAGCCGATAGATAACGTTTTACAGATCAGATCTCGACGTCGCCCTCGAAGGCATACGCCGCCGGCCCCGTCATGAACACCGTCTGCTGCGTGTAGCACACAATGAGATCGCCGCCGCGCAGGTGGACTATGACGTCCTCCCCCATGCCGCAGAACCCGTTCAGCACGCCCGCGACCGCCGCCGCGCACGCGCCCGTACCGCACGCCCACGTCTCGCCGCTGCCGCGCTCCCACACGCGCATGGTCAGCTCGTTGCGTCCGTCCACACGCACAAATTCCGTGTTGACGCGCGCAGGGAACGCCGTATGGTGTTCAAACTGCGGGCCGAGTTTTTCCAGATCGACCGCATAGGGATCGGCGACAAAGGTCACGCAATGGGGATTGCCCATCGACACGCAGGTGACGCGGAACTTTGCCCCGCCCACCGTGAGCGGCACACTGACCGCGCGCTCCCCCGCAAAGCTGGCGGGAATGAGGGCGGGACGCAGTTCGGGCGCGCCCATGTCGACGCGCACCTGTCTGACGATCCCCTTTTCCGTATCGAGAACAAGCGTCTTGACGCCGCTCTCCGTCTCCACCGACAGCTCCTTTTTGCGGATGCCCTTGATCTCATAGAGGAATTTCCCGATGCAGCGGATGGCATTGCCGCACATCTTCCCCTCGCTGCCGTCCGCATTGAACATGCGCATTCTGCCGTCCGCTCTCTCGCTCCGGCAAATGTAGACGACGCCGTCTCCGCCCACCGAAAAATGCCTGTCGGAGAGCGCTGCGGCAAGGCGCGCGGGATCGGACGGGAACCAGTCGAAGCAGTCGAAATAGATATAGTCGTTCCCGATGCCGTGCATCTTCCAGAAGTGTCTTTTCATAGGCAGTTCGGTTTATTTGCGCACGATGATCTCATCGCGCTCGGCGCCCACCGAGATATAGGTGATCCTGCATTCGCAAAGTTTTTCAAGGAGCTCGACGTAGTCGCGCGCCTCCCGGGGCAGTTCCTCATACTTCCGGCAGGCGGTGATGTCACAGTTCCAGCCCCTGACCTTTTCAAACACGGGCTTGCACTTGTCCAGCGCGTCGGGGAAGGGAAATTCGGTGATGCGCTCCCCTTCCAGTTCGTAGGCGGTACAGATCTCAAGCTCCTCGTGTCCCGAAAGGATATCCAGTTTGGTGAGCGCCACCTCGTCCGCGCCCTGGCAGCGGATGCCATAGCGGGAGGCAACCACGTCAAAGGGCCCCACCCTCCTCGGTCTGCCCGTGGCGGCGCCGTATTCCCCGCCCGCGGCACGCAGTTTTTCCGCCTTTTCACCGAAGTATTCGGCGACAAAGGGGCCTTCGCCCACGCAGGTGGAGTACGCCTTCATGATGCCGACGGACTTATCCAATTTGAGATTGGGGACGCCCGCGCCGATGGGCGCGTACGCCGCGATCGTTGAAGAGGACGACGTATAGGGATAGATGCCGAAATCGATATCGCGCAGGGCGCCCAGCTGTGCCTCGAACATGATGTTCTTGCCCGCCTTGTTCGCCTCGTGCAAGTACAGCCCCACGTCGCAGATATAGTCCTTAAGCGGCTCGCCGTACGTCTTGAAGTAGTCGATGACCTCCTCCGCCGTGACGGGCGCATGGCCGTACCCCTTTTCCACGGTGAGGTTCTTCCATTCCACGATGTCTTTTACGCGCGCATACAGGCGCTCGGGGTGCAGAAGTTCCCCCATACGGAACGCCTTTTTCATGTACTTATCCGCATAGACGGGCGCGATGCCGCGGCGGGTGGAGCCGAACTTCTTGTCCGCGAGGCGCTCCTCCTCCAGGCAGTCCATCAGGACATGATAGGGCATGGTGATCACGGCCTTGTCGCTGATCTTGAGGTTTTCCGGCGTGATGGCTATGCCCTGTGCGCGCAGCTTGTTCGCCTCCTCGGTGAGATGCCTGATGTCGATGACCATGCCGTTGCCCAGAACATTGACCACGCCTTCGCGCAGAATGCCGGAAGGGAGCAGGTTGAGAATGAATTTTCCCCTCTCGTTGATGACGGTGTGACCCGCATTGTTTCCGCCCTGATAGCGGCAAACGATGTCATAATCCCGCGAAAGCAGGTCGACCATCCGGCCCTTGCCCTCGTCGCCCCAGTTGATCCCGCAGATCGAAGTCAGCATAGTTTCCTCCTTCCCGCGCCCCCGGGCCTCCCGGCGGCGCCATTGAACAATCGCCGTTATTATACTATAATACCCGCGCTCTTGTCAAGCGGTAACCTGCAAAAAGCAGGCGCGATCTTCCCGGCGCCCCGCCCGCTTTCCTGTCCGCGTCCGCGTTTCCTTTTTTCTGTTTTTGACAGAAATTTACAGCATTTTCACGCCAAACGGTTGACAACGCGCCCGTCCGGGCGTAAAATATAAGACTGAAAAGCAAAGCGAGGTAATCACGATGTATTGCAGAGACTGCGGCGCAAAACTCACTCTGCGCTTTTTGGAAAACGAAGGCCTCATCCCCTACTGCGAACAGTGCGGCGCATTCAAGTTCCCCTTCTTCCCCGTTGCCGTATCGATGACGGTGGTCAACCGCGCAGAAAATAAAATTCTGCTGGCGCGCCACGCGGGCGAGGAGGACTACAAGCTGTTTGCAGGCTACATCAAAAAGGGCGAGAGCGCCGAGAAGGCCATCCCGCGCGAACTGCGCGAAGAGACGAAGCTCACGGCCGTCAAATGGCGCTACCACGCCTCCCGGTATCACGATGCAAAGGACGTTCTGATGCTCAACTTCATTGTCACGGCCGACGAGGGCGAGATCGTCCTGAACGAAGAGATCGACGAAGCGTGCTGGTTCACCCCCGAAGAAGCGCGCGAACATGTGATCAAGGGCTCGACGGCGGAGTACTTTCTGCTGGGCGCGCTGAATGAACTGGGAAGAAAAAAATAAGCCTGCGCGCCTCCCCGCGAGCGCCCTATTCTTGACATGAAACAATATCTGCTGCCCGGACAGGGGAAATTTTACAAGGCAAACCTGCACATGCACACCGTGGTTTCGGACGGTGAAATGACGCCCGACGAGGTCAAACGCGCCTTCCTGGCGCACGGATACTCCATTGTCGCCTTCACCGATCACGAGGTCATCGTGCCGCACAACGACCTGACCGACGAAAATTTCCTTTCCCTCACGGGCTTTGAGATCGCCGTCAACTTCCCCCATCCGCCCACATGGGATTTCACGTTCATGACGACGTGTCACATGAACTTCTATGCAAAGGAAGCGGACAACGTGCTGTGTCCCGCCTTTGACGAGGCAGGCATCTGGCTCAAACATTCGCGCGTGTTCGTCACGGACGAAATGCGCGCGCACGGTACCCGCCGTGAGTACGGCACCGACTGTTTCAATCGGCTGATCGCCGAGGCAAATAAGGCGGGATTTTTGGTTTCTTTCAATCATCCCGTCTGGTCGGGGCAGAATTATGCCGACTACTGCGGCATGAAAGGGCTATGGGCGGTGGAGTGCTACAACTCCGGCTGTGCGCTGACAGGATATCCCGATACCGTACAGCCGCTCGACGACCTGCTGCGCCTGGGCGAGCGCATTCTTCCCATCGCCACGGACGACGCGCACTGCCTTGCGCACTGCTTCCACGGCTGGGTCATGATTAAGGCGGAGACACTCAACTATGAGGCGGTCATCCGCGCCATGGAACAGGGCGCCATGTATGCCTCGACCGGGCCCGCAATCGAAGAACTCACATGCGAGGAGGGCATCGTACATATCGCTACCTCCCCCGCCGCAGAGATCACGCTCACCACGGAGCGCCGCTTTGCCGTGCGCGCCGCCGCAAAGGAGGGCGAGCTGCTCAAGGGCGCCTATTTCGATCTGAAGGAATATCTGTACAAATCCAAGGAGGGCCCGGACGCAAACAAGGGCTGCTACTTCCGCATCACGGTGAAAGACGCTGCCGGACGATGCGCCTGGACACGCGCCTATTTCGCGGACGAAATCGCATAAATATTGTAAAAATACGGGGGCGGGTTTGCTTTTTGGCAAGCCCGCCCCCTTTTTCAGTTCTTTCAGCCTCTGACCTGTCCGTTCCCGCGGATGACATATTTATAGGAGGTCAGCTCCCTGAGGCCCATCGGCCCGCGCGCGTGGAGTTTCTGCGTGGAGATGCCCATTTCGGCGCCGAAGCCATATTCAAATCCGTCCGTAAAGCGCGTCGAGGCATTGACATAGACACACGCCGAATCGATTTCTTTGAGAAATTTCTCCGCCGCTTGAGCATTCTGCGTGACGATCGCCTCGCTGTGGTGGGTGGAGTGCTCGTTGATCCATGCGATCGCCTCGTCCGTGCCGTCCACAATCTTCACGGAGATCTTTTTGTCCAGGTATTCGCGGTAGAAGTCCTCCTCCGTCGCGATCCCGACGGCGGGCATATCCAGGCGCGCCCGCTCATCCCCCACGATCTCCACGCCCCGTTCCAGCAGGGGCAGGAGCAGCCGGTCGAGACATTCATCCGCAAACGCCGCATCGACAACAAGGCTCTCGCAGGCGTTGCACACGCTGGTGCGCTGCGTCTTGGCGTTGACGAGGATGTTCTGCGCCATCAAGAGGTCGGCAGTTCGTTCCACATAGACGTGACAGTTGCCCGTCCCCGTTTCAATGACCGGCACGGTGGCGTTCTCGAGCGTGCTCTGAATGAGCGCCGCCCCGCCGCGCGGGATGAGCAGGTCGAGCGTCCCCTTCTCGCGCATAAATTGCCGCGCGCCCTCGTGTGAACAATCGGAGATGAGCTGAATAAATTCGGGATCGAAACCGCCCGCGCGGATGGCGTCCTTCATGACGCGCACGATCACCTCGTTGGAGGCATAGGCCTCACGGCTGCCGCGCAACACCACGGCATTGCCGCTCTTGATGCAAAGCCCTGCTGCATCCGCCGTGACGTTGGGCCGCGCCTCATAGATGATGCCGATGACACCGAAGGGAACGCGCACGCGGGAGATGTCCAGCCCGCCCGGCGTTGTATAGTGTTCGATGATCTCCCCCACGGGACAGGCAAGGCGGACGAGCGCTTTGAGACCCTGCGCAATGCCCGCGATGCGCGCTTCATCGAGCAGAAGGCGGTCACGGAACTGTTCCCCGCGCGTGCATGCTTCCACGTCCTTTTTGTTTGCTTCCATGATCTCATCGGCGTGCGCGACGAGCGCATCGGCCGCAAGTGAAAGCATTCTGTTTTTCTCCGCCTCCGAAGAATAGGCGATCGCACCTGCATGTTCCTTGGCAAGTCTGCATGTCTCGGAAATGGTCATCCTTTCGTCCTCCAGTATTCTGCCGATATTATACAACACGCGGGGGATCCCTGTCAACCGAGGGAGCAAAAAACCTGCCGCAATGGTAAAAACGGCAGGTTTCATGGTATTATGTCTGGCATAATACCATGAACTTCCCGAAAAACAGCACAAAAAAAGAGGAGATCACTCCTCTTCTTCCTCCTCGGGGAGGTCGACGTTGTGCCAGACGGTCTGCACGTCATCGTTCTCTTCAAGCTTATCGAGCATCTTTTGGAAGGTCTCCAGCTTGTCCTCGGGGAGCGTGATCCTGCTCTGCGGGATCATGGCAAGCTCGGCGGAAAGGAAGGAAAGCCCCTTCTCCTCCAGGAATTTGCGCACGTCGGAGAACGCGGGGACGGAGGTGTACACCTCATAGACATCCTCCTGCGAGACGACGTCGTCCGCACCCGCCTCGATGGCGTAATCCGTCATCGTATCCTCGTCGAGATCGGGCGTGCGCTCCACCACGATGAGACCCTTGTGGTCGAACATATAGGACACGCTGCCCGTGGTGCCGAGAGACCCGCCGTGCTTGGACATGATGGCGCGGATGTCCCCCGCCGTGCGGTTGTTGTTGTCCGTCAGCGTGGAGATGATGACCGCCGCGCCGCCCACGCCGTATCCCTCATAGGTGAGTTCCTTATAGTCCCTGTCGCCCAGCTCGCCCGCCGCACGCTTGATGGAGCGCTCGATATTGTCGTTGGGCATGTTCGCCGCCTTCGCCTTGGCGATGACGTCGGCAAGTTTGGAGTTGGTTGCAGGGTTGGGGTTGCTGCGCGCCGCAACGGCGATCTCGCGGCCGAGTTTGGTGAAGATCCTGCCGCGCGCGGCGTCCGCCTTGCCCTTCTTTGCCTGAATATTGTGCCACTTGCTGTGACCTGACATGATTGATTACCTCCGTAAATTGGTTCCCGCCCTCAGGGCGTACATCAGGATCCCCGCCGAGACTGCCGCGTTCAGACTCTCCGTGCGCGCATCCATCGGGATGCGGACGGTGAAGCGCGCGCGGCCGCGCACCTCTTCCGAGAGCCCGCCGCCCTCGCTGCCGACGGCGAGACAGAACGTTTCGGGCGGCGTGAAGGAGAACACGTCCTCTCCGCCCATATCCGCCGCAATGAGCGGCACGCCGACGGCGGAGAGCAGCTCCTCCCGGCTCCCCTGCATGATACGGGCGAAGAAGACGCCGCTCATGCTCGCGCGCACGCTCTTGGGGGAAAAGGGATCGGCGCACTGCGCGAGGTAGAGTTCTTCATACCCCGCAGCGACCGCCGTGCGCACGATCGCGCCCACGTTGGCGGGATCCTGCAGCCCGTCCAGAAACAGGCAGTTCCCCTCGGGCGGCCGGACGGCGCAGACGGGGAGCGCAACCTCCGCCGCGATGCCCTGCGGCGTCTTTTCGTCCGAGACGGCGGCAAAGGCATCCCTGCCCAGGACGGCGGCGGGCGGAAGGAAGGTCTCTCCCGCGTAATCGTCGCGCACGACGACGCGCATGACGCGCATCCCGGCGGTAAAGGCTTCCCGCACCATCTTGACCCCTTCGACGAGGAACGTCCCCCTCTCGCGCCTGCCCTTTTTCTCCCTGAGGGAGGAAAGCTCTTTGACGAGTGGGTTTTGTCTGGAAACGATGACCATAAATGTACGCGAAAAAAGCCTTTTTGCAAAGGCTTTTTGTTGCTCAGATGGCGGCTTTCGCCTTGTTGCAGATGTCCGCGAACGCCGCGGCATCCGTCACGGCAAGATCGGCAAGCACCTTGCGGTTGAGCTCGATGCCCGCGACCTTCAGCCCGTGCATCAGCTTGGAATAGGAAAGCCCGTTCTCCCTTGCGCCTGCGTTGATGCGGGCGATCCAGAGCGCGCGCATATCGCGCTTGCGGCGCTTTCTGCCGATGTAGGCATAGTTCAAAGACTTCATCACCGCTTCGCGGGCGATGCGGTAGTTCTTGCTCTTGCAGCCGAAGTAGCCCTTGGCGAGCTTCAAGATCTTTCTGCGCTTTTTGACGCCGTTGACGCCTCTCTTGATACGCATTGTCTGTACCTCCCGTTAACCCTTGTAGGGGATCATCTGCTTGACGTTGTTCTCCTGTGCCGAGGAGACGAGCGTGTTCTTGCGCAGATTTCTCTTTCTCTTTCTGTTCTTGGTTTCCGCTTTGTGGTTCTTGCCGCCGTGAGGTCTTTTGACCTTGCCGGTGCCGGTGAGCCAGAAGCGCTTCTTGCTGCCGCTGTGCGATTTCTGTTTGGGCATACCAGTATCCTCCGATTTTTTTCGATGTTTATGCAAAGCCGCCCGGGGCGGCGCTGCCTGTTATTTTTTGACCGGCCCTAAGATCATGATGAGGTTGCGCCCCTCCTGATTGACGGGTTTTTCGATGACGGCGATGTCCTTGAGCATCTCATAGAAGTTCATCATCACGTCCCGCCCCAGGTGCGCGTGCGCCATCTGACGGCCGCGCAGGCGGATGGTGACTTTGACCTTGTTGCCCTCCTGCAGAAACTCGGTCGCCTTGCGTGCCTTGACCTTGACGTCGCCTACGTCGATGGTGACGGAGAGCTGCACTTCCTTGAGCTCGACGATCTTCTGATTGCGCCTGTTCTCCTTCTCCTTCTTTGCCTGTTCGAATTTGAACTTGCCCCAGTCCATGATCTTGCACACGGGCGGCACGGCATTGGGAGAGATCTTGACAAGATCGAGCCCGGCCTCTTCGGCAAGGTGCATCGCCTCACGCGGGGACATGACGCCGAGCATCTCCCCCGTCTCCGAGATCACGCGGATCTCGCGGTCGCGGATTTCACCGTTCATCTGATTCTGCGTTTTAATGGTTCCCACCTCAAAATAAAGAATCGGGCCGCACAGAGTGCGACCCGCGGAAAAATCAGTAAGCGCCGAGCGCTTATCGCCGAAATTTCATTGGCCCGTTCCGCGTGAGCAGATCCGGGGAGAAGGGTTCGCCTCTGCTTGACTTTTCACATTTTAGCAGAAAGCACACCCGTTGTCAAGGGATTTTTTGCCCTTTTCAAAACTTTTTCAGAAGATCGTCTTCTCGTCGTTCTCCTTTTTGACGAGGGCGAAGAACTCCGCCTTGGACATGGCGCCGATGTCCCCCTCGCCGCGGCGGCGCACCGAGACGGAACCGTCCTCCATCTCTTTGTCGCCCACGATCAGCTTATAGGGAACCTTCTCCACCTCGGCATCGAGGATCTTCCTGCCGATCTTCTCCTTTCTCAGATCCGCCGAAGCGCGCAGACCCATTTCATTCATCTGCGCGACGAGTTCCTCCGCATATTGGGCGGCACGGTCGGTGACGGGCAGGACTTTGACCTGCTCGGGCGCGAGCCAGACGGGGAACTTGCCCGCAAAATGCTCGATCAGGATGCCGATGAAGCGCTCGATGGAGCCGAATACGACGCGGTGGATCATGATCGGGCGGTGTTTGAGCCCGTCCTCCCCCACATACTCCAGCTCAAAGCGCTGGGGCATCTGGAAGTCGAGCTGAATGGTGCCGCACTGCCATGTGCGCTTGATGGAGTCCTCCAGGTGGAAGTCGATCTTGGGGCCGTAGAAGGCGCCGTCGCCCTCGTTGACGGTGTAGTCCAGCCCGAGCTCCTCGAGCGCGGCGCGCAGGGCGTTCGTTGCCGCCTCCCAGTCCTCGTCGCTGCCCATGGAATTTTCGGGGCGGGTGGAGAGTTCCACATAGTACTTGAAGCCGAACAGCTTATACACTTCGTCGATGATGCGCACGACGCCCTTGATCTCCTGCGTGATCTGCTCGGGCAGCATGAAGATGTGCGCATCGTCCTGCGTGAAGCAGCGCACGCGCATGAGCCCGTGCAGCTGGCCGCTCTTTTCATGGCGGTGTACGATGCCCAGTTCGCCCATGCGGATGGGGAGATCCTTATAGCTGTGCGGCTGCGTCTTGTACACAAGCATCCCGCCCGGGCAGTTCATGGGCTTGATCGCGCAGTCCTCGCCGTCGATCTTGGTCGTGTACATATTGTCCTTGTAGTGATCCCAATGCCCGGAGGTCTCCCAGAGAGAGCGGTTCAGAATGATGGGCGTCTGCACCTCCACATAGCCCTCGCGGCGGTGGATCTGGCGCCAGTAGTCGATGAGGGTATTCTTGAGCACCATGCCGTTGGGCAGGAAGAAGGGAAAGCCCTTCCCCTCGGGCAGGAGCGCAAACAGCTTCATCTCCCTGCCGAGCTTGATGTGATCGCGCTTCTTCGCCTCCTCGAGCATGGCAAAGTATTCGTCCATCTCCTCCTTTTTGGCGAACGCCGTGCCGTAAATGCGGGTGAGCATCTTCTTCTTTTCGTCGCCCCGCCAGTAGGCGCCCGCGATGGAGACGAGCTTGAACGCCTTGATCTTGCCCGTGGAGGGAAGGTGCGGCCCGCGGCACAGGTCGATGAACGCACCCTGGCGGTAGAAGGAGATCTCCTCTCCCTCGGGAAGATCCTGGATGAGCTCTACCTTGTACTTTTCATGGTACTTGCTCATGAGCGCGATCGCCTCCTCGCGCGGAAGCGTGAAACGCTCGATGGGCAGGTTGCTCTTGATGATCTTCTTCATCTCCGCCTCGATCTTCTCGAAGTCCTCCATCGTGATGGGCGTCTTGAAGTCGACGTCGTAGTAGAAGCCGTTGTCGATGACCGGCCCGATGGCGAGCTTGCAGGTGGGATAGATGGTCTTGAGCGCCTGCGCCAGGACGTGCGAACAGGTATGGCGGTAGACCTCCAGCCCCTCCTTGTCCCTGAGCGTGACGATCTCGAGCGCGTCGCCCTCCGCAAGGACATGCGAGAGATCGCAGAGGCTCCCGTTCACTTTCGCCGCGACGGCGGCGCGCGCAAGCCCCTCCGAAATCCTGAGCGCCGCGTCATATGCCGTTGCGCCCGCCTCCAGTTCCAGCCTGTCGCCGTTCTTCAATGTGATCTGCATAACTTTCCTCCCGTCAATGCGGCCATTATGTCTGACATAGTACTGTGCAACCTGCGAAAAATATCAAAAAACGTCCTCAAATCCCCTCTGTCCGAGGAAATTTAAGGACGCAGATCTCCCGCGCGGTTCCACCTTAATTGCCGAACATCGTCGGCCGCTCTTTCTCTGAAGTTGTTTTCAATCGGATGGTTTCACCCTCCGCACGCCCCTGTCCGCCTTCCAGCCGTGGGCAGACTCTCTGTAAAGAAGCACTGCGGCGCTACTTGTTCCGAAGTACCGATATTGTACTATGCAAACGCGTTTTTGTCAAGAGAATATCGCGCGCTCGGCGTAATATTTTTGCAGAAAATCGGCAAGCGGATCCGCCACGTCCCCCAGACAGTAGATGAACCCCGCGTCCGAGAGCACGATCTCCGCCTCGGCATCCTCCTCCCCCAGAAGGCGGCTGCGCCGCAGGCGGGAAAAGTCAGCTCCGTACACCTCGCTCCCCTTCAAATAAATCTTGTTTTCACTCTCCTCCGCCAGAAACGTGCAGAATTTCACGAGATCCTTGGCGCCGAAACCGGCAGGGATATAGCGCACGATGCGCTCCCACTTCTCCCGCAGCGCGGCAAGGCGGAAGCAGTACACGCCGTCCACGGCGACATGGGAGGGTGCGGGCAGCTTGCGGCGGACGTAGGCGGCGTCCCCCGCAAGATCCGCCGCGATGAGCGCTGCCGCAAAGAGCCGGCGCTCCCGGCGCGGCAGACGGACGTTGAGCCGTTCCTGCAAAAACCGGTATTTATAGCCGATGCACAGCACTTCGACGACGGCATCCGCAAGGAGGGGTGCCACGGCATCGGCGGAGGGCAGTTCCAGGCCGATCACGGCACGCTCCGCGCAAAAGGAGAGCTCCCCCTTCCCGCCCGCCGCGACGACGTCCGCGAGAACGGCATTGTAAAGATAGGATATGAACGCGGCGTGTTCCCTGCGTTCGGAAAGGCATACGGTTTCCACGACACTATTGTATGAAGTTTTGCGCAATTTATTTCTCCCCCTTTCCGCCCGTCATTCTGCACGAATTTGCAAAATCGCGGGCAGGCGGCTTGACTTTCCCGTTTTTCCATAGTAAAATAGAACAGAAACACAAACTGTTAAGAGGATTCACATGGATTTTCATTCGGTCGAGAAAAAGTGGCAGGCACGCTGGGAAAAGGCGAAACTCAATCAGTTCGACAAAAGGGACAGCGAGCGCAGAAAATGGTATGTGCTCGAGATGTTCTCCTACCCTTCCGGCGCAAAGCTGCACATCGGACACTGGTACAACTACGGCCCCACCGACACATACGCCCGCTTCAAGCGGATGCAGGGGTTCGACGTGTTCCAGCCCATGGGCTTTGATGCCTTCGGCCTGCCCGCCGAGAACTACGCCATCAAGACGGGCATCCACCCCAAGGACTCCACCGAAAAGAACATTGCCACGATGGAGGGTCAGCTGCGCGCGATGGGCGCCATGTTTGACTGGTCTGCCGAAGTCAAGACTTGCGAAGAGGACTACTATAAGTGGACGCAGTGGATGTTCCTGCAGCTGTACAAGAAGGGGCTCGCCTACCGCAAGGAGGCGCCCGTCAACTGGTGTCCCTCCTGCCAGACGGTGCTCGCCAACGAGCAGGCGGAAGGCGGCGTGTGCGAGCGCTGCGGCACGCAGGTGGTGAGAAAGAACCTGACGCAGTGGTTCTTCAAGATCACCGACTACGCGGAGGAGCTGTTGAGCGGGCTGGATGCTCTTGACTGGCCGGAAAAGACCAAGAATATGCAGCGCAACTGGATCGGCAAATCCACGGGCTGCGAGATCGAATTTGAGTGCGAGAGCGGCGACAAGCTGCGCGTCTACACCACGCGCTGCGACACGGTGTTCGGCGTGACCTATGTGGTGCTCGCGCCCGAACATCCCCTTGCGCGCAAGCTGACGACGCCCGAACAGCGCGACGAAGTGGAGGCGTACATCGCACAGACCGCCAAGGCAAACGAGATCGAGCGTCTCTCCTCCGCGCGGGAAAAGACGGGCGTCTTTACGGGCAGCTACTGCACGAATCCCGTCAACGGAAAGCGCATCCCCATCTGGCTTGCGGACTATGTGCTGGCAAGTTACGGCACGGGCGCGGTGATGGCGGTTCCCGCACACGACGAGCGCGACTACGCCTTTGCGACGAAGTACAAACTGCCCATCGTCAAGGTCATCGAAAAGAAGGGCGGAGAGACGCAGCTCCCCTTCACCGAGGACGGCATCATGGTGGGCTCCCTGCAATTTGACGGGCTGTTCGGCGAGGAGGCGCGCGCGGAAGTGGCGGCGTATATCTCCAAGCTGGGCAAGGGCGGCAAGAAGGTCAACTACCGCCTGCGCGACTGGCTCGTCTCCCGCCAGCGCTATTGGGGCGCGCCCATCCCCGTCATCCACTGCCCCGCCTGCGGCGCGGTCCCCGTCCCCGAAAAGGATCTGCCCGTGCGCCTTCCCTATGAGGTGGAATTCCGCCCCGACGGGAAGTCCCCCCTTGCCAAGTGCGACAAATTCATGCACACCACCTGCCCCAGGTGCGGCGGCGAGGCGATGCGCGATCCCGATACGCTGGACACCTTTGTCTGTTCGAGCTGGTACTACCTGCGCTATGCGGACGCACACAACGAAAGGGAGCCCTTCTCCCGCGAGGCGGTGGACAAAATGCTGCCCGTTGACGTGTATGTGGGCGGCGCGGAGCACGCCTGTATGCACCTTCTGTATGCGCGCTTCTTCACCAAGGCGCTGCGCGACATGGGCTACCTCGACTTCTCCGAACCCTTCCGGCGCCTCGTGCATCAGGGCGTCATCTTAGGCCCCGACGGCAACCGCATGAGCAAGTCGCACGGGAATATCGTCTCCCCCGACGAGTATGTGGAGACGTACGGCTCGGACGCCTTCCGCCTCTATCTGATGTTCGGCTTTTCCTACACAGAGGGCGGCCCGTGGAACGACGACGGCATCAAGGCGATCGCCAAATTCCTTGACCGCGTGGAAAAGCTCGTACACAAGATCAACGGCTATAAGGTCAATAAGGACGCCGTGAGCGGCGCCGACGAAAAGGCGCTCGACTACGCGAAAAATTATGCCATCGACCGGGTGAGCAAGGATCTGGAGGCGTTCTCCTTCAACACGGCGATCGCCCGCATCATGGAGCTCGTCAACGCGCTCGCAAAATACGACGGGCTGGAAAACAAGAATATCGCCGCGGAAAAGGCGGCGGTACGCGATCTGGTGCTGCTGCTCGCCCCCTTCGCCCCCCACTTCTGCGAGGAGCTCTGGGAGGAGATCGACGGCAGAGGATTTGTGTTCGAGCAGACCTACCCCGTTGCAGACGAAAAGGCGCTCACCCTCGATGAAAAGGAATATGCCGTGCAGGTCAACAGCAAGATGGCGTGCCGCGCGATGATCTCCACCACCGCCACTGAGGAGGAGGTAAAGTCCCTCGTCCTGGCGCTTCCCGAAGTGCAGGAGAAGACGGCGGGCAAATCGGTGAAAAAATGCATCATCGTCCCCGGTCGGCTGGTCAACCTGATCGTGGGGTAAACAAAAGACGTCGGATCTTTCGGCGTGAAATCAACATTGATAAGCGAATACAGCAAACCGCCCGTGGGTAAAAATCATACCCGCGGGCGGGTTTTGCTCTGCATACCGTTTGGCATACAACCGCGTTTTTTCGCTGCCTCTGTCCCTCTGCAAACAGGATAGCCTGTAATAAACGCTTCTATGGGAAGGCGGGCGCGGCAACGCCGCGCCCGCCTTCCCATACATTTCGTTTCTGCGTTATTCCGAAAATCACCGATCTCACACGCCCTGCATCGTACTCACGATGTGCTCCGCATATGCCCTTGCGACGTTGATGTCCGTTACGCGCTCGAACGTGCCGAAAAAGGCGTTGGAATTGACCTCGCATACCAGGGGGCCGTCCGCCGAGAGGAGCAGATCGACGCCGCAGTAGTCCAGCCCGAGCGCAGAGGCCGCCCTCTCGCAGATCGCCGTGACGGCGGGATCGGGCGCTGCCGCCTCGCCCCGCCCGCCCAGTTCGGCGTTGGAGCGGAAATCCCCCTGTGAGGTGCGCCGCATGGCGCCCACAGCTCTCCCGCCGATGACGATGACGCGCAGATCGCGCCCCGCGCTTTCGGCGATAAACTTCTGAAAGAGATGGGGTTTCCCCTGCAGGCGCGCGGCGATCTCGCGCAGCTGCGCCCGGTCATGGGCAAGATACACCCCCATGCCGAGGGAGCCGTAACATTCCTTGACGACGACGGGATAGCCCAGAATGTCCTCCACCCGCCCGAGAAATCCCTCGGACAGAGGCGCCCCCGCAGTGTAGCACAGCGGGGCGGGGATGGTCGCCGGCATCGGCGCTATCCCCGCAAGGGCGATGTGGGTGAGCATCTTGTCGTCGCACGCCTCCACCGCCTGCGCGCGGTTAAAGAGACGCATCCCCGTCCTCTCCAACAGGCGGGGAACATACCTGTCCTTGTCCAGATAAACGCAGAAGTCATACCCGCGGGCGGCATCCGAACGGATGTCGCCCGCAACCCATGCAGGCACAAAGTTGTTGCGCCGCAGATCGCATGGCACGCCGAGCCCCGCCAGCTCCGCCATGATGCGGCGGGGCTGGTTGAGCTCATGTTCGCTCTGTGTATAGGCGTTGACGAGGATGAGTCCCTTCATTTATTTCTCCAAAGGCACAAAAACCCGATAACGTTACTCTTTTTTTGTGTCCGCGCGGCGGAGCGTCAGTCCGCTTGCATCCGCATCGAGCACCAGCGTCTCGCCCGGCTGCGGGTTCTCCTTGACGATGAACTTCGCGATGGGCGTCTCCGCACGGGACTGGATGAACCGTTTTAAGGGCCGTGCGCCGAAGGCGGGATCGTAGCCGTTGTCCGAGATATACCCGACAGCACGCGGCGTGACCTCGAGCGTGAGGTTCTCCGCCGCAAGGCGCTCCTTCAGTCTGCCGAGAAGGATCTCCACGATCTTGTCGATATTCTCGCGCGTGAGCGGCTTGAACATGATGATCTCGTCCAGCCTGTTCAGAAATTCGGGGCGGAAGGAGCGCTTCAGCAGCTCCCCTACCTGCGCACGCGCCTGCTCGCTGATCTCGCCGTCCTCGATGCCGTCCATGATATACTCGCTGCCCAGGTTGGAGGTCAGGATGATGATGGTGTTCTTGAAGTCCACCGTCCTGCCCTGCGAATCGGTCACGCGGCCGTCGTCCAGGATCTGCAAGAGAATGTTGAACACGTCGGGGTGTGCCTTTTCGATCTCATCGAACAGCACGATGGAATAGGGCTTGCGGCGCACCGTCTCGGTGAGCGCACCCCCCTCCTCGTAGCCGACGTATCCCGGAGGCGCGCCGATCAGGCGGGACACGGAGAACTTCTCCATGTACTCCGACATATCGATACGCACGATGTTCTTTTCGTCGTCAAAGAGGTTTTCGGCGAGCGACTTGGCGAGCTCCGTCTTGCCCACGCCCGTCGGCCCCAGGAACAGGAAGGAACCAATGGGACGGTTGGGATCGGAGATGCCCGCCCGCGAGCGCAGGATGGCGTCCGCGACCTTGGTGACCGCCTCGTCCTGCCCCACGACCCGCTTGTGCAGGTCGTCCTCAAGGTGCAGGATCTTTTCGCGCTCCCCCTCCTTGAGCCTGGCGACGGGGATGCCCGTCCAGCGGGCAACGATGCGGTTGATCTCCTCCTCCGTGACCTCATCCTGCAGGATGGCGTTCTCACGGGAGTTGACGCTCGACTTTGCCGCCTCCAGTTTTTTGCCAAGTTCGACGAGGGTGCCGTACTTCAGGCGGGACGCCTCCTCGAATTTGCCCGCGCTCATCGCGGAATCGATCTCGCCGTTGACGCGGTCGATCTCTGCCTTGATCTCCTTTTCGGCGCGGATGGCGTTTTTCTCATCCTCCCACTTCGCCTTCATCGTGGCGAACGTCTCCTTCAGGGATGCAAGCTCCTTCCTGAGCGCCTCCAGCCGCGCCTGCGAGAGGTTGTCGTTCTCCTTGGAAAGCGCCTTCTCCTCCACCTCGAGCTGAGCGATCTTGCGGTTCATCGCATCCATATCGGCGGGCATGGAGTCGATCTCCGTGCGAATCATCGCCGCCGCCTCGTCAACAAGGTCGATCGCCTTGTCGGGCAGGAACCGGTCGGTGATGTAGCGGTTGGAAAGGACTGCCGCCGCCACGAGCGCATCGTCATGGATGCGCACGCCGTGAAAGATCTCAAAGCGTTCCTTCAGGCCGCGCAGGATGGAGATGGTGTCCTCCACCGTGGGTTCGTCCACCATGACGGGCTGGAAGCGGCGCTCGAGCGCGGCGTCCTTCTCGATATATTTGCGGTATTCGTCCAGCGTGGTGGCGCCGATGCAGTGCAGCTCGCCGCGCGCCAGGAGGGGCTTTAAGAGGTTACCCGCGTCCATCGCGCCCTCCGACTTGCCCGCACCCACCACGGTGTGCAGCTCATCGATGAACAGCAGGATGTTGCCGTTGGACTTGGTGACTTCGGCAAGAACCGCCTTCAGGCGCTCCTCGAACTCGCCGCGGTACTTTGCGCCCGCGATGAGCGCGCCCATGTCGAGGGAGAAGAGCGTCTTGTTCTTGAGCGTCTCCGGCACGTCCCCCTTGACGATGCGCTGGGCAAGCCCCTCCGCAATGGCGGTCTTGCCGACGCCCGGTTCACCGATGAGCACGGGGTTGTTCTTGGTCTTGCGTGAGAGGATGCGCACGACGTTGCGGATCTCCTCGTCCCGCCCGATGACGGGCTCGAGCTTGTGCTCACGCGCCCGCTTGGTGAGGTCGGTGCCGTATTTCTCCAGCGCCTCGTACGTCTCCTCGGGGTTGTCGCTGGTCACGTTCTGATTGCCGCGCACCTCGCGCATCCCCTCCAGGAACTTGTTCTTGGTCAGCCCGAAACGGGCAAAGATGTCCTTGAGCCCCTTTTCGTCGTTGTCGAACAGGCACAGGAACAGGTGTTCGACAGAGATGTAATCGTCCTTCATGCCCGAGGCAAGCTTCTCCGCCTCATTCAGAATGCGCCCGACAGCGGGCGTCGCATAGGGCTGCGACCCGCCCGACGTTCTGGGCAGGCGGTCTACCGCGTCCCTGACGGCGCGGGAGAGCCCGTCGGCATCCACCCCCGCGCGCCCCACGATGCGGTAGTCCAGCCCCTCCCTGTCCAAGAGAGCGAGGGCGAGATGCAGGGCTGTCAGCTCGGGATTGCCGTATTCGGCGGCGGTATTCTGCGCCTGCTGCACCGCCTGCAGCGATTTTTGAGTAAACTTGTTGGCGTCCATATCTTCCTCCTTCGGAGCGGCGGCCCCGCTCCCCCATGGTTTTCCGATTTGATTATACCATGAAATTCAGCCCCTTAAACAAATTCAAACACACGTTCGGAAATTATTTCCCGCCATTTTTCCCTCCGCTATTGACAGAGCGCGCTCTGTGGAGTAATATATTGTTGTATGGGCGCGCGAAAAAACACGGCCGCCCGGAGGGGAAATGCTGGAAGTCAGAGAGCTTGTAAAAATATATGCGACCAAGGGCGGCGAGAGCGTGCGCGCCGTCGACGGCATCTCACTGCGCTTTGACGAGACGGGAATGGTATTCCTTCTCGGCAAGTCGGGAAGCGGCAAGTCCACCCTCCTCAACCTGTGCGGCGGACTGGACGTCCCGGACGAGGGCGAGATCATCATCAAGGGCAGGAGCAGCAAGGATTTCACGCCCGCCGACTTTGACAGCTACCGCAACACCTACGTGGGATTTGTCTTTCAGGAATACAACATTCTGGAAGAGTTCACCGTGGAGGACAACATCGCCCTCGCCCTGGAGCTGCAAGGCAGGGGGCGGGACAAGGCGCGCGTGGAGGAGATCCTGCAGCAGGTCGACCTTGCAGGCTACGGCAAGCGCAGGCCCAACACGCTCTCGGGCGGGCAGCGCCAGCGCGTAGCGATCGCGCGCGCCCTTGTCAAGGATCCCGAGATCATCATGGCGGACGAGCCGACGGGCGCGCTCGATTCGGATACGGGAAAACAGGTGCTGGAGACGCTCAAGAAACTCTCCGAGAACAAACTCGTGCTCGTGGTCACGCACGATCGGGACTTTGCCGAAACGTACGGCGACCGCATCATCGAACTCAAGGACGGGAAAGTCATCTCCGACGTCTCGCGTACAACGCGCGGCGGCGGGGAGGAAAACGTGCGCTTTGCGGGCGACGTCGTGTGCGTGCGCAGCGGCGCGCGCCTCACGCAGGACGACCTTGAGAAGATCAACGCCTTTTTGTCCGCGCAGAAGGAGGACGTCGTCATCACCGCGCAGAAGGAGGACGTCGCGCGCGTACGCGAAGAGGCGCATTTCGGCGAGGTGAGCGCGGCGGAATTTGCCGCCACGGACGAGCGGCGCATCGCCGCAAAGACGTACACCCCCGAGGAGAGCCGCCTGATCCGCTCCCGCCTCCCCCTTTCGCGCGCGCTGCGCATCGGCGCGAGCAGCATCCGCGTCAAGCCCTTCCGGCTGGTCGTCACCATCCTTTTGTGCGTGGTGGCGTTCACCATGTTCGGGCTGTTCTCCACGCTCACCTTCTTCAGCCGCACGGAGACGTCCATCCGGACATACCGCAACCTCGGCTATGAGATGCTCCCCCTGCAGAACCACTACCGCACCTATTACACAAGTTACCGAAACGGCGTCGAGGAAGGACAGTCGACCCGTGATTTCGCCACCTTCTTCTCGCAGACAGAATACGAGGAGCTGCAACAAACATTCGGCCCCGACACGCTGGGCATCTACAACTATTCCAACTTCAGCGTCTCCGGCAAATTTACGCCGAGCAACGTAAGATCTCCTTCCTACTCCGCCGGAAGCTACTATCAGGCGGGCTTGTCCGGCGTAGCCGCCGTCGACCCCGCCTCCGCATATTGGACGGATAAGCTCGTCACGGATACCGACCTCGCCTCGCTCGGGGAAAATGACGTCGTCATCTCCACCTATACCTTTGAAAGCATCCGCCACTACGGGCTCTATACCTCCTACGATTTCGCCGAAAAGATCGACCTCGAGGATTACGGCGACATCATCGGAAAGCAGCTCATCATGCCCTCTCTGGCAAACCCGGCGGGCGCAGCGTTCACCGTGCGCGGCGTGTACCGCAACGACCTCCCTTCCGATTTCGATGCTCTCAAAGATCCTTCGCAGGAACAAACGCAGGAACAGGCGGCGCAGGCGCTCCTTCTGCAGCGGCGGCTCGACCTCGAATTGGATTACGGCATGTACGACGTCGGGCTCGTCTCGGATGCGTTCTACGAGGCGCACCGCGTGGATTTCGGCAACCCGGAGCCTAACGTGGATCCGGCCTACATGCACGCAAGGCTGGGCAAGACCTATTTCATATTCGGCTCCGCAGCGGGGAATCGCAGCCGCCTCGGCTTTTTCTCGGACGCCTACTTCTACCCTCCCGACCGCGGCGACACGCCCGCCCTCATTGCGCGCCTGGACGGCGGGCCGGCGAACACTCCGCTCGCCGACGGGGAAATCATCGTCTCCTTTGACGTCCTCCTCGCGCAGGCGGAGCCCATCGCGCAGGCGATATACAGAAGGATGCTCAATGAGGCGGGGAGCGACGGGGAACTGCGGATCGAGGCGGAGAATTGGCTCGCTTCTGTCTCCGACGCAACCTATCTTCTGCGGGTCGGGGCGATTTCCGGAAAGAGCGGGACACCGGAGGAGTATGCCGCCGCCCTCTCACTGCTCTTTCCCATTCTCGATGAGGCGGGAAAGGACGGCATCCCCGCTTACGACGCCGGGATCACGATCTCAACCGACCCGGCGGGAGCGTCCGCCTCGGGCGAATACACGATCGTCGGATTCTATTACGGAGCAGACAATGATCACCTGCAAGACGCCGTCTACTTCTCCGAGGGAGACTATCAGAACCTCTATGCCCGGTCATATGAAAATATGGGGGAGGAAGAGGTCGTCTACAGCATCTCCGAAACCAAATACAGACAGCCGGCAGATGCGCGGTATCAGCG
Source organism: uncultured Clostridia bacterium (assembly GCA_944372575.1). Classification (GTDB taxonomy): domain Bacteria; phylum Bacillota; class Clostridia; order Christensenellales; family Borkfalkiaceae; genus Gallimonas. The sequence goes on along the minus strand of CALVZS010000002.1, from coordinate 37,550 downwards.
CATCTTCATCCGCATCCCCGATACAAACCGCTCGCTGCGCGCCCTTTTAAGCACCGAGGGCGAGCCGGACGCGATGGACGACACCTTCTTCACCGTCGATTCCCTCGTCACCTATCAGATCGACGACGTCTCCGACACCATTGACCTGCTCGCACTCATCTTTCTTGGTGTGGGCGTCGTAATGGCGGTCTTTGCGATGCTACTGCTCTTCAACTTTATCTCTGTCTCCATCTCCAACAAGAAAAAGGAGATCGGCATTCTGCGCGCCGTGGGCGCGCGCGGGACGGACGTATTCAAGATCTTTTTTGCGGAGTCGGCGCTCATCGGCATCATCTGTTACGTCCTATCCGCCATTGCCTGCGTCATCCTCTGCAATGTGATCAACGCATACGTTGCCACCCTGCTGCCCGTCGCCCTCTTCGTGTTCGGGCCGCTCTCCTGGCTCGTCATGTTTGCGATCGCCCTCCTCACCTGCTTCCTCGCCACCCTGCTGCCCGTGCGCAGCGCGGCGAAGCGCAGCCCCGTGGAGAGCATCCGCGCCATCTGAAATAGGGAGCCGTTATGCTGGAACTCCGCGATCTTCTCAAAAACAATTCTGCCGGGCAGCCCCTTCTGGACGGCATCTCCCTGCGCTTTGACGACACGGGCATGGTCTTTCTCTCAGGCGACAGGGCAGCGGTGTGCGCCCTCATCGCCCTGTGCGCGGGCATGGAGCGCGCGGACGGGGGCGAGATCGTCTGCGACGGCGCCTCGACCCGATACTTTACCGCGAATGATTTTGACCTGCTCCGCCGCGAAAAGGCCGCCTGGGTCGGGGAGAGCTGCCCCCTGGACGGACGCAGGAGCGTGCGCAAAAACATTGCGCTGGGGCTTGCGTTCAGCGATGTGCCGCGCCGGAAGGAGCGGCGCGCCCGCATCGAAAATGCCGTGCGCGAGACGGGAACAGAGCCGCTTGCCCGCAGGCGGGCAGACAAGCTGACAGACGAACAGCGGCACATGGTGCTCCTCGCCCGCGCCATCGCCTCGGGACGGGACATCCTCCTCGTCGACGAGACGGATTCCGCACGCCCCGCCGAGACGGTGCGCCGGGCATTGAATGCGCTCGCACGGTATGCCGAGGAGCATCTCGTCATCGTCGCTATGCCCGACCGGCAGCTCGCCGCGCAGTTTCCGGGGCGCCTCATCACGATCGAACGGGGCGCCGTGGTACAGGATAAGGCGCGGGGTTTGCCCGCAGACAAAGCGCCGCGCCCCGCCGCCGAATCGTCCCATGCGCCCCTCTCCCCCATGCGCGCCCTCGTTCTCGGCGCGCGCAGGATGTGGAAGACACCCATCGCTCTTTTGCTGGCGTTTGTGCTGTTTTCCTCCACCCTCACCGCCTTCGGCTTATTTTCGGCGGCGGCCATGTACGACGAAACGAGCACTGCGCTGCGCGCCTATATCGCCGAGCCGGAGCTCACCCTCTCGCTGCACAACAACTATGTGGAGCGGGGATACAACGCCGGGGGTTACGCACGGACTTACACCTATGAAAGGACAACGCCCTTCAATGGCGAGGAGATCCGCGCGCTGCGCCTGAACTACGACACGGACGCCGTGGGCGTCATGAAGTATAACTGGGACACCTTCACCATCAAAAATCTCCGCAATCTCACCGGTTCGCACCTCCTCTACCGCCCCACCCTGCAGGGCTTTGCCGAACTCAATGACGAGGCGCACCCCTTCTGGCAGGGGCTCATGCTCACCGACACTGACCTGTCCGCACTCGGGGAAAACGACATCGTCATCTCCTCGCACACCTTCCGCACGCTGCAGGCGCTGCACATGACGGACGAAACGGGAACAGAGATCGCGCTCGATGACTACGCAGACATCGTGGGACAGACGCTTATCCTCTCCTGCGGCTCCTGGTGGATGGAGGACTTCCCGGAATTTTCCTGTACGATACGCGGCGTGTTCCGCGCCGAGCCGCCCTCACGCTACACAAAAAACCTTACCTCAGACGGCGGCGCAATGGTCAACGGCAACCTGTACTCGGCGCTGGAGCAGGCGCTCAGCTACGGGCCGTATGAGTGCGTCCTCGTCTCCCCTGCCTTCCGCACGGCGCACGTCTCCGTTCTGGGCGACCCGACCCCTTCCGGCGTGGACTATGGCTTTTCCGACGTCCTGACTTCGCTGCCCTCTGCGGATGAGAACAGCATCCCCCATACGGCAGGCGCCCTTCCCGTCCGGGACGGATATGAAACGCCGCCCGTCTGCTTTTTTGACGGGCGCGAGGAGTCGGTACTCACGGGAAAGGAGATCGTCATCCCCGCAGACGAACTCTGGAACGTTTTGTACGAATCGTACAGCCATGCGCTCGACATGCTCTATGCTTCCGGATCGCAGGTCTCCTACTGGCAGCAGGAGGTCATCCGACTGCAGACGCAGTATTCCGCCCTGCTCCTTGACATCGAACACGCCTCCGGAAGCGAGGCGGATGCCCTGCGCGCACAGGCGGAGATCGTACGCTCATCGCTGGACAATGCAATGGCGCAGTATGAACAGGCGAAAAAAAACGAGGAGCACCTCTCCGCCCTTCCGGACGATCCGGAAGAGCTGGATGAGGCATTTACCCGGATGATGGACATCCTCGGCCGCAGCGTCTACTACACATACCCTGCGCCGGACGAGGCGATTGAAGTTCCCGCTACAGAGGACGACCTGCAGTGGGCGGCGGAGATGGCAATGGCGCTGCTCCCCTTCTCCCCGAACGGCGAGGAACTGCTCTCCGGCGGGACAGAGCGGCCTCTGAACTGGACTTCCTATGAAGTCTTTGACATCTATACGATCGCGGGATTCTATTACGGGCGTGCAAATAGGGAGAACGACGGCTATTTCTTCTCTCAGGAAGAATATGAAAGGATCATGCAGGAGGATGCACGGCGCAGCGACGGCTATGACTATACCTATACGCAGACAAACTACATCCTGCGTTCCGACGCCGTGTACAGTTTTGTTCTCATGCCCATGCCGGAGACGCGCGCACAGCTGAACACGCTCTTCTCGCGCCTGGGCGACGTCGACTCCCGCGACCGCTTTCTCACCCTCCTCTCCCCCGTCTTCACGATGGCGGAGAATGCAAAATACAGCATACAGAATGTGTACTACCCCTCCGGGGAGATCCTCATTCTCCTTGCGCTCCCTGCGCTGCTTGTCCTCTTTGCCTTTTTGCAGCGCTCCCTGTGCAAGGGGATCCGCAGGGACTTCCCGCTGCTGCGCACCCTCGGGGCGACGCGGCGCGACCTCTCCCGCATCCTCCGCGCGCAGAGCGCGATCCTCGCCGCAGTCTGCTCGGCGGCGGCAATCGCAACGGGAGCCGTCGTCTGCGCCCTTACCGGCGCAGAATATTCCGCCTTTCTCGGGACGCAGGTGCTCGTATTCGGGCCGCTCTCCTGGGCAGCCGTCATCGCCCTCGCCGCGCTGTTTGCCCTGTTTGCCCCCCTCCTGCCCCTGCACAAACTCAAGACAAATATGCCCACCTTTCCCGTAAAAGTTCTGCCCTGAAAATTTCCGGTCAAGCGTTGCGGCGCGGAGAACTCTCCGCGCCGCAAATTTTTATCTCTCATCTTTCCATATCCAAGCCGTCGGTACTCCGTCAACATAGCGCCAGTAATTTCCGGCATACGCCGTCCCCTCTGCGTTGGTCTCCGGCTCGCTCTCCGAGTAATAGTAACGCACATACTTTTCCTCATCCAGCACTTCCGCCGACTCCTCTATTTCGATCGCGTCCCATTCTTCCTGCGTCCCGCCGTAGAAGATCCCCCGGAACGTCCCCGTTCCCCTCAAAGCCGCCATGCCCGCTCTCTCCATGGCAAAATCGGCGATGCGTTTTACGCTCCCCGGGATGACGATCTCTTCCAATCTTCCGCACTGCGCGATCGTCCCCGGGAGAAGTTCGGTCAGATCGGCGGGAAAGACAATTTCCTTCATGCCCGTACACATATAAAACATATCCTCTCCGAGCCATGTAAGCCCCAGTTCTCCGGACAGATCCACCCGCTCCAGCTGCTGACACTTGTAGAATACTCCGCCTGCAAGATACTTCGTCCCCTCGGGCAGCGACGTCACTTCCCGGATCCTGTCCCCCTTTAAGCGGTACAGAATCTCCCCCAGCATGACAAATCCGTCCGGCTGCGCATCGTACCACGCCGTGCCTTCAAATATCTCGCTCCCCATCGTTTCAATATGGTCGCTCATGGTGATCGTCATCAGGCGCTCGCAACTATTGAATGCATCATCTCCGATCTCCGTCACGGAATCCGGAATGACGATCTCCGTCAGATTGACACAGCCGATGAAGGCACTCCGCCCGATATAGGTCACCGTTTCCGGTATTTCGATCTCCTCGACCGCGATACTGTTAAAAACCGCCCCTTCGATCCGCTGCAAGCCTGCGGGAAGATCAACCTGTTTCAGGGAAATGCAGCGATTGAATGCCCATGCACCGATGCTCTCCACGCTGTCCGGGATCTCGATCTCCGTAAGGGCAGTACAGCACGCAAACGCATCCTCCCCGATCTCCTTCAGGTATTTGGGAAGCCGCACGCCCATCGTCACCGTGTTGCATCCCTCACCCGTTGCTGTATCATACCATAGCGTATCCAGGCTGAATGCAAGATCTGCGATCCGCGTGACGGGCATTCCGTTGTAATAGTCGGGGATATAGATCCTTCCCTCCAGCCCGCGGTTGACGTCCGAATACAGCCGCGTCACCTCCACCCCGCTTCCGTCCGGGAGCACAGTGTACTTCAATGCCGCCGTCGGCTCCTCCACAATGTTGACGTAGCGATATTCCGCCCACTCCGAATAGAGATAGTCGATCCCGTCTCCGTACGCCATCACCCGCACGGTCACTTCCCCCGTCAGCTCCGGGAGCACATAGTACGTCTGCCTTGTGGTATAGTGTTCCTCGGAAAACTCGATGGCATACATCGCCGCGTGCGGCACGGCGTCCCAGCTCAGTTCCCTCTCCGTCAGCGTAAAGTTCCCGGGCGCCTCCAGCTGCACGGCGGAAGGGGTCTCCTCCGCCTGTTCTGCCGCACAGCCCGCGAGCGCCCCCGCAAGCGCCGTCAAAAACAGGGCCGTCACAAGAACTCTGTATCGTCTCACTTTCATAACTTCTCCTCAGTCCAGATACTCCGACAGCAGTTCTTCCAGTTCCGCCGCGTCTCTTACGCAAAAACGAGAGCTTGCGACGCATTTACAACCCTCACATGCTCCGTTTTTATCATATGAACCCCATATGTTTTTCATAATTACATCATATTATATCATGACTGTCAACGCTGCATCCCCTTTAACCGCTCGGACAACTCTTTCAGATTTATGATAGCTGTCTTTCGAAAAATGAATAGAAGCAAAAAAGAGGCCTCCCGCAGGAGGCCTCTTTTTTGTTATTCCGATCAGAAATCGACTTCGGTGTCGTAGTAGCAGCACTTGAGCAGCTTTTCCATCTCCTCCACGGAGGGCTGACGGGGATTGGAGCCCGTGCAGGCATCGCCGATCGCATTGACCGCGATGTCGTGCAGTCTCTCGAGGAACACCTTCTCGGGAACGAAGCCCTGCTCGCAGGGATAGCTGTCTGCGCCGTAATTCTTGATGCAGTGAGGGATGTTCAGATCGTCGTTCATCTTGCGCAGATATGCGATGAGCGCCTTGACCTTCTCGGTGTCGGGCGCGTTCTTGTCGCAGATCTCCATGTAGTCCGCAATCTGGCCATAGCGCTTGAGCGCCGTGGGATCCTTCGCGTTGAAGGCGATGACCTTGGGCAGGTACATGGCGTTTGCCGCGCCGTGAATGATGTGTGCGCCGTAGTCCGCGAACGCAGCGCCCGTCTTGTGCGCCATCGAGTGGACGATGCCGAGGAGCGCGTTGGAGAACGCCATGCCGGCAAGGCACTGCGCGTCGTGCATCGCATCACGCGCCGCCATGTCGCCGTTATACGACTTGACGAGATCTGCCTCGATCATCTTGATGGCAAAGATCGCAAGCGGATCGGTGTAGTTGCAGTTTGCAGTGGAGACATATGCCTCGATGGCGTGCGTCATTGCGTCCATACCGGTATGCGCAACGAGCTTCTTGGGCATTGTCTCGGCAAGCTCTGGATCGACGATCGCGACATCGGGCGTGATCTCGAAGTCTGCGATCGGGTATTTGATGCCCTTTGCATAATCGGTGATGATGGAGAACGCGGTGACCTCGGTCGCCGTGCCGCTCGTGGAGGAGATGGCGCAGAACTTCGCCTTCTTCCTGAGCTGGGGCAGGCCGAACACCTTGCACATATCCTCGAACGTGATGTCGGGATACTCGTACTTGATCCACATGGCCTTTGCCGCGTCGATGGGCGAACCGCCGCCCATTGCCACGATCCAGTCGGGCTGGAACTCGAGCATTGCCTGCGCGCCCTTCATGACCGTCTCGACAGAGGGATCGGGCTCGATGCCCTCATAGACCTTGACCTCCATGCCTGCTTCCTGCAGGTAAGCGATTGCCTTGTCCAGGAAGCCGAATTTCTTCATCGAGCCGCCGCCGACGCAGATCATCGCCCTCTTGCCCTGGAACGTCTTGAGCGCTTCCATGGCGCCCTTGCCGTGATACAAATCTCTGGGTAACGTAAACCTTGCCATACAACTTACTCCTTTGATTTTTGTGAACGGATCCGTTCACTTTCTTTCCATAGGATATTATACACGCAAGAGCGGACGCCGTCAAGCCCCAAGAAAAATTTTTTTCATATTTTTTCAGAAAAATCTTTCCTGCTCCGCAGACAAAAAAACGGCGCTCCCCGTCTTGAAAGGGAATGCGCCGCTTCCTCGATACGATCAGTTGGCAATGTACATCTGCCGGTAGGGATTATTGCTGTCCGGCGTCAGGCGGATATATGCCGAGGAAAGAAGTTCCCGCGCATCCCGCCCGAATGCCGCACACCACTCCTGCACGAGCGAAGCCGCTTCGGCGGGAAGGGAGGCGATGCGCTCCGCGCGCACCTGCGCGGGCAGGCGGGGCGGAACGTGTTCGCAGCGCAGAAAGATCTCGCCGCCGTGCATCCCCGTGCCGCAGAAATTCCCGACGATGGGCCTGCCGTCCGTGTGCAGCCCCAATACGATGATCGTTCCCCCTGCCTGATATTCCCCGAGAAAGCTCCCCGCCCTTCCGCCGATGACGATGGCGGGCCGGTTTTCGCGGTATGCCTTGATATGGATGCCGCAGCGGTAGCCGACGTTTCCTTCCACAAAAATCCTGCCGCCGCGCATGGCGTAGCCCGTCGCATCGCCCGCGCTGCCCGCAACAGCAATGACGCCCGCGTTCATCGTGTCCCCCGTCGCCTCCTGCACATTGCCGTTGACGCGGATGGTCGCCCCGTCCAGATAGGCGCCCAGCGCATTCCCCGGCGTACCGTCCACGACGATGCGCCGCCCGGAGAGCCCCGTTCCGATATAGCGCTGCCCGATACAGCGGGTGATGCAAATCTCCTCTTCTTCACACGAACGCACCTGCGCATTGAGCTGCGCATAGTCCATTCCCTCTGCGTCGATCGTTCTCATCGTCTGCCTCACATGTTCTCTCCCGCATAGCGCACCCCGAGGATGTCCAGCTCGCGGTCTGTCAGTCCGACGCCGCGCAGCATGAGCCGGTTGCCGCGCAGCGCCTCAATGGAATTGATGCCCATGCCGCCCATCATCTCCTGGATCTCGCGCTTCCACGCGGTGACCAGGTTGACGAGCCGCCTGCTGCCGACGTCCGGATCGAGCCGCGCGACCAGTTCGGGCCGCTGGGTGGCGATGCCCCAGTTGCACAGCCCCGTATGGCAGCTGCGGCACAGATGGCACCCGAGCGCAAGCAGCGCCGCCGTTCCGATATAGCAGGCGTCCGCGCCGAGCGCGATCGCCTTGACGACGTCCGCCGACGAACGGATGGAGCCGCCCGCGATGAGGGAGACTTCATCGCGGATGCCCTCGTCGCGCAGCCGCTGATCGACCTGCGCGAGGGCGAGTTCGATGGGAATGCCCACGTTGTCACGGATGCGCGTGGGCGCCGCGCCCGTGCCGCCGCGATAGCCGTCGATCGCGATGATGTCTGCGCCGCTGCGCGCGATGCCGCTGGCGATCGCCGCCGCGTTATGCACCGCCGCCACCTTGACGATGACGGGCTTGCGGTACTCCGTCGCCTCCTTTAGGGAACAAACGAGCTGGCGCAGATCTTCAATGGAATAGATGTCATGGTGCGGCGCGGGCGAGATGGCGTCCGTCCCCTGCGGGATCATGCGCGTCTCGGACACGTCCGCCGTGAGCTTCATCCCGGGCAGATGTCCGCCGATGCCCGGCTTGGCGCCCTGCCCCATCTTGATCTCGATGGCAGCGGCCTTTCCCAGGTAATCCTTGAACACGCCGAACCTGCCGCTCGCCACCTGCACGATGGTATTCCTGCTGTAGCGGTAGAAGTCCCTGTGCAAGCCGCCCTCTCCCGTGTTGTAATAGGTGCCGAGCTCCTCCGCCGCCCGCGCCAGGCAGGCGTGCGCATTGTAACTGATGGAGCCGTAGCTCATAGCGGAAAAGAGGATGGGAACTTCCAGCGTCAACCCGGGCGCGAGCGTGTTTTTGAGTTTTCCGTTCTTGTCGCGCTCGATCTTCGCCGTGCGCTTGCCCAGAAAGAGGCGCGTCTCCATCGGCTCGCGCAGCGGATCGATGGAGGGATTGGTGACCTGCGAGGCATTGATGAGCAGCCTGTCCCAGAAGATGGGCTGCGGCTTGGGGTTGCCCATGGAGGAGAGCAGCACGCCGCCCGAGTCCGCCTGCCTGTACACTTCGTTGACGGTCTGCGCGTCCCAGTTGGCATTTTCCGGATAGACATCGTCCGAACGGACGATCTTGAGCGCGTGCGTCGGACACATACAGACGCAGCGGTGGCAGTTGACGCAGCGGCCGTTGTCCGCCGTCATGCGCCCCGTCCGCACATCGAACGCATGGACGCCGTTCGCACACTGCTGCTCGCAGAGGCGGCACGTTGTACAGCGGGCGGCATCGCGCACAACTTCATACGCGGGGGAAATGTACATCCGATCCATCATGCGTTCCCTCCTTTTTGGTACAATTCGTAGATGACCGGCTCCCCGCCCGCGGGCGAGTAGACGCGATCGAGATCGGGCTGGACGCGGCGGATGGCGCTCTCTTCACTGGAGATAAAGGCGAGATCCCCCTTCTCCGCGCACACCGTGGAGCGGAGCTTGAGCCGGTCGCCCAGCGCCATCAGCCCGCCCGTGTAGCCGAGGATGACGGAAAACGGCCCCGTGATCAGCAGCGAGGGAAACATCCGGCGCAGCAGCATCTCCTGCTCGCGCGCGTCGGCATCCTTGCCCTCGATGGTACTCCAGAAAGACGCTGCGATGACGTGCGCCGCCTCCGTGAGCGTCAGCCCCTGTCTGCGTACGAGGTAATCGATGATGTAGGTGATGACTTCGGTATCCGTGTGCAGGGTACACTTATAGCCGAACATTTCGATATAGCGGCGGTTGGCATCATACGAGGAAATCTCGCCGTTGTGGACGACGGAGAAGTCGAGCAGCCCGAAGGGGTGCGATCCGCCCCACCAGCCCGGCGTGTTGGTGGGATAGCGCCCGTGGCACGTCCAGGCATAGCCCTCGTATTCCTCCAGGCGGTAGAACCTGCCCACGTCCTCGGGATAGCCCACCCCCTTGAAGATGCCCATATCCTTTCCGCTGGAAAAGACATACGCCCCATTGATCTGCGCATTGATGCGGTTGACGCAGCGCGCGACGTACTCGCGCTCGTCGAGGTGGCTGCGCGAGAGCTTCTGCGGCAGAGGCGCCAAAAAATAGCGGAAGATGAGCGGCTCGTCCACCACCCCCGCCACCTTGCGAGTCTGGATCTGCGAGGAGTACACCGTTTCAAAGTAACGGTTGAGGAATGCCTCCGTCTCCTGCCGCGCCTCCTTTCCGTCATAGAACAGATGGAACGCGTAAAAATCCTTATAGTGCGGATAGATGCCGTAGCCGGCAAAGCCGCCGCCCAGGCCGTTTGATCGGTCGTGCATGACGGTGATCGCCTCGATCATCCCCTCGCCGGTCATTTTTCTGCCGCTGCGGTCGATGACGCCGACAATGGCGCAGCCGGACGGATTGCGGAACGCTCCCTCTTTCAGCATACGGTGCTCCTTGCCCGTCCGTACCGGACGGGGTGAGTTTTATTATACGGGAGCCGCCGCCCCGGCGTCAAACAAAATACGTCCCTGCAAATTTCGCAATTTTGAATAGAAACTATAAGTGAAAATTATATTTTTCATAAGACAAAGACCGCCCGCCATACGGCGGACGGCCCATTCCCTGTCAGATGTACTTCCCGTGGCCTGCATTCGTGTCACAGCCAGGACATTCCAATCGTCTGTCTGTCGGCATGACGCTGCCGCACACGGGTCTATTCGCGATCCGGCTCTGCGTTTTCAAGGCTGTCCCGCAAATCGCTGAGCGGAACGCCGTCTTTTGTGAAATACCGCCATCCGTTCACATGGATCCGATCCGACCAGCCGTATCGCTCCGTCAGAAATTTTGCGGCAAGCCCGGTGACAGAGTAGCGCTCCCCCTCAAATCCGACCTTGTTTTTTCCGTCGAGCACCTGCGCGACGAGCGTCTCGTCATAGAGAAAGGAGATCTCCTCCCCGACGCTGATCTGCAGGGAGGCAAAGGAATTGTTGGAACGCCTCGATCCCCGCTCCGCAAGTTCCTGCTCCTGCGCCTGCCCTTCGGTCGGCACATAGAGCTTCAATTTCTCCTGATCCCCCCGCAGTGTTGCAATATTCTTAAAAATGCGATACGCTCTTTCGGGGGAGATCCTGAAAAACTCCCTCTCGCGCACCCTGCCGCTTTCCAGCAGCTCCCGGGCGTGGAGAGAGTCATCTATCTGGTCGATGATGCCGTGTATATTTTCTTCGACCATCTCCGGATTCTCCACCTCATAGACGGCGTAGCACCGGAAGGAGAGAGGTATGTTGGGCGGCGCGTTGAGTTCCCGCAGTCTCCTCTCGATCTCGCCGCGTCCCGTCCGGCCGATCTTCACCCAGCCGTCAAGGCATGGATTTGTAAGGATATAAACGATGCCTTCTGACATGGAACACACCTCCTTCGATCATTCCCACTCGATGGTTGCCGGGGGTTTGGAGGTGATGTCGTATACGATGCGGTTGGCGTGCGGCACCTCGTTGGTGATGCGGTTGGAAACTTTCTCCAGTACGTCGTAGGGAATGCGCGCCCAGTCGGCGGTCATGGCGTCCACGCTCGTCACGGCGCGCAGCGCGATGACGTTCTCATAGGTGCGGAAGTCCCCCTGCACCCCCACCGTCTTGGAGTTGGTGATGACGGCGAAATACTGCCAGATCTGCCCTGCAAGTCCCGCCTTTGCCACCTCCTCGCGGAAGATATAGTCGGCGTCGCGCAGCGTCTGCAGCTTTTCGCGCGTGACCTCCCCCATGATGCGGATGGCGAGCCCCGGCCCGGGGAAGGGCTGGCGCTGCACCACGCTCTCGGGCAGACCCAGCTCGGTGCCGACGCGGCGAACCTCGTCCTTGAACAGATCGCGCAGGGGCTCCACGATCTCCTTGAAGTCCACCACGGAGGGCAGCCCGCCCACGTTGTGATGGCTCTTGATGACGGCGGATTTGTCCTTGCCGCTCTCGATGACGTCGGGATAGATGGTACCCTGCACGAGGAAATCGACGGCGCCGATCTTCTTCGCCTCGATCTCAAACACCTTGATGAACTCCGCGCCGATGATCTTGCGCTTGCGTTCGGGATCGGACACGCCCGCAAGTTTTTGCAAAAAGCGCTCGCCCGCGTCCGCGCAGATGAGGTTCATGCCCAGCCTGTCTCGGAACACGGACATGACTTCCTCCGCCTCTCCCTTGCGCAAAAGGCCGTGGTCGACGAACACGCACACGAGATTTTCGCCCACGGCGCGGTGGACGAGGGTGGCGGCAACGGCGGAATCCACGCCGCCCGACATGGCGCAAAGCACCTTCCTGCCGCCGATCTTCTCCCGCAGCTTCTCCACCTGCTCGGCAACGAAGTTGCCCATCGTCCAGTCGCCCGCGGCGCCGCAGACGTTGTAGAGGAAATTTTCGAGCAGCTTGTTGCCGTACTGCGAATGGACGACCTCCGGGTGGAACTGTACGCCGTAGATCTTCTTTTCAAGGCTGCCGTACACGGTAACGGGGCAGCTGGGCGTGGAGGCAAGCACCGCAAAGCCGGCAGGCACCTGCGTGACGTGGTCGGTATGGCTCATCCAGCACACGCTCGTTTCGGGGATGTCCGCCGAAAGCGGGCTGTCCTTGACGAAGGAGAACTCCCGCTTGCCGTACTCGCTGGCGGCGGCGTGTTCCACCTTTCCGCCGAGCGTGTAGGCGATCAGCTGGCACCCGTAGCAGATGCCCAGCACGGGAATCCCCAGCTCGAGGATCTGCCTGTCGATGTGGGGGGAGGCGGCGTCATACACGCTGTTCGGCCCGCCCGTAAAGATGATGCCGATGGGATCGTAAGCCCTGATCTCCTCCGCCGTCATGTCGCAGGGCTTTAAATCGCAATATACCTTCAGATCGCGCACGCGGCGCGCAATAAGCTGATTGTACTGCCCGCCGAAGTCGAGGACGAGCACGCGTTGATGCTGCATAGTTCTTCTCCCGTTGTAAAAAATGTGACAGACTGTGCGAAAAACGATTGGAAAAACGCCCGTACGGGCGTTTTTGAGTTTTTATGGATTTCTGACCGTGTAGTTGGGCGCTTCCTTGCTGATGGAGATGTCGTGGGGATGGCTCTCGCGCAGGCCCGCATTGGTGATGCGGACGAATTCGGAATTCTTTCTCAGATCCTCGATGTTCGCCTTGCCGCAGTAGCCCATGCCCGAGCGAATGCCGCCCACCATCTGGAAGACGATCTCGGAGACCGTGCCGCTGTACGGTACGCGCCCCTCCACGCCCTCGGGAACAAATTTGCTCGCATTTTCCTGGAAGTATCGATCCTTGGATCCCGCCGCCATCGCCGCAAGGGAACCCATGCCGCGGTACACCTTGAACCTTCTGCCCTGGAAGAGCTCGATCTCGCCGGGGCTCTCCGCCGTGCCGGCAAGCATGGAACCGATCATGACGGCGCTGCCGCCTGCGGCGAGCGCCTTGACGATGTCGCCCGAATACTTGATGCCGCCGTCCGCGATGATGCGCCTGCCCAGTTTGTCCGCCATCTCCGCGCAGTCCATGACCGCGGTGAGCTGGGGTACGCCGATGCCTGCGACGACGCGCGTGGTGCAGATGGAACCGGGGCCGATCCCCACTTTGACGATGTCCGCACCCGACTTGATGAGCGCCTCGGTGGCAGCCGCCGTAGCAACGTTGCCCGCAATGAGGACGATGCCGGGGAATCTGGATTTGATCTCCTCTACCTTCTTGAGCACCATGTGCGAATGGCCGTGCGCCGTGTCGATGGCGACGACGTCCACCTTCGCCTCCACGAGGGCGGCGATGCGCTCCATCGTGTTCGCCGAGGTACCGACCGCCGCGCCCACCAGAAGGCGGCCGTTTTTATCGCGCGCGGAATTGGGGTACTGGATGCTCTTTTCAATGTCCTTGATCGTGATCAGGCCCTTGAGGTAGCCCTTTTCATCCACGATGGGCAGCTTTTCGATGCGGTGCTTGCCCAGGATCTTCTGGGCATCCTCCAACGAGGTGCCGACGGGCGCGGTGACGAGGTTCTCCTTGGTCATCACGTTCTCGATGGGCTGTTCGAAGTTGGTCTCAAAGCGGAGGTCGCGGTTGGTGAGGATGCCGACGAGCTTGCCCTCTTTGGTGATGGGAACGCCGCTGATGCGGTAGCGCTCCATGAGCGCGACGGCGTCCTTGACAAGGTTCTGCGGCTCGAGGTAGAAGGGGTCGGTGATGACGCCGTGTTCCGAACGCTTGACCCTGTCCACCTCCTTCGCCTGTTCCTCGATGGACATATTCTTATGAATGATGCCCATGCCCCCCTCGCGCGCCATGGCAATGGCAAGGCGGCTCTCCGTCACCGTATCCATTGCGGCGGAGAGGATGGGGATGTTGAGGTCGATCCCCGGCGCGAGCGTCGTGCGCAGATCCACCTGGTTCGGAAGCACGTCGGACGCCTGCGGGATGAGAAGAACGTCGTCAAACGTCAGCCCTTCCTTAACGATTTTGCTCATCTACAATTACCTCCAGAATGTTTACAAGATTTTCATAGCGCTCGTTTTGTTCAAATTCCCCCTCTCCGAGCGCCTGCAGAATGCGCGCACAGAATGCACTGTCCGCATCCCCCGCCGCCTGCGTGGCGAGCATATAGACGGGATTGCCTGCCGGAAAATCGGCTCCCGTCTCGGCCAGGGCGAGCGAAAGCGCTTCCTCACGCGAGGCATCGTCCGAGGCAAGGCGGTATTTGACGCACGCCCCCAGACCGCAGACATAGTCACGATAGCTGTAGGTGATCTCCTCCCCGCCCACGGTGACGGGCGGCGTGGCTTCGTCGCGCGCAAGGCAGAGCGCCTCAAACCCGTCCGCGGCATAGAGTAGATCAAAGCGCTCCTCTGCCTTGTCATCGCGGCCGTTGGTCGCGGTCAATTCAAAGGAACGCGCAAGATAGGCGAGATCGCCGGAGCGCTCATACTCCTGGTAGGCGTAATCCGAACTCATGAGATCCATGCCGAGCGAATAGGCAAGGTCGGACATTGCGGCGGGGACGCAGAGCGAAGCGATCCCGAACGCAGCGACCGCGAGCACGATCACGACGCCGAGCGTGATGAACGCCGTTTTCAGAACAAGTTTCCTCATAAAACGAAAGACCGAAGGGTACCTCTCTTTCCACGATTCGTCGATTCTGTAATTTTATCCATTTTAGCATACGCGCAGGAAAAATGCAACCGAATATTCAAAAAAAGTGGGAAAAGTCATAAGCGGTTTCCCTACGGCATAGGGTAGCGGTATGAGAAAGCATCTTTTCGGCACGCTCGGCGCGCTCACCGCCGCCCTGCTGCTGCCCATGTTCTCCGCCTGCGCCCCCTATGACTATTCCGACCGCGTGAGCGAGATCCGCTCCGACCTGTTCCTTGCCGAGACGGACGACTTTTCCCTCACGCTCGCGTGTATCTCCCGCGAATACCCGTACGCCGACGACGGCATCCCCTGCCCCATGTCGGACACGATCGAGATCACTCTCGTCCCTGCGGGCGATCCCCCCTCGCACGTCGAAGTGTACGCCGCCGAGTGCGGCGGGGAGGCGTCCTTCTCCGCTGCGTTCGGCGATTTCCGCTTTTCGCAGGGCGTGAGCACCTTCCCAGAGGGGAGCGTCCCCGTGCGCGTCGTCTGGGGGGAGGAAAGCTGTGAGATCGCCGCCACGAGCGTCAGAACGGAGGAGACGCTCACGCCGAACGATGCCCTCGCCGCCTTTGTGAAGGCGGAGGCGGAGACGCTTTCCGCCATGCGGCGGGACGGGGCATTCTGCGGCGAGATCGCGGTGCGCCTCCTGCGGCGGGACAAAAACTACTATTACGCCGCCGTGACGGACGGCACGGAGCGCATCGCCCTCCTTCTGGACGGCGAGACGGGAGAAGTCCTGGCGCGGCGGCGGGATACGCTCTGAACGCCCCGCGCCATTTTCACGCAATTTTACCCCTTCTGCGGTTGACAGTTTGCGCAAAAAGGAATATACTTGCAGGCGAGTATCTTTTCCGGAGGAAGGGGCATGAGGGCGGCAAAGCGTATCGTTACTATCATTCTCGCCGTGCTGTACGGCATCATCCTGCTCGTCGCGCTGCTCTGCGCCGCGCTGCTCATCGCCGACGCTGCCGTGGACGCGAGCGCACGCACCCTGCCCTCCTATGCGCGCGAGGACATCACCGCCCTGCTCGGAAAGGAGGAGTGGACGGAGGAGGACTACCGGACGCTCTACCTGCAGACGGGACTGGGGCGCACGGCTCTCGACGAAATGAAGGGCGAGAACGAACGCATCCTCTCCTTTCAGGAAGCGCTCTTCTATGACGGCGAACTTTCCCACGAGACGGTCGCCATTACCACAAAACGGGATACGTTTGCCGACAACAGCTACCGCGCACCCCTCGTCGACCTGCAGAACGGGGACGTGCTGGTGACCTCCACCTGCCACACGCTGGGCTGGCGGAACGGACATGCGGCGCTCATCGTGGACGCAAGGTTCGGCGCCACGCTCGAATCGGTCTCGCTGGGCTTCCCGAGCGAGACCCGCATACGCGGCACCGACTGGTTCCGCTACGGGACAAATTTCCTTGTCCTGCGCCTGAAGGATGCAAGCGAGGAGGAGCGCGCCGAGATCGCCGCCACGGCGGTGCAGCGGCTGAACGGCATCCCCTATTCGCTCACCGTCGGCTTCCTCTCCCCCAAAGACCAGGGCGAGGCGCCGCAGGGGACGCACTGCTCTCACCTCGTCTGGCAGGCATTTAATTATTTCGGCTATGACATCGACTCGGACGGCGGCCCGCTGTGCTCCACGCACGACATTGCGGCGAGCGACCTCTTCGAAGTGGTGCAGGTTTTCGGATTTGACCCCGTCAGACTCTGGTGAACGGGACATTGCAAATAAAAAATGGGCGCGGCGTCCGCAGATTGCAGACGCCGCGCCCATTTTTGCTTCTTTCGGATCACTGCGCGTATTCGGACAGGATCTGGTTCTGCACGAAGAGATATTCGTCCCGAATGCGGGTGACGTCCCCCTCCTCCGACAGATACTCCCGCGTGCGGCGGTATGCCTCCGGAAAGTCCTCCCGCCAGTCGGTGCCGAACTGCTCCCGGTATGCCTTTGCCGAAACGCCGTACACGGTGCGCAGCCCCAGCATGACAAACTCAAACTTGGCGTCCTGCGGCGTCACCTCCACGTTGTCGATGACGGGGAAGAACCCGGAGAGGATGCACTTCATGTACTCGTCGAGGTCGGTGGTGTTGAGCAGGCGGTGGCCCGAGAAGAAGGAGCTCGCCGAGACGCCCAGCCCCACATACTCGCCCCGCCGCCAGTAGTTGAGGTTGTGGCGGCTCTCGAAGCCCTTTTTGCAGAAGTTGCTCACTTCATAGCGGTGAAAGCCCTTCTCCGCCAGCAGCGCCCTGCCGAAGTCGTAGAGCGCCGCCACCTCGTCCCCGTCGGGCAGCTCGCCGTTCAGGTAGTCGGTATAAATGGGCGTGCCGTCCTCGGGCTGGAGGGCGTACATGGAGATGTGCTTTGCCCCGCTGCCCGCGGCGACTTCGATGGTCTTTCTCACGTCCTCCTGCGTCTGCCCTTTGATGCCGAGCATGACGTCCGCGGAGAAATTTTCTCCCTTCAGAAGGGAGGTACAGTACAGGTAGTCGCGCACGGTGTGGATGCGCCCCAAGTCCTCGAGTTGGGCGTCGATGGCAGACTGCAGCCCGACGGAGAAACGGTTGATGCCCGCGCGCTTGTACATGGCGATCTTCTGTTCGCTCACCGTGCCGGGATTCATCTCGATGGTGATCTCGGGATGCAGCGTGAGCTTAAAATACTTCCTGATCTGCCGCATAGCGGCATAGATATACTTGGGATCGACGACGCTGGGCGTCCCGCCGCCGAAATAGACGGTATCAAAGGTACGCCCCTCCGGCTCCCTGCCGCGCAGTTCGATCTCCTTCAGAAGGCACGCCATGTACGCCTCGGCGACGTCCATGCGGTTGCAGAAGGACACGAAGTCGCAGTAGCGGCACTTTTGCCTGCAAAAGGGAATGTGCAGATAGATACCCGCCATATTATCCCCTCCAGAGGTAGGTATTCAGATCGACGTACCCGTCTACGACGGTCACGCCCTCCGCCTGCAGAAGGCGTGCCTGCGCATCGGTGCCGCCGAAGGCGAAGGCGGGGGCGAGCCTGCCCTCGCGGTTGACCACGCGGTGGCAGGGAATGACGCCCGGCTCGGGATTGACGTGCAACGCCCAGCCCACCTGCCTTGCGCAGCGGGGCGCGCCCACTGCGGCAGCCACCTGCCCGTAGGTGACCACCCTGCCCGCAGGCACCTGTTTTACAAATTCGTAGATGCTTTTAAACAGACCATGTCCGCCCCCGGACATGGCTGCGCCGTTTTTGCGTCCGCGGCCCCTTTGCTCGTACATGGTACCCCTACTTCCTGTCCTTATTCGTCTTTAAGATCTCCATGAACACCTCGCTCGGCACCTCCACCGTGCCGACCTGGCGCATCCGTTTTTTGCCCTCTTTCTGCTTTTCGAGCAGCTTTTTCTTTCTGGTGATGTCGCCGCCGTAGCACTTGGCGAGCACATCCTTTCTGACCGCCTTGACCGTCTCGCGCGCGATGATCTTGCCCCCCACCGCCGCCTGGATGGGGATCT
The DNA here is from genome assembly GCA_944372575.1 of uncultured Clostridia bacterium. GTDB lineage: Bacteria > Bacillota > Clostridia > Christensenellales > Borkfalkiaceae > Gallimonas. The sequence goes on along the minus strand of CALVZS010000002.1, from coordinate 19,127 downwards.
CGAAGAGCTGGCGGGGGATGGCGTCCTTGAGGTTTTCGGCGAGCATCCTGCCCCGCCGGTAGGCGTGATCCTCATGCACGATAGTGGAGAGCGCATCGCACGCCTCGCCGTTCAGGAGGATGTCCAGTTTCACCAGCTTGCTGCGCTGATAGCCCGCAAGTTCGTAATCGAAGCTCGCATACCCCTTGGTGCGGCTCTTGAGTTCGTCAAAGAAGTCATAGACGATCTCATTGAGCGGAAGAAGATAGTCCAGACGCACGCGGCGCGCATCCAGATAGGTCATATTCTTATAGACGCCGCGCTTGTCCTGACACAGCTCCATGATGGAGCCGACATATTCGGGCGGCGTGAAGATCTCCGCCTTCACGACGGGTTCCTCCATGTAGTCGATATCGGTGGGCGGAGGCAGGTGGGAGGGATTGTCCACATATAGCTGCTCCCCGTTCGTCTTATGCACGAGATAGGAGACGGAGGGCGCGGTGGTGATGATGTCGAGGTTGAATTCCCGCTCGATGCGCTCCTGCACGATCTCCATGTGCAGAAGCCCCAGAAAGCCGCAGCGGAAGCCGAAACCGAGCGCCACCGAATTGTCCGGCTCGAAGGTGAGCGCCGCGTCGTTGAGTTTGAGCTTCAGGATCGCCTCTTTGAGGTCATTGAACTTACTGCCGTCCAGCGGATAGATGCCGCAAAAGACGACGGGCTGCACCTTCTTGTACCCGGGCAGCGGCTGCGCGGCGGGACGGTCGGCAAAGGTGACGGTGTCGCCCACCTCCACATCCTCGATGGACTTGATGCTCGCGGCGATATAGCCCACCTCGCCCGCCAGCAGCACGCCCTTGGGCTGCATCTGCGGGGCGAACGCGCCCACTTCCGTCACCTCATAGGTGCGCTCGGAGAGGAACGTGCGGATCCTGTCCCCCACTTTCACCTGTCCGTCGCGGATGCGCACGAACAGGATGACGCCCTTGTAGTTATCGTAATAACTGTCAAAGATGAGGGCGCGCAGGGGATCGTCCGTGTCCCCCTCGGGCGGCGGGATGAGCCTGACCACCGCCTCCAGAATGTCACGGATGTTCGTTCCCTCCTTCGCCGAGACGCAGGGCGCTTGAGAGGCGTCCAGCCCGATGACCTCCTCGATCTCCTGCTTGGTCTCCTCGATGCGCGCGGAGGCAAGGTCGATCTTGTTGATGACGGGTACCAGCTCGAGGTTGTTCTCGAGCGCGAGATAGACGTTTGCCAGCGTCTGCGCCTCCACGCCCTGCGTGGCGTCCACCACGACGAGCGCCCCCTCGCACGCGGCCAGCGAGCGGCTGACCTCATAGGTGAAGTCGACGTGGCCGGGCGTATCGATGAGGTTGAACTCATACTCGTTGCCGTCCAGGGCGTTATAGTACATTCTGACGGGCGTGAGCTTGATGGTGATGCCGCGCTCGCGCTCGATGTCCATCGAATCGAGCAGCTGCTCCTCCATGTCGCGCTTGCTCACCTGCCCCGTAAGCTCCATGATGCGGTCGGCAATGGTACTCTTGCCGTGGTCGATATGAGCGATGATGCAGAAATTGCGCAGAAATTTGCTTGCCTTTGCCATGCGTTCTCCGACGTCCCCCTGCAGAACGGGGAAATTTCATTCCTCCCCATTATAGCGAATTTCTAGAAATTTTGCAACCGCTATTGCAAACCTTCCGCGCATTTGGTATAATGGGCGCATGGAATTTCCCGAACAACTGCGCAAGACCCCCATCGCACACCGCGGCCTGCACGGCGGCGGCATCCCCGAAAACAGCCTCGCCGCCTTTGAAGCGGCCGTACGGAGCGGCTACCCCGTGGAGACGGACGTGCGCCTGACCCGGGACGGACAGCTCGTCGTCTTTCACGACGACACCGTCGACCGCATGACGGACGGCTCCGGCAAGGTCTCCGCCTTCCCCCTTGCGGCGCTGCAGGAGCTGCGCCTGAACGGCACAAAGGAACGCATTCCCCTCTTTTCCGAATGCCTGGAGGCGATCGCGGGCAAAGTCCCCCTGCTTCTGGAGATCAAGGACATGCCCGGCGTTCCGGGCAGGGAGATCGCCCGGGCAGTCGCCGCCGTCATTCGCAGATTCCCCGGGCTGGAGTACGCCGTGCAATCCTTTCAGCCCGCCTATCCCGCCGCCTACAAGGCACTCTGCCCGGACGTCGCCTGCGGGATGCTGGGCATTAAAAGGACATACACGAAGGAGGACTTTCACGGTTCTCCCTTCTGGCGTGTCAAGGCGGCGCTGCTGCCCAGGGTCTGCATGAACACGGCGAAAAAGCTGGACTTCATCAGCTATTTCTGCGGCAACTACCCCTCGGACAAGCTCGCGGCATACCGCGGCGTAAAACTTGCCTGGACGGTGACCTCCCCCGAGGAGGCGGCGCGCGTGAAGCAGTACGCCGACAATATCATTTTCGAGGGGTTCTGCCCGTAACGTAAAACGGGACGTCCGCGCAAAGCCGGACAAACCGTTGACAAACGCGGGCAAAACGCGTATAATTTCCTGTAATCATCACGGGAGGCAATGCGATGCTCACTATCGAAAAGATCATTCATGCACAGCGCGTCCTGGAGGACGCCCTCTTTCCGACAGAGGTCGTGAGCGGCGCAAAGCTCACCGACCGCTGCGACCTCTACCTCAAGACGGAGAACCTGCAGAAGACGGGCTCCTTCAAGATCCGCGGCGCCTACTACAAGATCGCCTGCCTCACCCCCGAGGAAAAACGCCGGGGCGTGATCGCCTGCTCGGCGGGCAACCACGCACAGGGCGTGGCGCTCGCCGCCAAAAAGAACGACATTCCCGCCCTCATCTGCCTGCCCGACGGCGCCCCCATCTCCAAGGTGGAGGCGACGAGGAGCTACGGCGCCGAGATCTGCCTCGTCCCCGGCGTATATGACGACGCCTACCAGCGCGCCCTCGAGCTGCAAAAGCAGCGGCAGATGACGTTCATCCACCCCTTCGACGACGAGGAAGTCATTGCAGGGCAGGGGACGATCGGCATGGAGATCTTATCCCAGCTCAAGGGAACGGAGGCAATCGTCGTTCCCGTGGGCGGCGGCGGGCTCATCTCGGGCATCGCGTTCGCCGTCAAACAGATGAACCCGAAGGTCAAGGTGTACGGCGTGCAGGCGGCGGGCGCGGCGAGCATGATCGGTTCGCTGCACGACGGGAAAGTCGAATGTCTCCCCTCCGTCTCCACCATTGCGGACGGCATCGCCGTCAAACAGCCGGGCGCGCAGACCTTTGATTACTGCCGCAGATATGTGGACGGTATGGTCGCCGTCACGGACGAGGAGATCTGCGCCGCCATCCTCGCCCTCATCGAAAAACAGAAGATGATCGCCGAGGGCGCGGGCGCTGCGCCCGTTGCCGCCATCCTTGCGGGCAAACTGCCCGAACTGGACGGCAAGAAGGTGTGCTGCCTGGTCTCGGGCGGCAACATCGACGTCACCATTTTGAGCCGCGTCATATCGCGCGGCCTTGTGATGAGCGGCAGGCAATGCACGCTCACGCTCGAACTTTTGGACAAGCCCGGGCAGCTCGTCGCCGTCTCCCAGATCATTGCCGGATGCGGCGCGAACGTGGTGGGCGTCCATCACGAACATGCCAACGCGGGCAGCGAAGTCATCGGCTGCTATCTGCGCATCGATCTGGAGACGCGTGACTTTGCACAGATCGAGGAGATCAAAGCCGCCCTGCAGAAAGCGGGATTCAAACTGTGCTGACAAGGAGAAAAGTTATGGTACGCATTCAGACGGAACATGCCCCTGCCGCGATCGGCCCCTACTCGCAGGCGATCAAGACGAACGGCTTCGTGTTCACCTCGGGGCAGATCGCGCTCGACCCCGCCACCGGGGAGGTCGTTCCCGGCGGCATCCGGGAACAGACCGCGCGCATCTGCGAAAATTTAAAGGCGGTGCTCGCCGCGGCGGGCAGCGCCATGGAAAAAGTCGTCAAGACGACCTGCTTTCTGACGGACATGAACGACTTTGCCGCCTTCAACGATGTCTACGGACGATATTTTTCCGAGCGTCCCGCGCGCAGCTGCGTCGCCGTAAAGGCGCTCCCCAAGGGCGTGCTTGCCGAAGTGGAAGTCATTGCCCTCGCCTGAACTGCTGCATATGAAAAATCCCTTCCCCGCCGGGAAGGGATTTTTTTCAGAGTTTCCAGATGAGCTTTGCGTAATCGGTGACCGAGCGGTCGGCGGAGAACTTGCCCACGCTCGCCATGTTCACAAGGCATTTTTTGTTGAATTCATCGCTGCCGAAATCGTGCAGAAGCTGCGTTTTGACGCGGACGTAGTCGGCAAAATCGTACAGCACCAGATAGCGATCGGGCTCATAACCGGTCGTCATGCTCTCATAGAGCTTGCGCAGCATTCCCGAATCGTCGGAGAGCGTGCCGTCCACAAGCGTCTCCAGCGCGCGCTTTAGGCGCGGGTTCTGCTCGAGGATCTCGCGCGGGCAGTAGTACTGTTTGATGGCGGCAACCTCCTCCACCGTGGCACCGAAGATGTAGTTGTTCTCGCGCCCCGCCTCCTCGCAGATCTCCACGTTCGCACCGTCCAGCGTGCCGAGCGTCACCGTACCGCACAGCATGAACTTCATGTTGCTTGTGCCGGATGCCTCCATGCCCGCGAGCGAGATCTGCTCGGAGATGTCCGCCGCGCAGACAATCTTCTCCGCATAGGAGACATTGTAATTCTGCACGAACACCACCTTCATCCTGTCGGACACGGCGGGGTCGGAATTGACGAGCCGCGCGATCTCGTTGATGAACTTGATGATCGCCTTCGCCATATAGTAGCCGGGCGCCGCCTTCGCCCCGAAGATGAACGCCGTGGGCGGGAAGTCGGTGATCTCGCCGTCCTTGATGCCGAAGTAGTACCACAATACGGAGAGCGCGTTGAGCATCTGCCGCTTGTACTCGTGCAGACGCTTGACCTGCACGTCGAAGATGAAATCGGGGGAGAGCTGCACGCCCTCGTGCTCGGCGATGTACGCCGCGAGCTTCTTCTTGTTCTCCTGCTTGATGCGCACGAACTCGGGAAGCATCTCATCAATAAACGGCCTGATCTTTTTGAGTTCGGGCAGGCGGGTGTGCCAAAGCGTGCCGATCTTGGAATCGATAAGGCGCGCCATCTGTGGGTTGTTCAGAAGCATCCACCGCCTGGGCGTGATGCCGTTGGTGATGTTGACGAATTTCTCCGGATACCTTTCGTACCAGTTTTTGAAGGTCTGGGTCTTTAAGATGTTCGTATGGATCTCGGCGACGCCGTTGACGTGGGAGGAAACATAGATGGCGAGGTTCGCCATATGCACGACGTTGTCGCGGATGATATAGAAGGCATTGGGATCGAGCCCCTCCCCCTGCAGCCGCTGCTGGCAGGCGACGATCTGTTCGTACACGTCGGGCAGCAGGTCGGAGAGCGCCAGGGCGTCCCACTTTTCCAGTGCCTCCGCCATGATGGTGTGGTTGGTGAAGTTGAAGCACCTGTGGCAGACGTCGAACGCCTCCTCAAAGGTCAGCCCCTCCCCCTGCAGCAGGCGCATGAGTTCGGGAATGGCGATGACGGGGTGCGTGTCGTTGAGCTGGAAGCACCACTTTTCGGGCAGCGTCCGCAGATCCCTGCCCGCCGCCTTGTATTTCTTCACGATGTCCTGCAGCGAGGCGCTGACCATGAAGTACTGCTGCCTGAGGCGCAAAATCTTGCCCACCATCGTGTTGTCGTTGGGATAGAGCACGTCGGTGATCTTGGTCGCGTTGAAATTCTCGTTCGCCTTGACCTCGCCGCGCATCTCGTTGAAGGAGGCGAAGTCGAACGCCTGCACCGGCTCGCTCTGCCACAGGCGCAGCGTGTTGACGACCCCGTTTTTATAGCCGAAGATGGGCATATCGTAGGGAACGGCGCGCACCGTCTGATCGGCGAAGCGCACGAGCACCGCGTCGCGCTCCACTCTCACGCTCCACGGATCCCCCCACTTGAGCCAGTCGTCGCCCTCCTCGTGCTGGAAACCGTTCTCGAAGGTCTGGCGGAACAGCCCGTAGCGGTAGCGGATGCCGTAGCCGTCGAGGGCGATGTCCTTGCTCGCCGCCGATTCGAGATAGCAGGCGGCAAGTCTGCCCAATCCCCCGTTGCCGAGCGCGGCGTCCTCCACCTCTTCAAACTGGTTGAGGTCTTCGCCCACGCTCGCAAGCGCGTCGCCTACCTCCTCGAGAATGCCGAGGTTGAGAAGATTGGAATAGATGGCTCTGCCCATCAGAAATTCCGCCGAAAAATATCCGCAGCGGCGACGGCGGGATTTCTTCTCCTTGCTCCAGTCGTCGTACGCCTCTTCCATGACCGCCTTGGAGACGGCGTTATACAGCTCGCGTCTGCCCGCAGACTTCAGTTCGCAGGCATAATCCGCATGAAGGACGCGTTCCACGTCCGCAAGAAATGTTGCCCTGTCAAATTTCATGATATTTCACTCCCGATCCCCCGCTTTCGGGGGCTGCTGTCTCTTCGTACTGCGTCGTCCGTCCGACACGGGCTAAATTGTACCACACGCGCGCGGCTGTGTCAAACGCTTTCCTCCATAAAAAAAACGGGCGCGGGCGGAATGATCGCAAGAAAATTTTTCCGACAAATTTTTACATTTCCTAAAATAGTATTGAAAAATTCCCGCGGATATGATATAATAGTCCTAATGTCATCGCATTGTCCGCCCTCTGAAGATTGGGGGAGGACGTCATCGTGCAGAACATATATGATCAGGAGGTTGTTATGAAAGAGTGTGAAGCATCGTGCGGAACGCCCGAGCAGCTGGAAAAATTAAAGGCTGTCATCGAGGAGTCCCGCTCGACGCCGGGATGCCTCATGCACATTCTGCAGGAGGCGCAGGGGATCTACGGCTATCTCCCCATGCCCGTGCAGAAGGTGATCGCGGAGGGACTGAATATCTCCCTCGCCGAGGTGTACGGGGTGGTGACGTTCTACTCCCAGTTCTCCTTGAAGCCCAAGGGAAAGTACCGCATCAGCGTGTGCCTGGGCACCGCGTGCTACGTCAAAGGCTCGGACAAGATCCTCGAAGAGGTGGAAAAGGAGCTGGGCATCAAGTGCGGCGAATGTACGCCGGACGGGCTGTTCTCCATCGACAGCTGCCGCTGCGTGGGCGCGTGCGGGCTTGCCCCCGTCATGACGATCAACGAGGACGTGCACGGCAAGCTCAAACCCGAGATGGTCAAGGGCATCCTTGACAAGTACAGAGAGGAGGCAAAGGCATGACCATTCAGGAATTGGACGCCATCCGCAAGAAGAAAAAACCGCTCATCGACGTCAGACGCGTCGTGCGCGAACAGGGCGAAAAGCTCGCCAAGCAGACAGGCTACAGAAAGCAGGTGCTCGTCTGCGGCGGAACGGGCTGCACCTCCTCCCACTCGATGAAGGTCATCGAGCAGCTGGAGACCTCCCTCAAGGAACTCAACATAAAGGACGTGCTCGTCGTCAAGACGGGGTGCTTCGGGCTTTGCGCGCTCGGCCCCATCATGATCGTCTATCCCGAGGGCGCGTTCTATGCGCAGATGACCCCCGAACACGCCAAGACGGTCGTCGAGCAGCACCTTGTAAAGGGCGGCTCCATCGTCAAGGAGCTCTTATACCAGGGCACGGTCGCCGAGGACGGCACCATCATCCCCTTCGCGGAGACGCCCTTCTATAAAAAGCAGATGCGCATCGCGCTGAGGAACTGCGGCGTCATCGCCCCCGAGGACATCGAGGAGGCGATCGCGGCGGGCGACTATGCGGCGCTCGAAAAGGTGCTCACCTCCATGACGCCCGACGACGTCATCAACGAGATGCTCGCCTCGGGGCTGCGCGGCAGAGGCGGCGCGGGCTTCCCGACGGGCAGAAAGTGGTCGTTCGCAAAGGCGTCGCAGGGCGACGTCAAGTACGTCTGCTGCAACGCCGACGAGGGCGACCCCGGCGCGTTCATGGATCGTTCCGTGCTCGAGGGCGACCCCCACTGCGTGCTCGAGGCAATGACCATCGCGGGCTATGCGATCGGCGCCCATCAGGGCTACATCTATGTGCGTGCGGAGTACCCCGTCGCCGTCGAGCGGCTGACGATCGCCATCAAACAGGCGCGCGAATACGGCCTGCTCGGCAAGAACATTCTGGGGCTCGGCTTTGACTTTGACATCGAGATCCGACTCGGCGCGGGCGCATTCGTGTGCGGCGAGGAGACGGCGCTGATGACCTCCATCGAGGGTCACCGCGGCGAACCCCGCCCCCGTCCCCCCTTCCCCGCCGTCAAGGGTCTGTTCGGCAAGCCCACCATTCTGAACAACGTAGAGACGTGGGCGAACGTCAACCCCATCATCGTCAACGGCGCGGCATGGTTCGCCAAGATCGGCACGCCGACCTCCACGGGCACCAAGGTGTTCGCCCTGGGCGGCAAGATCACCAACGTGGGCCTTGTGGAAGTTCCCATGGGTACCACGCTGCGCACCATCGTCGAGGAGATCGGCGGCGGCATCCCGAACGGGAAGAAGTTCAAGGCGGCGCAGACGGGCGGCCCTTCGGGCGGCTGCATCCCCGCAGAGTGCATCGACACCCCCATCGACTATGACAGCCTCATCGCCATCGGCTCCATGATGGGCTCGGGCGGCATGATCATCCTCGACGAGGACACCTGCATGGTGGACATCTCCAAGTTCTACCTGGAATTCACCGCCGACGAGAGCTGCGGCAAGTGTACGCCCTGCCGCATCGGAACAAAGCGGCTCCTGCAGCTGCTGACCAAGATCACCGAGGGCAAGGGTGAGCCGGAGGATCTCGTTAAGATCGAAGAACTCGCCTCCCACATGAAGCAGTCCTCGCTGTGCGCACTCGGTCAGTCCGCACCCAACCCCATCCTCTCGACGCTGCGCTATTTCCGCCAGGAATATGTCGATCACATCGAAAAGAAACACTGCGACGCGGGCGTATGCAAGGCGCTGCTGACCTATTCCATCGATCCGGCAAAGTGTCGCGGCTGCACGCTGTGCGCACGCAACTGCCCCACGCACGCCATCTCCGGCAAGGTGCGCGAAGCCCACGTCATCGACAAGGACATCTGCATCAAGTGCGGCGTATGTATGCAAAACTGCAAGTTCGGTGCAGTTGTGAGAAGCTGAGGTGATATCATGGCAAAAGACGTTACATTGACCATCAACGGAATTTCCGTCACCGTTCCCGAGGGAACGACCATCTTGCAGGCGGCGCGCAAGGCGCACATCGAGATCCCCACGCTGTGCTATCTCAAGGACGTCTCCTGCGTCGGCTCCTGCCGTATGTGCGTGGTGGAAGCCACGGGCGCAAGGGGGCTGGTCGCCGCGTGCGTGTACCCCGTCGCCGAGGGCATGGAGGTGCGCACCAACACCGAAAAGTGCCGCGAGAGCAGAAAGATGACGCTCGAGCTGCTGCTGTCCAAACACAAGAAGAAGTGCCTCTCCTGCGAGCGCAACCACAACTGCGAGCTGCAGAAGCTCTCGCTGGGCTACGGCGTGGATGAGGACAGGTTCAAGGGCGAGGACTTCGTGCTGCCCATCGATACCTCCGCCCCCTATGTGGTGCGCGACAACGACAAATGCATCAACTGTATGCGCTGCGTGGCGGCGTGCAGAAAGCAGCACGTCAACGCGATCGGTCCCATCGGCAGAGGGTTCAACGTCCACATCGGCAGCGCGTTCGATATGCCGCTGTACGAATCGGTATGCGTGGGCTGCGGGCAGTGCATCGTCGCCTGCCCCGTGGGCGCCCTCTCCGAGCGCTCCACCATCGACGAAGTGTGGAAGGCGTTCGCCGACCCCACCAAGAAGGTGGTGTTTTTCACGGCGCCCTCCATCCGCGCGACGCTGGGCGAGGCGTTCGATATGCCCATCGGCACCAACGTGGAGGGCAAGATGGTGGCAGCCATCCGCCGCCTGGGCAACTGCGAAGTGTTCAATATGGACGTGACGGCAGACCTCACCATCATGGAGGAGGCGAGCGAGCTGATCAACCGCATCAAGACGGGCAAGCCCATGCCCATGTTCACCAGCTGCTGCCCCGCGTGGATCAAGTTCGTGGAACAGAAGTACCCCGAGATGATCCCCCACCTGTCCAGCTGCAAGTCCCCCCAGCAGATGTTCGGCGCACTGCTCAAGACGTATTGGTGCGAAAAACACCACATCAAACCCGAAGATCTGTTCACCGTATCCGTCATCCCCTGCACGGCAAAGAAGTACGAATGCCACCGCCCCGAGATGGAGGGCGAAGTCAACGCCGCCATCACCACGCGCGAACTTGCGCGCATGATCAAGACGGCGGGCATCAAGTTCACCGAGCTGCCCGATGAGGAGTTTGACAACCCGTTCGCCACGGCGACGGGCGGCGGCGCCATCTTCGGCGCGACGGGCGGCGTGATGGAGGCGGCGCTGCGCACTGCGGCGCATATGCTGGACGGCAGCTTTGAAGTTCTCGACTTCTTTGCCGTGCGCGGCACCAACCCCATCAAGGAGGCGACCTATCTGGTGGCGGGCCACACCCTGCGCGTTGCCGTTGCATCCGGCCTGGAGAACGCTGTCACCCTGCTGGAGGAGATCAAGTCGGGTGAGAAACACTATGACTTCATCGAGATCATGGCATGTCCGGGCGGCTGCGTCAACGGCGGCGGACAGCCCACCCTCTCGGACAGCGTGCGCAACTCCACCGAACTCAAGGAGACGCGCGCCAAGGCGCTGTACATGAGCGACAGCCGCAACGAACAGCGCCGCTCCTCCGATTCCCCCGTCATCGACATGCTCTACGACGACTACTTCATCTTCCCAAACAGCCCCAAGGCACACGAGGTGCTGCACACCAAGTACAAAGAGGACAAGCGCATCTGACGCAGCGCAATGCTGCATACAAAAATCCCGGGCCGCTGCCCGGGATTTTTTTCCGATCCTCTGATTTTACTCCTCAACAGGCGTATAACCGATGGTACTCTCCTCCTGCGTCGCCTCCAGTCTGAAGATGACGGGGCGCAGCCCGTCGTTGCAAGAGCAGATCGCAACGCCCGGCGTCGTGATCCAGTCGCAGTAGTAGAACGGCTCCCTCACGCCGTGCGCGAGCGCAAAGACATACTGATAGATCGCCTTCCACGCCTCGTCGCAGAATCCGTCCGGTTTGGCATAGTCGGCGTAGAACACCTGCCCCTCCCGGAGCATGGGGCATCTGCCCAGCCCCTCTGCGCCGTACTCCTTAGCGAGATCCTCCTGCAGCGTCCTGCGCAGCACCGTGATCCTCACCTTCTTCATTGGGAAATGACCTCCTTCATCTTCTCCGTCGCCTCCGACCGGGAAGAGGCGCCCATCTTTTCATAGATGGACGAAATATAGTTGCGGGCAGTGCCGTCCGTAAGTTTGAGCGCCGACGCGATCTGTTTGTTGGTGAATCCCTCATAGATCATGACGGCGATCTCCACCTCCCGCTCGGACAGACCGAACGAACGCCTGAGCTTGATCTCGCGGTCGGAGGAGACCATGCGCGCGGCGTCCGCGATCCGGCGGGCGATCTTGGCGGGAAGAATGGTGTCCCCCGCATAGGCATTCTTGATCGCATCGATGAGCGCCGCAGAAGAGGTATCCTTCAGAAGATAGCCGCTCGCGCCGTTGTTGATGGCGTTGAGGATATAGTCGCTGTCATCAAAGGTGGTGAGAATGAGCACCTTGACGTCGGGATGACGGCGCTTGACCTCCTGCGTGGCGATGACGCCGTTCATATTGGGCATCCGGATGTCCATGAGCACCACGTCGGGCGAACAGCCATCCGTCATGGTGAGCGCTTCAAACCCGTCGGAGGCGATGCCCACCACCTCGATGTCAGGGCAGGAAGAGAGCACGCTCTTGATACCGTCCGCAAGAATGGACTGATCGTCTGCAAGCAAAACCCGAATTTTTCTTTCCATACTTGTTTCCTCTGCTATGCTTTATCGTTATCCGCCGGAAGGTCGATCCGCAGTTCAAACCCTTCGTCCGGTTCCGTTTCGCACAATACGCTGCCGCCGAGCGCTTCCGCCCGCGCACAGATCCCGTTGAGCCCGAATCCCTTGCGAAGCAGGGAGGAATCCATCCCCTTGCCGTTGTCGGAGAGCAGAAAGGCGATCTTGTCCCCCCTCTCCTTCAGTTCGAAATAAAAAGCCGTCGCATTGCCGTGGCGCAGCCCGTTGGAGATCCCCTCCTTGAGCGTGTTGCATAAGAAGCGGCGCTTGGCCTCGCACAGGGCAATGTCGTCGATATCCGTGCGGATGACGATGCCCGTACCGTCCGTCGATTCGTGTACGATGGACAGGAGCGCATCCCGCAGCGACAGTTCCTGCGTCGCCCCCGACAAGAGATGTACGCTCTCGCGCAGTTCCTCCAGGGCATTGCGCGCCTGCAGGTTGGCAGCGGCGATCTTGCGCTTGGCATCCTCGGGGTCGCTGTCGATGACCAGCTTTGCGGCCTCCGTCTGCATGATGATCGTCGTGATCGAATGCCCTGCCGTGTCGTGAATGTCCTTGGCTATGCGCTGACGCTCCTCAAGCGCCGTCACCTCATGCAGCTCGCGGTACGCCGCCTGCAGCTTTTTGTTGCTCTCCTCCAGTTCCCCGTATGCCGCCTGCAGCTTTTTGTTGCTCTCGCCGAGTTCCCCCAAGGTATCGGCGAGTTCGCGGTTCTTGCGCCAGATCTGGATGGCCAGGTTGAACCCGAGAAAGTGCAGCACCAGCAGCAGGAGGTCGTTGAACGCACCCGCGATCAGAGAGGACACATGGACGCTCTCGCCCTTGAGCGCCCCCGAGACGGCAAAGGCGACGAGAAACAATACGATGCTCGCCACGCACATGGCGATATTGCTGGCAATACTCTTCTGCCCGAGATAAAACTCGGAGAGGATGACGATATAGAGCGTTGAGATGAGCGTCCCGTCCGTAAAGACGGTCAGCACGGTGAGAAGCACGATGTCCAGAACATAGCAGGCGATCTTGTCACGGAAGGCGTGCAGTCCCCAGATCTTGACGGCGTTCTCTGCCGCAAGCAGCGTGCAGACGGGCAGCACGACCCACCATGCGCGCACACGCGAAAAATATACGGTGTTCCAGTTCCCGAAGATGAGGAGGATCTCCACAAACACGAGCAGACAGAAGATGAGCACGTTTCCCCATTTTTCCAGGAACTCTGCCTCGAGGCGGAATTTTTTACGGTTAGCCACGGTACAATCCCTCCCCGACGATCGCCGAAAGATTGAACTTGCGGCGGATCTCCTCCATCCGCCCGACAAGGAAATAGCTGTATGTCCCGTCCTGTCCGACGATGATATGATCGTAGAACCTGACGTTGTTCATGGAGCAGATGACCTGGATCTGTGCGGTGAAGCGGTCGTCCTCTGCGGACGGAAGGGCGGGTGCCGAGGGGTGATTGTGCGCAATGACCAGGCCGGTCGGCCTGCGCGCCGCCAGAAAGGCGTTGATCTGCTCCGGCTCCGCCGCGGCGCGGTCGGAGAGGGAAAGAGAAAAACGCTTGCTCGAACGCACACGCTGCTGCGCATCGAGCGCAAAGATCTCGATGACCTCCTCGTGCAAGGAGGCAAATCGCCCGCGCAGGAAGTCCGAAAACCTGCCCGCACTGAAGAGAACGGGCGGTCGCTCCCCCTCGCCGCGGATGCGGCCCATGAGGATGCCGATCGTGCGCAGATATGCCGCCGTCTCCGGGCCGACACCCTCCACATTGAGCAGTTCCTCATAGCTCGCGCAAAAAATCGCCCCGAGCGAGGGAAACGCCGTCAGCAGTTCGTGCGCCAGCGGATTGGTATTCTTGCGCGGAATGGCATTGAAAAGCAGGATCTCCAGAAGCTCATGATCCTGAAGACCTTCCTCCCGTTCCAATCGCTGCAGCATCCGTTTCCTGTGACCCTCGTGCATGGTGACTGCCTCATACGGGAGGCTGCGGCAGTTCGCCGTGACGGCAAGCCGCGCCCTCCCCCTTCCGTTCCATCCTATTGTAACATATTTCCATGATTTTTGCACCAAAATCAGGACGGGATTTCTGCATTTTACGGGATTTTTTGCTTTTTTTCGGTGGCAGACGGCCTTCCGCCGCAAAGATCTGTCCTTTATGCCGCGTACAGATTGTGAGGAAAAGGCGAATTCCCCCGTCTTTTTACTCATTTTTTATGAGTTTTATCGGATTTATATTTGAAATTTCACAAAACATCCCCGAAAAATGCTACAAACGTTCAAACGGAATCGCGGGAAATACTTGACATTATTTCCCCCCGCGTGTATAATACGTGTATAATCTTGGAAAATATGATTGATTGGAGAAGCTGTATGACTGATCTTCTTGAGCAAACCGTGAAAAGTATCTCCGAGAGCATTCGATTTGATTCCTCTCTCACACACGCCACGTCCGCAACGCCTTTCGGCAAGGGCGCGGCAGACTGTCTTGCGCACTTCCTTGCCCTTGCGCGGTCGTTCGGGTTCGAGACGCACAATTACGACAATTACTGCGGCGAAGTCATCTTCGGCGACGGGCCGGAGTTCGCGATTTTGGCGCATCTCGACGTCGTCCCCGCCGGAAACGGCTGGACGAAAGATCCGTTCGGCGGAGAAGTCGCGGACGGAAAGATCTGGGGCAGGGGCGCGATCGACGACAAAGGCCCCGTCATGTGCGTGCTGTATGCGCTCAAGGCGCTCAAAGATGAAGGTTTCTCCCCCAAACGGAAGATCAAATTCATCGTCGGCTGCAATGAAGAAAACGGCTGGGCGTGCATTGAGCACTACAACGAAGTGGCAACCATGCCCGAGGAGGGATTCTCCCCCGACGGCAATTTCCCTGTCATCTATGCCGAAAAAGGCATCCTGCACGTCCGTCTGCATTTCCCGATGGACGAAAAGTCCCCCTTCTTCTTTTTGGAAGGAGGTTCCGGCGCCAACATGGTGTGCGACGAATGTTCCGCGACCCCCCGCACGCTCACGCTGACCCGCGCACGGGAACTCGGCCTGGAGATCTGCAACAAAAAAATCATCGCGCACGGCAAATCGGCGCACGGTTCTACGCCGGAGCTCGGGCAAAACGCCATCCTGCCCATTCTTGAATTTTTTGCAGGAAAGAGCGAACGGGTGCGCTATATCATCGACTGTCTGTTCCATGACTTCCACCATATCACGGAACTGGAAGATGAAACGGGCCGGCTCACGCTCTCGCCCAATATGATCAAATACCGCAAGGGCGAGGTGCAGGTCATCTGCGATATCCGCTACCCCGCCACCGTCCCCTATGCGGAAGTGATCGAACGCATCAACAGGATCGGCGTGAAATACGAAACCATCCGGCATCAGGCGCCCCTCATGCAGGATAAGAACGGCGCGCTCGTTCAGACACTTCTGAATGCATATGAACAGGTAACGGGCAGACATGAAGCGCCGCTTGCGATCGGCGGCGGTACATATGCGCGAGCGCTCAAAAACGGCGTCGCGTTCGGGCCCGAAATGGAAGGCGATGAACCGGTCATGCACCAGGCGGACGAATACATCACAATCGATCGCGTCAAATTGCTTTTGGATGTCTATAAGGCGGCAATCGAAGCGCTGACAAAATAAAGTGCGGGATGCGGCAGATTTTTTCTGCCGCATCTTTTTTTGTATCCGCAAAAAAATTTACCGATTCGAAGCAAAAAACGGTTGCAAAGTCGGCGATAGTATGCTATAATCATATAGCTTTTCGCGTGAAACTCCTGTTGCGGAGTTCTGAAATCGATCACGGCCTTGTGGTCAAGCGGTTAAGACGGCGCCCTCTCACGGCGCAATCCCGGGTTCGATTCCCGGCAAGGTCACCAGGAAAATGAGTGAACAAACGTTCGCTCATTTTTTTCTTGATGAGCCGCGCGGGTGAGTCCCATGATGTTCGTCCGACGCGAAGCGGCGCACGAAGCTGCACCCTTTCCGCGCATCTTTTTCCCGGCGGCACGGCCGCTTTTTCTTTTGCCGTTTTTTCTTTTTTCGTTTGGGCTATGGCAGTATCACTCCTTACAAACGTCAACGACCGCAAAATCGTACTTCCGCTTTGCCCCATGAACTTGCATATCGCGCTTGTTATCTGCTGACAACACACATCAAAAGACTATGAGAACCGGACAAGGGTTACTCCCTGCCCGGCTTTTGCAATCTATGAAACATTCCTGACCCGTATGCAACAAGGCGACAGAAGTCGTGTACAGCATTTCCCTATGAAGCATGCTTTAAAATCCGGTGGCGGAAACTCAAGAATGCACACCATGGGTCATAAATAGTGAACTATGTCTGAAAGATGCAACAACTTATCAAGAAGCATCTCTCCTGATATCATTCAACCCATGAACCCACTCATCAATTTAAAATCTTAAAGAGAGTGTTTCATTATCTCGGAAAACCTGTCCGAAAACTCTATCCCGTATATATTTATTTTATATCTCTCTCCTTGCCATGGTCACGAAAAGAGCCCTTTGAGCGCGAGATATAATTTTGCAAAGTGACGATAGCGGCTTTCGTAGTCCGCCACAATTCGCGCATCAGGCAGAACCGACTCTTTGACACGCACGATCGCATTTACCGCTTCCTGCACGCTTGCATATTCCCCGCAGCCCACCATCGCGAGCATCGCCGCGCCGAACCCGGGGCCCTGTTCCGTCTGGGGAATATCCACGGGCATATTCATCACGTTTGCAACAATTTGCCGCCACAGTCTGCTCTTCGCGCCTCCGCCGCACAGCTTGGTGCGCGGGATGACAACACCGTTCTGCTTTGCTGCTTCCATGCAGTCACGCAACGCAAATGCAACTCCCTCGAGTACGGCAAGCGTCATCTGTCCGCGCATCGTATTGGGACGCATACCGATAAATGCGCCACGCGCCGTGACATCGTTGTGTGGGCTGCGCTCCCCCATGAGGTACGGAAGAAAATACACATCGTTCCTGCCGAGGAATTCGTCCAGCCCCGCCTGCTCGGCAGCATAGTCAGAGGTCTGCAATATTTGATCCGACCACCAGCTGTTGCAACTCGCGGCGGATAAAATACAGCCCATCAGATGCCAGCCGCCGTCCGCATGGCAGAAGGAGTGCAGCGCGTTGGCCTTGTCCGCTTTATATCCGGCAGACGAGACAAACAGCGTGCCGCTCGTGCCTAAGGAAATATTACAGCCGCCATCGCCGACGATGCCCGTACCCACCGCCGCCGCGGCGTTATCCCCCGCGCCGGCGATGACTTTGACATCTTTCAGCCCGACCATATCCGCGATCTCGGGTTTCAACATGCCTACGACTTCGTAGCTTTCATGAAGTTTCGGAAGCTGCGCCTCGGACATGGCGGTCACCTTTAACATCTCGGGCGACCAGCGGCGGTTCTTGACATCCAGAAGCAACATGCCGCTCGCATCCGAGAGGTCGGTCGAAAACGCGCCGGACAGACGGTATGCAAGATAGTCCTTGGGAAGCATGATCTTTGCAATGCGCGCGAAGTTCTCGGGCTCATGTTTTTTCAGCCAAAGGAGCTTGGGCGCGGTGAACCCCGCAAAGGCGATATTGCCCGTCCATGCGGAGAGTTTGTCTTTCCCGACGACCTCGTTGAGGTACTTCGTCTCCTCCTCCGTCCTGCCGTCGTTCCACAGAATCGCGGGGCGGATGACGTTGTCGTTTTCATCGAGCGCAACCAGCCCGTGCATCTGCCCGCCAAAGGAGATGCCTTTGACAGCGGACGCATCCTGCCCCGCGAGCAGCGCTTTCAGCCCGCGCAAAGTCGCCGCAAACCAATCCTCGGGGTTTTGCTCGCTCCAACCGGGGTGCGGATAGGAGACGGGATAGGTCTGCGTATTCTCCGCCAAAATTTTGCCGTCTGCGGCGACGAGGAGCATCTTGAGCCCGCTCGTGCCGAGGTCGATACCGATATAGCAATTCATGATCTCCTCCATAAAAGAAGGCACTTCTCTCTCCGATTTCATTTTAGGGGGGAAGAAGAAAAAGAGAGAGAAGTGCAAAAGGATGAACTTGTGTCAGAACGGGTTTTCCGTCTTGTAGAGGCTGCCCGCGGGCTTGTTCACGCCGACATCCTCCGCGCCGATGTACTTGAATACCTCATACAGAGCCTTTCCGAAGTGTCCGAACGCGACCGCGCCGTGGTGCGGGAAGCCGCCTTCGATGAGCACGTGGCGATAGAACCTGCCCATCTCGGGAATGGCGAACACGCCGATACTTCCGAAGGAGTGCGTCGGGACGGGCAGCACCTCGCCCTGCGCCACATACGCGCGGAGATGGTTGTCTGCCGTACTCTGCAGGCGGAAGAAAGTGATCTTCCCCGGGACGATGTCCCCTTCCAGCGTGCCGTTCGTGACCTCGACGGGGAGCGAGCGCGCCATGATCTTCTGATACTTCATCGTGGGATTGCACAGTTTCCCCGCGCAGGTGTTTCCGCAGTGGAAGCCCATGAAGGTATCCGTCAGCTTGTAATTGTATTTGCCTGCAATGTCTTTGTTGTACAGTTCCTTCGGCACCGTGTTGTTGATATCCAGAAGCGTCACCGCGTCCTCCGAGACGACCGTGCCGATAAACTCACTGAGCGCCCCGTAGATATCCACCTCACAGGAAACGGGAATCCCTCTACCCGTAAGACGGGAATTGACGTAACAAGGCACAAACCCGAACTGCGTCTGGAAGGCGGGCCAGCACTTGCCTGCTACGGTAACGTACTCGCGGCTGCCCTTGTGAGATTTAATCCAGTCGAGGAGCGTAAGCTCATACTGCGCGAGCTTGGAAAGAATTTCAGGTTTTTTGTTGCCCGCGCCGAGCTCCTTTTCCATGTCAGCGACCACTTCGGGAATGCGCTTGTCGTTATCGTGTTTATGGAACGCCTCGAAGAGATCAAGCTCGCTGTTCTCCTCGATCTCCACACCAAGGTTATACAGCTGCTGGATGGGCGCATTGCACGCGAGGAAATTGGTGGGACGGGGGCCGAAGGAGATGACTTTCAGCCGCTTCAGCGCATACACCGCGCGGGCAATGGGCAGAAATTCGTGGATCATGTCCGCGCATTCTCCCGCATCCCCCACGGGGTATTCGGG
>CALVZS010000001.1 GCA_944372575.1 uncultured Clostridia bacterium | reverse complement strand
ATCTTGTTGATTGGGATGGTCGCATCGTTTTTAATTGGCTTTATTCCGAGCGCTGTCGAGACCCATGCGGAAACAAATTATTTCTCGGCAGAACAATATACGGAAAGTGATCAATTATTGCAGGCAGATGGCTCGCGTTCATCAACCAGACGCATACAAGATTTTGCAAACGACGTTATAACGGGCGGCTATAACCAATCTTTTCCTGAATTGGCGCAGGTCGTTCCTTTGGAATACTTGGAAACCACGGAAGTAAATGCAGAGTTCGCTTATAACGGAAAGGAATACGGATTTTACCTTGCCAAGGAAGGCGAATACTTCGATTTGCTGCTGATTGATTTTGTCTATACAAATAATAAACATAACCAGCAACAATATTGCACAAATGGGGCGGTAGGAAAAACAGGTTAAGGTTAATACGTTTATGTTACAGATCCGTCATATACGCAAGACATATATCAGCAAATCAAAAAACAAGGTCGAGGCGCTTCACGGCGTCTCGCTCTCCTTTCCGGCGCGCGGGCTCGTGTTCATCGTGGGCAAGAGCGGGTGCGGCAAGACGACGCTTCTGAACATTCTCGGCGGACTGGATGCGCCCACGGAGGGAGAGGTACTGTTTCGCGGCAAACAGGTCGATCTCAGGGATGCGCGCGCCGCCGATGAGTACCGTGCCCGGCATATCGGATTTGTCTTTCAGGACTACAATCTCCTCGAGCGTGACAATGTGCTCTCCAACGTCCGCCTCGGCGCGCTGCTGGGCGGCGGGACGCAGGAGAGGGCGACGGAAGCGCTGCGCTCAGTCGGCCTGGAGGAGTATGCATCACATCTGCCAAGCGAACTTTCGGGCGGGCAGAAGCAGCGCGTCGCCGTTGCCCGCGCGCTCGTCAAGGATGCAGATGTTTTGCTTGCCGATGAGCCGACGGGCAATCTGGACAGCAGGACGTCGGAGGAGATCTTCGGCCTCTTACAGGAGGTCGCCCGCGAGCGGCTCGTCATCGTGGTGACGCACGATGAGGAGTCGGCAAAGACATACGGTGAGCGCATTATCCGCATCTCGGACGGAGAGGTAATCGCCGACAGCGCCCCCTGTGCAGAGGAGGACGCGGAAGTGATCGAAGCGCCGCCCGCAGCTGAGGTGTTGCCATCCAAGCGCACCTTTCCCGCACGGGAGGTGCTTCGGCGCGGGCTGAAAAACTTCGGCGACCGCAAGGCGCGCACCGTTATCAGCATTGTCTCCCTGTTTTTATCCGTGCTGGTCATGCTCGTCGGACAGATGTGGCTCTCCACGAACAGCGAAAAGATCATGGGCAGAACGCTCCCTGCCTACGGGGAGGCGCAGACGATCTTCTATCAGAATACGGCATCGCAGCCCTCCGATGATTCGAGCGGTACGATCTACAACATCCCGGAGGAGGCAGGGGAGTTTCTTGAGGAGCATGGCGTCCCGTGCGCAACGGCGTATCCGGGCGGGTCGGGAGCTTATCGGATCCTCCTCTCCTCCATGCAGGAGGCACGCGACCTCGGATTTTCCCTGTATGACGGCGCGCGGGAGTTGACGGAGAACAGCGTTTACGTCAGCGACTTCACCGTGGAGGAGTTCTTTGACCTGCGGGAAGCGCCCGACGACTATTCCGCCTGGGTCGGACAGGAGATCACTTTGGACGGCGTGCCGACAACGATCGCAGGGGTATTCCGCACCGACTGGAGAAAGTATTTTACCTTTACCGTGGAATACTACAGCGACGGGGAGCGGTATTGGGACACGATGGTCAGGGACGGTCTGTCTGTACCCGAATATCTCCATGCGATGGTGCTGTGGGACTGGATGGACAACGTCCTCATGACGCCGGAGTACCATCTGTCGCATACGCAGTCCTTTTGCATCAACGGCAATGCGTTCGGGCTGAATGCCGCGAACAGGCTTTCTTCCTTCGGAAAGGCATACGAGATCTTTGTTGAGACCATGGCGGGCACCGAGACGCTCGGAAATGCGGAGATCAACTTGTATAACGGGCTTTTGCCCGCCGGCTACGGCTATATGACGGAGGCGGGGGAAACGGAAGCAGTCCCTGAACCGAATGCGGGCGAGATCGTCGTGACGGAGTGGATATACCGCCGCTTTTTCCCCGACGATGAGGAGGGCGTCTTCTCCCATATCGGAGAGGAGGTGACGCTCTCCCTCGAGCATGTGCGCTCCCGTGAAACGGATGCGCAGTATACGGCGAAGATCGTTGCCGTGGAGCTGAGCGGCGGGCGGGATCGAAACATATACTGTGCTCCGGAGGATGCGCTCGCACTCAAGGCGTGCTGCGGCAACGGCGATCGGCTCTTTGCCGATCTCTCTGCGCTGAATCCGGCGCAGCTGACAGCGCTTTTACAGGGGCTGCGGGAAGAATACAACGTCTGCACCGTTAACGCAGTCTCGTACAGCGTCTATATGGAGGAAGGTACTTTTCAGAATACAGGCATTGTCTTTGCCATGATCGCGGGCATCATGCTCGTTGTATCGCTGCTTCTGATCGCCAACATGCTCTCCGTCATGATCGCGGATAAGCGGCGGGAGATCGGCATTTTGCGCGCCAACGGCATGGGCGCAAAGACCATTTGCCGCATCTATTTGGTCAAAGTCCTGCTCATCGGCGTCATTGCCTTTGCGCTCGTGACGGCGTTTGCGTTTCTTGCCGCCTGGGTTCTGAACTTTGGCATGACCTTTGGCACGGCGGTCGATCCGTTGCACGCCGTCCGCTGGCTCGCGTACGAATGGCCGACCGCACTCATTTCCATGGGGCTGTCCGTATTGCTGCCCGTTCTCATTGCTCTCATCCCGCTGCGGAAAATCAATCGTCTTGCGCCCGTGGACGCGATTCGCGGCGGCACAGCGTAAAATTGTCCGATCCTCTTTTGAAAATTTTTCCGAAAGTCTTGAAAAACGCTGCTGCGGTATGGTATAATGAACCGAAACGATTATACGGAGG
This sequence comes from uncultured Clostridia bacterium, assembly GCA_944372575.1. Lineage (GTDB taxonomy): Bacteria > Bacillota > Clostridia > Christensenellales > Borkfalkiaceae > Gallimonas. The sequence continues at coordinate 143,986 of CALVZS010000001.1, read as the reverse complement.
GGATCATGTTTTCCGAACGGGATGGAATGCTGTATTTTTCGCGCAGAAACGAGACGGTGCGCATCTTCGCCCAGGGGCAGGACGGGCTGCGCGTGCAGGCGACCATGCTGCCCGCGTTCGCGCCCGAGGACTGGGCGTTCGAGGGGGCGGGGCATCTGCCCGCATACATCGAGATCGGCACGGAGGAGGCGCGCATCGAAAATGGCAGGATGGCGGCGAGCGTTGACCGCCTCGGCAAGCTCCGCCTCTTTGCGGACGGAAAGCTCGTGCTCGAGGAATACTACCGCTGTTATGAATACGATATGCCGCACACGCCCTCGCTGCGCGTCGTCGCGCGCGAGTTTACGCCCGCTCGCGGCGGCGACTATTCCCTCACCGTGCGCTTTGAGCCGCAGGAGGAAAAGCTCTTCGGCATGGGGCAGTACCAGCAGGACTGCCTCGATCTGAAGGGCTGTACGCTCGAACTCGCCCAGCGCAATTCCCAGGCGAGCGTGCCGTTGCTCATATCCTCGCGCGGGTACGGCTTTTTCTGGAACAATCCCGCCGTCGGGAGGGTGACGTTCGCCAAAAACGTTACCGAATGGAGGGCGGAGAGCACCCGGCAGCTCGACTACTGGGTGACGGCAGGCACGCCGAAGGAGATCCTTTCCAACTACACCGCCCTTGCGGGACGTGCGCCCGAATTTCCCGAGAACGCGCTGGGGCTGTGGCAGTGCAAACTCAGATACCGCACGCAGGAGGAGGTGCTCTCCGTCGCGCGCGAATACCACAGGCGGGGCATCCCGCTCGACGTCATCGTCATCGACTTCTTCCACTGGACGCGCCAGGGCGAGTGGAAGTTCGATCAAAAGTACTGGCCCGATCCCAAGGCGATGGTGGAGGAGCTCGCCTCCTACGGCACGCGCTGCATGATCAGCATCTGGCCGACCGTGGACAAGAAGAGCGAGAACTTTGCCGAAATGCGCGACAGGGGACTGCTCATCCGCCCAGAGCGCGGCAGCCAGTGCTTTGACTTTCTGGGCGATTCGTACATCTACGACGCCACCAATCCCGAGGCGCGCCGCTATCTGTGGGAGAAGTGCCGTGCCAACTATTTCTGCGACGGCATCGATATGTTCTGGCTGGACGAGGCGGAGCCGGAATATTCCGCCTATGAATTTGACAACTACCGCTACTACCTCGGCACCGATCTGCAGGTGGGCAACCTCTATCCCGCCATGCACGCGCGCGCCTTCTACGAGGGGCAGCGCGCCGCCGGGCAGACGGACATCTGCAACCTCATCCGCTGCGTGTGGGCGGGCAGCCAGAAGTACGGCGTCGTGCTGTGGTCGGGGGACATTCAGGGAAACTTTTCCTCCCTGCGCGATCAGTTTGCGGCAGGGCTCAACGTGGGGCTTGCGGGCATCCCGTGGTGGACGACGGATATCGGCGGCTTTTTTGTGGATGTCAGACAGCCCGGTTACCGCGAACTTTTGCTGCGCTGGTTTGAGTGGGCGACCTTCTGCCCCGTCCTGCGGATGCACGGCGATAAAGGCCCGCACGAGGAGGGGCCGCTCGACGACAGGGAGTGGGGCGGCGGCTTCTGCCACACGGGGCTGCCCAACGAACTGTGGAGTTTCGGCGAGGATGTCTATGAGATTCTGAAGAGCTACGTCGGCCTGCGCGAGCGCATGAAGCCCTATCTCAAAGAGGTCATGCGCGAGGCGAGTGAGAACGGCTCGCCTGTCATGCGCGCCATGTTCTACGAATTTCCCGACGATGAGAAGTGCTGGCAGACGGACGAGCAGTATATGTTCGGCCCGAAGTATCTCGTCGCGCCCGTCCTCTATGAGGGCATGACGCGGCGGGAGGTCTATCTGCCTGCGGGCAGCTGGCGCGACCTCAATACGGGGGAAGTGCTTCTCGGGGGGAGGACGGTGACGGCGGAGGCGCCCGTCGAGGTCATTCCCGTCTACGAGCGCCTCTGAACGGCAATCCAAAAAAAGACGGGGCATATCTGCGGATATGCCCCGATTTGTAATCTGCATTTCATCTGCATTATTGTATGGCGTCCGGAAGGGCGGCGGGCGTTTCGCACAGCGCATTTGCGCCCGCGGCAAGCAGCTCCTCGCGGCTGCCGTAGCCGTACAGGACGCCCAGGCTCGCAATGCCGTTCGCCTTGGCCCCCAGAATGTCGTGTGACCTGTCCCCGATCATCAGCGCGCCCTTTTTGGAAAGGGAGAAGCGCGCCAGCGCATAGGCAATGACGTCCGCCTTCTTCGTGCGCGTCTCATCCATCGTCGCGCCTGTCACGCCCTCAAAAAGGGGTGCGAGCGCAAAGTGCTGCAGGATGCGCACGGCAAAATCTTCGGGTTTGGAGGTGGCGACGAACAGCCGCTTTCCCCGCCTTTTGAGCGCGGCGAGCGCCCCGGCGATTCCGGGATAGGGGGCGCAGGCAAAGATGCCCTTTTCGGCGTAGTATTCCCGATAGAAGGCTACGGCGCGGCGCGCCTGCGCTTCGTCCATTTTGTAAAAGCGGGAAAAGGAGTCGAGCAGGGGCGGCCCGATGAAGGCGGCAAGCCGATTCCTGTTCTCCTCATGAATGCCGCAGCGCTCCAGCGCATAGAGGGCGGAGGCGGTGATCCCCTCGAAGGAGTCTGTCAGCGTTCCGTCCAGATCGAACAACAACGTATCAAACATAGCATCATTATAGGCGGAATTGTTCCGTCTGTCAACCAAGGAGGAGGCCATGTCCCAAAGTCGTGCGACAACGCGTCCGCGCCTAAAGCGGCTCAATCTGCGCCCGCTGCTCGTTGCCGCCGTCGGGATGCTCGCAGGACTCTTTTGCTATGCTGCCCTTGTCTTCGGCGAAGGCGGCCCCGCAGGAATTGTGTTTTTTGTGCTCTTCCTGCTCCTTCTGCTGCCGCCCTTTTCCCTGCACCGCACGGCGATCGCGCTCGGCATCTTTTTTCTCTTTGCCCTCATCGGCGCGGGCGGAATGTATCTTGCCGACAAAAGTTTTGCCGCCGGCAGGGCGGAGGGGGAGTACACCGTCTCCGGCACGGTGGAGAGCGCCGCCGTGAAGAACGGCTATTCCTCCGTCACCCTCTCCGGACTGTACTTTGACGGCGAACGGGAGGCGGGAAAGATGGAGCTCACCCTCCCGGGCGAGGAGGTGCGTGCGGGCGATGTCATCGTTTTCACGGCAACGGTCGGGCGGAATGCGTCCCTGGCGGGCGGAGACAGCTATGCGCTCAATGACTTTGCGTCCGGGATCCGCTACGCGGCGTCGCCCGCGGAGTACCTGGTCACGGGCAAAACGTGGAACGTCTTTCTGCTTCTGAACGGCGCGCTGTATGACAGCCTGCAGGCGAACATGGAGCAGGACACCGCCAATTTTGCCTATGCCCTGCTCACGGGGAATATGCGCGTTCTGGACAGCGACTTTGCCGCGGAGACGCGCACGGGCGGCATCGCCCATGTATTTGCCGTCTCCGGCCTGCATATCGGGATGCTCTATGCCGCCGTGACGCTGCTTTTGCGCAGGCGGTGCGGCAGGTGGGCGGCGATGCCCGCCGTGCTGCTCGCCGCGATGTACTGTGCGATGTGTGCGTTCACCGCCTCCTCGGTGCGCTCGCTGCTCATGTGCGCCTTTGCGGGCGGGGCGCGCTTCTTCGGAAAAAAGTACGATGCGCTTTCCTCACTCTCGCTCGCCGCCGTCCTCACGCTGTTCTTCTCGCCCGCGCAGTACTGCTCGGTGAGCTTTCGTCTTTCATACGGCGCGGTGGCGGGGATGTGCATCTTTTCGGAGCCGCTCTCGCGCGGGCTGCGCCGCATCCGCATTCCGTCCGCCCTCGCCGCCACCCTTGTCTCGGGCGTCGCGTCCCAGCTCGTTACCTTCCCGCTCATGGTGCAGACGTTCGGCTATGTCTCGGTGTGGGGAACGCTCCTCAATCTTCTCGTCATCCCCGTGCTGCCCGCCCTTTTTCTGCCGCTCGTGGCGTGTGCCTTCGCCTCGCTCGTGCTTCCCTTTGCATCGGGCGTGCTGCTCGCGCTGCCGCAGGGCCTGCTCTCCGCCGTGCTCTTTCTCTTTTCGGCGGCAGATTTTTCCTTTGTCCTCGCGGGGTTTTCGCTCGGTGCGGGTGTGGGCGTGTGGCTGGCGCTCAACCTTCCCCTGTGTGCAAAGGTGCGCCTGCGTGCATGGGTTCGTACGGCGGCGTGCTCCGCCGTTGCGCTGCTCTTTGCGCTGTGCGTGTTTGCGGAGAATGCGACCTTCTCCGGCTGCCGCATCGATGTCTCCGGCACGGAGCGGGGGACGTGCGCGCTCATCCGGACGCGGGAGAGCGCCGTGCTGCTCATCGACGGGGAGGTGTCGCTCTCCTCGTGCGAGGATTTTCTCCTGCGTACCTATGCGGGGGAACTGGACGCCGTCTGTCTCGTCACGGAGGATGCCGCCCGCGCCGTCAATGCGGCGGCATTCCTGCCCGCCGCGTGCATCTATACGGCGTATCCCCTCGAGACGGGGCTGCGGGAGACGGATGTGCGCGGGATGCGGGCGTTCACGGTGGGGGAACTCTCCTTTTTCTATGAGGACGCCGACTCCCTCACGCTTTCGGCGCAGGGGTGCGTGGCGGAATTTTCCTTCGGCGGCGGAGAGACGGTTTTTGCCGATCTGTTTGTCGGAGCGGGCGGCGGACGCTTGAAATACTTGCTGAAAGATGGTATAATAAGGTCGCTATGAAATTTGTACAGCTTGCCAAACACCTCAAAGAGGGGCTCGCCCCCGTTTATGTCATCGAGGGGGAGGAGACCTATTTCCGCGACAGCGCGGTGAATATGATCCGCAAAGCGTGCGGCATTGCCAATCCCGTCCTCAACGACGTGCGCTATGAGGGGGAGACGCTCAAAGGGGAGGGGATCGCCGAACTTGTGCGCGCCCTCCGGACGCTGCCCTTTTTGGACGAGCGGCGGCTGGTGCGCGCCTGTGAATTTTATCCCACCGAACGGGAGTGGGAGAACTATCTCAAGGGGTATTGCGCCGCGCCCTCTCCCTCCACCGTCTTTCTCATCGTCAACGGCGCAAAGAAGGCGGGCAGCGCGCAGCTTGCGCGCAAGGCGGGCGTGACATATGTGGACTGCGCGCGCGAGGATGAGGAGACGCTTTCGCGCTGGCTGTTCGGTGTGGCGCGCAGGATGGGGCTGCAGATGGACGCCGACGCGGCGCAGCTCATGGTGCGCTATTGCGCGCGGGATGCCGCCCGGATGCGCATGGAGACGGAAAAACTCGCATCCGTCCTGGGGGAAAACGGCCGCATCACGCGTGCCGACGTCGAGGAAAACGTCGCCAAGGACGTCGAGTACAAGATCTACGAACTTACGCAGGCGGCATCGCGGCGCAGCTTTGCGCAGTTCTATGAGATCTTGTCCGATATGCGTGGGAAGGGGTCGGACGAATACGCCGTGCTCGCGGCGCTCATCTCTCACTTCCGCACCCTGTGTGAGGTGAGCCTCTCCTCCGCTTCCGATGCGGAGCTTGCCAAGATCCTGGGCAGCAAGCCGTATGCGGTGCAGAAGAACCGCGAGACGGCCTCCCGGCTCGGCCGCGCGCGCGTGCAGGCGATGTACGAAGAACTGTATGCGCTCTCCGCGGGCGCGCGGCGCGGCGCGTATTCCAAGACGAGTGCGCTGTATGCGGCGATCGCGGAAATATTTTTCGGCTGACGAAAAAAGTTGGAAGAAATACTTTGCATTTTTTCGCAAAATCTGTATAATAGGGAAAAAGCCCGCTGCTGCAGCGGCGGGGAAGGGGGAGCAACCAAGTGCGGACACCTCAGGAAGTGGCAGAGGGCATCAGGGCCGTCTTTACCGATTTTTCGCAGAACTGGATCATCGTCATCGAAGCGATCTTTCTGTTCCTGCTCATCTATTTTGTCTTGAAGATCCTCTATGAGAACAATGCCAAAAAACTCATCCCCGTGTATGTGTTCCTGCTCATCTGCACGGGCGCCGTCACGCTCTTTTCCGAGCATCTGACGGTGACGGTCTTTTATATTTTTGTCATGCTCATGTCGCTCTTCTTTCTGCTTCTCTTCAGCGTGGAGATCAAGCGTAGTATCTGGAACGTGGCGGCTAAGCGGGTTGGCCCGGTGGCGGGGGCGCAGGCGGCAAAGAACAACGCCGTCTCCGCGCGCGCGGATGAGTACATCTCGGGCATTGTCAAGGCGGTGCAGAACCTCTCCAAGAACAACACGGGCGCGCTCATCGTGCTCTCCAACGGCAATCTGCCCAAGGAGATCATCGACAGCGGCGTGACGCTCAATGCCAACATCTCCAACCAGCTCATCGAGGGCATCTTTATTCCCAAGGCGCCCCTGCATGACGGCGCCATGATCATCTACGGCGACAAGATCCAGGCGGCGGGGTGCTTTCTGCCCCTCACGCAGAAGGACTTTCCCAAGGACTACGGCACCCGCCACCGCGCGGGCATCGGCGTGACGGAGGTGGCGGACGTATCCACCATCATCGTTTCGGAGGAGACGGGCATCGTGTCCTATGTGCGCCGTGGCGAGATTAGTCGCTACGTCGATTCGGAGAGCCTGAAAAAGTACCTCAAGGACTACTACTGGAAGGAATTTAACAGCGGGAGCAAAAAGGCATGAAGTTTTTATCTTTTCTCCAAAAACTGTTTACACATAATGTCCCCTTGAAACTGCTCGCCGCGGTACTTGCCGTGGCGGCGGTCGTCATCATCAACGCTGTATGAAGAATTGTCTGCGCATCCCCCGCGTGCTCATTCCGCGCGAGGGATTTGACAAGTGGGCTGTCATCGCCTGCGATCAGTTCACGTCCGATCGTGAATACTGGAAGCGTGTGGAGCAGTGCGTCGGCGACGCGCCCTCCACGCTTCGCTTTATTCTGCCCGAAGTATATCTGGGCGAGGAGGATGAGGAGCGCATCGCTGCCATCCGTGAGAACATGTACGCGGCGCTCGAGAATGACGTGCTCTCCAAACTCACGCGCGGATTTGTCTTTGTGGAACGTACCACGCGCACGGGTGTCCGCCGCGGCATTCTTGCAAGCATCGATCTGGAGGAGTATTCCTCCGAAGAGGGCGTGCCTGCCCTCATCCGCTCGTCGGAGGAGGTGCTGCCCGCCCGCCTCGCGCCCCGCATCGCAGAGCGCCAAAAGGCGCCCCTGGAGTTCCCGCACGCCATGCTGTTCTACCGCGACAAGAAGGACAGGGCGGTCAAACTGCTGCTGCGCGAGGATCTTGAACAGCTTTACGACTTCGATCTCATGGAGGGCGGCGGACACCTGACGGGCTGGTTCGTGCCGGAAGACCTTGCCGGGGAGGTGATCCCCATGCTGCACGGCAAGGGGGAACCCGCCTTCGCGGTGGCGGACGGGAACCACGCGGTGGCGGCGGCAAAGGCGCATTGGGAGGCGCTCAAACCCACGCTCAAAAAGGAGGAGCTCTCCCGCCACCCCGCGCGCTTTATGCTTGCGGAGCTTGTCAACATCTTCGACCCCGCCGTCGTGTTCTATCCCATCCACCGCCTTGTAACGGAGGTGGAGACGGAGGCGTTCTGCGACTTCTTCATGAAGAGCGTCAGGTGCCGCCGCGAGGGCAACGTCCTCATTCCCGCCCTTCCCGCAGGGGCGGAGGGTGTGAAAAAGACGGACGAACTGTGCGAGGCGTTCGTGCGCGTCAACGGCGGAAGGATCGACTACGTCCACGGCGAAAGGGCGCTTGCCCGCCGTGCCGCGCAGGAGGACTGCGCCGGCGTGCAGCTTGCGCCGATGGATAAAAATGACTTTTTCCCCGCCCTGAAAGGGGGCGTCAATCTTCCCAAAAAGACCTTCTCGCTGGGGGAGGCAAAGGAAAAGCGGTACTATCTGGAGGGCAGGGAGATCAGCTATGATTAAGGTATGCAAATTCGGCGGAACGTCCATGGCGGACGGCATCACGATGCTGCGCGTGCGCAGGATCCTCGACAGCGACGCATCGCGCCGCTACGTCGTCGTGTCCGCGCCCGGCAAGCGCTTCAGCGGGGATGCGAAGGTGACCGATCTCCTCTATGAGACATATGACAGCGTCGCCATGCGCGGGGAGACGGGCGAGGCGTTTGAAAAGGTCTGCGACCGCTTCCGCGGCATCGTGTCCGAACTCGGCCTGGAGATGGACATCGAGGCGCTGCTCTCCGAGACACGGGAGGGGATCCTGCGGGAGGCAACACCCGACTTCTGTGCTTCGCGCGGGGAGTATCTCTCCGCCCGCATCATGGCGGCGGTGTGGGATGCGCCATTCATCGACGCGCGCGACGTCGTCAGATTCGGCCCCGACGGCCGCCTGGACGGCGAAAAGACATATGCGCTCACGGCGGCGGCGCTCAAGGGAAAGAAGCGCGCCGTCATCTCCGGATTTTACGGCGAGGACGCGAACGGGAAGGTCAGGACGTTCTCCCGCGGCGGCAGCGACATTTCGGGCGCCATCGTGGCGCGCGCGGCGGGAGCGGATCTCTATGAGAACTGGACGGACGTGAGCGGATTCCTTGCGTGCGACCCGCGCATCGTGGAAAACCCCATGCCCATCCGCGCGCTCTCCTACAAGGAGCTGCGCGAGCTCTCCTACATGGGGGCGAACGTGCTGCACAGCGAGTCCATCTTCCCCGTGCGTGAGGCGGACATTCCCATCCGCATCAAAAACACCTTCCGCCCCGAGGACGAGGGGACGGAGATCGTACCCACATCCCGCTATACGTACAGCGGAAAACGGGTCACGGGCATTGCGGGCAAGAAAAATTTTACCGTCATCTTCCTGGAAAAATCCCTGATGAATACGGAGATCGGGTTCACTTACCGCGTCCTCAAGGTTTTGCTCAAACACGGCATCTCCTTTGAACATATCCCCACGGGAATCGATACCATGTCCTTCGTGATCGACGGAGAGGAGGTCAAGAACGGCGTGCTCGACACGCTGTGCAAGGAGATTCGCGAAGCGGTGCATCCCGATTCCCTGCGCGTCATCACGGACATTGCGCTCATTGCAGTGGTCGGACACGGCATGGCGCGCAGCGTCGGTACAAGCGCCCGACTGTTTGAGGCGATCGCCCGCGCGGGGGTCAACGTGCGCATGATCGACCAGGGTTCCTCCGAGCTGAATATCATCGTCGGCGTGGACAACGACAGCTATGAGCGCACCTTAAAGGCGGTCTACGAAGAGTTTTTTGAGTAAGGACGAATACATGCCCGGCTGTCGGTTGGTCGGTACATACGTTTTTTGCGGAGCATCTTGACAAATGCTCCGTTTTCGTTTACAATGGAGACGGAAACCTTCTGAAGAACAAGGGGGAGAATATGGCGAAAAAGAAAGCCGCGCCCGTTGACTCTGCAGCACAGGCGGTGTATGAGAAGGGGCGCGCATACTATCGCGCGCAGGAGTATGAGCGTGCCTTTGCCTGCTTCGTGCAGGCGGCGCAGGCGGGGGACGCCGATGCGGAGAACTTTGTCGGCGTCTGTTACGAGGCCGGCCAGGGCGTTGCGCGCAATGAGAAAGAGGCGATCACGCGCTACCGCCATGCGGCATGGCACGGGAATGTGTTTGCACAGTACAATCTCGGCGTCTGTTATGCGGAAGGGCGCGGCACTGCCCGGGACGAAAAGGCGGCGTTTGAATGGTTCCGACTCGCGGCGCAGAACGGCTATGCACCCGCCCAGCACCGGACGGGGATGTGCTGCTTTGGCGGGATCGGCACGCAGAAGGATGCGCGGGCGGCGGTCGGATGGTTCCGCCTCGCGGCGGAGAACGGGGACGCGCGCGCCCGCTGCGATCTGGGCAGCTGCTACTATGCGGGCAGAGGGGTGGATCAGAGCATGGGCAAGGCATTCCGCAACTTCCGTGCGGCGGCCCTGCGCGGCTGCGCGGAGGCTTTCAACAATCTCGGCTATTGTTTCCGCTTCGGCCACGGCGTGCGCAAGAGCGAAAAGCGCGCCTTCCGCTGTTTCCGTGCGGCGGCCCGCCGCGGCTGCGCGGGCGCACAGTACAATCTGGGCCTGTGCTATGCGCTCGGCCACGGGACGGCGCAGGATTCTCAGCTCGCCATGGAATGGCTGGAACGTGCTTCGCAGGGCTACCCGGCTGCGGCGGATCTCTTGCGCCGCCTGCGTATGCAGACGGCGCAGCAGAACAAACCGCTGCTGCAGTGATCTTTCTCCTGTAACAGGATGAAAAAAGACGACCCTGCGGGCCGTCTTTTTGTTTTGAAACTTCCGACAAAATATTTGATATTATGAACAATTTATGTTAAAATTATGAATTGTTCAGATCATCAAATGATTTTTATATCGGAGGAAATGCATTATGAAAGTGATCAAGAGCGTGATCGCCGTCATATGACTCATCCTTGTTCCCGTTGCCGTGTGGATGGTGGTTGAGAGCGCCATGCGCCTGGTCGGTGCGGATAAGGCCGCGCTGAATGCCGGGATCATGGACGTCGTCATTGCGCAGGTATTCTGTATCATACTCTGCTGGCTGAAATTTCTGACGGGGCTCTTCCGGCGCACCGGAGGGAGAAGCGGCCATATTACGTTCTGGTCGGTCATTCTTTCGCTCATTTTGCGCCTCTCATTTGCGTATGGGACTGGCTCCGCGCGGTCATTCATCTCATTTTCAGCTTTTTCAGACGTCTTGCGGGCAGAAAGCCTTTCTCCGGCAAAAGCAAGAGCAGCGGCGGAGCGGGGCGCACTTCCAAAGGCGGGGACAAGGACGGCTCGGACGAGCTGCTCAGGCGCTGGATCGAGAAGGCGCTCCCGCGCAATGTACCGAGCTGGTCTTACGGGTTTGTCTTTATGCGGTCGCTGAACGTGGAGATCTCCGTGTTTACGAATACCGTCTTTGTTCACTGCAAGCTCCTCTTCCATTATCAGGGCTCTGAAGAGGGTGCCGCCGTGCATCGGGCGGAGATCGAGGAAAGCGCCCAAAGTTATATGAAATGGGTTGCCGAAAATCTGTGCAGCCGTGCGCGGGCTGCGTTTGAGGATTTCCGGGAACAGTACAACGGCTACGACGGCGGGTGGCAGTTCAAGCCGGGGGATATCAAAGGTGAATTTGAAACAGAATCATAAGGACAAGTGCCGCGCATGAACATGCGCGGCGCTTGCGTCCGGACAAAAAAACGACCCCGGCAAGGGTCGTTTTGTGCTTTTGTTTCCGATCAGTCTGCCTTGAAGGGCAGAAGAGCGGCAATGCGGGCGCGCTTGATGGCGACGGCAAGCTCGCGCTGATGTTTCGCGCAGGTACCCGTCATGCGGCGGGGCAGGATCTTGCCGCCCTCGCTGATGAACTTTCTGAGCCTGTTCGTCTCCTTATAATCGATCGTGCTCTTCTCCTGGCAGAAGAGGCAGACCTTCTTATAGTTCTGGCGCTTGTAATTTTTCTTGGCGGGACGCTCGCGGACTTCGCGCGTCTCCTGCGCCTCTGCGGGAGCGGGCGCTGCAGCCTCTGCGGGCTGTTCCGTTACAACCGTATTCTCTTCCATGATAGAATCTCCTTATACGATATGGATATGGGCGCGATCAGAAGGGGATGTCCCCGTCGTCGTCAAACGCCTCAAGGGCTGCGGGCTTCTTTTTGGGAGCCGCGGCGGGCTGCTGGGCGGGGGCGTCGTAGAAGCCGCCGTCGTCCTGCTGCTTGGGCGTGAGAAATTCCACGTCCTGCGCAACAACGTCCACCGAGGTGCGGCGGGTGCCGTCGTTTGCCTCGTACTGGCGGATCTGCAGGTCGCCGTAGACGGCGATCTTGTTGCCCTTTTTGGTGTACTGGGCGACCTGTTCGCCCAGTCTGCGCCAAGCGGTCACGTTGTAAAAATCCGTCGTGCGGTTTTCCCCGAACCCGCGGTTGACGGCAACTGCAAAGCGGCATACGGAAACGCCGCCCGCCGTCTCGGTCAGTTCGGGATCGCGTGTCAGATTTCCGATGAGAAAGACCTTCGTCATCTTACTTTTCCTCGACTTTCGTAATCATGCGCCGCAGGACGCCGTCGGAAATGCCGGCGATACGGTCAAGTTCCTTGACTGCAGCACCGTCCGCATGGAACGTCATGAGTGCGTAGAATGCGTCCGACTTGAAAGCGATGGGGTACTGGAGCTTTTTCACGCCCCATTTGTCCGTTGCATCAACGGTGCCTCCCATGCCCGTCACGATGTCGGCGTACTTCTTGAGTTCCGCCTCACGCGCTTCGTCCTCCATGTCGCTACGGAGAAGAAGGAGCATTTCGTACTTCTGCATATTTTTCACCTCCCGGTCTTATTCGGCATACCTTCCCGGTATGCAAGGCAAAATACAGGGAATTCCCCTGTCTGTCTATTCTACAATATTTCCGCGCACAAGTCAACGGCTTTTGCCCCGGCGGCGGCGGAAAAATGAGAAAATTTTTCTCTTGCGTCAGGCTTTCAGAATGAGAAAGACGCCGGCGCCGTAAAAGTCGTATTCGCCGGGGGCTTCCGCGCAGAATGTGTCGCCCTGAAAAAAGGGGATCTCGCCCCGCTCCCACTTGAAATGGCCCGCGCCCTCTTCGATGCGGATGTATTCCGTCGCATCCGAAAAACGCTTGAACCTGCCGCCGCTCTCGATGAGAAGGGCATTGCCGCAGGTACTGACGCTGCCGCTCTGGACGCGGCGCGCCTCGCCGAACTGTTCCCGCGCGGGGAGGGCGATCCCCGCGGGCAGATTTTCGATCCTGACAAATTTCATGCAATCATTATACGATCTGTCCCGTCAAAAGGCAAGCGATTTTGCCGCGGCGGCCATTGCATTTATTCCTCGTCGGGCGGGAGAAATCCCCCGATGCTGCGGAAGGAGTTGAGCTTTTTGCCGATGGTACCCGTGCGTTTTTCGGCGCTCTCCACGGTGTCCTGTGCTTCCTGGAGTTTTTTCTTGGTCTTGTCGAGCAATTCCGCAAATTTGATAAAGTCGGCGCGGAAGGAGTCGAGCATGATGCGCAGCTCGCCCGAGCGCTTCTCGATGGCGGCGGTGCGGAAGCCCGTCTGCAGCGTGGACAGCAGCGCGCCCAGGTTGGTCGGCCCCACGGCGAGAATGCGCCGCGCGCGCAGCCAGTCGGAGAGCCCGTCCGTGCGCACCACCTCGGCATACAGACCCTCGCTGGGCAGGAACATCACGGCAAAATCCGTCGTAAGCGGGGGGAGGATATACTTTTTCGCAATGGATTCCGCCTGCAGCTTGACGGCGCGCTCCAGATTTTTGCGGGCGCGCTCCTCCGCCTCCCTGTCGCCGCGCTCGGAGGCGGAGACGAGCCGCTCAAATTCCTCCACGGGGAATTTGCTGTCGATGGGCAGATACACTGTCCCGTCCTTTGCGGGAAGCACGACGGCGAAGTCCACAAGCGAGTTGTCAAGGGGATTGAGCTTGACGCTGCGCCGGTACTGTTCGGGCGCAAGCATCTGTTCGAGCAGAGCATCCAGCTGCGCCTCTCCCCAGGTGCCGCGCAGCTTGACGTTAGTGAATACGCGGCGGATGTCGGCAACGGAGGAGGAGAGGCCCTTCATCTCTCCCACGCTCTCGTACATCTTCTCCAGCCGCTCGGTGATGCGGGCAAAGGAGGTGGAGAGTTTGCCGTCGATGGAGGAGGTGAGTTTGTCGTCCACCGTCCTGCGGATGCGTTCAAGGTTCTGCGCGTTGACGTCGATGACGTATTTGATGTCGTCGGTCAGCCTGTTCTGGATGTTGGCAAGGCGGCCCTCCGTCGAGCGTTCCATGCGCTCCAGCGTGCGGGCGTTGTAGTCGGCAAGTTTGCCCACGGAGTCGAGCTTTTGCTCGAGCTGTTTCATCTTTTCCATCGCCGCGCCGTCGCCCTCCCGCCTCTTTTTGGCGAGGAGCGCGATGAGGAACACGGCATTGAGAATGCCCAAAACGATGCAGACGATGATGAGAATATCGGTCATTTGATCTCCTTACAGGTATGTTCCAGGTGTTTTATGAGGTGTTCGCGCGTGTTGCGCGCGCCGTCCTGTGCGCAGTAGAGGAGGAGTTCCTCCAGCGTTTCGCCAATGCGCTCTCCGCGCAGGCCGAGGGCGGCAAGATCGCTGCCGCGCACGGCGAGGTCTTTGGCGGAAAAGGGTACGCCCTCTGCGTACATCGCTTCAAGGATGCGCTGCCACTTGACGACGCCGGGCGCGGGGGAGCAATCGTCCCGGCAGGCGGAGTAGTCCGCCTGGCGCAGCGCGAACAGTTCGGGCAGCAGGGGGGCATGGAGCAGGATGTCCCGCCGCACCTTGCTCTCCTTCATCTTCATGTCGAGGTCGCGCATATGCAGCAGGACGAGCTGCGCCGTCCTCTCCGTGAGCTTTTTGGGCGCCTTCAGACGGGTGAGGATGTCCTGCGCGATGCGCGCGCCCTCCTCGGCATGGGCGTAAAAGTTGCCGTCGCGCTCAAAGCAGAAGGGCTTGCCTACGTCGTGCAGCAGCGCCGCCCAGCGGACGGAGGGGGGAGCATAGAGGACGCAGCGCAGGCTGTGTTCCAGCACATCGTAGCGGTGGAAGTCGGCGCGCTGCGCCATGCCGTCGCCCGCGGCGAGCTCGGGCAGGAGCTCCTTCAGAACGCCTGTGTCTTTGAGGATGTGCAGGCCGCGGTACGGCCCCTGCGCGCCGCCCGCCTTCTCGTCGGCGTGCAGCAGCAGCTCCAGCTCATGAAAGACGCGCTCGGGTGCAATGTCGCGGATGAGCGCGCAGTGCGCCTTTGCCCCCGCAAGGCACTCCGCATCGGGGGAGAACCCCGTCTGCGCCGCAAGGCGCGCAAGGCGGACAAGGCGCAGCCCGTCCTCGCCGAACACCTTGTCGGCGGGCGCCACCGTGCGCAGCGTCTTTGCGCGTACGTCCGCAATGCCGCCCAGCGGGTCGCGGAACGTCTCCGATGAGATGTCATAGTAGATCGCGTTGGCGCAGAAGTCGCGGCGGCGGGCATCGCGCACGATGTCGTCGGTAAATTCGATCTCGGCAGGCGTGTGCAGGCCGCGCACATACCTGTCCGAGCGGAAGCGGGTAAACTCATAGCCCGTGCCGTCCGCGTCCGTCAGTTTCACGGTACCCGTGTTGCGGTAGACGGCGTTGACCTGCATCTCGCATGCGGCGGCCGCCGCCTCCGCCTCTTCCTCGGGGGCGGGCGAACAGATATCCCAGTCGGCGGCGCCCGCAGGGGCGCCGGCAAGAAAATCGCGCACGCTGCCGCCCACCACGTACAGCGGGTGCTGCATGGCGGACGCCATTTTTTTGAGCGATGCGGGCAGAAGATCGGTCATACGCTGCTCCGTGAAAAAAATTCTGAAATGAGTATAACAGATTTGCAAAAAAATTGCAATCGCGCAAGAAATATTGTATAATGATTCCCGTAGACTTTTGATCGCGGGGGAGAAATGCCATGTTCAACGTCATCGTGAACGCCCATGCGCGGCACGTCGAAAAACTTGTCGCGGCAATGGAAGAGCGCTTCCGCGCGCACGGAATACAATATCGGGTTTTTTATACGGAGCGCAAAGGGGATGCGGGCAAGTATGCGCGCAGCCTGTCCGCCGCGGACGGAGGAAAGTTCATCGTGGTGGGCGGCGACGGGACGCTCAATGAGGCGGTGAGCGGATTCGCCGATCCCGGCAGCTGTGTTTTCGGGCTCATCCCTGCGGGGACGGGAAACGATTTTGCCGCGTCCATGCATATCCCGCAGGGCATCCGGGCACTCGATCTTATTCTGGAGAGCGAACCGCAGCCCGTTGACTATATCGAGTGCGGCAGCCGCCGCAGCATCAATATTGCGGGGACGGGCATCGACGTGGAGATCCTGCGCCGCTGCGCGGGGATGCGCTTCGGCTCCGACAAGGGCAAGTATTTCCGCAGCCTCGTCGCAACGCTTGTGCGCTACCGCGGGACGCGGCTCAATGTGACGGTCAACGGCGAGACGAGGGAGTATTTTGCGCTCATCGCTGCCGTGTGCAACGGCAGGCAGCTGGGCGGCGGCATCCCGCTCTGCCCTGCGGCGGAGCCGGCGGACGGACTGCTCGACCTCGTCGTCGTGGACAGCCCTAAGCGGCGCAAGCTGCTCTTTGAGCTCATCCGCCTCATGCGCGGCAAACTTCTGGAGCGGCCCATCACGCACCACATCCTCTGCACCGAGGCGATGATCTCCTCGCCGGACGGGCCGATCTATGTGCAGTATGACGGCGAGATCGAACGGGCAGACATGCTCGAGGCGCGCCTTGTGAGCGGGAAACTCAAAATGTACCGAGGCTGATATGAATCTGTACCGCGAAGTGCTCGACAATATCCCCACGGCGGCGATCGTCGTGGACAAAAATATGAAGGTGCGCTATACCAACCGCGCTTTCCGGGAGTGCTTTCATGCGTCAAAACCGAAGGGGACGCTCAAGGAGACGACGGGCTGCACTTCGGAGGACGTGTGCGGCGAGGGCGTGCGCTGCGCCTATTGTCCCATGCGCTGCCTCTTTTCGGATGCGATGAAGAACGGCGGGCGCGCCTTCCGCAAACTCATCGTGCGCGGCAAAGAGGGCAATCTTTCCTTCCGCATCCGCGTCACGCCTCTCGGAAAATACTTCCTCGGCATCGTGGACGACGCCTATGCAACGGAGATCGCGCGCGAGATGTATTCGGCACAGGATATCCAGCAGCGCCTTCTCCCGCCCGCCCGGAGCGGCGCCGGAGAACACTATTCCTTCATGTATATCCCCTGCCGCGAGATCGGCGGGGATCTGCCGGACGTATATGAGACGGGCGGAGAGACGATGGGCTTTCTGGCGGACGTCTCGGGCAAGGGGATCTCTGCGGGGATGCTCTCCGCGTTCGTCAAGGCGGGTTGGGACAGGTCGGAGCCTTCCCCCGCCAAGGCGCTCAAGGGGCTGAACGCCAAATTTCAGGAACTCAATCTGGACGAGCGTTCCTATGTTACGGCGGCGGCGGTGCGCATCGACAGGGAGCGCAGCGAGATCATCTACAGCGTGGCGGGACATAATGCGCCCATGCTGCTCAAAAGTGCGCTGGGCATCGACGAGATCGTCATGAATTCGCCGCCCATCTCCAACTGGATCCCCGATTTTGCCTATTCGGACAGGGCGATCGGATACGGAAAGGGGGACATCCTCGTGCTGCTCACCGACGGCGTTACGGAGAGCAAGAACGCCGCGGGCGAGCAGTTCGGCATCGAGCGCGTGGAGGAGGTGCTGCGCCGTTCGGGAAGCGCCGAGCAGTTCATCGAGCGGCTGAAGGCCGTTTTAAAGGAGTTCTGCGGCACGTTTGAAGATGACCTTACGGCGATCGCGTTCGACCTGTGATCCGCTCCCTGCGCGTTCCCAATAATTTTCTGTAAATTTCTGTGGAAACCTTGACAATTTTTCCGAAATTGGCTATAATGGTAACAGAATCCTATATGAAAGGAGATAAGGAAAAATGGCAAAGAGCAAAGGCGATTATTTCGGTCTCGGGCGCCTGGTCAGCATCATTCTTGCGATCATCCCCGTCACGTCGTGGATCCTCGGGTTCATCACACGTTTTTCGGAAGGCAAGATCGTCGCAGGCATCCTGCGCATTGTCCTCGGCTGGAACATTATCTGGATCCTCGACATCATTCTGATGATCCTGAGCGGACGCATCCTGCGTATCATTCCCATCTGAGCATTCGGACAAACAAAAAATCCTGCGGAGTTCCGCAGGATTTTTTTTATGTTGCCGGAATTTTACAGCCGCTCCGACCGGAAAGGCAGGCCCGTCTCCACGTCCTTCCAGGTGAGCAAGCCGTCCTCCAGGAGGAGATAGGAATGCGGGGAGTTTTCTTTCGGAATGGCGACCGAGCCGCAGTTGACATAGGTGTATGCGCCGCGTTTCTCAAAAGCGGGGACGTGGAAATGCCCGTTGACGAGCACGTCTCCCTCCTTCAGGCAGGCATATTCCAGGTGTCCGTGCGTGAGGATGAGCGTTCTGCCGCCTGCGGGAAGAATGGCATATGCCGCGGTAATGGGAAATTCAAGCACCATCGCATCGACGTCGGAGTCGCAGTTGCCGCGCACGCACAGGATGTCCTCCTTCATGGAGTTGAGGATGGCGGCGGTCTCCAGGGTGGAATACTCTTTTGGCAGGGCATTGCGTGCGCCATGGTAGAGCAGATCGCCCAGGAGCAGCAGTTTCTGCGCCTTCTCTTTTGTAAAGCGCTCCTTCAGGAGCCGGCAGTAATATGCGGAACCGTGAATATCCGAAGCAATGACGTATTTCATGATGTCTCCTCCAGTTCCCGGATGATCTCTTCCAGTTTTCTGAGGACGCCGCCCTCCGTATTGGCAGGGATGACGCGCCCGATCAGTTTTTTCAGGGGCGGATAGGCATTTTCCGGGACATATGCCCGTCCGCATTCGCGCAGCATTTCAAAGTCGTTCATATGATCTCCGAAGGCGACGCACTCCTCCTTTTCCAGGCGGAACGCCCGGCGGATAAAGCGGATCGCCTCGCCCTTGTTGGACTCGGGTGCGGAGACGTCGCACCAGTCAAAGCCGGAGAGGATGGTGCGCAGGTGGGGCAGGCGCTGCGGAAGCACCTTGATGCAGTTTTCCGCTGCAGCGATCTCGTCATAGACGGCGATCTTGCAGATATCCTCTTTTCCGATGACGTCGTCAAGATTTTCCACCTTCCTGCAGTTTGTGTAGGAGAGCATGGCGTATTGGAAAAAGGGCATCTCGCTGTTTTCGATGTAGGCAAAATCGGAACCGCACAGCATGGGATAGAGGTGCGGGAGCGCGCGGATCTCATGCAGCGCATCGCGCACGTCCCGGTCGGGGATGGGGGAGAGATGCAGCGTTTTGCCGCGGTATTTGACGAGGGCGCCGTTTTCGCAGATGAACAGCACGTCGTCCGCCACGGGGGCGAAGAGCTTCCGGATATTGGCGTACTGTCTTCCGCTCGCGGGGGCGAACAGGACGCCGAGGGAAGTGAGTTTTTTGATGAGGGGGAAGATCTCTTCGGGGAGCCTGCGCTCTCCGTCCAGAAGCGTCCCGTCCAGATCGGTCGCTATGAATTTTACCATCTCTTCCCGTCCTCTTCGCCGTCGGTGCCGCATTTTCGCCGGGACGCAGTCCGCATTTTGTGTCTTTCCCGGCTCATATGAGGGTGACGATACGGATATTTTTCATGCTCTCTGCCGATCCCGTGCAGTAATTTGCGAGCAGGCCGGGGATGTCATCCGGCTTTTCAAGGCGGAAATCGAGGGCGGAAAAGTCCACGGCGCCGCTCACAATGAGGTTGATCGCCGCCTCCAGGTTGTCCGAACGGTGCGTTACGCAGTAGACGGAGAGCTGCTTGCGGAAGGGGATCGCAAAGTCCACCTGCAGGTTTTCGCCGAAGCCGCACAGCACGACGTTGGCGCCCGGCGCACAGACCCTGAAGGGGATTTCCGCATCGTTGCGGCGGGAGGACGCCATGTACACGGCGCCGCTCACCAGTCTGCCGCCCGTTACATTTGCGATACCGGAGAGCAGTTCCTCGTCCGCAGGCATCGTGTAATAGATGCCGCAGCTCCTGGCAAATTCCAGCCGTTCCGGTTCGGCGTCGATGAGAATGGGCGCCGCCTGCTGATAGATGAGCAGCTGGCACAGCAGCAGCCCCAGGAGGTTGGCGCCGACCACGGCGACGTGCTGCCCCTTCTTGACGCCGAGTTTGTCCGCCGCAGCCTTGGCGAGGGAGACGTGATGCAGAAGAAGCGCCTTTTCGTCGCTCACCGAGTCGGGCAGGGGGGTCATGCATTCGGGCGGAAGGTTGACAAGGTCGCGCAGATACCCGTCCGCCGTGCGTCCGCACAGGCGGAATTCATCGTCGGAAAAGTCCTTTGCCCGGATCCCCGTATCCGGCGCGTCCACCACGGCGTGCAGCAGCACGCGCGTTCCCCTGGGCAGATAGCTTACGCTGTCTTCCGCGACCATGCCGACGGCATACCGTCCCGGGATGATGGGGCGGGGTGTCTCGATCGCGCCGCGGTAGATGGCGGCATCCGTTCCGTTGAGAAAGACCTTTGTGACGCGCACGCGCACTTTACCCTCCTCGCGGGCGGGGTTTTCCGTCTCCGTCTGTTCGAGTTTTTCGGGGGCGGTGAGTTTCCACACATTCATACGATACCTCTCATGGGCGCCGCACATACGGCACGGGCGCGGGGATCCCGCGCGCTCTGATCCGCTCTATTATACAGCACCGGCCGCCAATTTGCAAGTGTTTGCCGATAATTTCGCTCTGCGGCACGCGAGGGGGAGGCCGGCGGGCCGCCAAAGCTGAATTTTTTGCAATGTCTCCCAAAATCAGTTGACGAAAGGCGGGAAAACAGGTATAATAGCATTTGTATTTTCCATAATAAGCGAGGTGAACACAGAATGAAGCCTGACATTCATCCGAAATATCATGAAGTGACGGTCGTCTGCGCCTGCGGTGAGACGTTCAAGACGGGTACCACGAAGGACGTCGACGTGATGAAGGTGGATATCTGCAGCAAGTGCCATCCCTTCTTCACGGGGCGGCAGAAGCTCGTCGATACCGGCGGACGTGTCGATAAGTTCAAAAAAAGATACGGGATCTGAAGATCCGAAGGGAAGACAGCTCCGCAGAACGGGAGCTGTTTTGTCTGTTCCGATCCCGATGGGTAGGGGCGCGTGGATTCCGCGCGCCTTTGTATGATACGCGCGGGCGCGCGCGTTGCAGTTTGTGAGAAGGGGCCTATGAGAAAAAAGACACAGCGCACCTATATCGGCGGGCAGGCCGTCATCCAGGGCGTCATGATGCGCTCGAAGAGCGGCATGGCGACCTGCGTGCGCGACGACACCGGAGAAATGCAGCTGGAGGCAAAGCGGATCACACCGCCCGAACAGCAGAAGAAGTGGATGCGTTTTCCCTTTATCCGCGGGGTGGTGAGCTTCGTCTCCTCCCTCGTTTTGGGCATGAAATCGCTCCTGCGCAGTTCGGAGGTCGCCGTTGCCGACGATGAGGAGCCGTCCAAACTCTCCAAGTGGATGGCGGAACACTGGAAGATCTCGGTGGGGGATATCCTCACGACGGTCTCCACCGTGCTCGGCGTTGCCATCGCCGTCGTTTTGTTCATGTTCCTCCCCAACTATTTTGCCGAACTTATCTCGGAGGCCGCCTACGACGCCGTCGGCGGCGCGGGCAGTATCTGGTACAACCTCATCGAGGGCGGATTCCGCTTCGTCATCTTTTTGTTGTATATCCTCTTTACGCTGCTCTTTGCCTCCCTGCGGGAGACCTATCAGTACCACGGCGCCGAACACAAGACGATCAACTGCTATGAATACGGCGACGAACTCACCGTTGAAAATGTGAAAAAAGCGTCCCGGATGCATGACCGCTGCGGCACGACGTTCATCTTTCTCGTTCTCGTCATCTCCATTTTTGTCTTTGCACTTGCCAACTGGGCGCTCTCGCTCACGGGTCTGACGGGCATCCGCGGGGTGGATTTTTTCATCACGCTCATCGTCAAGATCGCGCTTCTGCCCGTCGTCGCCGCCGTATCGTACGAGCTCCTGCGCCTGCTCTCCAAGACGGATTCCGTCCTTGTGCTGCCCCTCAAGGCTCCCGGGTATCTTCTGCAGATGCTCACCACGCGCGAGCCGGACGAGAAGATGATCGAATGCGCCATCTGTGCCTTTGAAAAGGCGAAGGAGATGGACGACGATCCCGCCTCCCCCGAAAAGACGTTTTCGACGGAGACCAGACTCTCCGAGTTGCTCGCCATGATGAAGAAGAGCTTCGCCCGGCGCGGGATCGATGCCGCGGATGCGGAGTGGATCGCCGGCCTGAAACTCGGGATCCCGCGCAGCGCGCTCACGCAGGAGCGCATCGTCAACCGCAAGGAGTGCCGCAGCATCCTTGACGTGTTCGAGCAGCGCATGACGGGCAGGCCGCTCTGGTATATCTTCGGCGATACCGAATTTTACGGCTATCCCTTCAAGGTGGACGAACGCGTGCTCATCCCCCGCCCCGAGACGGAGATCCTCGTGCGGCAGGCGCTCGCCTCCCTGCGCGACGGCGACAGTATGCTCGATCTGTGTACGGGCTGCGGCGCTATTGCGGTGGCGGTCGCGTGCGAGGCGGCAAAGGACAAGAACGTCACCGTCGTCGCCTCCGACATTTCGGAGGGCGCGCTGGAAGTGGCGCGCGAGAACGCCCGCCTCAACAAGGCGAACGTGACCTTTGTGCAGGCCGACCTCTTCCAGGGCGTGCGCGGCAGGTACAACCTCATCACCGCAAATCCGCCCTATATCTGCAGCGCGGAGATTTCCTCCCTTCCCGAGGACGTGCGTGACTTCGAGCCGCACCTGGCGCTCGACGGCGGCGTGGACGGCCTGAATTATTACCGCCGCATCGCCGAGAAGATCAACCGCTACATCGTCCGCGGCGGGATGTGCATCCTCGAGTGCGGCGAGGGACAGGCGCAGGAGATCATCCGCATCTTCCGTACCGTCGCCCGCTGTGACTTTGCCATGGTCGTGCGCGACCTGGCGGGCGTTGAGCGCATCGTCAAGATCGGGTTTTAACGATGTTTTCCAAACTGGACAAAATTATGGCGCGCTATGAGGAGTTGGGGGAGACGCTCTCCCGCCCCGAGACGCTCGCCGATCTGGACAGCTGGCGCGCGCTCTCGCGCGAGCGGGCGGAACTCGAGCCCATCGCTCTTGCGTACGGCGCCTACCAAAAAAAACAGCGGGAGAGGGACGCGGCGCTCGCCGAGGCGGAGAAGGAGACGGGTGAGATGCGCGAACTTCTTTTGGACGAGGCGCTCGCCTGCAAAGGAGAGCTCGCCGCAATGGAGGGGCAGCTCCGGGTTCTCCTCCTGCCCAAGGACAGGAACGACGAGCGCGGCTGCACGCTGGAGATTCGCGCGGGGGCGGGGGGCGAGGAGGCGGCGCTCTTTGCCTATGACCTCTACCGGATGTATCAGAGCTACTGCGAGAAGCACCGCTTCGGCTGGGAGGTCGTCGACCTCAACGAGACGGAACTGGGCGGCATGAAGGAGGCCATCGTCAATATCGACGGGAAGGGTGCGTATGCACGGCTCAAGTACGAGAGCGGCGTGCATCGCGTGCAGCGCGTTCCCGAGACGGAATCGCAAGGGCGCATCCACACCTCCACGGTGACGGTCGCCGTCCTGCCGGAGGCGGAGGACGTGGACGTCAAATTGGACGACAAGGACGTGCGCGTCGACCTGTTCCGCTCCTCCGGCGCGGGCGGACAGAAGGTCAACAAGACGGAGACCGCCATCCGCCTCACCCACTTTCCCACGGGCATCGTCGTGACCTGTCAGGACGAGCGCAGTCAGCTCAAGAACAAGGAAAAGGCGTACAGGGTGCTCAGAAGCCGCCTGTACGATTACTATAATTCGCGTGCGGCGAGCGCCGAGGCGGCGAACAGGAAGAGCCTGGTCGGCACGGGGGACAGGAGCGAACGCATCCGCACCTACAATTTCCCGCAGAGCCGTATCACCGATCATCGCATCGGGCTGAGCCTGCACAACCTGCAGTCTTTCCTCGCGGGCGATCTGGATGAGATGATCGCCGCGCTTGCGCGGGCGGACACCGAGCGCAGGCTCGCGCAGTCCGCAGACAACGAATGAAAACTAATTTTACCGAGGTGAAATCTATGGAACGACTTGCAAGACGCATCCGCGCCATTTCGCCCTCCCAGACGCTGGCGATCAGCGCCAAGGCGAAGGCGATGAAGGCGGCAGGGGAGAACGTCGTCAACTTCGGCGTCGGCGAACCCGACTTCCCCACGCCCGAATACATCGTAGAGGCGGGCATCGCCGCGCTCAGGGCGGGCAAGACCAAGTATACGCCCTCGGCAGGCCTGCCCGAACTGCGCCGCGCGGTCTGCGAAAAGTTCCGGCGCGACAACGGGTTGGAGTACGAGCCCTCGCAGATCATCGTCTCCAACGGTGCAAAGCATTCCATCTTCAACGTCTGCTATGCGCTCGTGGACGAAGGGGATGAGGTCATCATCCCCGCGCCCTACTGGCTCACCTATCCCGAAGTCGTCAGGACGTGCGGCGGCATTCCCGTTTATGTGGAGGGCGCCAAAGAGAACAACTTCAAGATCACGGCGCAGCAGCTCGAGGCGGCCGTCACGCCGAAGACGAAGCTGTTCATCTTCAATTCGCCCTGCAATCCGACCGGCGCCGTCTATTCGGAGGCGGAGGTGCGCGCGCTCGCCGCGGTGTGCGAAAAGCACGGCATCTTCGTGCTTGCCGACGAGATCTATGAAAAGCTCGTCTACGGCGGCACCCGTCCCTTCTCGATGGCGGCGGTGTCCGACAGGATGAAGGAGCTCACGATCACCGTCAACGGCGTCTCCAAGACGTTCGCCATGACGGGCTGGCGCATCGGCTATCTCGCCGCGCCCGCGGACATCGCCAAGGCGATCGACTCCTTCCAGAGCCATGCGACGAGCAACGCCTGCTCGATTGCGCAGTACGCCACGTTGGAGGCGCTCACCTCGTCCCTCTCCGACGGCAAGATCCGCGAGATGGTCGCCATCTTCGCCGACCGCCGCCGCGCCGCGGTGGAGCGCATCGCGAAGATGGACGGCGCGTACTGCATCGTGCCGGAGGGCGCGTTCTACCTCATGCTCGTCGTGTCGGGCGCATACGGCAAGCGCTGCGGCGGGCAGGAGATCACCGACTCCGTTTCCTTTGCCTCCGCCCTGCTCGAACAGGCGAAGGTCGCCGTCGTTCCCGGGGCACCCTTCGGCGCGCCGGACTGCGTGCGTCTGTCCTATTCGCTCTCGATGGAGGATCTTTTGGAGGGTCTTGCGCGCATCGACGGCTTCCTGAAGAGCCTGAATTGAAGTTTGACGGAAATTTTTTGGGGAAATTTCACAAATCCCCTTGAAAACTGCACGAAAACTTGGTAGAATAGAGATAAGAAAAAATTCTCGCCCGCGGGCGAGGCAGGAGGATGAATCATGATAAAGGTCATTTGCGGCCCCAAGGGAAGCGGCAAGACAAAGCGCATCATCGACGCGGCAAACGAGGCAGTTGCTTCTGCCAAGGGGAATCTGATCTTCATCACCGACACCAAGCGGTATATGTATGATCTGAAGCGCGACGTCCGCTTCATTGACACGAGCGATTATTCCATTGCGGGTGAGGACGCGCTGTGCGGCTTCATCAAGGGCGTCATCGCCGGTAGCTACGACAACGAATACGTTTTTGTGGACGGCATTGCCCGCATCGCGGGGAAGGCGATCAAGGATATGGCGCAGTTCTTTTACATGATGGAGAAGGTTGCCCAGATGCGCGATCTGAAGATCTACATCACCTGCAGCTGTGCGGAGAACGAACTTCCCGAGTTCGCGGCAAAATATCTCTGATCCGGACAGCGGAACCTTTCACGAATGCATGACCGTCCCTTGTTCAAGGGACGGTTTGAATATGGGCAGGATCGCCGGAAGAGCGCGGGCGAGGGAGGATATATGCAATTTATCAGTACGAGAGGGCAGGAGACCGTTACGGGCGCGCAGGCGATCGTGAAGGGCATTGCAGGCGACGGCGGGCTGTTTGTCCCGTCCGTCTTTCCCGCCGTGACGCGGGAGGAGATGGAGGGGATGCTCGCCATGGACTATCCCGAGCGCGCCGCCCTCATTCTGCACAAGTATCTCGATGAATATGACGGGGAGGAACTGCTCGCCGCCCTGAAAAAGGCGTATTCCCAGTTTGAAGGGGGGGATGCCGCCCCGCTCGTGCGCGTGGAGAACGGGATGTATATGCTCGAACTTTTCCACGGCCCGACGTGCGCTTTCAAGGATATGGCGCTCACCGTGCTGCCATACCTTCTGCGCAAGGGGTGCGATCTGTGCGGCATCCGGGAGGACATCCTCATCCTCGTCGCCACCAGCGGCGATACGGGCAAGGCGGCGCTCGAGGGGTTCAGGGACGCCCCCGGCATCAAGATCATGGTGTTCTACCCCGAGGACGGCGTCTCCAAGATGCAGAAGCTCCAGATGTGTACGCAGGAGGGCGGCAACGTCAACGTCGTCGCCGTGCGCGGCAATTTTGACGACTGCCAGACGGGCGTCAAGAAGATCTTTGCCTCTCAGGAATGCAAGGAGAAACTCGCCCAAAAGGGGTATCTGCTCTCCTCCGCCAATTCCATCAACTTCGGCCGCCTCGCGCCGCAGATCTGCTACTATTTTTCGGCGTACTGCGACCTCGTTACCTCCGACCAGATCAGAATGGGGGACAAGGTCAATTTCACCGTCCCCACGGGCAACTTCGGCAACATCCTTGCGGGCTATTATGCCAAAAAGATGGGGCTGCCCGTCGGCACGCTCGTGTGCGCTTCCAACAAGAACAATGTTCTGACCGACTTCTTCACGCGCGGCACCTACGACGCCAAGCGTCCCTTCTATAAGACGATGTCTCCCTCCATGGACATTCTCGTCTCCTCCAATCTGGAGCGGCTCATCTTCGAGCTCTCGGGCAGGGACGCCGCGCTCACGGCCGAACGCATGGCATCCCTCTTCTCGACGGGCAGATATTCCGTCCGCGCGGAGGAACTCAAAGCGATGCGCGCGGAATTTTACGCGGGCTATGCCGGCGAGGGCGACACGGTGGACTGCATCTATGAGTTCTTTGAAGAGTACGGCTATCCCATGGACACCCACACGGGGGTGGCGATGAGCGTCGCCCAGCGCTTTGAGGAGAAGCAGAAGAAGGAGAACCCCAAGGCGGAACTGCCGCCCATGGTGGTCGTCTCCACGGCAAGTCCATATAAATTCCCGCAGGATGTACTGTATGCGCTCACGGGCAACGACGTCAAGGACAGCTTCAAGGGCATCAAGCGCATCAACCTGCTCACCGCCATGAAAGTGCCGGAGGCGCTCAAGGCCATCCGCTACAAGCCCATCCTGTTCCGCGAGAGTACAACGCCGGACAAGATGTTTGAAGAAGTTATGAAATTTATCTGATCAAAAGTCCCGGGTAAAATGCCCGGGACTTTTTGTCGGAAGGCGGCGGATGTGAAAAAACTGCACAAATAGTTCACAACAATTTTATCACCGGAAAGCGCTCACCCATTGCAATTTGCGTGGAATTATGGTATAATTATCCTGAAACTTTGATTTGACCGAGAGAACCATGGAAGAAAATGTTCTGTATTCCGCCGTCCAGCCGAGCGGCAATCTGACCATCGGCAACTATGTGGGCGCCATCCGCAACTGGGTGAAGCTGCAGCAGCAGTTCACCTGTTTCTACGCGATCGCCGATATGCACGCCATCACGGTGCGCCAGGATCCCGCCCAGCTGCGCCGGCGCACGCTGGAGCTCGCCGCGCTCTACATCGCCTGCGGCATCGATCCCGCGCGCTGTACGCTGTATGTGCAGTCCAACGTGCCGGCACACGCAGAGCTGACGTGGGTACTCAATACCATCACCTATGTCGGCGAGATGGAGCGCATGACGCAGTTCAAGGACAAGGCGGCAAAGCACGCCGAAAATGTCAACATGGGGCTGATGGACTATCCCGTCCTCATGGCGGCGGACATTTTGCTCTATCAGACCGGGCTCGTTCCCGTCGGCATCGATCAGCGCCAGCATCTGGAGATCACGCGCGACATTGCCATCCGCTTCAACAACCGCTACGGCGAGACCTTCCGCATTCCCGAGGCGTATATCGTCAGGGAGGGCGCCAAGATCAATTCCCTGCAGGATCCTCTGCACAAGATGAGCAAATCGGATGAAAATCCAAATGCGTCCGTCTATCTCTCGGACGACCGCGATACCATCCTGCGCAAATTCAGGCGCGCCGTGACGGACAGCGACAACCGCGTCTGCGCCTCGGATGAAAAGCCGGGCGTCACCAACCTGCTCAATATCTATGCTTCCTTCCGCGGCTGCACCGTTGCGGAGGCGGAGAAGGAGTTTGAAGGGAAGGGGTACGGCGACTTCAAGGCGGCGGTCGGGGAGACGGTCGCGGACGTGCTCGCACCCATCCAGGCGGAGCAGGCGCGCCTGCTCGCCGACAAGGCGTATCTTGCAGACATCCTCAAACGCGGCGCGGAGAATGCCTTCCGCACGGCGAGAAAGACGCTCTCCAAGGTATACCGCAAGGTGGGTTTCTACCGGGGAGAGTAGTGCCGTGTTCGGATACGTTCGCTACGATCTGCCCAATCTGCTCATCAAGGACTTCATGCTCTACAAGGCGCTCTACTGCGGGCTCTGCAAGTCCATCGGCGCCTCGTGCGGGCAGCGCGCGCGCCTGAGCCTGACCTATGACGTCACATTTTTATCCGCGCTCCTGCACAACATGACGGGGACGGACATCCGGGTGGAGAAGCAGAACTGTTTCGAGCACACCATCCGCAAGCGGCCCATCGCCGTTGTGGACGATCTCACGATGGAGCTGGGCGCGCTCAATACCGTGCTCACCTACTATAAACTGGCGGATGACGTTGCGGACGGCAGCGGCGGCAGGATCAAGCGCGCCTGGTTCAAGAAGGGCTTCCGGCTCGCCCAAAAGCGCTATCCGGAGATGGTCGCGCTCGTCGAGGAATATGTATCGGCGCAGGCGGCGGTGGAAAAAAAGCGCTCCCCCTCGCCCGATGAGGCGGCGGAGGCGACCGCGCTGCTCATGCAAAAGCTGTGCGTCCACTTTCTGCGCGAAAAAAATTCCCCCGCGGCGGAGGAGCTGTTCTACGCGGTGGGCAAATGGGTGTACCTCATCGACGCGCTCGACGACTATGAAAAGGACGGCAAAAAGGGGCGCTACAATCCCTTCGTACTCGCTTACGGCGCGCACACGCGGAAGGAACTCATGGAGCAGAACGGGCAGGAGATCGCCTTTTTGTTCGACACGCTCTTCTATTCCATGCGCGAAGGCCTTGCGGGCGTGAAATTTCATTTCAACCGCGACCTCACGGATAACGTCATCCTGCGCGGGATCCCGCTGGAGACCGCCCGCGTCATGAAGGGCGAACCGCGCAAGGAGACGTCGGTCGATCTCGCCAAGATCCGTTCATAATATCGGCAGGAGGGGACGCCATGTCCGGAAAACGTGCGCGCGACCGAAAAAAACGAAACAAGCAAGAGCTGTCCCGCGCCTCCGAAGCCCGCGCTTCGGAAAACGCGGCCTGCGGCATTGAAAAAAGCGCTTCGGAAAACGCGGCCTGCGATTGTGCAGAAAGCGCTTCGGAAGGGGCGAATCCCGAGGATCCTTTTCGGGAAGTGCGGGAGCGTCTTGCGCGGAGAGATACGGACGGGGCGCAGCGTTTTCTCGATAGTGTGGAAGAGCGGAGCGCCGAATGGCAGTTCATGCAGGCGAAGGTCTTTCGTGCGAAGAAGTGGTACACGGAGAGCAAGCGCTGTTTGGAACGGGCAATGAAAGAGAGCCCCGACAACGAGCTCTATAAGAAGGAATACGATGAACTCCTTGCGCTTGCGGGAAAGGGCCGCAAAAAGAAGCCGCGGGAACAGGCGCAGATGGGGGACGAGGCGGCAGGATTCTGTGCGGAATGCTGCGTGACGGGACTTTGCACCTGCGTATGCGAAAGCTGCGACGGGTTCTGATATCCAATCAATAAGGAATGACTATGAACAAGGATAACTATAGGCTGTTACAGGTGGACGAGAACGCTTCGGACGAGGAGATCAAGGCTTGTTACGAGCGGCTCAAGGAGATCTACAACGAGGAGAAGTGGAAGGACGGCGAGGAGGGCAACAACGCCGCCCGGATGCTGGAAAAGCTGGATGCCGCCTATAACGAGATCATGGAGGAACGCCGCGAACAGGCAAACAACACGTCGGGCGCCTCCTCGTTTGAGGCGGTTTCCGATGCCATCCGCCGCGGCGATATCGCCCGCGCCCAGCAGCTCCTCGACGACTTCAACGAGCGCAGCGCCGAGTGGCATTATCTGCAGTCCGTCGTGTTCTACAAAAAGAACTGGATGCAGGAGAGCAAGAAGCAGCTGGAGATCGCCATTCAGATGGACGGCGGCAACAGCAAGTACCGCGAGGCATATGAGAAGCTGAAGAACCGCGCGGACTACCGCCAGCAGACGGGCGGCGCGCCCAACACCAACCCCGACCCCGTTCCCAACGGGGAGGAGCAGATGGGCGGGAACTGGTGCTCCCAGTGCGCCTCCTTCTGTTATACCTTCCTGTGCGTGAACTGTCTGTTCAATCTGTGCTGTAATTGCAGGTGAAACGGTTTGCGGGAGGCCTTTCGGAGGGAAGAAAGGCGTTCCCGGAATGGTGCAAAAAAGATACTGAAAAAGCGGCCGTCCCATGCGCGGCTGCTTTTGAAACATTTCACACGCCTATTTGATTTGTTATGAAAAAGCAGTCGCGTTCGTTTGAGATCGCTCTTTCGGCGATCGCCTGCGCCGTCGGTGCGCTTGCGCTGACCATGGGTTCCTATGTCCGGTTCCTGCTTGCGGCAGGGTATCTCATCGCGGTGTTCGCGCTCATGGTTCCGCTTGCAAAGGGGAAGATCTTCGGCTTTTTCCTCGCCTATGCGGGGTCGGTCATCCTCGCTCTTCTTTTCACGGGGTTCGTGCTCGGCGTCATGCAGATCCTGCCCTTCATCGTCTTTTTCGGGTTGCATCCGCTTGCCAATTACCTTCAGAAAAAATATGTCAGAAAGCCCCTCCTGCACGGGGCGCTCTACCTTGTCAAGGCGGCGTGGTTTGACCTCTCCCTGTGGCTCGCATGGATCGTTCTGGAGGAGTTTCTGGGCCTGCGCGAACTGACGTGGTATCCCTATGTGGAGAACAGCTTCTTCGTCATCCTCTTTGTGGGCGGGACGCTGTTCTTTGCCGTGTATGACTATATGATATTTCTCTGCCAGAGAGCGACGGATGCTATTATCCGGCGGATCGGGAGGTGAGCTACGTTGGAAAAAAACGAAATGTTCAAAGTGACCTGCGCAGCGCTCGGTACGCAGGGGGAGGGCATTGCGAAGAGGGAGGGGGTCACGCTCTTTGTTCCGGGCCTTCTTCCGGGCGAGCGCGCCACGGTGCGCGTTCTGAAGGTGAAGGGAAATGTCGGCTATGCGCGCGTGGAGGAACTGGATACGCCGGCGGAAGTGCGCGTGCGCCCCAGGTGCGCCGTGTTCGGCAAGTGCGGCGGCTGCCAGCTGCAGCATCTCAAATACCATACGCAGCTCAAGTTCAAGTCACAGCTCGTACACGATGCGCTCAAAAAGATCGCGGGGATCGATTTTTCCGTCGCCGCGGCGGAGCGCAGCGAGCGCGAGTACGGCTACCGCAACAAGCTCCAGCTCCCCATCGGGCGCAGGAACGGGAAGAACGTGGTCGGGTTTTATGCCGAACGTTCGCACCGTATCGTGCCGACGCAGGCGTGTCCGCTTCATCCGGACTGGGCGGAAGGGCTGATCGCGGCGCTCTTGAATTTTATGGAGAAATGCGGCCTGGACGGCTATGACGAGGAGAGCGGCGAGGGGCAGCTCCGGCACATCGTCGTGCGGGAACTGCGGAAAAAATATATCGTCACGCTGGTCGCAACCGTTCCGGAGCTCAAGGGGATCGATTACTTTTTGTTCCTGCTGGACAAGGTGTTCCCCGTGTACAGTTTCTGGCTCAACGTCAACGATAAAAAGACGAACGTCGTATTCGGCGAGACGTTTACGCTTCTCAAGGGCCCGGGTTTTTATGAGTGCCAGGACGGCGGCATCGCCTACGAGGTGGGGCCGCGCACCTTTGTGCAGATCAATGAGAACGTGCGCAACAAACTCTATGAGCGCGCGCTCACATTTGCGGACGCTGGGGAGACCGTCATCGACTGCTATGCGGGCGGCGGACTGCTCACTGCAAAATTCGCCAAAAAGTGCCGGAAGGCCTACGGCATCGAGATCGTTCCTGAGGCGCACGACTGCGCCGAAAAGCTGCGCACGGGCAATGGTTTGGAGGAGAAAATGGTCAACCTGTGCGGCAGGGTGGAGGATCTGCTCCCGGGCGTTCTGGAGAGGGAGCCGGGGGCGCTTGTGGTGCTCGATCCGCCCCGTGCGGGCGTGGCGCGCGGCGTCATCGATCTGCTCATCCAAAGCGGCGTGAAAAAGATCGTTATGATCAGCTGCGATCCCGCCACACTCGCGCGCGACATCGGCATCCTGACGGGCGCACTGGTCGACCGGGATGGGGCACTCGTCAAGGCGGAACGGCCTGCCGGCGACTATCGCCTGATCACCGTCGAGCCGTTCGATATGTTCCCGCAGACCAAACATGTAGAGACGCTGGTGATGTTGGAACGAAAAAATCCATAAAAACTGCAATTTTTAAGGCTGAAAACGATACTTTTCAGCCTTTTTTTTCATATCCAAATCTGACAGTCAATTTCATTGTCTGCTTTGCAATGCAAGAACAGGCATTTTTTGACTCGCCTAGTTTGCTTGGATATGACAGAAGAAATACAGGTAGTTTGCTTGGATATGTGAAAAACGACAGGTAGTGTTCGCAAGAAAAGATACTTTCAATTTTTCCGTTAATTTGGACTTGAAATCCGATTTAACGGATATTTTCACAGAATACATCGTTTGGATAGGGGAAGAACGGCATTTTCGTGATTTTGGAAGCGTGGCATTTGTTGAAAGTTTACATGTCGATTGTATATAAGCGGAAGAGGGTACACGCGTCAAGTTTCGGGGCGCAGACAGAAAACCGCGTACAGCGGGACAGACCGTATTCCATTTTCATCGCCAAAATTC
The DNA here is from genome assembly GCA_944372575.1 of uncultured Clostridia bacterium. GTDB lineage: Bacteria > Bacillota > Clostridia > Christensenellales > Borkfalkiaceae > Gallimonas. The sequence goes on along the minus strand of CALVZS010000001.1, from coordinate 111,236 downwards.
TTTGCGGAGACGCGAAGAGAATATTTGGGAGAATAGTTTTTGACATACGTTTGCAGGCTTTTTGCTTTTACGTTATCTGAAGATTTTACCTCTACGGGAACCGAACAGGCGTCTTGCTGTATTACAAAGTCAATTTCCGCAGTATTTCCCGACGACCAATAGTGCAGCGGGAACCCGTTTGCTGTCAGTTGTTCGGCAACATAGCTTTCAGCCATCATGCCTCGCGCCTTGTCTGAAAGGTTGTAGGGCTGCAAAATTGTATTTGGAGCAATCGACATGCGCATTGTCAGAAGCCCTACGTCCGAATAATACACCTTGAACGAGGTCAGATCTTCATACAGGGCAAGAGGATATTTGCCCTCGGTTACTCTTTGGCATCGAAGAACGACATTGGCAGATTTCAGCCATGCAAGCGCTGTTTCATAATCTCTGGCACGTGCTTTTGAGCCGATGACGGAGTATTGAAATTTTGTGTTTTCTTTTGAAAGCTGCGCAAAGAGCGAGTTGTAAACTTCGATGCTCTTGATCATATCCGAAGGCGTTGTGTATTTTGCCATATCTGCGATGTACGCATCGGAAATCGTGCTCTGTTCTGCGCGCACTGCATTGAAGTCATCCGAATCGAGATATGTTTGTACTGCGGCGGGGTAGCCTCCGACAATAAGATATGTGCGGTATAAGTCCATTGCCTTTTCGTGTAAAGAAAACGGGGAAAACTCGGCATACGCTTCTTTGATGAGTGAAATAAGTTTTTCATTGCCCGTTGCAAACAGAAACTCCTCGAAAGAGAGGGGATACATTGTTATCATATCGACTTTTCCGACAGGGAAAGAATAGTGTCCCCGATTGACAGCAAGCCCTAACAGGCTACCTGCCGCTACGATGTGATAATCGTTCGCCTGCTCCTGAAAGTATTTGAGCGATGTCAGAGCGCGTTCGCACGCCTGAATTTCATCAAAGATGATAAGCGTGCCGCCTTTTGTTATCTGCGTATTGTACATGGCGGAGATCGCGGAAATGATACGCTCAGGAACAAGGTCGCGCTCAAATACGGCATGCAGATCCGCCGTGTTTTCAAGGTTGCAATAGACGGTATTTGCGTAATGCTCTTTGCCAAAGGCGAGCATGGAGTACGTTTTTCCGATTTGCCTTGCTCCGTAGATGAGGAGCGGTTTGCGGTTTGCTGAATTTTTCCATTCAATGAGCCGTCTTTCGATGAGCCTTTTCATGTCAGTGCCTCCTTATGTACGATAAGTATAGCAGATTGTTTGGGGAAAGTCAATGTTTATCACGAAATACATACGAAAAAGTGTAAAATAAATCACGTTTATGGCACGAATGATGTCGAAATGGGTATGTCCGCCTGATTGCGCATATCGAAAAACCGTAACCAATGCATGAATGACACATATCTAAGTATGACATACGACACATGTAGAGACGTTGGTTCTTTTGTCCCGCAATGAGGCCATTGAACAGGACGAGGTCAAATGATCGAGGGGCTGCGGCTGGGGCGCGGTATCTTTTTTGAACAGTTCAGAAAATTCCGCGGCCAGGCTGATCTGTCTGCTCTGAATTTGGAAGGATAGAATTCATTGCGCCCGCCGTTGTATCCGGTCGGAGGAAGGCCGATCGGCAAAAGGGGCAGGGTACTGCACGGTCGGCGGCGGAGAAGATGCCAGGCGTGCGATAAAATTTGATCGTCTATATTGACAGCGTTTTTTTGGCGTGATACAATAGAGGAGTGTCGTCCGGGATGCGTTCCGTGCAATGCACGGCTTCGGAAAACGGGCCCGGACAAGGAACAGAGGAGAAAAAATGGATTCCTATGATTTTCCCGCGATCGCGGGAAAGTTTGAGGCAGAGGGTGAGTTTGTCTCCTGCGTGCGCTATGGCGAGGGACATATCAACGATACGTTCTGCCTGACAATGAAACAGGGCGGCAGGCGGGTGCGCTATATTCTGCAGCGCATCAACAGCCGTCTCTTTCCGGATGTCGCCAAGCTCATGCACAACATTGCGCTCGTAACTGCGTTCTGCCGCAGGAGCGTATTGGCGCGCGGGGGCGATCCCATGCGCGAATGCCTGACCATTGTACCCACAAGGACGGGAGAGAACTATCACTTTGACGGCGAGAACTATTTCCGGATGTACATATTCATCGAGGGCGCTACGGCGCACCAGAGCGTGCGTTCCCGCCGTGATTTTTACGAGAGCGCCGTGGCATTCGGCAATTTTGCATCCCTTTTGGCGGGGTTTGATGCGTCGCAGCTCTACGAGATCCTTCCTGACTTTCACAACACCCGCGTGCGGTACGCGAACTTTCTGCGCGCCGTCGAAGGGGATGTATGCGCAAGAGCGGCGCAAGTGCAAAGGGAGATCGACTGGGTGCAGGCGCACGGCCATCTGACAGGGCTGCTCGTCGACCGGCTGGCTGCGGGAGAAATCCCGCTGCGCGTCACGCACAACGACACCAAGCTCAACAACGTGATGCTGGACGATGCGACGGGCAGGGGGATCGCCGTCATCGATCTCGATACCGTCTTGCCCGGGTCGCTCTGCTATGACTTCGGCGACAGCATTCGTTTTGGCTGTAACACTGCCGCGGAGGATGAACCCGATTGCAGCAAGGTGCATTTCAGTTTTGACCTGTACACGGCGTATCTTGAGGGGTATCTGTCCGCGGTTGGCGGGAGTATCACGCAGGCAGAGCGGGAAAATCTGCCCATAGGGGCGCTGCTCATGACGTATGAGTGTGGAATGCGTTTTCTGACGGACTATCTGGAGGGGGACGTCTACTTCCGTACGGCGCGCCCGGATCACAATCTTGACCGGGCAAGGACGCAGTTTGCACTTGCGGAGGGAATGCTCTCCTGCCTTGACAGGATGCGCCTGGCAGGGAAGGAAATATGAATTCGGGAGAAGGAACCATGCAAAAACAATTTTCGGTATCCATCATCGGCTGCGGATCCCGCGGGTGCGACGTCTACGGCAGACTCTTTTCGCAGCAGCCGGAGCGCTTCCATATCGCGGCGCTGTGTGACATCCGTCCGGAGCGGCTGGAGCGTTTCGGCAAGCTGTACAACACACGGCAGCTGTTTACGGACGAGGAGGAATTTTTCCGTGAGCGGCGCAGCGATGCGCTCGTCATCGCCACACAGGACAGGGATCATGTCCGGATGTGCCTGCGCGCCCTGCAGCTCGGTTATACGGTGCTTTTGGAAAAGCCTGTCACGCCCGATAAGGCGCAGCTGAAGGAGCTGCTTGCGGCGGCGGAGCGCAGCGCGGGGAAGGTGCTCGTCTGCCATGTACTGCGCTATGCGCCCGCCTTTGTCAGAGCAAAGCGCATCCTTGAAAGCGGCGCCATCGGGGATCTGGTACTCATCGATGCGCTGGAGCAGGTGGCGTACTGGCACCAGGCGCACAGCTTTGTGCGCGGGAACTGGCGCAATGAGGAGGAAACTTCTCCCATGCTGCTTGCCAAATGCTGCCACGATCTCGACCTGTTGCAGTATTACGCCGGTTCCGCGGCGGATAAAGTCTACTCAACGGGCGGGCTGACCTTTTTCCATCGCGGCAACCATCCCGCAGACGCTGCGGAGCGCTGCGCCGAATGCAGATATCTGCACACCTGTGCATACAGCGCCGAGCGGCTGTATATCGAACGCTGGAAAGCGCAGGGGATGCCGAAGGACGGCTGGCCCTACAACGTGATCGCACTCGCGCCCAATACCGAGGAGAGTCTGCGGGCGGCGTATGAAAACGGCCCCTACGGCAGGTGCGTGTTCTGCTGTGACAACGACGTCGTCGATCATCAGACGGTGTCGGTCTCCTTTGCAAACGGCGTCAAGGCGCAGCTCACCATGACGGCGTTTACCGAGAGATGCGGCAGAAGGTACACGTTCCACGGGACGCTCGGAGAGCTGCAGCTGGATGAAACGCGGGATCTTCTGCTTCTGGCGCCCTTTGGCGGAAAGCAGGAGCGTTGGCGCATCTCCGATCTTGTGGCGGCGGCGCGTTCGCAGGGACACGGCGGCGGCGATACGGGAACGGTGGCGGCATTTTATGATCTGCTCTGCGGAAAAGAGCGGGAGGAAACGATGCTCGAGCGCTCTGCCGAGAGCCACTTCATCGCCTATGCCGCGGAACGGTCGAGAAGGGCGGGTATCGCCGTCGATATGGCAAACGAACGCTGAAAACGATGAAAGGAGCTGTTTCGGTGCGGCATTGCGGGAGTATATGGACATGAGAGTTTTGCTTTTTTTGCGGAAAGATCCGCTCGGCGCGGCGCTCATCGTCTATCTCTTTGCCGTCGGACTGACGGGACTGCCCTGCGAACAGATCGGACGGCTGTTTTCGGACGATGCGCGCACTGCATCCATGGCGGGTATGGCGCTCTGCCGCGCGGTTTCGGCTGCCGTGATGTTCTTCTTCTGTGTTCAGCTCGGACTCTTCGATGCCCCGCGCCGGAACTGCGGATTGCGTTCCGTCTTTGCAGTGTTGCCCGCCCTGCTCGTCGCGCTCAACAATGCGCCCGTTATTGCGCTCATATCCGGAACGGCGCGTGTGAACGCCGGGGGATTTGCCATTGCTCTGTTCGCGCTGCAGTGCATCGCGGTTGCGGCATTTGAGGAGACGGCCTTCCGTGCCGCTTTGTTCCCGCTCATGCTGCAGCACTTCGGAACGGGGCGGCGCGCAAGGTTTTCCGCCGTCCTGTTGTCCTCCGCCCTGTTCGGCCTGACGCACCTGCTCAATCTCTTTTCCGGTGCGGGAGCGGGCGCGGTGGCGCTTCAGGTGGGGTATTCCTTCCTGATCGGCGGGATGCTGGCGATCGTATATCTGCACACGGGCAGCCTGGCGGCGTGTATCCTGCTCCATGCTGTCTATAATTTCGGCGGCACGCTCGTTCCCACGCTCGGCGAGGGCGCATTTGCGGAAATCTGGAATCTGCCCACCGTCCTCCTAACGGCCGCACTGGCGGTCTTTGCAGTCATGTTTTATGTGCGTCTGCTCCTGCGGGAGGGCCCGCGGCGTGCCGCGGATCTGTTCCGCCTCACGCCGCAGCAGCGGTTTGTGCTGCGCGGCGCGATCGTGTGAATGCATCTTCGCAAGAGCGGCATGTTATAAACTGAAACGGCCCGGGCGACGCATCAAAAGATGCGCCGCCCGGGCCAATTTTACAAAGAATTCGGTGAAACCGGAGCAGACTACACGGTCACGGGGAGGGATCCTGCTTGCTTTTTCGCGACCGGAGGTGGCGGATGAGATAGGGCAGGGCAATGACGCATATCCCCGCCAGAAGGTGCAGGATCGACCAGAACTGCGAAGGAGAGAGTGCGCTTATGAGCTGACCGCGGTCATCGCCGCGCACGAATTCGATGCAGAAGCGGAATACGGCATAGGCACAGAGGTATACGCCCAGAGGGGAAATCTTCGTCTTGAAGAGCAGGAATGTCAGGATGAGGAAGAGACAGAATAAAAAGATGCTCTCAAACAGCTGTGTCGGGATAACGCGCTCTCCCACGGCGGGGAGATAGATGCCGTACCAGGCGTCGGTGGGACGGCCGTAGCAGCAGCCTGCGAACAGGCAGCCGATGCGCCCGACGCAGTGTGCAATGGCGATCGCACAGGCCGCCATGCCCGAAACTTTGCCAAAGTACTCCTTCGGCAAATCGCCGCAGAGCTTTTTTCCGACGAGAAAGTAGCCCGCGAGAAAGATGATTGCGCCGCAGATGAGTCCGCCGTAAAACGTCATGCCGCGCCATTCAAATACGCCCGATTCGATCCAGTTGTAGACGGATTGAAAGAGCATGGCGCCGCCCAGCCCCCCGGCGATGGAGAAAATCGCCGTGACGTAGATCAGATTTTGCAGTTTTGCGGGAATTTTCAGAAGATCGGAATAGACGCGCGCGACGATCAGCGCCAGCACGACTCCCACGATGATGCACCAGTCATAGAGTTCAAGGCCTAAAAATGTGACGTCCGGAAACATAGAATACCTGCGTAAAAAACTGAATCAAGTATATCACGGGTCATCGCGATTGTCAAGGAGACGCGGGAAAATTACGATCGCCCCGACGGCGCCGGCATAGCTATGCCGTTGTGATACAATTTTACGGGCTGCGGAACGCGTCAGCGCGTTTCGCTTTTTTTATGCCGGATACGCCATGTGTCAAGTAAAATCTTATCGGGGAAATTATAAAAGTTATCCATTTTTTGTTATTTACATTCAAAATACGATGTGTTATAATTGACATGGGTACAGCTATGTATCCGAACAGGTATTTTACGGCATTGTAAACAATCAGGAGTTCGCATCAGGGTTTGTTGCAATAAACAGAGAAACCGGGAGGATTTTTCAATCTATGATCTGCCGCAACGGAACGTATGAAGGTATTTGTTTCGTTGCGTTTTTTGTGGATCCATATAATAAAAGATTTTCAGGAGGATGTCATTTCTTCCAAATATAATTTGGGGGGGCTATTTTGATTTCGGACAGCATGAGATAAAATTCAAAGCATCATTTTATTTGGCGGATGGTCAGGGAAACAGAACATGGCATGAAATGGTATCTGATGCGGTTGTCATAACCGTTACAGAATTTTAAGGTTAAGGAGGGAGGTTGTGAAAAAAAGATTTGCAGGTATCTTGGCGGCGATGATGGCTTCTGCTTTCATGGTGGGGTTCCTGAGCGGCTGCGGCAATAATCGGGAACAAGATGATTTGGTGTGGACGAACGATAATGCCGTTTATGCCTATGTAAAAGCCGGTTTTGAGAATGATGTATTGAAAGACGTTGAGAGTGCATTTGCATCATTGCAGTTTCAAAAAGTTTATGTTACGGAAAAAAACGTAAATGAATGGACGCCTCTGGGGTTGCTTTTTGTGCTAGAGGAGGATAAACTTGCGGAAAAACAGGACTTTATCGTGTTTTGAGAGAGGATGAACGTATCAATCATGTCCGGGCCTGTCGGGATTTATGGTTTGAAACAGTCGATACACGTTGTATCGAAAAAGAAAAAGATACCATTGCTGTCGGTGAAACTTCTGTCAAGGATGCCGCAAATACAAATGGTGGAAGGCGACAAGAGCGACGTGACCGGCATAATTCCCTCCGTTTGGCAGGTATCTGACGAGACAGTCGTAAGGCTTGAAACGGATGCCGGGAATTATTTCACAGTAATGATAGAGGGCCTTAAACCCGGAGAGGTAACGATCGATTATGCCGGCGTGAGATGTGAAATCAAGGTAATGTCCATATAATGAAAGGAAATGTGTAAGCACGGTTGATTTGCTGATATAAAAGACTTTTTATGCTGTTGTCCATAAAAACACGCCATCGTATGCGCATGGGAGCATGTCACCATACGGGAAAACGCCCGAAAATCGGTGCCGGAAGCATTGCTTTTTCCGCTCTCCTATGATATAATGAATCTGACAGCAGATTTTATCAAGAAATTGCATGAATATGCGTTGGAATGCGGGCGGAAGAGAGGGGGCGCAAGGTGCTTTGGTTGGTATTTTCGGTCATATGGTTGATTGTGGGGATCGGTCTGACGATGGCGTTTGCCGTCACGGTGCCGATCCGTCTTTTGCATTGTCTGCGCGCATATTCCCTCCCCGTGCGTGACCGTGGCATTGCCAGGTGCAACCTGGAAAAGGGGATCTCCGTTCTGTACACGCCCGCCGTCCCCATGCAGCGCTGCCTGCGGCAGTATCAGGTCTATCAGTTCAACTCATCGGAAAAAAAGTATTTTCTCGGCGAATGGGCGTATCCGATCTCGGATGCGAACTACAGCCTGATCGCCTTTGACCGCCGCGGGCGGTGCGTGGACGTCATCCGCGTGCGGGAGCGGGTGGAAGGCAAGCGCTTCACCGCCGTGACCGATCTGCCGCGGCGGACGGACTATCTTTCGGTGCAGCTGCATCGTGCAGGCGCGGAGCGCTTTCATGCGCCCGTGCGCGTCCTGCCCTTTTTTGCCTGGCTGACGCTCTTTCTTTTCAGCATCGCCCTTGCCGCCGATGCGCTCATCTGGTTCACGCTCTCCTTTACGGCGGGCTTGTTTCCCCCTCTTGCGTTTGCCGGATGGAATGAGACGGGGGGACTGCTGCTTCTCGTCGCAGCGGGCATCGTGCTGATCCCGCTTGCCGTCGCAGCCGCCGTTTTTGCAGTCCGGCTGCTTCGGCGCCGCCTGCGTCCCGGCATCGTCCGTCCCGTATGGAAGCCGCTGCGGCGGGCGGGAGGGGCGGTCGCATATGCCTTGGAAAAAGCGAAGTGCACGCTGATAAATGCGCTGCACGCGGTTGCATGGAGCGCGCCCGTTCTGCTGCTTCGGCCGCGCGCGGGCCATGCTCCGCGCGCCCGGAAGCGCGACAGGGGGAGGAGGGGCGCCGATGGCAATGCCTGAGATCTTGTCCGAACGGGAATACGAGGGCGGTTTTTTCGTCACCGTGCATCAGTCCCTCGTCCTGAACGGTCAGAATATGAACCGTCTGGCGCTGCGCCTGCGCAACGATATGCCCTTCCCGGTGACGGGAGTCCGGCTGCGCGTCGTGCGCACGGACGTGGAACGTAAGGGGCGCGAGGAGCGCGAGTTTGACGTCATGCGCATCTTCGGCCCGCCGGGCGAGGAATTTCTCCTGCCCGATCTTGCGCTCCCCGCCGTCTGGAAGGCGGTCGAGGTGCGCGTTGTCGCCGTGTATTCGGACGGGCATGCGTATACGCTCTCCGCAGACGGGAAGCGCATCCTGATGCAGCCGGCGCCTGCGCGCAGACGGGCTGCGGGATTTTTCCGGGGAAAGGGCGGGAGCGTGTCCCGTTCACACAGACGGGCGGCCGCGATCATCGTTCTTGCGATCGTTGCGCTGGCAGCGGCCGTGCTTGCCGCCGTTCTGCCCGGCGTTATTGCGCGGGGCGGCGCGCAGTATTTGCAGACAGAGAGGGAATATGTTGAAATACAGGAACATTCTTGAAAAACTGAGCGACGAAAAGAAGACGGCGCTGGTCACCGACCTTTCGGCGCTCTCCGATCCGCAGATCGCCGCGCTCGGTGTGCCGTCCGTGCAGACGGCGGCGCTGTCCGATCTGGCGGCGGAGAACGGGTTTCCCTCCTATGAGAGCATGATGTGCGCCTGGGACGGCGAACTGATCGCGCAGGCGGCACAGCTGTCTGCCGCGCAGGCGCGCAGCAAAGGGATCCGTCTCTTTGTGACGCCCGATCTGAAGTGTGCCGCCAATGATTATGCGCGGGGACTGTCCGAGGACGCCCTGCTCAACGGCGAGGCGGGCGCTGCAATGGCGCGCGCCGTCCATGCGGCGGGCGGAGCGGTCGCCCTGGCGCAGCTCTCGTGCGGTGCGGAGGACGTCGCCTATCTCGATCTGGATGAGGACAGGCGCGCGGTGTACGACCTGTTCTGCAAGCCGTTTGCGCTTGCGGCGCGCGGGGAGGCATGCGATGCGATCGTCTCCGCGCTCGACCGTCCGTGCGGCGGGTATCTTTCGACCAACGTCCGTCTGTTTTCGGGTATCGTCAGCGGCGATTACGGAACAGACGTATTTGCCCTTTCGCGCCGCCTCGCGCCCGATGTGGATTACCACGCCTTTCTCGGGGGGAACGTGTGCATCGGCGGGGACGGGGTCGCGCTCTCCCGTGCGCTCGGGCGGGATAAAAAGCTCGTGCGCGAACGGGAGGCGGGCAGTGTCAGCGAACGGGAACTGCAGGGCGCGGAGGAGGACGGGATCGCCATTCCGCCCGCGGCAGTGGACGAGGCTGCAGATCGCGTCCTCGGGTTTGCTTACCGCGTCAGCAAGATTGTGCCGGCGTCCGCGGCATCGGCGGACGGGCAGACGCTCGGCCTGCGCGCGGCGCGTGAGAGCATCGTACTTTTGAAAAACAGCGGCGTCCTTCCCCTCAAGGAGGGGACGCGCGTTGCCGTCATCGGGGATGCGTGCGGAGGACTTGCGGATGCGGGTCTTTCCGTCACTGCGCGTGCGGCGGGATATCCCCGCGAGGAGGCGACGGACGATATTCCCGCGGAGGAGGCGGTGCGTGCCGCAAAAGCCGCGGACGTCATCGTCATTTTCCTGCATCCGACCTTCGATGCGGATAAAAGTGTGCGTGCGCTCGCCCTGCCCGCCAATCTGACGGAACTGCTCCGGGTGCTGAAGAGGACGGGCAAGCGCATGATCGGCGTCTTTCCCGCCGATCTTCCGGCGGACATGGCGGAGGACGGCGCGCTCGATGCGGTGCTGACGGCGCCGCTGGAGAGCAAGTTCTGCGCCGCCGCCCTCGGGGACGTCCTTACGGGGCGCATATCGCCCTGCGGACGGCTCACGCGCAGCCGGTATGACGGCGCGGATGCCCGGTACCGGGCGCTGTGCGCCGACCGCGATGCGGGCAGAACGCGCGTCGGCGCGTTTGTCGGCTACCGCTATTACGATACGGCGGGGATGCGGGTGCGCTATCCCTTCGGATACGGCCTTACCTATACAAAATTTGTCTATTCCGGACTGCACATCGGGGAGGACGAAGTCCGTTTCACCGTGCGCAACGCCGGCAGGCGGGAGGGGTGCGAGGTTGCGCAGCTCTATGTCGGCGCGCCCGGATTCCCCATGCCGAAGAAGGAGCTCAAGGGGTATGCACGCGTAACGCTCGCGCCCGGAGAGGCGCGCGAGGTGACCATCCCGCTTCCGCGCGGGGCGCTTGCGACGTATGATGAGGCAACGCACGGCGAGAGCGTGGCGGAGGGGCGGTACAAGATCTGCATCGGGGCGTCCGTGACGGACATCCGCCTGCAGGGCGTGCGTGCCGTTGCAGGCGATCGGCCCGCCTCGGACACGCGCGATGCGGGCGCATATTTCCGGGATCTGTCCAATATCGGGCAGACGTACCGCCTGAGTGCGGCCCGCGGGGCGCGCGCCTCCCAGCGGCGCAGATGGCTGCGCATCGGCGCGCTTGCCCTGCTCTTGGGGGTGCTTGCGGCATTCGTCATCGCGTTTACGGTGATCGCCGCGACGGGGCAGGAGCTCGGAAGTCATGTGACGCTCCTGATCGTCCTTGCTGCAATGCTCGCCGTCTGTGCGGCGGCGCTCATTGCGGAAAATGCCGTCCACCGTTCCGTGCTGCGGCGCGCAAACGAGGGGCGCAGGCTCGCCTTTGACGATCCCGTCCTGCCTGCGACCACGGCGCCGGAAGTGTTTGACAGCGTATTTTCGGCCGAGCGCGCCGAGAGCGGCACCTTTCCCTTGTCCGATGAACCGAAGTATTTTGACCGGGATTTTACCTTTGCGGTCATCTGCCGTCAGCTCTCGGTGTTTCTTGCAGAGCGCGGCATTGTACTTGCCGAGGGGGATCTGCGCAGCCTGCTGGCGGCATTTGCCTGCTCGCGCGTGCTGTTTTTCCCTCTGGAGGCGCAGGAACAGGTGCAGGCGCTCTGCGCGGCTCTCTCCGAATATTTCGGGACAAAGGCGTATGCCGATACCGTGGACGAGGAGTTCCGCTACGACAGCTATCTCTACCGCCGCGGGCGGACGGACGGACTGGCGCAGGCGGTCATCGACGCGGGGCGGGAGCCGGGCGCGATGTTCGTTCTGCTCTGCCGCCATGCGCATCCGGACGTGATGGCCGATCTCATCTTTGCGCGTGCGGCGGAGCACGTCGCCCGTCTGCAGGGACAGGCGGGAAACGCGTTCGTGGTGCCGCCCAACCTCTGGATCGCGGTGCTGAGCGATCAGGCGCCGTCCGCCTTTCCCGCGTCGGTCACGGACATCGCGTCCGTCCTCGACGTTTCCGTGCGCACGGGCAGGGAAGCGGCCGTCAGGACGGCCGTCCGCACGCCCGGATACTATCAGTTTGCCAACCTCTGCGAGGCGGTGCGCAGCGCGTATCCGCTGGAGGAGCGGCTCTGGAAACGCATCGACCGGCTGGAGGAGTGGCTGGCGGAACGCGCGCCCGTGCGCATCGGCAACCGCGCGTGGATCAGGATGGAGCGCTTTGTCTCCGTCTGCCTCGCCTGCGGCGGGAGTGAGACGGATGCGCTCGATCGCGCCGTCGCAACGCAGCTGCTCGGCAGCCTGCTTGCGCTTGCGCCCGTCCTGTCGGACGGGGGAACGGCGCTGCTCTCGGCCATGGAGAAGATCTTCGGCGCCGAGGAGATCGGCACATGCCGGACAATGCTTGCGAGAGTCAATCAAAAAAGAAAGGAGAGGGGAAGCGTATGACAATGGAAGAAATCTGGGAGGTGCTTACCCGGCCCACCTATCTCATCATCTATATCGCCGTGATCGTTGTGATCATGCTGCTCATCGTCATCTCCGTCATGGTCAACGAACACCGCTTCAACGCGGCGGCGCGGGAGATGAAGGCGGCATCGGACAGGGCGGAGCGCGAGCGCAGGGAGGATGAGAAAAAGCCGGAGCATACGTCGCGCTTCTCCATGCTCAAGCTCTACGATGCCGCGCAGAGCGAGGCGCCCGAGACCGGCGCGCCCGAGGAACTCACCCTCAGCGCGCTGTGCGAGGAGTTCCGCATCTTTGCGGCGGGCAGGCTGGGGCTGTACTACGACATCTCCGTCATCCGCGAATTCATCGCGGGGCTTGCCGTTTCGCACATCGTCATTCTGCAGGGCATGTCGGGTACGGGCAAGACGTCGCTCGCCTACGCGTTCGGCGAATTTCTGGACAATCCCTCCGTCATCATCCCCGTACAGCCCATGTGGAAGGAGCGCACCGACCTTCTGGGATATTACAATGAATTCACCAAGCGCTTTAACGAGACGCTGCTTCTAGAGAAGATGTATGAGGCAAATGAGCGCGAGGAGATGTACATCACCATCCTTGACGAGCTGAACATCGCGCGCGTGGAGTACTATTTCGCGGAGTTCTTGTCCCTTTTGGAGATCCCCAATCCCGAGTCGCGCTATCTGGAGGTCGTCTCGGACAAGTGGCCGGACGATCCGAAGGGGCTCAAAGACGGGCGCATCAAGCTGCCCGAGAATATGTGGTTCGTCGGCACCGCCAACAACGACGATTCGACGTTCGCCATCTCCGACAAGGTGTACGACCGCGCGATGGTGCTCAACCTCGACCGCAAGTCGGAGCCCTTCCAGGCATCCGGCGCGCATACCGTCCGCATCACGGCGAAGCAGTTTACTTCGCTCGCCGCGCAGGCGGTGGCGGCGCATCCCGTCTCCGCCGATACGATGGAGAAGCTCAGAAAGTTCGACGAATATCTCATCGAACACTTCCAGATCACCTTCGGCAACCGCATCATGCGGCAGATCCACACCTACCTTCCCATCTATATGGCGTGCGGCGGCGGAGAACTGGATGCGCTGGACGACATCATGACCAAGAAGGTGCTGCGCAAGCTTGAGACGCAGAATACCGCATATATCCGCAGCGAATCGGAGGATCTGTGCAGCTTTCTGGATGAACTGTTCGGCGACGGGCGGATGGCGCGTTGCAAGGAATACGTCCGCCGCATCGCCAGAAGCGTGTAAGGTCGGAGGGGGATCGCATGGGGCAGCTTGATGTATTTTACAGAGCCTTCCTCGCGTACCGCGAAGCGCTCGGAAGGGAGCGGGAGAGCAGAGTCCTGCGTGACGAGCTTGCGCGGGCGGGAGAGGGGGACAAGGTCAGCGTCACCCGGGTCACCTGCCACGTCGAACAGGACTGGGTGGATGCTATCGACCGCGGGCTCGTCTTTATCGGCAAGGCGATCGATGAGGATCGGCAGTTCATCCGCTCGGAGGGGGAGGTGCAGCCCATCGAGAAGGTGCGCCACGTCTCACGCGAGACGGCGGAACACCTTGCGCGGCACAGCAACCTGATCACGCGGGAGCCGGCGGAAGGGGAGGATCTGCTCCCCGAAAAGCTCTTTACCGTGGAACGGCTCAACAACTATGCCGTGTATGAGAACCGCTTTTTATACATGGTGCTGTGTATGCTCAACGACTTCATCTCGCTGCGCTACAACCGCATCGTCCGCGAGACGAATACCTACCGCGGGGAGGCGGTGCTGCACAAGTCTGTGACCTCCGGCAAGCGCCGCCTGCAATGCGATATTTCGCTGCGCGAGGCGTCCGACGACGATCCCTACCTGCGCAGCCGCAGCGAGCTCGGGGAAGTGCTCGGGCATCTGGAACGGCTGCAGCGTTCGGTGTATTTCTATTTGCATACGCCGCTCATGTCCGAAGTCGCCAAGGCGGATAAGCTCAAACCGCCCATCACCAAGACCAACGTCCTGCGCATGGATAAAAACTTCAAGGAGGTCGTCGCGCTCTACGAGTTTCTCGTCGCCTACACGCGGGACGGCTTTACCGTGAGCAGGGAAGAACACGCCGTCGACCTTGCAGACCGCGCGGTCGCGGAGCAGTTCGCCGAACCCGTGCTGCTGCTCTCCTTTCTCACCTATGAACACGGCATGGAGATCGGCGCCGCGCTGCGCGAAGCGTATGAGGCGGAGGAGCGCCGGCGCAGGGAGGAGGAGGCGCGCGCGCTGAAGGAGCAGGTGGAAAACCTGCGCCGGCGGATGCGCGAGAAGAAATGTTCGCCCGAGGAATATATGCTGCTGCTCGAACGGCGCATCGGCGAACTGGAGAAGGAGAGCGGGCAGCTTGTGCAGGCGCGCTCGGAGATCGAGGCGCTCAGCGCGGAAAAGACCGCCCTGCAGCAGACGATTGAGGCGTGCCACGCTCAGGAGGAGGAACTGCGCGCCTCCCACGCCGAGGAGCTTTCCCGCCGCGATGAACGCGAGGAGGAACTCCGCCGCCGGGCGGATGAAGCAGAGGAGCAGCACGCTGCCGCCCTCGTCGAGTTCACCCGCCAAAAAGCGGAGGAGATCGCGCAGCTCAACGAAAAGAACGAACGGGCGGTGCAGGAACGGGATGCGCAGATCAGGCAGGACAGTGCCGAACGCACGCAGCTGCAGGCAGCGCTCGCCGCACGGGAAGAGCAGTGCGCCCTTCTTCATGCGCGCCTCACGGCGCTGCGCAGCGAACACGGGCTGCTCACACAGACGGATGACTACACGTCGGAGGCGGCGTTTACCGAACTGGAACATGAACTGGAGGTGCTTGCCGGGTATGCCCGCAGCCAGTGGACGAGCGCAAAACAGCTGCTTCGGCGCAATATCCTGGGCGGATGGCTGCGCTCGCGCACAAAAAAAGCGCGCCCGGCGCAGGCCGAAGAGGAGGGCGCGCAGCAGACAGCAGATGCGGGCGGAGAGGGCGTGAGCGCCGCGCCGGTGCAGGAGGAGGCCGCCGGGGACGGCGCCTCGCAGCAGGAGAAGGAGAGAGAAGATGGAACGCACGCGTAAACGGCACGACAAACTCTGGATCTTTCTCATTGCGCTGCTGATCGTTGTGGGCGGAACGCTCATCGGCGGTCTGATCTATCTGCGGGTGACGGGACTGGGGGATGCATTCTTTGCCGGCATTGCGGAGTTTTTCGCGGCGGGCGGCGTCTACAGTATCCTGCTTCTCATCTGGGTGCTGCTCATCCCCGTTCTGCTCATCATCCTGTTCGTCATCGGCCTGCGCCGCAGGAAAAAGCTGCGCGAGATGCGCTTTGTCTGGCAGGACGCCCTGCGCCAGGCGGCGGAGCGCATCGAGCGCGAGCGCGCCGAACGGGAGGCGAAAAAGAATGCGCTTCCGCCGCCCCGCTTCGGGATGCTCGCGGAACTTGACAGGCGCAGCGCGCCCCGTGCGGCGGCGGAAAATTCCGTGCGTTCCCTGCAGTCGCTGTGCGAAAAATTCCGCATCTTTGCGGCGGCGCGGCTGGGGCTTTATTACGACATCTCCGTCATCCGCGAATTCATCGCGGGGCTTGCCGTCTCGCACATCCTCATTCTGCAGGGCATCTCCGGCACGGGCAAGACGTCGCTCGCCTATGCGTTCGGTGAATTTCTGGGCAATCCCTCCGTCATTATCCCCGTACAGCCCATGTGGAAGGAGCGCACCGACCTTCTTGGCTATTACAACGAGTTTACCAAAAAGTTCAACGAGACCATGCTGCTCGACAAGATGTATGAGGCGAACGAGAGCAACCAAATCTATATCACCGTGCTCGACGAGCTGAATATCGCGCGCGTGGAGTACTACTTCGCGGAATTCTTGTCCCTTTTGGAGATCCCCGACCCCGAGTCGCGCTATCTCGAGGTCGTCCCCGACGTGTGGCAGAACGACCCGAAGGGGCTCAAAGACGGGCGCATCAAGCTGCCCGAGAACATGTGGTTTATCGGCACGGTCAACAACGACGATTCGACGTTTGCCATCTCCGACAAGGTGTATGACCGCGCAATGGTGCTCGAACTCAACAACAAGGCGGAGCGCTTCGAGCTTTCGGGCGAGGAGCGGCTGCAGGGCAGCGTCTCCTTCCCCGCGGAGGAGTTTTTCGCCCTCGTCGGGAGCGAACAGGCATGGTTTGAACTGACCGGCCGCAACGAGCGGCGCCTGAAGATGCTGGACGAGTATCTCATCGATACCTTCCAGATTACGTTCGGCAACCGCATCATGAAGCAGATCCGCAACTACGTCTCCGTCTATGTCGCGTGCGGCGGAGAAGAACTGGATGCACTGGACGATATCCTCTGCAAGAAGGTGCTGCGCAAGCTGGTCGCCCTCAATGCCGCATACGTACGCAGCGAGGCAGAGGGGCTCTGTGCATTTTTGGACGAACTGTTCGGCGAGGGCAGACTGGCGGAGTGTGAGGAATACATCCGCCGCATCGCGCGCAACGGATAGGAGGGCAGTATGTCAAAGAGATCGAAATGGGTATATATCGTCGGCACGGTACTCGTGATCCTGCTGTGTGCAGCGATCGCGATGACAGCGCTCCTCGCGCTCGGCAGGATCCGCATCGGAACGCCCGATCTTCCCGATATCGGTCTGGATCTTCCCGAAGACCTGCCCTCCATCGACCCTCCCGGGGGCGGCGGAGGCGGCGGAACGGGCGGCGGCGGGGACGGCCCCGGTATTCCGGGCGACGATCCCGCACAGCCGGGGGACGATCCGGGCGGGTCGGGCGACGATCCCGCACAGCCGGGGGACGATCCGGGCGGGTCGGGCGATCCCGGCGGTGAACCGGGAGACGGATCCCAAGGTGAATGGGGAGACGTGCAGTTTCCCGATTTTTCGGGCGGCGGCAGCGGCGGAACGGGCGGCAGCGGCTCTGGGAGCGGATCTCCCATGCTGGATGAGAGCGGCCAGATCGGCGCCCCGGAGGGCGGTGGTGAGAGCGGCAGCGGCGGAACGGGCGGCGGCAGTCTCGGCTTTGCTACGGTTGCGCTCACGGTTTACGCCGACGAAGATGCGCGCGTGTATTTCAGATATAAGAGCTTCGGGGACTACACCGGGCAGGCGTGGGGCGGGGCGGTGTCCTATCCCGTTGCGGAGGGCTACGGCATGAACTATCTGCCGAGCTACCGGCTCGGGCAGGGGGCGTGGAACTCCGTTTGGATGAAGATCATCGTCAACGGCACGCAGTACCTGCAGCCCTACTATTTCGACCTGGATAACGAAGAGATGGGCGGGGAAAATTACACCGTGCAGACGGACGACGTCGTCTGCTCCGGGAGCACGGAACTTCCCTATTCTCTTTGGTGCTATGACTACGACTATGTGCGGGACGGCCTTCCCCGGGAAGAGCTGCCCGCCGACATGAAGCCGGTGGAGGCCGCCTACCGCGCCTTTGTATATGAGAACTATCTTAGCGTTCCCGACGGGACGAACGAGCTGCTGCAATCCATCATCGCAGAGCGGGGTTGGAACAAAAACCGCGAGGGCGTCATCGCCGAAATCGCGCAGTATATCAAGAATGTCGCCCGTTATGACAGCGGGTATGACCGCGCGCTCGATCAGGAGGAGGACATCGTGTCCGCCTTCCTCACGCGCTACCGCGCCGGGGTGTGCCAGCACTTTGCCTCTGCCGCAACATTGCTCTACCGCGCACTCGGCATCCCCGCACGTTATGTCATCGGCTATGTGGGCGACACGCAGGCGAACACATACGTCAATATTCTCTCCTCCAATGCCCATGCGTGGGTGGAGGTCTATCTGGACGGCTTCGGCTGGGTGAATGTGGAAGTGACCGGCTCTGCCGGTTCCGGGGATTCCTGGGGTGGCGACGTGATCGCCGCGCGGCCTCTTCGCTTTATCAGTTCGTCCGCCTCCAAAATGTATGACGGGCAGCCGCTGCGTGCAGATGTGACCCTGCAGACCTGGGCAGGCGACCTGCTTCCGGGACATTCCTATGCGATCAGCTCGCGGACACAGCTCACTTCGGTGGGAAAGACCGTCAATCTCTTCCGCGGTGTGCGCATCCTGGATGAGGACGGCAACGACGTGACCTATCTCTACGCCATAGAGAAAGAGTACGGCGTTCTGGAGGTGGAGGCGCGGCCGATCACACTCGTGACCGGCTCGGCGACAAAGGAGTACGACGGCACGCCGCTCACTTGTGCCGATTACACATTGGAAGGGTATTACGGACTGGTTGAGGGGCATCGGATGCGCGTCGAACTCTCGGGCGCGCGGACGGAGCGCGGCAAGAGTGAGAACGGCGTCGTCTTTCTTACCATATATGATGAGGACGGCAACGATGTGACGGGCAATTACGCAATCGAAGTCCGCTACGGCACGCTGCGCGTCATCTGACGGAGGCGAGATGCTCTATCGTTCTTATAAGGAAAAACTCGAGCGCGGAGTCCGCGTGCTCGACAAATTTTGGAAGTTCCGCTTCCTCCTCCTTGCCGCGCTCGTACTGATCGCCGCGCTCATCATCACGCTGTGTGCGGTGGCGGGCAATCTCTACGATCAGTTCTGTCCTGCCTCCGTCGAGTACGGCGCGCCCGTCGGTTTCCGGGCAAAGGCTGTGTTCGGCAGCGCAGCGGCGGAGTACCGCGAAAAGGGGACGGACGAGTGGTCGCCGGAGCAGCCGACCCGTGTCGGGGAATATGAGGTGCGCGCCGTGTCCCGCGGCATATCGGGAGAAAAATACGGGGACGTGTTCACTTTTTCCGTCCTGCCCCGCGCGCTGGAAGTGCAGGCGGCGGATACATTCCTCTACGGCGAGGATCCCGCCGTCACCGCCACCCTTGCCTATGCGGACAGCCTCGGCGATGTGGCATTTTCCTACCGCCCTCTCACGGGACAGACGTATGAGGTGGAGGTACAGGTGTGCTCCGTTGTCAACGGGGCGGGGGAGGACGTGACCGACTGCTATTCGATCTCCGCTTGCAAGGCGGAGGCGGAGCAGCTCGCCCGTCCGATCACGCTCGCGCCGCAGAGCGCGCAGAAGGTATATGACGGCATGCCGCTCTCGGCGCCCTCGTGCGAGGTGGAGAGCGGCACGCTTGCGGAGGGCGACCGGATGGAATTCGCCTGGGACGAGCTTACGGATGCCGGCACAACGGACAATCGTCCCGCCCTCACCGTTTACAATGCGGCGGGGGAGGATGTGACCGAATGGTACGCCGTGGAGTGGCGGGAAGCGGTACTCACGGTGCTGCCGCGCGAGATCGTCATCCGGGCGGACAGCGCGCAGAAGATGTATGACGGCACGCCGCTCACCGCGCCCTCCTTTCGGGCGGAGGGGGAACTCGTCGCGGGGCATCGCCTGCGCGTCGTTGCCGACGCGTCGCTCACGCTGGCGGGCAGCGCTGCCAATCTGCCCGATCTTGCCGTCTTTGACGGCGCGGGAAGGGAGGTGACCGCCAACTATTCCTTCCGCAGCGACGGCGGCACGCTCACCGTGACGCCCCGCCCCGTCACCGTCCGGACGGCATCGCGCACCTGGATCTATCAGCACGGCGTGGGGTTCATGGCGTCCGCGCCCGGGGATTACGGCATTGCCGGGACTTCGCCCTACGGGCTTGCGGAAGGTGATACGCTCTCCCCGACGCCCGCCTCCGTGCGCGCAAACACGCTCTATGACATCACGGACAGCGAAACGGAGGTGCGCTATGTGGACAATGCGCTCGAGTTCACCGTGACGGCAGCGGACGGCGGCGACGTTACGGACTGCTATGACTTTTCCTACGAGTACGGAAAGCTGCGCGTCAAGACGGAGATCATCGTCACCTTCTACAGTGTTGAAATCTACTATGACGGGCAGCCCCATTCGCTGACGGAGGAGGACTATTCCGTCGTCAAGCCGCCCGACGTCGAGGTGTCCTGTGCCTTTCCCGCGCGCACGGATGCGGGGGAGCTTTGGGCGGCGGACTTCGGGGAGGCGTGCGTCTCGGCGACCGATCCCGTCACGGGGCGGGACGTCATGTCGGAAAATCTCCTGCGCTACGAGGACGGGGGCATGTGCGCGCTGCGCATTCTGCCGCGTCCCATCGGTGTGACGAGCATTTCCGTGTCTGCCGATTGGAACGGGGAGCCGCTCTACGGCGATTCATGGTATGATCCCGCCTACTGGATCTCGTTCGGCTCGCTCGCGCAGGGGCAGTATCTTGAGGCGGACGTCACGGGCGTACTGTATCCGTCGCAGGGAATCCCCGTTGAAAATACCATATCCCGTATCGTCATCTATGACCTTGAAGGAAATGACGTGACGTATAATTACAATATCACGGTGACAGCCGGATGGCTGCAGTGGCGGTTCTGACTGAATCCGGGCGCGTTTCTGAACGGGAACCGCGCCCGTTTTTTAAGAGTGTGTGAAAATCCTGCAAAATATTTTTTTCGGAAGAGGCGCTCGCTTCGTCGATTTAATTGACTTATGCTCCCGATTGTGATATAGTGTTATTATACATTTTCCATAAGGATTACCAATGAAGGCGCTTGAAGAAAAGATCCTTGCGGAAGGAACCGTCCTTCCCGGGAACGTACTCAAAGTGGGGAGCTTCCTCAATCAGCAGATGGACTCCGATTTTATCATGGAGATCGGACGCGAGATTGCACGCCTGTATGCAGGCGAGAAGATCACCCGCGTGCTGACGGTGGAATCCTCCGGCATCGCTATTGCCGTTGCGGCGGGGATTGCCCTGCACGTTCCCAGCGTATTCGCCAAAAAGCACAAGAGCGCCAATATGCCCAAGGAAGTGTATACGGCATCCGTCTATTCCTTCACGCACAAGGAGACGTATGAGATCGCCGTTGCAAAGGACTATATCAAGAAGGGCGATGACGTCCTCATCGTGGATGACTTTCTCGCCAACGGCAACGCCGTGCGCGGCCTCATCCGCATTATCGAGAATGCAGAGGCACACCTTGTCGGCTGCGCCATCGCCATTGAAAAGGGATTTCAGGGCGCGGGGGACAAACTCCGTGCCGAGGGGATCCGTGTCGACTCTCTCGCCATCATCGATTCCATGACGGATGAGAGCGTCGTGTTCCGCGCAGAGTGACGGCGCGGTTTTTTGTTTTGGGAACGATAATTTTTATATAATTTATCGGGAAAGGAGAAACATTATGAAGAAACTGTTGGCTTTGGGTCTGGCGGCAACCATTGCGGTCGCAGGTGTCGGCGCGCTTGCGGGCTGTACGGAAGGGGACGGCGAACTGACGGTCGGTTTCATCGCCCTGCACGATGACAACTCGACGTATGACAAGAACTTCCTCGACGCCATCCGCGAGGCATGTGAGAACAAGGGGATCGATGCCGATCACCTCATCATCAAGACGGGGATCCCGGAGACGCAGGAGTGCTACAATGCGGCGGCAGATCTCGTCGATCAGGGCTGTGACGTCATTTTCGCCGACTCTTTCGGCCATGAGTCCTTTATGCTGCAGGCGGCGCGGGAGTTTCCCGATGTGGAGTTCTGCCATGCGACGGGAACCACGGCACATACCGAAAATGTTCCCAACTTCCACAATGCGTTCGCGCACATCTACCAGGGCAGATACCTTGCGGGCGTTGCCGCAGGTATGAAGCTCGTTGAAATGTACGAGGCCGGCGATGTGCTGGACGCAGACAATTTCGATACGGACGGCAACATCAAAATCGGTTACGTCGGCGCATATCCCTATGCGGAAGTCGTCTCCGGCTACACCTCTTTCTTCCTGGGCGCAAGATCTGTGGTGGAAGAGGAGACGCTGATCAGCGTCTCGATGGAAGTCACCTATACCAGTTCCTGGTATGACCTGCAGGCGGAAAACGATGCGGCGCGGCTGCTCATTTCGCGCGGCGCAGCGCTCATTTCCCAGCACGCAGACTCCATGGGCGCGCCCAATGCCTGTGAGGATGCAGGCGTTCCCAACGTCTCCTACAACGGCAGCACGGCGGCGTCCTGCCCCGATACCTACATCGTCTCCTCGCGCATCAACTGGGTTCCCTACTTCGAGTACATGATCGACTGCGTGGCGAACGGGGAAACGATCGATACCGACTGGAAGGGTACCCTGGAAACGGGTTCTGTTGTCCTGACCGAGTTGGGCGGGGCGGCTGCCGAGGGTACTGCAGAAAAACTTGCCGAAGTCGAGGCGGAACTGCGTAACGGTACGCTGCAGGTGTTTGACTGCTCCGCGTTCACCGTCAACGGCGAGCATCTCACTTCTTATCTGGCAGACGTCGACACCGACGATGCTTTCACGCCCGATACCGAGGCGATCGAGGACGGCGTGTTCTATGAATCCCGTCACCGCAGCGCGCCCTACTTCGATGTGCGCATCGACGGGATCACAGAGTTGACAGAGGCCAACTCCTGATCGGATGACAATTTTGTAACCTAACATAAGGACAAGTCGGCGAAGATACTCTCTCCGCCGTTTGTTCTTTTCGGGAAATTTCTGGCGAGGTGCCGAAGTGGATGAGAACGTCACTCTGGAATTAAAACATATCAGCAAGTATTTCGGTTCCGTAGCGGCGAACAGGGACATCTCCCTCGCGCTGTACAAGGGGGAGATCCTTGCTCTGCTCGGCGAGAACGGCAGCGGCAAGACCACGCTGATGAACATGATCTCGGGCATCTACTATCCGGATGAGGGGCAGATCTTCGTCAACGGAAAGGAGGCGGTCATCGCCTCCCCGCAGGATGCTTTCCGCTATCGGATCGGCATGGTGCATCAGCACTTCAAGCTCGTCGACGTCTTTACGGCTGCGCAGAACGTCGTGCTCGGCCCCGGCAAAAAGGGCTACGGCGTCAAGCGCATCAACTCCGAGGTTCGCGCGATCGCCGAAAAATACGGGTTTGAGCTCGATCCCAAAAAGAAGATCTACGATATGTCCGTCTCCGAAAAGCAGACGGTGGAGATCGTCAAGGTGCTCTACCGCGGCGCGGACATTCTCATCCTCGATGAGCCGACCGCCGTGCTCACCCCGCAGGAGACGGAGAAGCTCTTTTCCGTCATGCGCGCGATGAAGGCGGACGGCAAGTCCATCATCATCATTACGCACAAGCTGCATGAGGTCATGGCGATCTCCGACCGCGTGGCGGTGCTGCGCAAGGGGGAGTATATCGGCTGTGTGGAGACGGCAAAGATCGGCGAGCAGGCACTCACCGAGATGATGGTGGGGCAGAAGGTGGAACTCGCCATCGAGCGCCCGGCTGTGAAGTCCGACCGTCCGCTGCTCGAGATCCGCGACCTGTGCGTCAGGAGCGATGAGGGCAGCCGCGCCATCGAGGATCTGAGTTTCTTCATCCGCGGCGGTGAGATCCTGGGCGTCGCGGGCATCGCGGGCTGCGGGCAGCGCGAGCTGTGCGAGGCGATCGCAGGGCTGCGCAAGGCGGAAAAGGGCGGCATCTACCACGAGGGCGAATCCATTATGGGGCTCTCCCCCAAGGAAGTTGCCGCGCGCGGGATCGCCATGAGTTTTATCCCCGAGGATCGCCTGGGCATGGGACTTGCACCCTCCATGTCCATTACGGACAACATGATGCTCAAAAACTATCAGGATACCCGCTTCGGCATCAGACCCATCCCGGACAGGGAGGGGGAGAATGCCTTTGTCCGCTGCGCCAAGCACGCGCTCAACCGTGCGGGAGCCTTTTTGGATCGGCACGATCCCTTTGTTGACCGCAAGAAGGCGCGCGCCGAGGCAGCGCGCGTCATTGAGGAGCTGGACGTCATAACGCCGTCCACCGAGACGCCCGTCAGGCGTCTTTCGGGCGGCAACGTGCAGAAGGTGCTGCTCGGACGCGAGATGCTCACCGAGCCCAACGTACTCATCACGGCATATCCCGTGCGCGGATTGGATATCAACTCGTCCTACCTTATCTATGACATTCTCAACCGCCAGAAGCAGGCGGGAACGGGCGTGCTGTTCATCGGCGAGGATCTGGACGTCATGCTTGCGCTGTGCGACAAGATCATGGTACTCTGCCACGGGCGGATGATGGGCGTCGTCCATGCGGATAAGACCACAAAAGAACAGCTCGGTCTCATGATGGCGGGTGCGCTCGACCTCGCCGAAGAAAAGGGCAAGCCGATGGGCGTCGCCAAGGACTCGAGGATCGGGGAGGATGAAACATGGAACGCGTAAAAAAGGAACCGTTTATCCACATCACAAAGCGCGAGCCCATGCCCTGGTGGAAGAGCCTGTGCATCCGCGTGGGTGCGGTGCTCATCGCGCTCATCATCAGCGCCATCTTTATCTCGGCTGCGTCGCCGCGCGACCGCGGGTTTTTTGACTATTTTTCCTCCCTCTTTTCGGGAGCATTCGGCACCGAGCGGCGCTTCTGGCTGCTTTTGCAGAACACGGCGCTTCTGCTGTGCGTGGCGCTCGCCCTTGTCGTCGCATTCAAAATGAAATTTTGGAATTTGGGCGGCAACGGACAGGTGCTCATGGGCTGCCTTGCCTGCGCCATGTGCATGTACTATCTGGGCGGCAAGTGGCCGGACGGCGCAGTGTGCCTTCTGATGTTTGTGGTGAGCGTCGCGGCGGGCGCGCTCTGGGCCGTCATTCCCGCCATATTCAAGGCGTTTTTCAACACCAATGAATCGCTCTTCACGCTGATGATGAACTATGTCGCCATGTACTTGGTGGCGTTCTTCATTGCGCTTTGGTATCCCAACGGAACGGGCGCCATGCCGCCCCTGTCCGATGCCAATCTGCCTACTTTCGGCTCGGGACAGGCGGGGCGGAGCCTGCCCATTATTCTGGCGGCAGTTATCGTCACGGCGTTTATCTACTGCTACCTGCGCTTCACCAAGCACGGGTATGAAGTTGCCCTCGTGGGCGAGAGCAAGAACTCCGCCCGATACGCGAGCATCAACGTAAAGAAAGTCATCATCCGCACCCTCGTTCTGTCGGGTGCGCTGTGCGGACTGGTGGGCTTTTTGCTGGTGGGCTCCATCAATCACATGGTCAGCACGTCGATGGACTCCAACATGGGGTTTACGGGCATCATGGTCGCCTGGCTGGGCAAGTTCGACCCCCTCATCATGGCGGGCGTGGCGCTGTTCATCAACTTCCTCACGCGCGGCATGGCGCAGGTCAATACCGACTTCGGCTTTACGAGCGAGGCGCTCTCCGATATCGTCATCGGGCTCATCTACTTTTTCTTCATCGGCTGCGAATTTTTCATCGTCTACAAGGTGCATTTCAATTTCCAAAAGGGCAGCGTACATCCTGCCCCCGACTTTTCCATGGATGCTGCGGAAAGTTCTTCCTCCGAGGAGAACGGCCGTTCTGCGCCGTCCCCCGACGGCGGGGATGTGCTGCCTGCCGGCGGGGATGCGCCGGTGCAGACGGAAGGGCGGCCGCTTGCGGCGGACGCCGATCCGCCGCCTGAGACGGAGCCAAGTCCGCCGGAAGGCATAAAAAGAAGCAGACGTAGTAAAAAGGAGGAAAACTAAATGGAAGTATTCCTTTCAAGCGCGATTCAATTCGGTGCTATTTTCCTGTTTGGCTGCGTGGGCGAAATTCTGACGGAGAAGTCCGGACACCTCAACCTCGGCATCCCCGGCATCATGTGCATGGGGGCGGCGGGCGGCTGTTTCGGCGTGAAGCTTGTTGCCATGGGAGAGTCGCCCAACGGCGTACTCGTTCTGCTCATGGGCATCCTGTTTGCCATGCTCTTTGCGGGCGCGCTGGGCGCCGTGTATGCCTTCCTCACCGTCTCTCTGCGCTCCAATCAGAATGTGACGGGGCTCGCCTGTACCATCTTCGGCGCAGGGTTTACTTCCTTTTTCTTAAACGATGTTGTGGACATTGCCGATGTGACTGTAGCGGGCAGACTCTCCTTTGCATCGCTGAACTTCTTTAACGCACATATCCCGGGGGTCGAGGCGCTCGGCTGGTTCGGGAACATCTTTCTCGGACACGGAGTGCTGATCTATCTTGCCATCGTCATCGCCATTGTCGTTGCGATCGTGCTCAAACGCACAAAGGCGGGACTCAACCTGCGTGCCGTGGGCGAAAATCCCGCCACGGCGGACGCGGTGGGGATCAACGTTACGGGGTATAAGTACACTGCCACCATCATCGGAGCGGCCATTGCCGGCATCGGGGGACTGTGCTACTCGCTCTGTTATACTTCGGGAAATGATTCTACCGTAGAAGTTACCATCCAGATCATCGGCTGGCTGTCCATTGCGCTCGTCATCTTCACCATGTGGCGTCCCGCAGTTGCGATCGGCGGTTCTTTTGTATTCGGCGCGCTCTATATTCTTTTCTCATATATCAGCGTTGCGCCCGCGTTCAAGCCGCTGCTCAGGCTGATCCCCTTTGTCGTGACCATCCTTGTACTCATCGTCACGAGCATCATCGGCCACCGCGAGACGCAGCCGCCCGCAAGTTTGGGGCTCTCCTATTTCCGTGAAGACCGTTAGCGTTTCCGCTTCGCGCGGATCTGCCGGGTCACGACACCGCTTTGCGGGACAGGAATAGAACATGGATTCTAAAAGGCATGGTTTCGGCCATGCCTTTTGCGTATGTGGACTGATAAAAAACAGGTATTTTACAATGCCGCTGCTCCGTGATATACTTGATGCGAGATAACATTCGGAGGGAATTTATGCATCTCATCGTCTAATTTTCGCGCAAGGGCGAAAATTACTGGAATGGATCGATCAAAAACCTTGCCAGGGGCAACACCGCCGTTGCGGCGGAGTACATTCAGAAGGCGGTCGGCGGCGATCTGTTTGAACTGGAACCCGTCAGGGAGTACGCCGCGGACTATTATGCCTGTATTGAGGAGGCAAAGGCGGAACAGCGCGCCGACGCGCGCCCCGCGCTGAAAAAGCTGCCCGAGAGCCTGGACGGCTGTGACGTGATTTTTTTGGGCTATCCCAACTGGTGGGGAACCATGCCCATGGCGGTATTCACCTTTCTGGAGGCGTTTGACTTTACGGGCAAGAAGATCGCGCCCTTCTGCACCAACGAGGGCAGCGGCATGGGCGTGAGCGAACGCGACCTGCGGCGCATCTGCAAGGGGGCGGTCATCGGAAAGGGCCTTTCGATCCGCGGCGCGCAGACGCAGCAGTCCGCTCAGGCGATCGCGGCCTGGGCAAAGGAATGGACGTCGCCTCCAATTCGGCATATGTTCTGCCAAATTTCCTCATCAATAAGAAGGTGTACGCCCTTGCGGAGACGGATGAGGAGAAGTTTTTTGCCAAACTCATCAAGAAGAGCAACCTTGCCAAGGGCGACTATCAGCGTTCGGGCTTTGCCTATTCGCTGAGCAAGAACTTCGTTGTCTGGTATGCCAAGAAATGCGCCTTTGAATACGGCAAGCAGGGCATCCGTGTGGTATCGCTCAGCCCCGGCCTCATTGCCACCGACATGGGCAATCTGGAGGCCAAGGACGGCGGGATGCTCATTCCCTTCTCGGCAGAGGAGCGCATGGGTAAGCCGGAGGAGCTGGGCTATGCGCTTGCCACGGTCGCCGATGAGCGCAACGACTATCTTGCAGGCGTGGACGTGCTGGTGGACGGCGGCAGCACCAACGGCATGAAGGAATTCAAAAAGAAGAAGTGATCTGCAAAAAGATGCCCTTCCCGTAGCACGGGGAGGGCTTTTTCATGCCGTTTTATGTTGGAACGATAGCTTTTTCCTATCGTTGTGTATGCAAGATAGGCATTTGACAGAACGGAAACTGTATTTTATAATATAGGCGTATGGAACTTGAGGAATATCGCGCGCTCACGGCGCGCAGGGAATATATCGCAGCGGGCTCTCCGGCACACATTTTCATGACGGCGACGGCGCGCGAGGCGCAGCGCATCACGGCGGAGATGAACGGCGCATACCGCACCGCCGGACAGCTGCGCGCGCTCTTTTCCCGTCTGACGGGCGAGGAGGTGGACGAGAGCTTCTCTCTGTTCCCGCCCTTCTATACCGACTTCGGCAGGAATATCCACGTCGGCAGGGGCGTGTTCATCAATTCGGGATGCTGTTTTCAGGATCAGGGCGGCATCTTTTTGGGGGACGGATGCCTGATCGGGCATCAGGTGGTCATCGCCACGCTCAACCACGACCTCGATCCGCAGAGGCGGGGCGGAATGTACCCCGCGCCCGTGCGGCTGGGCAGCAATGTGTGGGTGGGGGCGCACGCCACCATCCTTGCGGGCATCACGGTGGGGGAGGGCGCCGTCATCGCGGCGGGCGCCGTCGTCACCAAGGATGTGCCGGCGAATGCCGTCGTGGGCGGGGTGCCTGCGCGTATTCTCAAATATACGGACGGCAGCCGCAGGGAGCAGCTGCTGTGAGGCGGGCTGCAGGTGCCGTGCTTGCGCTTATCCTGCTGATTGCGGGCTGTGCGCCCGCGCAGGAGGCGGGGCAGAGCGGACAGAGTGCGCCGCAGGGAGAACAGGAGGCGCAGATGAAGATCACATTGGACGTGGGCGGCGCAATGTTCACGGCGACGCTTGCGGCGGGGGAGGCGGCGGACGTTTTTGCGGCGCGCCTGCCCATGACGCTGGAGATGCGCGAGCTCAACGGCAATGAGAAATACTGCTATCTGGACGATGCCCTTCCCGCCGATGCGTCCTGCCCGAATACCATTGCGGCGGGCGATCTGATGCTGTTCGGTTCAAGCTGTGTGGTGCTCTTCTATGAGAGCTTTTCCACAAGCTATTCCTATACGCCCCTGGGTAGGCTGGACGATGCGTCCGGGCTTGCCGCGGCGGCGGGAGACGGCCCGGTCACGGTGACATTCGCCCTGTGCGAAGGTTGATAGAAATCATGAAATTTGGAAGAAGAGGAGGTTGTTATGATCTACAGCGATTTTCAGGGAGAGAAGCTCTCAGCGCTCGGCTTCGGCACCATGCGCCTGCCCGTGATCGGCGGCGACTATGCGCGCGTGGACGAAAAACAGGCGGCAGAGATGTTCGATTACGCCATCTCGCACGGCGTCAACTACTTTGACACCGCGTGGGGGTATCACAACGGCGAATCGGAGAACGTGGTGGGCAGGCTGCTCGCCGCTTACCCGCGCGAGACGCTCAAGATCGCCACCAAGTTCCCCGGCTACGATCTTTCCAACATGGGAAAGGCGGAGGAGATCTTTGAGAAACAGCTTAAAAAGTGCGGCGTGGACTATTTTGACTTCTACCTGTTCCACAATGTGTGCGAAATGAACATTGACGCCTATCTGGACGACGAAAAGTACGGCACCTACCGCTACCTGATTGAGCAGAAGAGGGCGGGGCGCATCCGCCATTTGGGTTTTTCCGCGCACGGCAGCTATGAGGTGATCAGGCGCTTTTTGGAGAAATACGGCAAGGACATGGAGTTCTGCCAGCTGCAGATCAACTATGTGGACTGGAAGTTCCAGAGTGCAAACAAAAAGGTGGAACTGCTCCGGCAATGGGGCATCCCCGTGTGGGTGATGGAGCCGCTGCGCGGCGGAAAGCTCGCCTCGCTCTCGCCCGAAAACGAGGCAAAACTTAAGTCGCTGCGCCCCGAAGAGCCCATCCCCGCATGGGCGTTCCGCTTTGTTGCGGGCATTCCCGAGGTGAAGATGATCCTCTCCGGAATGTCCGACTTTGAGCAGGTCAAGGCGAACATCGCCACCTTTTCCGAGGAGAAGCCGCTCACCGAAAGCGAGCGCGCGGCGCTGCTCGCGGTAGGTGAGAGCCTGTACAAGCACACGGTGCTGCCCTGCACAGCGTGCCGCTACTGCACGAGCCACTGCCCCAGGCACCTCGATATTCCCGACATCATCTCGCTCTACAACGAGCACCGCTTCTCGGACGGCGGGTTCATTGCGCCCATGGTGCTCTCCACTATGCCCAAGGATAAGTGGCCGTCGGCGTGTATCGGGTGCAGGAGCTGTGAGAAGGTCTGCCCGCAGCAGATCAAAATTTCCGAGATGATGCGCGACTTTACAAACAGGCTGCAGCGCTCGGAAGAATAACAAACGCATACATTTATCAGATTTTTGGAGGTTTTTATGATCGAATCGGTTCTGACAAGAAGAAATGTGTCCCTTCGCGTGAAGGTGACGGTGAAGATGCTCATCTCGCTGGGCGTCGTGGCGCTGGCGGTGGTGCTGCCCCAGCTCGTTCACCTCGCGGCGGGCGCGCAGGGGGGCGTGGCATGGCTGCCCATGTATCTGCCCGTGCTGCTGGGCGGCTGTCTTTTGGGCTGGCAGTGGGGGCTGGGCGTGGGCGTCCTTTCGCCCGTCGTCAGCTTTGCCGTCACGTCGCTTGCGGGCAACGCGATGCCCGCGGCTGCCCGCCTTCCCTACATGATGGCGGAACTCGCCGTGTTCGCGGCGGTCTCCGGCCTGTTCTCCAAGAAGATCGCCGAAAACGGCTGGATGGCATTCCCCGCCGTGCTGCTCGCACAGGTGGCGGGCAGGCTCACCTTCCTTGCCCTCGCCGCCGTGTTCCAGGGCGTTTCGCCTCTCTCGGCAGCCGCGGTGTGGTCGCAGATCCGGGCGGGACTTCTGGGTATGGTGCTGCAGGCGGTCGTCGTTCCCTTCCTCGTGATGGTGCTGCGCCTGCTTCTGGTGAAAGAGAGCAAGTGACATGAAACTGCGCGATCTGGGCAGAACGGGGCTGAAGGTGAGCGAGATCGGCCTCGGCTGCGAGGGATTTCTGGAACGGGACGACGCCTTCACGCGTGAAATGTTTTCGCTCGCGCTGGAGAGCGGCGTCAACTGCATGGACTTGTACAGCCCCGATCCCGATATGCACAGGCGGGTGGGCAGGGCGCTGGGCGCGGCACACAAAGATTTTCTCTATCAGGCGCACCTCTGCACCGTCTGGCAGGACGGGCAATACAAGGCGACGCGCAAATTAAAGGAGATCGTTCCCTCCTTCGAGGGAATGCTCAGAAATTTGGGTACCGACTATGTGGACGTGGGTATGATCCACTATGTGGACTCCGCGGCGACCTGGAAGCGCGTCTCGGAGGGCGGGATCCTCGAGTATGCGCTCAAGCTCAAGCAGCAGGGCGTCATCCGCGCCGTGGGCATGAGCAGTCACAATCCCGACGTCGCGCTGCAGGCAGTGAAGAGCGGGGCGATCGAGGTGCTCATGTTCTCCGTCAATCCGTGCTATGATCTGCTGCCCGGGGATGAGGACGTGAACAAGCTCTTCGAGGAGGAGAGCTACAAGCGCCCGCTCTTTAACCTCGACCCCGCGCGCGAGGAACTGTATGAGACGTGCCAGCGCATGGGCGTGGGCATCACGGTGATGAAGGTGTACGGCGGGGGCGACCTGCTCACGGAAAATTCCCCCGCGGGCAAGGCCATGACGCCCGTGCAGTGCATTCACTATGCGCTCACCCGTCCCGCCGCTGCCAGCGTGATGGTGGGCGCGCACTCGCGCGGGGAGCTTGCCGCGGCGCTCGCCTATGAGGACGCAACAGAGGCCGAACGCGACTATGCGCAGGTATTTGCCTCCTTCCCCAAGATGAGCTGGAAGGGACACTGTATGTACTGCGGCCACTGCGCGCCTTGTCCAAAGCATATCGACGTGGCAACGGTCATCAAGTTCTACAATCTCGCCCGCGCACAGGGCGCCGTTCCCGAGACGGTGCGCGAACACTACGCCGCCCTCTCCGCCAAGGCGGGCGACTGCATCGCCTGCGGCGCGTGCGAGGCGCGCTGCCCGTTCGGGGTGAAAGTCATCGGGAATATGCGCGCTGCCAAGGAGATGTTCGGCAGCTGAGGGAGTACCATGTCTGAAGTAAAATCTGTACATGCGGACATGCTTCCCCTGCTCCGCGCCCGGCTGGAGAGGGAGGGGCTGACCTGTATCCTGCAAAAGGGGGACGCTGTCCTCACAAGCACGCAAAGGGGCATCCGTCCGCTGCTCGAGTGGATCGGTGCAAATGCGGATACTGCGGGCGCGTCTGCAGCGGACAGGATCGTGGGCAGGGCGGCGGCGCTCCTGTATGTCTATATGGGCGTGAAGGAGGTGTATGCCGAAGTGCTCTCCGAGGGCGGGCTTGCCGTGCTCGGGGGATCCGGCATCCGCGCGGAGTACGGCGTGCTCACGCCGCGCATCATCAACCGCGCCGGCACGGGCATCTGCCCGATGGAACAGGCGGTGCTCGCCGTCACCGATCCCGCCGAAGCGCTCGCGGCGCTGCGCGCGCGGGCGCAGGAACTGCGCAGCACCCCTTGACGGGCCGTTTTCTTTGTGGTATCCTGAAAACAAGGAGGAAAGCATATGCCGTTTATCGATTGCAGAACTTCCGTAACACTTTCGGGCGAGGTGCGTGAGCGCGTCAAGGCGAGGCTCGGTCAGGCCGTCACGCTGCTGAAAAAGACGGAGCGTTATCTCATGGTGGGGTTTACGGACGGGTATGAGCTGTGGTTTGCGGGCAAACCCGCAGAGCATGGCGCCTACGTTTCCGTCAGCTTGTTCGGCCGTGCCTCCGCCGCCGACTGTGAGAAGATGACGGCGCAGATCTGCGCCATTTTGCAGGAGGAGGCGGGCATTTCGCCCGAACAGACTTACGTCAGCTATCACCCCGTGGAAAACTGGGGCTGGAACGGATCGGATTTTTAATGAAAATGCCGCCGCGCAGGATTGCGCGGCGGCATTGCATATCGGTCATGGTCATCCCGGCGCACCGGAGCGGGCGCGGATGCGGCAGCGCCCGGGCGTGCGGCGTTTGCCGGCAGGGATTTCGCCCGTCTCGCGCAGCCATTCGACGGTATCCTCCAGCGTGTCAAAGAGATCGCGGGGGGAATAGCCCAGCTCGCGTGTTGCCTTGTCGTGTGAGAAGCGTCCGTTTTCCAGTACGACGTGCAGCGCATAGTGGGTAAAGAGCGGCTTTTTGTGCCGGCGCCTTGCGGTGCATTTCGCAAAGGGGACGGCGAGGTGTGCCATCCACATGGGGACGGCGCCCACTTTCCGCCTGCCCGTGATCCGGGCGAGCATGGCGGTCATCTCCGTGAGCGTATGATAGTTGCCCGTCAGAAGGTAGCTTTCGCCCACGCGGCCGCGCTCTGCGGCGGCGAGTACGCCCTCTGCCACGTCGCGCACGTCCACAAAGTCGTACCCGCCCCTGACTATGGCGGGAAGTTTGCCGCAGCAGTAGTCCTTGACGAGCTGCACCAGATGGTTTCCCCTGCCGCAGTACGGCCCGATGATGCCGGAGGGCAGCACGATGACTGCGGGCAGGCCCTGTTCTTTTGCCATGTCAAGGACAAGCTGCGCCGCCGTTGCCTTGCTCTTTGCATAGCCGCCCTCGAGCGGGACGGGGTCATATGACTGCAGCTCGCGCATGACGCGCCCGTGCGGCAGGGCGGGCATGGCGTGTACCGAGCAGACGTAAACGATCCTGCTCACGCCTGCTGCAAGGCAGAGCCGCATGACGTTGCGCGTGCCTTCCACGTTGACGGCGGAGAGGGCGGGATTGGTCTTTCCCGCGATGTCCACGACCGCCGCGCAGTGTAAAAGGATGGTCTGCGTCCCCGCAGGCAGGCAAAAGAATGTTTTGAGCGATTCGGGTTTTGTCACGTCTCCAAAGCAGATCTCCGCGCCCATGCGGCGAAGAAAGGACGTGTCCTCGCCGGGCAGTACAAGGGCGCGCACCGCCGCGCCGCGTGCGTGCAGCCCGGCGCACAGAGCGCTTCCCAAGTGCCCGGCCGCTCCGGTAATGAGATAGAGCTGTTTCATGGCTTCGCCTCCTCTTGCAAATTTTCCGCCGGCATGGTATAATGGCTGCGGAAGAAAGTGTCGCGCTTCCTTTTCCGTTTTTATTATACCACATAAGCGGACGCAGTTGTTCAGTCAGTTTTGGAACGGTTGTGTTTTATCGGACATTTTTTGTGGAAATGTCCGGAAGGAGACAGAAGGATGAAGATTGAAGGCGGAGATCTTCGCGTGAGAATGACAAAGAAGATGCTCATTGAGGCTTTTTTGCGGCTCAGGAAGGAAAAACCGCTGCGCAGGATCACGGTGAGCGAACTGTGTGCGCTGGCGGGCGTGGGGCGGGGGACGTTCTATGCCCATTTTCAGGACGTGTACGACCTCAACGAAAAGCTGGAGGGACAGTTTTTGGAGGAATTTTCCGCGGCGCTGCGCGAGGCGCTCGAACAGCAGGAGAACATCGCATCGGCGCGCAGGGTGTGCCGCACGGTGTTTGCCCTGCTTGAGGAGAACGAGGCGCTCTGTCAGCTCATTCTCTCCTCCGACAACGCGCAGGGGGTGGCGCGCTTCATTGAACTGGGCGGCAGACTGTGCGTGGAGTACTATCAGAAATTTTTCGGCAATGTTCCGCCCGCAAAGCTGCGCGATTTTTACCGCTTTGTTTCCTCGGGCTGCATCGCCTGCCTCAAGGAGCGGCTGCGGCAGGAGAGCCGGCCGCCTGTGGAGCAGTTTGCGGACGAGATGAGCGAGTTTATCACCAAAGGGGTGAGAAGCCTGCTCTGAGCGCGCAAAAGCAGCTGCAGAAAGGTTGCTTTTTCGGTCGGAATATGCTATACTGTTCCCGAAAAAACATACGGAGTCATCTATGCAAAATTGTCAGGAGATCGCCGCAGGGCTTTACTATCTCGGCGGGAACGACAGGCGCATCGCACTCTTTGAGAGCGCCTATCCCGTTCCGCGCGGCGTATCGTACAATTCCTATCTTCTGAAGGACGAAAAGAACGTGCTCTTCGACACGGTGGACAACGCGGTGGGGGACGTGTTCTTTGAAAACCTTGCGTATGCGCTCGGGAGCGAGACGCTCGATTACATTGTCGTGCATCACATGGAGCCCGACCACTCGGCGACGTTCGCCCGCCTTGCGGAGCGCTATCCCGGCGTGACGGTCGTCACTTCGCAGAAGGCGGCGGCGATGCTGAAAAATTATTTCGGCTTTGCGGGCAGGGTGCAGATCGTCAAGGAGGGGGATACCCTCTCCGTGGGCAGGCGCACGCTCTCCTTTGTCGGCGCTCCCATGGTGCATTGGCCGGAGGTCATCTTCACCTATATCCCGGAGGATGGCATCCTCTTTTCCGCCGATGCGTTCGGCACGTTCGGCGCCCTTCAAGGCGGTGTGTTCGCGGATCGGGAGGTGTTCGGGCGCGAATATCTGGACGACGCAAGGAGATATTACTGCAACATCGTCGGCAAGTACGGCGTGCAGGTACAGAACGTCTTGAAGAAGGCGGCGGGGCTGAACATTTCTCTCGTCTGTCCGCTGCACGGCCCCGTGTGGAAGGGGGAGGATTTTTCCTGGTATCTGGAAAAATACCTCACCTGGAGCGCCTATGCGCCGGAGGAGAAGAGCGTCGCCGTGTTCTACGCGTCTGTGTACGGACACACACAGAACGCTGCCGAGATCGTTGCCTCCGCCGTTGCGGCGCAGGGAGTTCGCGTGCGGGTGTTCGACGTCTCCGTGACGGACAGGAGCGAGCTGGTCGCCGAGGCGTTCCGCGCCTCCCACCTCGTGTTCGCTTCCTCGACATACAACAACGGCATCTTCGTGAGCATGGAGGAATTTCTCGCCGATCTTAAGGCACATAATTTTCAGAACCGTGCCTACGCCGTTGTGGAAAACGGTTCGTGGGCGCCGCAGGCGGGGGCGCTCATGGACGGCATCCTCTCCCAGCTCAGGCAGATGCGGCGCATCGGGGAGAAGGTCACGGTGCTCTCCGCGGTCAATGAGGAGAGCCGCTCGGCGCTCATCTCGCTCGGCAGGAGCATTGCCGAGGATGTAAAGGCATAACAATAGAATGAATAAGCCCGACGGGCAAAAAACGGAGGTATGATATGGCAAAGTATGTATGCACGGTGTGCGGCTATGTGTATGATGAGGCGACGGGCGATCCTGACAACGGCATCGCACCCGGCACCAGGTGGGAGGACGTTCCCGACGACTTCACCTGCCCGCTCTGCGGCGTGGGGAAAGAGGACTTCGAGAAAGAGGACTGACATCCCTTGGTGCGATGACCCCCGCCGGACGCGGGGGTCATCGCAATTTTGCGCACGGGGGAAGCCGGGTGAAAAGCGCGTTAAATTTCTTCCCGGACGGTTGAAAAGGCACGCGGTACGTTTATAACAAAGTGGCGGGAATGTTTTTTTCAAGAGGTGACCAAGAGGTGACAATGGATACGAACAGAGTAAAAATATTGTCTGTGATCCCCATGCGGACGCAGGTCGTGTTTCCGGACACGACGGTCGCGTTCGATGTGGGGCGCGGGCTCTCTCTCGCTGCCGTCGAACGCGCAGACGGCAACGAGAAATATGTCTTTGTGACGCGCCAGACCGATCCCGATAAGGAATTTCCGGAGGGAGAGGATCTGTGCAAGGTGGGAACGGTGTGTGTGATCCGGCAGGCGACCCGTCTGCCGGGAGACCGCGTGCGCGTATTCGTCGCGGGGCAGTACCGTGCCTGCGCAAGGGGGTTCCGTCAGGAGAACGGCTGCATCTATGCCGTTACGGAGGAACTGAGCGTCGTTCACGGCGATCCCACGCTGGAGGAGGCATACTTCCGCACTGCCAAGGAGATGGTCAAGGAGATCGTCTCCGGGGACGGGAAGATCTCCAAGGAACTGGACACGGCGCTCACGGGCGTGAGCGATCCGGACGTCTATATCAATATCTGCGTGCATCAGATGCGCCTGCGGGATGAGATCAAGCAGGAACTTTTGGAGGAGACGTCGCTCGTGCGCCGCCTGCGCCTGTTTGAGCAGTGCCTGAATACGGAACTGGAAATCGGCAAACTCGAACGCAAGATCGCGCAGGATGTGCGCCGCAATATCGAAAAATCGCAGAAAGAGTACTTTCTGCGCGAGCAGATCAAGGCGATCCATGCGGAGCTGGGGGATGACGCGGAGGAGAATGAGCGCCTGCGCGAAAAGATCCTTGCCAAGGGCCTGCCCAAGGAAATCGAGGAGAAGGCGCTTGCCGAACTTAAGCGCATGGACAAGATGCCCCCGTCCTCGCCCGAATATACCGTCCTGCGCAACTATGCGGACTGGATCATCGATCTGCCGTGGAGGGAGGAGACGCAGGATACGGAAAAACTCTCCGACGTCGAGAAGGTGCTCAACGCCGATCACTACGGGCTGGAAAAGATCAAGGAGCGCGTCGTGGAATACCTCGCCGTGCTCAAACTGACGGGGGAGCTGAAAGCGCCCATCCTTTGCCTGGTCGGGCCGCCCGGTGTGGGCAAGACGAGCGTCGCCATGTCCATCGCCCGTGCGCTGGGCAGGAAGTTCGTACGCATGAGCCTGGGCGGGCTGAAAGACGAGGCGGAGATCCGCGGCCACCGGCGCACCTATATCGGCGCCATGCCCGGGCGCATCATCTATGAGATGAAGAACGCCGGCTCTGTCAATCCCGTATTCCTGCTGGACGAGGTGGACAAGATCTCCGCAGACCTGCGCGGCGATCCCGCCAGCGCCCTTCTGGAGGTGCTCGATCCCGAGCAGAATTCCACCTTCCGCGACCGCTATCTGGAGGTGCCGTACGACCTCTCCAAGGTCATGTTCATCGCCACGGCAAACACGCTGGACACCATTCCCGGCCCGCTGCGCGACAGGATGGAGATCATAGAACTCTCCGGCTATACGCCCGATGAGAAGGAGGAGATCGCCAAGCGCTATCTCGTTCCCAAAAAGCGCGGGGAGAACGGGCTGAAGGAGGAACAGATCCGCTTTACGCCCGGCGCGCTCGCGGCGATCATCGACGGATACACCATGGAGGCGGGCGTGCGCAGTCTGGAGCGCGCCATCGGTACGGTGTGCCGCAAGGCGGCGGTGCGCATCGCCAAGGGCGAGGATGAGAAGGTCACCGTCACCAAGACCAATCTGGAAAAGTACCTCGGCGCCAAGCGCTTCCTGCGCGAGGACGAGATGCGCGATGAGGACGAAGTGGGCGCCGCAACGGGGCTCGCCTGGACGGCGGTGGGCGGCGTACCGCTCACCATCGAAGTGTCCGCCATGCAGGGCAAGGGGGACATCCTCCTGACCGGAAAACTCGGGGACGTCATGAAGGAATCGGCGCGCGCCGCGATCAGTTATATCCGCGCCCATGCCGAAAAATACGGCATCTCCCATGAGGATTTTGAGCATAAGGACATCCATATCCATATTCCCGAGGGGGCCACGCCCAAGGACGGGCCGTCGGCGGGCATCACCATGGCGACTGCCATCCTGTCCGCATTCACGGGCCAGCCCGTGCGCCGCGATGTCGCCATGACGGGCGAGATCACGCTGCGCGGCAAAGTCCTGCCCATCGGCGGGCTGAAGGAGAAGGCGCTTGCCGCCAACCGCATCGGCATCCACGACATCATCATACCCGAGGAGAACAAAAAGGACGTGGAGGAGATCCCCGAGAACGTCCGCAAACATCTCAACTTCATCTGCGTGAACAACATCGACCAGGTGTTCCAGAGCGCGGTCGCGGGGATCCACTATGCAGGTTAAAAACGCCTCTTTTCTCACGAGCGCGGCGCGGCCGGAGCAGTTTCTGCGCCCGCAGAAGCCCATGATCGCCGTTTGCGGCAAATCCAATGCGGGCAAGTCCACGCTCATCAACCTGCTGGCGGGCAGAAAGAATCTCGCCAAGACGAGCGCCTCCCCCGGCAAAACGCGCCTTGTCAACTATTTCGACTTCGGCGATTTCTGGCTCGCCGATCTGCCCGGTTACGGGTATGCCGCCGTGTCCAAGGCGGAGCAGGCGGCGTGGGCAAGGACGCTGGAGGCATTCTTTGCAAGGAAGGAGGATGTGCGCCACGTCTTTCTCCTGACGGACATCCGCCGCGATCCCTCGGCGGACGATATGCAGATGGTGCGCTTTCTGGTCTATCACAACCTTCCGTTCACCGTCATTGCCACCAAGTGCGACAAGCTCTCGCGCATGAAGGGCAGAGAGCGCGTGCGTGCCGTTGCCAATGCGTTCGGGCTGGGGGCGGACAACGTCATCGCCGCCTCCGGCGTGACCGGGGAGGGCAAGGATGCCCTGCTTGCGCGCATTTCACAGGTGTGCGCGGCGTCCGCAGGCGGGATGCGGGAGGAGGGCGAAGAGAAGTGAGCGGGTGCGGCGGCACTGTTTTGTGCCGCCGCGCTTTTCTTTCCGCCGTGACCGCCGCAGAGGAAGCGGAACATGCGAAGCGGATCATGCCAAAAAATATGCAAAAGCGGGGCAAAAACGCTTGCGCTTGCGGGCGTTCTATGGTAAAATCATAAGGCTGTAAATACGCACCCGCGCAGGTGCCGCTCTCCGTGTCCGTAAATCTTTTGCTGCGGATAGGGGCGGGAAAGACACCGGGCGGGGAGGTAAAACGGAGGAAATTATGGCAGTTATCACCATGAAGCAGCTTCTCGAAGCGGGCGTCCACTTCGGACACCAGACGAGAAAGTGGAACCCGAAGATGAAGAAGTACATCTTCGCCGCCCGTCACG
The DNA here is from genome assembly GCA_944372575.1 of uncultured Clostridia bacterium. Taxonomy (GTDB): domain Bacteria; phylum Bacillota; class Clostridia; order Christensenellales; family Borkfalkiaceae; genus Gallimonas. The sequence continues at coordinate 71,547 of CALVZS010000001.1, read as the reverse complement.
ACATCCACATCATCGACCTTGAAATGACGGCGAAGCTCATCGAGCAGGCATATACGTTCGTCGTCGAGCTGGTCAAGTCGGGCAAGAGCATCCTGTTCGTCGGCACCAAGCGCCAGGCGCAGGACGCCATCAAGGAGGAGGCGGAGCGCTGCGGGCAGTTCTACGTCAATTCCCGCTGGCTGGGCGGTACGCTCACCAACTTCAAGACCATCCGCTCGCGCATCGACTACCTGGAAAAGCTCGAGCGCATGGAGGCTTCCGGCGAGTTCGATCTGCTTCCCAAGAAGGAAGTGCTCGGGCTCAAGAAGGAGATGGCAAAGCTGCAGGAGAATCTGGGCGGCATCAAGAATATGCGCGGGATGCCCGGCGCACTGTTCATCGTCGATCCCCACAACGAGGACATCGCCGTCGCGGAGGCGCGGAAGCTGCACATCCCGATCATCGCGATCACGGATACCAACTGCGATCCCGACCTCATTGACTACGTCATCCCCGGCAATGACGACGCGATCCGCGCCATCAAGCTCATCTCGTCCGTCATCGCAAACGCGGTCATCGAGGCGAACCAGGGCGAGACGCCCGTGATGGAGCAGGCGGCGCAGGAAGTTCCCGCCGAGCCCAAGGACATCGAAGAAGTCGTCGCGGCGGAAGCGCCCGCAGCGGAATAATCGCAGAGTTTTAAGGAGATACAATTATGGCAGAGTTCACGGCAAAAGACGTTATGAAGCTGCGCGAGCAGACGGGCGCCGGCATGATGGATTGCAAGCGCGCGCTGGTCGATGCGGACGGCGATATGGAGAAGGCGGCAGATCTTCTGCGCGAGCGCGGCATCGCAAAGGCCGCAAAGCGCGCCTCCAAGGTGGCAGCTGAGGGCATCGTCTACGCCCTTGTCGAGGGCAAGACGGGCGTGCTCGTCGAGGTCAACTGCGAGTCCGACTTCGTCGCCAAGGGCGATAAGTTCAAGGAACTCGTGACGGCGGTCGCAAAGCAGATCGCGGCCGTCAAGCCCGCCTCGGTGGAGGAGCTGCTCGCTTCCGACATGGGCGGCAAGACGGTGGAGACCTATGTGCAGGAGCAGATCGCCGTCATCGGCGAGAAGATCTCCGTCCGCCGTTTCGTCGTCTATGAAGCAGAGGGTTTCATCGAGACGTATATCCACATGGGCGGCACGATGGGCGTCATGCTCGACTTCGCGGGCGAGGCAAGCGAGAAGGCAAAGGCGGTCGCGCACGACGTTGCGCTGCACGTCGCATTCTCCAAGCCGCAGTATATGACGGAGGCGGAGGTGTCCGCCGAGACGCTCGAGAAGGAGAAGGCTATCCTCACGCAGGAGGTCATCAACGAGGGCAAACCCGCCAACATTGCCGAGAAGATCGTCATGGGCAAGATGAAGAAGTTCTATGAGGAGAACTGCCTCATGGATCAGAAGTTCATCAAGGACGACAAGATCACGATCGCCCAGCTGCTCAAGACGGCGGACGGCGCAAGCCTGAAGCGCTTCTGCTTCTTCGTCCGCGGCGAGGGCCTCGAGAAGAAGAGCGAGGATCTCTCCGAGGAAGTTGCCAAGCAGGTCGAGGCAATGAAGAAGTAAAAAAGAAAGATATTATCCGGGATCCGCCGTTTATACGGCGGATCCTTTTGCATATTTTGGAAATTGTGCATTCTGCGGGCGGCATTTTTTCCGTTTCGTCTTGCATTTTTCGCACAGGTATGGTATACTTGTAGAAACGGCGGAAGCCGCGGGAAAGGAGAGAAACATGTCGCCGAAATATCATCGCATTCTTCTGAAACTCTCGGGCGAGGCGCTCGCGGGCGATCAGCGGTTCGGACTCAATGAAAACGTCGTATCGATGGTGGTCGACCAGCTCGTTAAAGTCCATGAGATGGGAGTGCAGATCGGGCTCGTCATCGGCGGGGGGAATTTCTGGCGGGGACGCCAGGGAACGAATATGGATCGCACGACGGCAGACCACATGGGAATGCTCGCCACGGTCATGAACTCGCTCGCCATGATGGATGCCATCGAAAAGCGCGGCATTCCCACCCGCGTGCAGACGGCGCTCATCATGACCTCCGTCGCAGAGCCGTATATCTTAAGAAAGACGCTGCACCACTTTGAAAAGGGACGCATCGTCATCATGGCGTGCGGCACGGGCAATCCCTATTGCTCCACGGATACGGCGGCGGCGCAGCGCGCCTGCGAGATCGACGCGGACGTGCTGCTCATGGCAAAGAACGTGGACGGCATCTATGACAGCGATCCCGCCGTCAACCCGGATGCGAAGAAGTACGACCATCTCACGTTCAGCGACATTATCAACAAGGGGCTGAAGGCGATGGACACGACGGCGGCGACCATGTGTATGGAGAACCACGTCCCCGTCCTCGCGTTCGCGCTCAACGACAGCGATTCCATCGTGCGCGCCGTATGCGGCGAGAAGCTGGGAACGCTCATTTCCAACGACTGAAATCAAAAACGATGCAAGGAGCTTGAATATGATCGACAACGAACAGGTACAGGAGATCTTCCTCGTTCTCGAGGATAAACTCGACAAGACGGTCAGCGTCCTCAAAGAGGAATTTCTGGCAGTGCGCGCCGGCCGCGCCAACCCGCACATCCTCGACAAGATCCAGGTCGAGGCGTACGGCGGCATGAGCCCTCTGAACCAGCTGGGCAACATCTCGGCAGCGGATGCGCGCTGCCTTGTCATCAGCCCGTGGGATAAGTCCCTTCTGAAGTCCATTGAAAAGGCCATTCTGGCCTCCAATATCGGGCTTACGCCCTCTAACGACGGCAATGTCATCCGCCTCGTGTTCCCCGAACTCACCGAGGAGCGCAGGAAGGATCTTGTCAAGCAGGTCAAGCGCATGGGGGAGGAGTCCAAAGTGGCTGCCCGCAATATCCGCCGCGAGGCGATGGACGCCATCAAGAAGATGAAGACGGGCAAGGAGCTCTCCGAGGACGAGGCAAAGGCGAGCGAGCAGGATGTGGAGAAGAAGATCGCCGCCTGCATCGAACAGATCGACAAGGCGGCGGCAGCGAAAGAAAAGGAGCTGCTCACCATCTGATGGATCTTCCGCGCCATATCGCCGTCATCATGGACGGCAACGGCCGCTGGGCAAAAAAGCGTCTCCTGCCGCGCAGCGCGGGACACCGCGCGGGCATGAAGCGCATGATCGGCCTCGCCGAACACGTCTTCGAGCGCGGGGTCAGATACTGTACGCTCTTTGCGCTCTCGACGGAGAACCTCTCCCGCCCCCGTGAGGAGCTGGAGGGGCTGTATGCCCTCTTTCGCGAATATTTTCCCCGCAATATGAGGACGCTCAAAGAGAAGGGGATCGCGCTCAGGGTCATCGGCGAGCGGGCGCTGCTGCCTGCGGACGTCGTCTCCCTCATCGCAGAGGGCGAGGCATACACGGCAGGCGGCGGGCAGGGACTTCTGCAGCTCGCGATCGGCTACGGCGGGCGGCAGGATATTCTCGATGCCGTCAATGCGGCGGTGCGCGGGGGAAAAGAGGTGACGGAGGCGGAGTTTTCCGCGCTGCTCTCCACAGGCGGCATTCCTGATCCCGATCTTCTCATCCGTACGGGACAGGAGCTGCGCATCTCCAACTTCCTTCTGTGGCAGGCGGCATACAGCGAATTGTATTTTACGGACGTACTCTTCCCCGATTTTTCCGATCGGGAACTGGACAGGGCGCTCGAGGCCTATGCCCGCCGCGAGCGTCGCTTCGGCAAAGTATAAGACAGAAAAGATATGGAAGAAGAATCGATGAATCCCGCGCCCGGCGGCGCGCCCGCTCCTTCGCGGCGCATGACGAACGGTCAGCTCCGCGTCATCACGGGGGCGGTCTATGCTTTGATCCTGTTTGCGTTTTTTGCGCTCAAGATCTTTGTCCACAAGCTGTTCTTCGACGTGCTGATCGTGCTCTTTACCGTGCTCGGCACGTTTGAAATGATCCGTGCGTTCGGTGATAAACTGCACCGCTCGCAGAAGATCGTCGCCATGACGTTCGCCATTCTCGTGGTGGTAACGTACATCGCTGCCGATATCGTGTTTACGGATATTCTGGGGGTCAAACTGCCTGACCCGGGCGACGCACTGGGGGCGGTGGGACGCAACTATGCACCGCATATCACGCTCATCATGTTCATTGCGGGGATCGCGGTGATTTTCGGGCTTCTCGTCTTTGCTCATACGCGCGTGAGCCTGGAGTCGGTGGGCTATACGCTCATCGCCTATCTCTATCCCTCCGTATTCCTCGTCATCATGACGGTGTGCAACCACCTTGCCTACTATTCGGATGCGGCGGTCGCGATGGTGTTCGTCATCAGCCCGATGGCGGATTGTCTCGCCTATACGTTCGGAAAGTCGCTCGGCAAAAAGATCCCCGCCAAAATGGCGCCCAACGTCAGTCCCAACAAGACGCTCATCGGTGGATTCGGCGGGCTCGTGGGGGGCGCGATCGGCGGGTGCATCGTGTTCTTTGTCTATTACGGTCTCTGCTGCTGCGTGCAGTGGGATGGATTTGCGAACTTCACGCTCACTTCGCCGCAGTTCGTCTGGGGCGATTTGGGCCTGTTCATCGGCATCGGCATCGTCGTCTCGGCGTTCTCGCAGTTCGGTGATCTGGTGGAGAGCGCCTTCAAGCGCAAGCTGGGCATCAAGGACATGGGCAATCTGCTGCCGGGCCACGGCGGCATCCTTGACAGGATCGATTCCTCCCTGTATGCCAGCCTTGTGGTCGCACTCATCTTTGTCGCGCGCATCATGTTTACGGGCGTGCCGGCATAGAGTATGGTATGGATTGCGCCCGCCGCAAGGCGGGCGTTTTTTTGAAAGAGGTGCCATGAAACGCATTGCACTCATCGGCTGCACGGGCAGCATCGGGCGGCAGACGGCGGACGTCGTGCGCCGCTATCCCGATCTATTCTGTTTTTCCGCTCTCGCCTGCGGACGGGCGGGGGAAGAGCTCGCCGCGCTCTGCAGGGAGTTTTCGCCCCGGTATGCGCTGTGCGCGGAGGGGGAGTTCACCCCGCCGCCCGGGACGGCGCGCGTGGAGAGAGGGGAGGAGGGGCAGCTGTTCGCAGACTGCGATGTCGCCCTTATCGCCGCCTCCGGTTTTGCGGGGCTTAGGTATACGCTGCTTGCCGCGCGCGCGGGCGTGCGTATCGCCCTCGCCAACAAGGAATCCCTTGTATGCGGCGGGGAACTCGTCCTGCGTGAGGCCGCAAAATCGGGCGCCGAACTCGTCCCCGTGGACAGCGAGCATTCCGCCATCTTCCAGTGTCTGCACTTTCATCGCGACGCCCCGTTCGAGCGGCTCGTCCTGACGGCGAGCGGCGGCCCCTTTCTGCACTGCACAAAGGAGGAGCTTGCGCACATGACCGCCGCGGACGCCCTCAGACACCCCACCTGGAAGATGGGCGCCAAGATCACCGTGGACAGCGCCACGCTGCTCAACAAGGGATATGAGGTCATCGAGGCGCACCGGCTCTACGGCGCACCCTTTGAAAGGATCGAAGCGGTCGTGCATCCCGAGAGCATCGTGCATTCGCTCGTTCTGTTTGCGGACGGCGCGGCGCTCGCGCAGCTCGGCTATCCCGATATGCGCGTTCCCATCCAGCTCGCACTCACCTATCCCGAGCGGCTGCCCTGTGAACGGCCGCTCAATCTCGTACAGGTCGGAAAACTCACCTTCCTGCCCCTGCCCGAGGAGAAGTTTCCCTGTTATTCGCTCGCCGTCGGGGCGGGCAGGGCGGGGGGAACGCTGCCCGCCGTGCTCAATGCCGCGGCGGAGGAGGCGGTGTACGCCTTCCTTGCGGGCCGCATAGCCTTCCCCGCGATCGCGCACACTATCGGGGACGCGCTCTCCGCCTTCCCGCGCGAGGAGGCGGACAGTTTTGAACGGCTCGCGGCGGCGGACGCGCGCGCCCGCGCATATGCGCACAAGCTCATCTATGGAAAATCTGCTTCTTAACGCATGGAGTACGGTCGGCTCGGTCGCGCTCGCCATCCTCATCCTGCTCGTCATGGTCACCATCCATGAGTTCGGCCACTATATCGCGGGCAAGATCCTCAAATTTCGCATCGACGAGTTCTCCGTCGGCTTCGGGCCGGCGCTCATCAAGCACCGCAGCAAGAAGACGGGGGAACTGTTTGCGCTGCGCCTCATTCCGCTCGGGGGGTACTGCGCCTTTGCGGGCGAGGACGGGACGGAGGAGGAAGAGGCGGATGCGAAAAAACCGGAGCCGCCCGAGCCGTTTGCCGAAATGGGGGCGGAGGAAGGGACGCCCGCTCCCTCTGCGCCGCCTGCCGGGCAGGAGAGCGCGCCGTCCTCCGAGCCCAAGGCGGCGCCTGCCGCGGCAAACGCCGCCGATGCCGTTCCGGTGCGCACGGGCGGGGAATTTACCAAGATGGCGCCGTGGAAGCGCATCATTGTGCTTGTTGCGGGTGCGTTCATGAACTACGTCCTGGCGGTTCTGCTGCTCATCATCTGTTTCTTTGCTTACGGGCAGACGATGGTCGCCGTCTATCGGGCGGAGCCGACGGCGGAGATCCCCGCCGAGTATTGCCTGCATGACTACGACATCCTGCTGGAGGCGGAGGGGAAGAAGCTCTATCTGACCACCGACATCGCGCAGGCGCTCAACGGCAAAAAGCAGGGCGACCGGGCGCAGTTCGTCATCTCCCGCGTCGTCGGAACGGACGCGGACGGCGTATATGTGCGGGAGGAGATGGCGGTGCAGGTCGTTCTGCGCGCGGACGTGACGGTGGCAAACAGCGCCGATCTGGACTGCGTCTGGCGGGCGCTGGGCATCGCGTATGAGACGGAGGGGGAGAGCGGGACGTGGATGCTCGCCAACGCCTCCTACCGTTTCGGGTTCTGGGAGACGCTGGGCAGGTCGTTCGCCTATTCCTTCAAGATCGCCGGTTCCATCTTCAAGGTGCTCGGCGAACTTCTGACGGGACAGCTGGGGCTGTCTGCGCTGGGCGGGCCGATCACGACCATCACGCTCACCTCGCAGATCGCCGGCAGGAGCTTCCGCGGTTTTCTGGAGATCGCGGGCTTTCTGGGGGTCAATCTCGCCGTGTTCAACCTGCTGCCCATCCCAGCGCTGGACGGCAGCAAGGTAGTGTTCACCGTCATCGAATGGATCCGCGGCAAGCCCATCAGCCGCAAGGTGGAGGCGATCATTCATGCCGTCGGGTTTGTGCTGCTGCTCGGCTTCGCCGTGCTCGTCGACATTCTGCAGTTTGTATGAAAAAAGCTCCGCTTTGCAAAGCGGAGCTTTTTTCACAGTCTCATTGTTGTTTGGGGGAAACATCACCTGTGGGCGTTCCGGGCTGCGCCGTACTCTCCTCGGGCGCCTGTGCGTCGGGGAGCGCCTCCTGCGCTTCTTCCTGCATTGGGGCTGCCGCCTTTGCGGGGGCGGCGTACCGCCTTACCTGTTTCATGAACGCCTTGGAACTGAATACGATGACACACACGGCGATCGCGATCGCAATGTCGGGGAAGACGTAGGTCGCGTTGTAGCCGAGGGAATAGATCCATGCGTCCACGTCGGGCGCGAGGTAGGAGAAGGCAAACACGCCCGAGAAGAGGTGGGAGGCAAAGCGCAGAACGCTTGCAACGATGCCGCCCAGCGCGATCTGCACCTGCGGAACTTTTTCAAGCGCCTTCACATGGGCGAACATGCCCGAAAGGCCGATCGCCGAGAAGGCGATGGGGTAGTCGAGGAACATCTGCGCGGGGTGGATGATCCAGGGATCCTGGATGATCTGCAAGAGCCCGTAGACCGCGCCAGCGAACACGCCCTTCTTTGTCCCGAACATATAGGAGTAGATCATGAGGGGGACGAGGGAGGCGATGGTCACCGAGCCGCCCTGCGGCATATGGATGGGCGCGAGGTAGGAGAGGGCAAAGCTGAGCGCGATGCAGACAGCGGCATAGGCGATGGACTTGCTGTCAAAGCCCTTCTTGTCCTTTTTCCCGAACAGGAAGGCGAGCGCCAGAATGACGGTGATGAGCCCGATCGCGCACAGGTACATGGCGAGGCTCTCCGTGGCGGTGACGGTGACGCCGTTGTTGCTCTCCGCATCGCCCGATGCAAAGTAGACGCACAGGCAGGCGATGACCGCGACGAGCGATGCGCCGGAGAGCGAGCCGCCGATGATGCCCGCAAGGCAGAACGCGCGTTTGGAGTAGAGCGAGGCGACGTACACGGCGGCAATGCTCAGGACGACGACGGCGACGCAGGCGACGGCGGGCCAGAGCACGATGTCAAAGACGTAACCGTTCTCCTGCATATCGAAAAATTCGAGGGAGAGCATCGTCACGATGACGGTCACGGCGAAGCCGACGGCGAGAGAGAGCGCCGTGCGCGTGTAGCTGCCGAGGGATTCCGGGCGCTTGTAGCGCACGAACAGGCCGACGGCGAGCAGGATGACGAGCAGGGCGATCGCCGCGTACAAGAAGACGAGCATGAGCGAATCCTGCGCAAACGACGTCCAGACATCGGGATAGTCGTAGTGCGGGATCATGTTCTCGCCTTCGCCGGTCTCGAAGTAGTCCTGGTAGGAGACCAAAAGGGAATTGAGTAACATAATACCTCCTGTCTATCCGCCCGAAGCGTAAAAAAACGCCCGCAAAAAATGCGGGCGAATACAATCTTACTCCTCCTGTTCTTTCGTGCAAGGATTACCTTGTCCGATTCAAACGGTATGATCTCAGCCTTTTACGGCACCCGCGACGGATATCAAATTTGTAGTTTCATTATAATGCTCTTTTTGGGGAAAGTCAATTGAATTTTGCGCCGATTTATAGTATAATGGGGGAAAGGAGCAAAATCATGGACAAATTTTATGCCTATCTTGACCGGATGAAGTTCATCCGCCGCTGGCAGCTCATGCGCGCGACGCGCGATGAGAACATCATGGAGCATTCCCACCAGGTCGCCGTACTCACGCACGCGCTCGCCGCCATCGAAAACAAGGTGTACGGCGGGCAGGTCAATGTGGAAAAGGCGGTGCTGTATGCCCTCTATCACGAGGTGAGCGAGGTGATGACGGGGGATATGCCCACGCCCGTCAAGTATTTCAATATGCAGCTGCACGGCGAGTACGCCAAGGTGGAACAGCTCGCAGTGGACAAGATCGCCTCCACCCTGCCCGAGGAGCTCAAAGGCGCCATTTATCCCTTTCTGCAGGCGGACAAGTCGTCGCAGGAGTACGCCTTTGTCAAGGCGGCGGACAAGCTCTCGGCATACATCAAATGCCTTGAGGAGCTCCGCTCGGGCAATTCCGAGTTTGTACAGGCGGAAAAGACCATCAGGGCGGCGCTCCTGGAGAAGAATATGCGCGCCGTCGGCTACTTTTTTGAACACTTCATCCCCGCGTTTTCGCTGACGCTGGATGAACTCTGAGGAGGTATGAGTATGGATTTTTTGCAGCTTGCGAAAGAGCGCTGGTCGGTGCGCAAATTTGAGGCACGGCCCGTGGAACGGGAGGTCATCCAAACAATCCTTCGCGCGGGGATGCCGCGCCCACGGCAAAGAATATGCAGCCGCAGCGCATCCTCGTCATCGACGGCGCGCAAGAATTGGAGAAGCTGGATGAATGCACAAAGTGCCGCTTCGGCGCGCCCGCCGCGCTGCTCGTGTGCTATGACAGGGACGTCTGCTGGCGGCGCGAGCGCTACGACGGGAAGGCGAGCGGGGAGGTGGATGCCGCCATCGTCGCCACGCACATGATGCTCGCGGCGGCGTCCCTGGGCGTGGGCAGCACCTGGGTCATGCACTTCGATCCCGCCGCCGTGCGGGAGCAGTTCGCACTTCCCGAGGCGTACGAGCCCGTCGCGCTCCTGGTGATGGGGTATCCCGCGCCGGACGCCCTGCCCTCGCCCATGCACGCGGAGCGCCTGCCCGAGGACAAGCTCGTCTTTTGGAACACATTCTGAAAAAAGCGCCGTCCGCGCACAAGGCGGACGGCGTCATCCCTGCAGAAGTTCGATCTGCTGCGGCGAGGCCGTGCAGAGGGCAAGGGTGAACTGCTCTGTTTCACAAAAGGCGATGTTTTCGCTGACGGGGATCCCGTCTCTGAGCAGGACGCCCCCTTCAAAACGCAGCGAGGGAAGCAGCCCGGCAAGCGTGCCGCCCAAATATTTGACGTAGGCCTCCTTCGCCGTCCAGAGGCGGAAGAAGTCCTCTTTTTGTTCGGCGGCGGTCAGGCGCGCAGAACAGGCGCGCGGGAGGGGGCGCCCCCGCCACTCGGCGTCCAGCCCCAGTTCCTCGTTCCCGACGGCGCAGAAGGTGCAGCCGTGGGTGTGGGTGAGATTAAAAGAGACGGGCGCATCGATCAGGCGGGGTTTGCCGTGTTCGCCGCGCACGAACTGCGGCGCGGCAATGCCGTACTGTTTCAGAATGCGTTCCGCGAACGCGCGGCTCTCGATTTGTTCGGCCGTGTAATAGACAATCATACCGGAAGTATAGCATAAACGGAGGGAAATGGCAATGACAAGAGCGCAGCAGGCGAGGGAAAATTTTCTCGGCGGGATGAACTGTTCGCAGGCGATCGTTCTGGCGTTTTCCGATATATTGGACGTTCCGCGTGAGAAGCTGCTCGCGCTCGCCCTCCCGCTGGGCGGGGGATTGGGGCGGCTGCGGTTGACGTGCGGCGCCGTCTCGGGCGGGGCGGTCGTGCTCGGCCTGCGCTTTCCCGCCCTTGCCAAGCAGGAGATGTATGAGGCCGTGCAGGAGTATGCCCGCAGGGTACAGGGGCGGTGCGGGAGCATCTGCTGCGGCGATCTCCTGCGCGCGGCGGGGCTGCCCGCGGATACGGTGCCTCATCCCGAGGAGCGCACGCCCGAATACTACCGCCGCCGTCCCTGTCCGCAGATTTTGTATGACGCGGCGGACATTTTGGATCATCTCATGCAGGAGCTGGAAGGGCGCGGATAAAAAAGCGCGCCGCCGTGCAGATCTGTACGGCGGCGCTTTCGTTTTGTCTTATTTCAGGTCAATGCCGATCTTTGTGCAGGGGACGCTGCCCGCCAGTACGGCGGCGATGGAGTATTTCGCATTGGCGATGTACACCTCCGTTCCCTGTGCGGCGGCGTCCTTGACGTATTCCAGTTTTGCCCTTGCGCCGTTCGCCCCCGCGCGCGAGGCGCCGACGCAGTACTTCTTGTATTCCTCGATGTTCTGAACAAGTTCATAGGCGTCCTTGCCCGAGATGGACTTGACGAGCGTTGCGGGGTCGTCCGGGTTGAGGCAGATGCCGTCCACGCTCGTCAGAATGACCAGGCGGCGCGCCCGGACAAGGCAGGCGATGCGGGATGCCGTCTCGTCGTTGTCTACACATTCGAACACCCGTTTCTTGTCGTGCATCAGGGCAAGGATCTCCATGCGGCGGTTTTCCTCGCTGGAGACGGCGTCGTTGTAGTTGACGATGGGGATGGCGTTCTGTTCGCGGCAGCGCAGGAGCAGTCCCTTGAGATGTTCGCTCTTGCGCTCGTCGTTGAAGTGATGGTGTTCGACCAGCACCTGCCGCACCGAATAGGCGGGGTCGATGAACTGCCGGTACGTCTGCATGAGGATGGCCTGCCCCTGAGCGGAATAGTCCGTCTTGGCGTGTTCCCCCGTCAGCTCCCTTCCCGTGCGCTGCATAAAGTCCAGCCGCCCGATCTCCGTCGCGCCGCTCGAGACCCAGATGCAGCCGGGGCGCAGTTCGCGCGAGATGCGCGCCACCCGCGTGTAGTCGATGATGCCGTCCTCACGGTCGATGAGCGCCATCGAGCCGATCTTTCCGACAAGTTCAAAATCAAAATCCATGATCGTATCCTGCAGAGCGTTTTCAAGCAAGATTGTAACATGAAACGCCGGAAAATGCAAATACTTTTTCCATGCGAAAGAGATCTCTTGTGCTGTTTGCGCTGATCATGCTGTGCGCCTTCGGCGTATGTCTTGCCGGCTGTGAGGCGGATCTTGCAAAGATGAGTACGCTCGGCGAGCTGTCCCGTGCCTATGCCGGGGAGTATCGGTGCGAGACGCTCACCCTTGCGGGAGAGGATATGTTGGGCGAGTTCGCGTGGATCAGGCTCGATCTCGATTACGGCGGGCAGGCGAAGGTATTCTGGAAGAGGACATCGGGCGGCGAGGGGGAGTATTCTCTGGACTATCGTGCGGATCCGGAGGGAGAGCAGATCACCTTTTATCCCCCTGCGGGCGGGGCGCGCGCGTTTCCCATGCAAGGCGGAACCGTGCGCATCGAGCTTCTGCTCGGCGGGCGGTACCTGTACGCCCTGTTCACAAGAAAATAGGAGGCGCCGCCGCATGAAAAATGCGGCGGCGCCCCGTGGCAGCATTCGTTACATGAGCTCGATGCCCTCTTCCCGGCAGTAGGCAAGCGTCTTTTCGTCCCAGACGGACACTTGCACCTCGCCGATGTGCATCTTATTGAGCAGCAGCATACACAGCCTGGACTGTCCGATGCCGCCGCCCATCGTCAGGGGCATTTCCCCTGCGGCAAGGGCGCGGTGGAAGGGCAGGTTCAGCCTGTCCAGGCAGTTCTCCGCCTCCAGCTGTTCGATGAGCGTCACCTCATCCACGCGGATGCCCATGGAGGAGAGCTCGAGCGCGCAGCCGAGGGGGGGATACCATACGACGATGTCGCCGTTGAGCGTCCAGTCATCATAGTCGGGCGAGCGGCCGTCGTGCTTGAATCCCGAGCGCATCTTTCCGCCGATCTGCATGACGAATGCGGCGCCATGCTCCTGCGTGAACACGCACTCGCGCTCTTTGGGCGAGAGGACGGGATAGGTATCCTCCAGTTCCTGCGTGGTCACAAAGGTGATGTCCTCGGAGAGGAAGTTTTTCAGTCCGGGATAGTGTGCGCAGATCTTTTTCGCCGTCTCCTTCACGGCGGCATAGATCTTTTTCACGGTCGCTTCAAGATAGGCGCGCGTCCTGTCCTCGCGCAGGATGACCGCCTCCCAGTCCCATTGATCGACATAGACGGAGTGCAGTGCATCGAGCGGTTCGTCGCGGCGGATGGCGTTCATGTCGCAGTACAGTCCGCTGTGCGGATCGAAGCCGTACTTCGCCAGCGCATACCGCTTCCACTTGGCGAGCGACTGCACGACCTCCGCGCGCACGTCGCCGCAGCGGATGTCAAAGGCGACGGGGCGCTCCACGCCGTTCAGGTTGTCGTTGAGCCCGCTCCCCGCGGGAACAAAGAGGGGCGCGCTGATGCGCGAGAGGTTGAGTGCCTGCGCAAGCAGCATTTCAAACGTGTCCTTGACTTCCTTGATCGCCTGTTCTGTCTGCATCAGGCTGAGAACTGCACGGTACATAGAGAACCTCCCTGCGTCTATATTTTGAGCATTATAGCATATTTTTCGGTGAAATGCAATGCCGAAGGGGAAATTTTCCGGAAAATCCCGTGAACGATAAACGAATGTTTGCATTTTATGGCTCAATATGCTATACTTGAGGCATGGATGCTCTTGTCACGCTGACCGCCGATCAGGCGGAGGCGGCGGCACTCATCGAGGAGTGGTTTCTGCATCTGAATACGCAGATCTTTGTGCTGTGCGGCTACGCGGGAACGGGCAAGACCTTTCTCGTGGACTATGTGGTGCGCGCGCTGGGGCTCGTCCCCGGCGAGAGCGCCGTCTTTGTCGCGCCCACGGGCAAGGCAGCCTCCGTGCTCATCCGTCAGGGCGTCCCCGCCTCCACCGTCCACAGCCTCATTTACACGCGGGAGGAGGATATCGAGGTGAACGAGGACGGCGAGGTCATCTCCGAGCGCTTTCTGCGCTTTGTCAGAAAGGAGAAGATCGACTCTGACATCCGCCTCATCGTACTGGACGAGACGAGCATGGTGTCCGACGACGTGCTGCGCGATCTGCTCTCCTTCGGCGTCAAATGCCTGTGCTGCGGCGACCCCGCCCAGCTGCCGCCCGTCAAGGGCAGCAATTCCCTGCTATCCATGCCCGTCATCACCCTGAAGGAGATCGTGCGGCAGGAGAAGTACAATCCCATCGTGCGCCTCGCCGAGCGCGTGCGGCGGGGGGAGGAAGTGCCGTTCGGGCAGGAAGGGTGCGTGAATGTCCTGCCGCGGCGCGCCTTTACGCGGCAGCTGCGCGAGAAGCTGTTCGCCGAAGCGGATCAGATCATTGTCGGCACCAACCGCACCAGGGCTGCCGTCAACCGTGAGGTTCGCCTGTTGCGCGGCATTCCCGAGGGGGCGCAGCTGCCCTGCGACGGCGAAAAACTTGTCTGCACCCTCAATGACTGGAGCAAGACGCTGGATGAGAAGGGGGACTTTCACCTCGTCAACGGCATCATCGGCACCTGCCGTAACGTGCGCGAACAGCTCGACGGGCTGGGACAGCTCGACTTCACGCCCGACTTTCTGCCCGACACGCTGGACGATCTGCCCTTCGATGCGGGCATCTTCACGCGCGGGCAGTACTTTCACGGCTACGGCGACAAGGCGTATCTTCTGACCAACGGCATCCTCGTGCATGAGGACAACGCCGCCATGCTGCGCCGCTTCAAGGTGCGCCGCGAGGACGCTGTCTGCCGCTTTGAATTTGCCTACGCTGTCACCTGCCACAAGGCGCAGGGCTCGGAGTACGACAATGTGTTGGTGCTCGATGAATCGGCATTCTTTTCGGACGGCAGAGAGTGGCTGTACACCGCCGTGACCAGGGCAAAGAAACAGCTCACCATCGTCAGGTGACAGAACAGATCTGCCGTTCATGCGGCAAAGGATGCGTCCGGAGGCGGGCATGATCTACTTATCCGAATTTACCTTTCCTTCCTACGATGAAGAATACGCCTTCCGGCTGAACAGGCTCAAGCGGACGTGCTATAACACGATGTATCCGTTTTTTGTGCTGTCCGCGCACGGTCTGGAACGGCTGGATTTTGCCCCCGTCACAATTTTTTACGGCGGGAACGGCTCCGGCAAGACGACGGCGCTCAACGTGATCGCGGAGCGCCTGCGTGTTGCGCGCGGCGCTCCTTTCAACAAATCAAGCTTTTTCGGCGACTATGTGGGACTGTGTACGCACAGGCTCGCATCGCCGCTCTCCGCGCAGAGCGCCGTGATCACCAGCGACGATGTGTTTGACTTCATGCTTGACCTGCGCGGCATCAATGAGGGGATCGACCGCAGGCGGGAAGAGCTTCTGGAGGAGTACCTTCAGAATAAATATGCACATTTTCGCATGACCTCGCTCGATGATTACGACCGTCTGAAAGAGGTATGTTCCGCCCGCAGCAGGACGCAGTCGAAGTATGTGAAGGACAGGCTCTCCGGCAATGTGCGTGAGCAGTCCAACGGTGAGAGTGCGTTTCTTTACTTCACACAGAGGATGGAGGAACCTGCGCTGTATCTTTTGGATGAACCGGAAAACAGTCTCTCGCCTGCGCGGCAGATGGAACTCAGGGAATTTTTGGAACAGTCGGCGCACTATTTTGACTGTCAGCTTGTCATTGCGACCCATTCGCCCTTTCTGCTTTCGATCGGCGGGGCAAAGATCTACGATTTCGATGCCGATCCCGTGGACGTCAAGCGGTGGACGCAGCTGGAAAACGTGCGCGCCTATTATGATTTTTTCAAACGCCACCGCAAATCATTTGAACCGTAAAAGGGGGGAACGTATATGCGATTTTTGTACCGACGCATCCTTGTGCTCGGCAACGGCGGGGCGGGGAAGTCCACCTTTGCCGCGGCGTTGGGCGGGCGGTTCTGCCTGCCCGTCGTGCATCTTGACAGGCTCTGGTGGCAGCCGGGGTGGGTGGAGCGCAGCCGGGAAGAGTTTGACGGGATGCTTTCGGCTGAGCTTGCAAAGCCTGTGTGGGTGATGGACGGAAACTATCACCGCACCCTTTCGCAGCGGCTTGCGGCGGCGGACTGCGCCGTCTTTCTCGATATTCCCGCAGACGTATGCCTGGAGAGCGCATATGCGCGCGTAAGGCAATATGGAGGGAGGAGCCGGCCCGACATGGCGGACGGCTGTCCCGAGCGCGTCGATGCGCAGTTTGAGGAATGGATCCGCAGTTTTGAACGGGATGTCCGGCCCGCCATGCTCGCGGCTCTCAAAGAG
The DNA here is from genome assembly GCA_944372575.1 of uncultured Clostridia bacterium. GTDB lineage: Bacteria > Bacillota > Clostridia > Christensenellales > Borkfalkiaceae > Gallimonas. The sequence goes on along the minus strand of CALVZS010000001.1, from coordinate 55,428 downwards.
AGCGGCAAACCCTGTTTCGTGTTTTCCTCGCGCGCGGCGGCATACGAATGGCTGGAAAGTTTTCAGGGGAATTGACAATTCCCTTGACTTTTTTTTGTGTGCGGGATATAATCATCGATGAATCCGATACATTAAGGAAAAGAGTATGACTTACAGAACGCATAACTGCAACGAACTTCGGGAAGGGGACGCCGGCAAAAAGGTGAAGATCTGCGGCTGGCTGGACTCCAAGCGCGACAAGGGCGGACTTCTGTTCGCCGTCATCCGCGACTTCTACGGCACCACGCAGGTCGTGGCGACCGAGGAGCCGTGTCTGACGCAGCTGCGCGACATTCCCACCGAATCCACGCTCAGCGTGGAGGGAACGGTCGTGCTGCGCTCCGCGCCTAATGACAAGCTTCCCACGGGCAGGATCGAGATCGTGCCGGAGAAGGTGGAAGTGCTGGGCAGGCGCACCACGCAGGCGCTGCCCTTCGAGGTGTCTCGCTCCACGGAGGCGGGCGAGGACGTGCGCCTCAAATACCGTTTCCTCGACCTTCGCAATCCCGCCGTCAAGGAGAAGATCGTGCTGCGTGCGGCGATCGTGGCGGAGCTGCGCAGGCTCATGACGCAGGAGGGCTTTCTGGAGATCTCCACGCCCATTCTGACGAGTTCCTCTCCCGAGGGCGCGCGCGACTACATCGTTCCCAGCCGCCTGTATCCGGGCGAGTTCTACGCACTGCCGCAGGCGCCCCAGCAGTACAAGCAGCTGCTCATGTGCTCGGGGTTTGACAGGTATTTTCAGATCGCGCCCTGCTTCCGCGATGAGGACGCCCGCGCCGACCGTTCGCCCGGCGAATTCTATCAGCTGGATATCGAGATGGCATTCGCCACGCAGGAGGACGTGTTTGCCGTTCTGGAGCGCGTGCTGCCCCCCGTGTTCGCCAAGTTCTCGGGCTGGGAGGCGGACAGGCCGCCCTTTAAACGCATCGCCTACCGCGACGCGCTGGAGACGTACGGCACGGACAAGCCCGATCTGCGAAATCCCCTCACCGTGTGCGACATTTCCGGCCTCATGCAGGGCTGCGGCTTTGCCGCCGTGGAGGGCAAGATCGTCAAGGCGATCGCCGTGCAGGGGACGAACGTTGCGAGAAAGCAGATCGACAAGCTCGCCGAGGAGTTCAAGGTCAGAACGGAAGGGGGCGCCATGTTCTGGTTCAAGCTGGACGAGAACGGGCAGCCCGCGGGCGGCATCGCCAAATTCGTCGCGGAACGCATCGGGTCGCTCAAAGAAAAACTCGGTATCGGTGCAAATTCCTTTGTCGCCGTGCTTGCGGAGGACAAGCTCTCCCTCGCGCAGAAGCGGGCGGGCGTTCTTCGCACCATGCTGGGCAGCGCGCTCGATCTTTTGGAGAAGAACGTGTACCGCTTCTGCTGGATCGTGGACTTTCCCATGTACGAGATCGGGGAGGAGTCCGGGCAGCTGGAGTTCTGCCACAACCCGTTCTCCATGCCGCAGGGCGGCATGAAGGCGCTCGAAGAGCAGGATCCGCTCGACGTCCTCGCCTACCAGTACGACATCGTGTGCAACGGCGTGGAGCTCTCCTCGGGCGCCGTGAGAAATCACGACCCCGAGATCATGGTCAAGGCGTTCTCCCTTGTGGGACTGGGCAAGGAGGACGTTGTCAAGAAGTTTCCCGCGCTCTACCATGCCTTTGAGTACGGCGCGCCCCCGCACGCGGGCGTCGCGCCCGGGGTGGACAGGATGGTCATGCTCATCTCCGATACGGTGAACATTCGCGAAGTCATCGCCTTCCCCATGAACGCCAAGGCGCGCGACCTTCTGATGAACGCGCCCTCGCCCGTCGAACAAAAACAGCTTGACGACGTGCATATCGCCGTCGTCATGCCGGAAAAGAACAAGTGACGCCGCGCCGCGTTTATGGACTTCCGTTTACCGGGAATTCATAAACGCGGCTTATACATTCTATCATGAATGTGAAACGGGAAAGCGTGCAAAAGGTGGGGGCAAACGTTTGACTTGCCGCCTCAAAAATCATATAATTGAAGCGTTCACAGGGCGCAGCACGGCGTGCGCACGCCCCGTACCGGATGCAGATTTCAAAATACAGGAGAGAGATACATGAAGGTCACCGAACTGTTCGGCAGCAACGTCTTTACCGATGAAGTGATGAAGAATTCGCTGCCCAAAGAGGTCTACAAGTCGCTGCGCAGAACGATCGACGAGGGGCAGCCCCTCGATTCCTCCATCGCCGCCACCGTTGCGAACGCGATGAAGGATTGGGCGGTCTCCAAGGGCGCCACGCACTACACGCACTGGTTCCAGCCGCTCACCAACCTCACCGCCTCCAAGCACGATTCCTTTATCGAGCCTTCGGGCGATAAGGTCATCATGCAGCTTACGGGCAAGAGCCTCATCGTCGGCGAGCCGGATGCCTCCAGCTTCCCCTCGGGCGGAACGCGCATGACGAGCGCGGCGCGCGGCTACACGGCATGGGATCCCACCTCTCCCGCCTTTGTCAAGGAGGGGACGCTCTTCATCCCCACCGTGTTCGTCTCCTATACGGGGGAGACGCTCGATAAAAAGGCGCCTCTTCTCAAGTCCATGACGGCGCTCGACGCGCAGGCAAAGCGCCTTTTAAAACTGTTCGGCATCACCTGCCGCAGAGTATCCACCACGGTGGGGCCGGAACAGGAATATTTCCTCATCGACGAGGATGAGTACAACCAGCGTAAGGATCTCATTCTGACGGGGCGCACGCTGTTCGGCGCACCGCCCGCGCGCGGGCAGGAACTGGAGGATCACTACTTCGGCGTCCTCAAGACGCGCATCTCCGATTTCATGCGCGATCTGGATGAGACGCTTTGGTCGTACGGCATCTTCGCCAAGACCAAGCACAACGAGGTCGCGCCCGCCCAGCACGAACTTGCGCCCGTATTCACCACCACCAACGTCGCCGTGGACGACAACCAGCTCACGATGGAGCTGATGAAGAAGGTGGCGCAGAAGCACCATATGGCGTGCCTGCTGCACGAAAAACCCTTCGAGGGCGTGAACGGCTCGGGCAAGCACAACAACTGGTCGGTATCCACCGACACGGGACTCAACATGCTCGACCCGGGCGAGAACCCTGAAAAGAACCCGCTCTTCATGCTCGTTCTTGCGTGCGTCATCGAGGCGGTGGATACCTATCAGGGCATCCTGCGCGCCTCCGTTGCCTCGGCGGGCAACGATCACCGTCTGGGCGCGAACGAGGCGCCTCCCGCCATCATCTCCGTCTACCTAGGCGATCAGCTGGGCGCGCTTGTGGACAGTATCGTACTCGGCCGCGAGTATGTGCCGAAGAAGGCGATCCCCGGCTCCATCGGCGTTCCCGAATCGCCCATTTTCCCCATTGACACCACGGACAGGAACCGCACGTCGCCCTTCGCCTTCACAGGCAACAAGTTCGAATTCCGTATGCTGGGTTCGCAGGCGAGCGTCGCCGATCCCAATATCGTGCTCAATACCATCGTTGCGCAGACCTTCTCCGAGGCGGTAGACGCGCTCTCCGGGGCGGAGGACTTTGAGGCTGCCTGCGCCAAGTATACGAAGAAGCTCTTCAAAGACCACTACCGCATCATCTTCAACTACAACGGATATGGCCCCGACTGGGAGCCGGAGGCGGAGCGCAGGGGGCTGCTCAACAACAAGACGACCGCCGACGCCGTTCCCGAGTTCTTCAAGCGCGAGAACATCGACGTGTTTGTCAAGCAGGGCGTCTATACCGAGAAGGAGTGCATCGCCCGCGCCAACATTGCGCTGGAGAACTACATCAAGACCATCAACATCGAGGCGCAGACCATGCTGGAGATGGGCAAGCAGGACATCTATCCCGCGGTCAACGGCTACATTGCCGAGCTGTGTTCGGTGATCGCCGCCAAGCGCGCCGTCTCCGAGAAGATGGCGTGCGAGGAGGACGTCTCGCTTGCGGAGAAGCTCTCCACAATGAACGAGGCGTTCCTTGTCTCCATGAAGAAGCTCGAGAAAGACCTCTCGGAAATCCCGGCGGGTGAAGGCCCCGCGTCGCAGAAGATGGCGCACGTCATCGTTCCCGACATGGAGGCGATGCGCGCTCTTGCCGACAACATGGAGCGGCTGTGTTCCTCCGATTACTGGCCCTATCCCACCTATACCGAACTCATGTACAGCATCCGATAAACGGCTTTTCAAAGGCGCGCCCGCAAGGGCGCGCTTTTTTTGCGGCAAGAAAAACGGGAAAGAATGCCTCCTTTCCTGCACGATACCTTGACAAATCGGCGCATTTATTGTATTCTTTTTGGGAAGAGGAAAGCATATGAACGTCAACGTCAAAAAGTTACATGAGAATGCAAAGCTGCCCGCCTACGGTTCCGCCTTTGCGGCGGGCGCCGATTTGTACGCCTGCGAGGGCGCGGACATCGGCGCGGGGGAGACCGTGTTTGTACATACGGGCATCGCCATTGAACTGCCCGCTGGTACGGTGGGTCTGGTCTATGCGCGCAGCGGGCTTGCCTGTAAGCAGGATCTTGCGCCTGCCAACAAGGTGGGGGTCATCGACTGCGACTACCGCGGCGAGGTGATGGTGGCGCTGCACAACCACGGCAGGGAGGCGCGTTGCGTGGAGGCGGGCGAGCGCATCGCCCAGCTCGTCATCGCGCCATATTATACGGCGCAATTCTGCGAGGCGGACGCGCTCTCCGACACGGTGCGCGGGGCGGGGGGCTTCGGCTCCACGGGGACAAAATAATGCGGATGCGCAGGAAGCACAACCTCGAGGCGCGCGTTGCGGCGTGCGGTTCGGTGCTGGTTGCCCGTGGGAAGCCGTGCAGGAACTTAAAGGAGGCCGCGGAGAATTACCGCGCCCTTCTTGACTACCCCGTCCTGTTTTCGCGTAGCGCGCCCGTTGAACTGGAGGTGGGCTGCGGCAATGGAGCCTTTATCGCCGAACTCGCCAAAAGGGAGCGCGGGTGCGACTTTCTGGCGGTGGAGGTGTGTACGAACGTCATCCTCACGGCGATGGAACGCGTCGTCGCGGAGGGAATCGGCAACGTGCGCTTCCTTAACATCGCCGCCGAGATCCTGCCCTGCTACATTCCGGAGGGGAGCATCCGCCGCATCTACCTCAACTTTTCCACGCCCCTGCCCGAGGCGGGGCGCGAACGGCAGCGCCTGACGAGCGACCGCTTTTTGGACATCTATAAAAAACTGCTCGTGCCGGGCGGAGAGATCGTGCAGAAGACGGACAGTATCGATTTTTTCAACTATTCCCTGCGCAAGTACCGCGAGAACGGCTTTGTCGTGGAGGCGCTCTCGCGCGATCTGCGCCGCAGCGAGTATGCGGCGGAAAATATCGTCACGGAGTATGAGGCAAATTTCTCCGCCAAGGGAATGCCGATCTGCTATGTCCGCGTAAAAATGGAGGATCGCTGAACCATGCAGGCTTTCACATACTATATGCCCACCCGCGTGATCTGCGGGCGGGACTGCGTTTTAAGCCGGGGCGCGCTTTTTGCGGAGCTCGGCAGAAGCGCGCTCATCGTCACGGGGAAGTCCTCGGCAAAGAACGGCGCGCTCGCGGACGTACTCTCCGCGCTGGAGGCAAACGGACAGACGGCGACCGTCTTTGATCGCGTGACGCCCAACCCCACCGTTGCGTGCGTGCGGGAGGGGGTCGCCCTGCTGCAGGCGGCGGGAGCGGATTTCGTCGTCGCGGTCGGGGGAGGTTCGCCCATGGATGCCGCCAAGGCGATCGCCACGCTCGCCGTGCAGCCGCGCTCCGATGAGGAGGTTTTCGCGGGCGGGTACGAGGCGCGGGCATTGCCCATGGCGCACGTTCCCACCACTGCCGGAACGGGCAGCGAGGTCACGCCCTACGCCATTCTCACCAACGATGCCGGGCAGACCAAGACGAGCATCACAAGCTCCGCCATGTTCCCGCGCCTTGCCTTTCTGGACGGGAAATACATGGCACACCTACCCGTTTCCTCCACGGTGAACACGGCGCTCGATGCCTTCTCGCACGCCGTCGAGGGGATGCTCTCGCGCAATGCAACGCCCATGTCCGATGCGCTCGCCAAGGAGAGCCTGCGCATCCTCTATCCGCTCCTCCAAAAGACGGCGGGGGAGCTGACGATTGACGAGCGCGATGAGCTGTTGTATGCCTCCATGCTGGCGGGCATGACCATTGCCCAGTCGGGAACGACCGCCGTGCATGGCATGGGGTACTCGCTCACATACTTTTACGGCATCGACCATGGCAGGGCAAACGGGCTGCTGCTGGGCGGGACGCTCAGGCTGTGCGAAAAAAAGAAGGTGCCTGCGCTGGAGGAGATCCTCTCCGCCTGCTCGGATACCCTGGACGGCGTGTGCGCCACGTTGGACGCGCTGCTCGGACAGCGGGAAAGCATTCCCCGCGCGCGGCTGGAGGAGTTTGCCGTGCGCGCGATGTCCAATAAAAATATCAAAAAATCCGCCTATGAGCCGACGGCGGAGGAAGTGAAGACGATCTTTTTTTCGGCGTTTCCCGCGTCGTAAAGGGAATGTTTTGTGAAAACGCCGCCGCAGGATGATAAAGGAATTGACAGCGCGGCGTAGATTTCGTATAATTCGGAGAGGGAACGGGCAATCAAAAGACGGACGGGCGTGCCCGATGCGCGGCCGGAACGGACAAAAGAGAGGGGGATACCATGGCGCAAGAGGGGCTTACAACGGAACGGGTACAGCTGTGCTATTGCGGAAACGCGAAGATCTTTCCGCAGCTGCTCTTGTCGGCACTCTCTGCCGCCATGCATACGCAGGCAGCGCTCGAGGTGCGGATGGTGACGCTCGACCTCACGGACGTGGACGCACGCTTTTCTCCGCTGACGGAGGCGCAGCGCGCGCTGCTTGAGGGCGTACTGCAGACATATAATCCCGAAAATGCGGTTCACCTCGTGGATGCGGGGGAGGCATACCGCAAATATCTTGCGGGCGGAAAGAACGAAAAGAGTTTTTATACGCCCTATACCTTGCTCCGCCTCCTCTTTGACCGTATGCCGATGCCCGACAAGCTGCTCTATCTCGACACCGACACCATGTGCCGCGGGGACATTGCCGAACTGTGGCGCTGCGACGTATCGGCGCACGAGTTCGGGGCGGTCAGGGATCAGGAGGGGAAGTTCTGGATCCGCTCCGACTACTGCAATGCGGGCGTGCTGCTGCTCAATGTGGCGCGCTGCCGCGAGACGGGGCTGCTTACCCGTGCGCGCGAACGCGTCCGGAAGCGCCGCATGATCATGCCCGATCAGTCGGCGCTCAACTTCCTGGCTAAGAAGAAGCTGTTCCTGCCGCGCAGGTTCAACGAACAGCGCGGCATCCGCAAAGATACCGTCGTCAAGCACTTCTGCCGCGGATTCAAGTGGTACGGCCCCTTCTTCCGCATCTACAATATCAAGCAGACGGACAGGCAGGGCGTGCATGAGCGCCTGCACATCGATTGCTTTGACGACGTGTTCGCCGTCTACGACGCGCTGCTTGAGCAGCACCGTTCCGTCATCGAAAAGGGTTAAACGTATGGAGTATTCTGTTACAGTCGAACACCTCTGCAAGTCGTACGGGGAGGTGAAGGCGGTCAACGACATCTCGTTCACCGTCAGAAAGGGGTCGCTCTTTGCCTTCCTCGGCGTGAACGGCGCGGGCAAGAGCACCACCATCAATATCATCTGCTCCATTCTCAAAAAGGATGCGGGGAAGGTCACCGTCTGCGGACATGACCTGGATACGCAGGCGGAGCAGATCAAGAACGAGATAGGCATCGTCTTTCAGTCCAGCGTGCTCGACAGACAGCTCACGGTGTGGGAAAATCTCGATATCCGCGCCTCCTTCTACGGGCTCAGGCGTGCCGAAAAAAAGCACAACGTCGATGAGATCATCGAACTTTTGTCCCTGCAGCCCATCTTAAAGCGCCCCGTCGGGAATCTGTCGGGCGGGCAGCAGCGCAGGGTGGACATCGCGCGCGCCATGGTGCATCGTCCCCGCCTTCTCATGCTGGACGAACCCTCCACGGGACTGGATCCCAAGACGCGCCTCACCGTCTGGTCGCTCATCGACAAGATCCGTTCGGAGACGGGTATGACCGTGTTCCTCACCACACACTATCTGGAGGAGGCGGAAAAGGCGGGCTATGTCGTCATCATGGACAGGGGGCAGATCATTGCGGAGGGGACGCCCAACGAACTCAAGAACCGTTATTCCTATGACAGCCTGCTCTCCTATATGAAGCCGGACGAGACGTTTGAAAACTCGCTTGCAAGGGCGGGATATTCGTTTATATATGACGCCGTCCGAAAGGCATACCGCATCCGCGTGGAGGACAGTGATGCCGCCAAGCGGCTCATGCGCGAGTTTGACCGCTACACTGCGGACGTGGAGGTTGTCAAGGGGACAATGGACGACGTGTTCCTGAACGTGACGGGCCGCAACATGGCGGCAGGGGAGGGACAGGATGCGGCAAAGTAATCTCAGGAGCGATGTCTCCGTGTTCTTCCAGCTCACCCGTCGGCATCTGTTGGTGTTCTTCAAGAATAAGGTTCGCTTGCTCTATACGCTCCTTGTTCCCGTCATCATTTTCGCCGTCTATATCTTCTTTCTGCGCAATCTGGAATTGTCCACGGTGGAGAATACTCTCTACCGCATGGGCATCGAGCCGAATGAGCAGCTGAACAAGTATATCGGCACGTTGGTCGATTCCTGGATGCTCTCCGGTATTGCGGCGCTGTCCACCATCACCGTGTCACTGCAGACCAACACTGTGTTCGTAGAGGATAAACAGAGCGGCGTCAACCGGGACTTCGCCTCCGCGCCCATCAAGCGGGGGGCGCTCATCGGCAGCTACGTCATTTTTAATTTTCTCGTGACGCTGCTCGTGTGCGTCGTTTACCTCATCATCTGCTGTGTCTATCTTGCATGTATGCAGGAATTCTTTTTGGACGTGCTGGACTTTTTCACGGTGTTCGGCGTTACGCTGTATGCCACGATCTCCTCTACCCTGATGACGGTGTTCATCTGCGCCTTCATCAAAACGGAGGGGACGATGGCGAGCCTCGTTGCCGTCTTTTCCACGGCAGTGGGCTTTCTGATCGGCGCGTATATGCCCCTTGGAATGCTCCCGAACTGGGTGCAGACACTGTGTGCCTTCATCCCCGGAACGTATGCCTGTGCGCTGCTGCGCTACTCCTTTATGGCGACGCCCATCGCGGAACTGGAACACTATGTCGTGGAGGTCATGCAGCTTGTCAACGGGCAGGAACTCATTGCGGAGCTCACGGGCAGCTTCGGCTACAATCTGGAGTTCTTTGCGGTCACCGTCGGGCCTGCCTATCAGACGCTTGCCCTCACCGTTTTCAACATCGTCTTTCTGGTACTCAACATTTTCTCCGGCAAAAAGCTTGCCGACGTCTTGGGTGTCGGCAAGAAACGGCGAAAAATGCGCGCGCAGGCCGCGGAGGCGGCACACGCCCCGGACGGCGCCGCACCGTCCGCCGAGGAGGTACGGGACGAACGGCGGAACGAATGACGGCATCTGCATGAAAAACCCCCGGTGCGTATAGCGCACCGGGGGTTTTGCAATTTTGCAGGGTTATGCCTCGATCAGGCTCTTGCCGGTCATTTCGGCGGGGACGGGCAGGCCCATCACCTGCAGAAGGGTGGGGGCGAGGTCGGCGAGGATACCGTCCTTGCGCAGCGTTGCGCCCTTGTATTTTTCGGAAATGAGCACGACGGGTACGGGATTTGTGGTATGCGCCGTGAAGGGCTCGCCGTCGTCGGCAAGCATCTTGTCCGCGTTGCCGTGGTCGGCGGTCAGCAGCACGCTGCCGCCCATCGAGAGGATCTGGTCGACCACCTTCTTCACGCACTCGTCCACGGTGTGTACCGCCTTGACGGCAGCGGGAATGACGCCCGTGTGTCCCACCATGTCGCAGTTGGCAAAGTTTAAGATCATCGCGTCATATTCGCCCGTTTTCAGCTCCTCAACGGCGCGTTCGGCGACTTCGGGTGCGCTCATCTCGGGCTGCAGATCGTAGGTCGCCACTTTGGGGGAGTTGATGAGCACGCGCACTTCGCCGGGGTTGGGGGCTTCCACGCCGCCGTTGAAGAAGAAGGTGACGTGCGCATACTTTTCCGTTTCGGCGATGCGCAGCTGCTTCTTGCCGAGGGAGGCGAGGTATTCGCCCAGCGTGTTCTTCAGGCTCTGTTTGGGGAAGGCGATCGCAATATTTTTGAACTCCGCATCGTATTCGGTGAAGCAGACGTAGACGGGGCGTAAAAATCCCGTCTTTCTCTCGAACGCCGTTCCCTTGGGAACGACGAAGGGATCCTGCGAGAAGGCGCGCGTGATCTGCCTTGCACGGTCGGGGCGGAAGTTGAAGAAGATGATGCTGTCGCCCTCCTCCACGAGCGCCACGGGCTTTCCGTTTTCGGTGATGTTGGTGGGAAGGACGAACTCGTCCGTTACGCCCGCCTCATAGGAGGCGTGCAGTGCGGCAACGGCGTCCTCCGCCTGTACGCCCGTGCCGAGCGTGAGCATATCGTACGCCTTTTCGATGCGATCCCAGTTGTTGTCGCGATCCATCGCGTAGTATCTGCCCGAGAGGGAGGCGAGCTTTCCGTAGCCCAGTTTCTTCATCTCATCCAGCAGCTGCTGCACATATCCCGCCGCCGAGGTGGGCGGGGTGTCGCGCCCGTCCAGGAAGGCGTGGACGTACGTCTCGGGAACGCCGTTGCGCTTTGCCATCTCCAGCAGCGCAAACAGGTGGGTGATGTGGCTGTGTACGCCGCCGTCCGACAACAGTCCCCACAGGTGCAGTTTTTTGCCGTTCTTTTTTGCGCTCTCCATCGCGTTGAGCAGCGCGGGGTTTGCAAAGAACTCGCCGTCCTCGATCTCCTTGGTGATCTTGGTCAGTTCCTGATAGACGATGCGTCCCGCGCCCATATTCATGTGGCCGACTTCGGAGTTGCCCATCTGCCCGTCGGGCAGGCCGACGGCGCGTCCGCTCGCGCCCAGCGTGGCGGAGGGGTATTCGGCGCGGTAGGCATTCACGTTCTTGCTGCCGTCAAGGGTAATGGCATTGCCCTTCCCCGCGGGCGCAAGGCCGTAGCCGTCCATGATGATGATCGCACAAGTCTGTTTCATAGAGTACCTCTTGTAAGTTTGTTCAACTTTATTATACCCCATAGGCGCACATTTCGCAAGCGGGCAGAGGGCATTTTTTGAAAATTTGTGAATGGTTACAGAACGCCGCCCGTGCGCAATCGCGCACGGGCGGCGTCAGTTTGTGTCATGTAGTCTTTGCGGGGGGATATTCACCCTGATTCTTTGCAAGGGGGCGCCCTGCAGACGCAGCCGCCCCTTTGCGGAACGGCTTACAGCAGTTCCTTGGGCAGCTTCATGCCCTGCATCCCGCCCTTGTCATAGTTGACGATGGCGGCAAAGTCGGCAGCCTTGAGGGATGCGCCGCCGATGAGCCCGCCGTCGATCTCGGACATCGCCATCAGCTGCTTGCAGTTGCCCGCGTTCATGGAGCCGCCGTACTGGATGCGCACCTTTTCGGCGCATTTGGGACAGAATACCTCGGCGCACTTTCTGCGGATATAGCCGATGGTCTCGTTCGCCTGCTCGCAGGTCGCCGTCTTGCCCGTGCCGATCGCCCAGACGGGCTCGTAGGCAATGACGATTTCGGAGATGTCGCCGATGCCCTTCATGCCCTCGGTGATCTGCCTGTCGAGCACCGCTTCCGTCCTGCCGCTCTCGCGCTCTTGGAGCGTCTCGCCGATGCAGACGATGGGGGTGAGCCCCGCCGCCAGCGCGGCAAGCGTGCGCTTGTTCACCGTCTCATCCGTCTCGCCGAAATACTGCCTGCGCTCGCTGTGGCCGATGATGACGTACTTCACGCCGTACTCCTTGAGCATCGCCGCGGAGATCTCGCCCGTGTAGGCGCCCTTTTCGGCGAAGTGGACGTTCTGCGCGCCGAGCGCAATGTTGCTGCCCGCAAGCGCTTCGGCAACGGCGGGAATGTCGATGGCGGGAACGCACACCACCACCTCGCATTTGGCGTCCGCTACGAGGGGCTTGATGGCGTTGACGAGGGCGACGCCCTCTTTTGCCGTGTTGTTCATCTTCCAGTTTCCTGCAATAATGGGGGTTCTCTGATTCATCTGAATACTCCTTATCCGTTTTTCCGTGACAGATTATAGCACATTTGCGCCGGAATGGCAATATCCGGGCGGGGGATTTGAAAATATTTTTTTCAGAACGGCGGCGATCCCGGGAATGCCGAAAGCGAGGTGGGAAGGCGGGACGGCTGGAAAGGGCGCGGAGAAAAAAAGAACTCCGGGCGGTTGCCCGGAGTTTCTGCGTCGTTTGATATGCTGCGCATCCCGGTTTCCCGGGTACGTTCCCGGGAATCTTCCCTCCGGGGCGGTTATGCCTTGTCGTTCAGGCAGGCGATGCCGGGCAGGACTTTGCCCTCGAACAGCTCGAGCGAAGCGCCGCCGCCCGTCGAGATGTGCGTGATCTTGTCCGCGAAGCCCAGCTGCGTGCAGGCAGCCGCGCTGTCGCCGCCGCCCACGATGGTCGTTGCGCCCTTCGCATCGGCAAGCGCCTGCGCCACCGCGATGGTACCGGCGGCAAGGATGGGGTTCTCGAACACGCCCATGGGGCCGTTCCAAATGACCGTCTTTGCGCCCTTGATCTTGTCGGCATACAGCTTGCGCGTCTCGGGGCCGATGTCAAGGCCCATCATGTCGGCAGGGATCTGCATGGAGGGGACGACGCTCGTTGCGATTTCGGCGTCGATGGGGTCGGGGAATTCCTTGGTGATGACGGTGTCGACGGGGAGCAGCAGTTCCTTGCCCATGTCGGCAGCCTTCTTCATCATGTCGCGGCAGTAGTCGATCTTCTCATCGTCCACGAGCGAGGTGCCGACGCTGCCGCCCTGCGCCTTGAGGAAGGTGTAAGCCATGCCGCCGCCGATGATGAGCGTGTCGCACTTTTCAAGCAGGTTGGAGATGACGTTCAGCTTGTCCGCCACCTTTGCGCCGCCCAGGATGGCGACGAAGGGGCGCACGGGGTGGTCGAGGGAGTCCGCCATGACGGTGAGCTCTTTCTCGATGAGGAAGCCGCAGACGGCGGTCTTGACGAGGCCGTACTGCACGATGCCCGCCGTGGAGGCGTGCGCGCGGTGCGCCGTTCCGAAGGCGTCGTTCACATAGATGTCGCAGTACGCCGCCAGCTTCTTGCAGAACTCGAGGTCGTTCTTCTCCTCCTCCCAGTGGAAGCGCAGGTTCTCCAGAAGTACGCACTCACCGTCCTTACAGGCAGCGACTTTCGCCTGCGCGTCGGGGCCGATGACGTCGTGCGCGAACGTCACCTTATTGTCGAGCAGCTCGTTCAGGCGCTTTGCGACGGGCGCAAGGGTGAGCTTCTTCGGCTCGTCTTTCTTCGCCTTCTCGATGATGGCCTCCGCCGTCGTCTCGCCCTTTTCCACCTTCGCCTTGTCCTTCTTGTTGAGCTTGACTTCGGCGGAGAAGATGGAGTGCGGCTTACCCATGTGCGAGCAGAGGATGACTTTCGCGCCCTGCTCCATTAAATATTTGATGGTGGGAAGGGCTCCCATGATACGGTTCTCGTCGGTGATGACGCCGTCCTTCATGGGGACGTTGAAGTCACAGCGCACCAGCGCGCGCTTGCCCTTCCAGTCTTTGATGTCTCTTACGGTCATTTTGTTCATAACATCAGATCTCCTTCTATGAATTTCCACGCAATATTGTAATGTTTTTTGCCGTTTTTGTCAATACCTTGTCCAAGATTTTCCCGTCGAAATGTGAAAAATTACCTCTCGCGCGGAATGGATAAGGTGCAGATTTCCATGTTGCTGTCCGTGAGCGTGAATTCATCGATGCGGAAGTCGCCCTCCGCGCCGTGGTAGTTCGCATAGTCCGCATTGGGAGCAAACTGCGCGATCGTGTATCGCTCGGTGGTGATGTCGGGCACGACGCCGGGCGCCTCCCAGTTGGGCTGCTGGTATTGCTTTACGACCTCCGCTACCACAAAGTTGGATTGCGCATACAGCGCATATCCTGCGCCCTCGTCGGCAAAGTGGAAGCTGCTGACTTCGTAGACGTACACATGATAGGTAATGGAGACGTCATCTACCGCGTCGTTCTCCTCCAGAATTTGGACGCCGCCGCTCCCGTCGACGATAACCGTCTCCATGCCCGCTACCTCGCCGCAGGCATACACGACGCGCAGCTCAGCGAGAGAGGGGTTTTGGGGCGCGGCATACAGATAGGTGGGGTACTGCGGAACTTCGTCCGCTGCCCCGCCGAGGAGCTCCGCGAGCGCAGCCTCGTCCACGATCTCCACGCCTGCCGCCGCGAGTGTTTCCTCGTCAAGGGGCGTATCCGTCAGAACACTCTCTGCAAGGCACGCCGCGATCACGTTGCCCGTAGGGTGTATCAGGTAGTCGGGGAGCGGATGTCCGCAGGCGGTAAGGGTGAGTGCGGCGGCAAGTGCGACCGCCGCAGCCGGAAGAAGTTTTTTCATATCCATGAAGGATCCTCCCAAAAATTCGATGCCTTTATTATTATAGCACACGACTCTTCAAAACCTTGTCATTTTTTTGTCTCGCAGATGTAAAAAAATTGTAAAATATTTTGCGATTTCTTTGGGGCGGCGAGGAGGGGATTGAGGACGGACAGCGCGGGCGCGCCGGAATGCCCCCAGTGTTCCTCATATACTATTATAATAGCGCGAAAGAGGAAAAAAATTGGAAAAAGAGCGTTCAAACGTTTGACAAAATGCCCGGTGTTTGGTACAATGCAACTTGCCTGTTTTTGAAAAGGGGCATATTTTTTCGTGCGCCGAAAAGAAAACGGCAAAACAAACAGTTCCTTCGATCGCATTGCGATCCTGAGGATATTCCGAAATCTTACAAGGAGGTAACAACATGCCCACGATCAACCAGCTCATCAAGAAAGGCAGAGAGACGGAGGCGAACAAGTCCAAGTGCCCCATTCTCGACGCCTGCCCGCAGAAGCGCGGCGTATGCCTTTCGGTGACGACGACGTCTCCCAAGAAACCCAACTCGGCGCTTCGCAAGATCGCGAGGGTCAGGCTGACCAATAAGCAGGAAGGTACCGTTTACATTCCCGGCGAAGGTCACAACCTGCAGGAGCACAGCTCCGTACTCATCCGCGGCGGAAGAGTCAAGGATCTGCCCGGCGTCCGCTATCACATCATCCGCGGCGCACTCGACACGGCAGGCGTTGCCAAGCGCAAGCAGGCGCGCAGCAAGTACGGCGCAAAGCGCCCCAAGTAAGCACGGCTTACGTTTTTTGTCCCTACTGATTTCGGAATATCATCCCCGATGAAGTAGGCAGTATGCCCGAAGAGGGCAGAAGGATCGCTACCGCAAGGCAAGCGACAGCCGTATTGAAGGGTGGCCGCCCATCGGCCAAAATCGCAATCAAATTCAAAAGGAGGAAACTATCATGCCCAGGAGAGGGAAAGTCCCCAAGAGAGACGTCCTGCCCGATCCCATGTACGGGAGCAAGGTCGTGACCAAGCTCATCAACCAGATCATGCTCGACGGCGAAAAGAGCGTTGCGCAAGGCATCGTCTATGATGCATTCAAGATCATGAGCGAGAAGCTCAACATGGACGCCATGGAGATCTTCAAGCAGGCGCTCGCCAACATCACCCCCGTTGTCGAAGTCAAGGCACGCCGTGTCGGCGGTGCAAACTATCAGGTTCCCGTCGAGATCCGTCCCGAGCGCCGTCAGACGCTCGCCATCCGCTGGCTCGTCATCAATACGAGGAAGCGCAGCGAGCGTGAGATGAGCAAGAAGCTCGCCGCGGAACTCATGGACGCTTACAACAATACGGGCGGATCCGTCAAGAAGAAGGAAGATACCCACAGAATGGCGGAAGCGAACAAGGCGTTCGCGCACTTCCGCTTCTAAGAGAGGGACGGTATGGCAAGAGAATACGATTTGCAGCACACGAGAAACTTCGGGATCATGGCGCATATCGATGCCGGCAAGACGACGACCACCGAGCGCATCCTGTTCTACACGGGCAAGACGCACAAGCTGGGCGAAGTCCACGAGGGCGCCGCGACCATGGACTGGATGGTGCAGGAGCAGGAGCGCGGCATCACCATTACGTCCGCCGCGACGACCTGTATCTGGAAGGGTCACCGCTTCAACATCATCGATACGCCCGGCCACGTCGACTTCACGGTGGAAGTGGAGCGCTCGCTGCGCGTTTTGGACGGCACGATCGCGACATTCTGCGCCAAGGGCGGCGTGGAGCCGCAGTCCGAGACGGTGTGGCGCCAGGCGGATACCTACCGGGTCCCCCGCATTGCCTACGTCAACAAGATGGACATCAACGGTGCCGACTTCTTCCGCGTGGAGCGTATGATCCGCGAGCGCCTCGGCGCAAACCCCGTTCCCATTGAGCTGCCCATCGGCAAGGAGGATACTTTCCGCGGGATCATCGACCTCATCAACATGGAGGCAGAGATCTACTATGATGATCTCGGCAAGGACTTCAGAAAGGAGCCCATTCCCGATGATATGAAGGAGCTCGCCGAGGAGTATCGCAACAAGCTCGTGGAGGAGGCGGCTTCCGCCAACGACGAGCTGATGGAAAAATACCTTGAGACGATGGAGCTGAGCAAGGAGGAGATCTTGGCGGGCCTGCGCGAGCGCACCCTCAAGATGGAGGCCGTTCCCATGTTGTGCGGCTCCTCCTACAAGAACAAGGGCGTGCAGTTCCTGCTCGACGCCGTCATCCGCTTCCTTCCCAGCCCGCTCGACGTCGACCACGTCAAGGGCGTCAACCCCAAGACGGGCGAGGAGGAGGAGAGAAAGACGTCGGACGAAGAGCCTTTCTCCGGCCTCGCATTCAAGATCGCGACCGATCCGTTCGTCGGTTCGCTCGCGTACTTCCGCTGCTATTCGGGCGTCCTCTCTGCAGGTTCCTACGTCTACAACTCGACCAAGGACAAGAAGGAGCGCGTCGGCCGCCTCGTGCAGATGCACGCCAACGAGAGAAAGGACATCTCCGAGATCTATTCGGGCGATATCTGCGCCATCGTCGGTCTCAAGAACACGACGACGGGCGATACGCTCTGCGATGAGAAGCATCCCATCATCCTCGAGAAGATGGAGTTCCCCGAACCCGTCATCCAGCTCTCCCTCGAGCCCAAGACCAAGGCGGGCCAGGAGAAGATGACGATGGCGCTCATCAAACTCGCCGAGGAGGATCCCACCTTCAAGACGTGGACGGATCAGGAGACGGGGCAGACCATCATCGCCGGCATGGGCGAGCTGCACCTGGACATCATCGTTGACCGTCTGCTGCGTGAATTCCACGTCGAGGCAAACGTCGGCGCGCCCCAGGTCGCCTACCGTGAGACCTTCCGCAAGGCAGTGGATGCCGAGGGGATGTACAAGCGTCAGTCGGGCGGCAAGGGCCAGTACGGTCACTGCAAAGTGCATTTCATTCCGCTTGAGGCGGGCAAGGGATACGAGTTCGAGGACGTCACCGTCGGCGGCTCCATTCCCAAGGAATATATCCCCGCGATCGACAAGGGCATCCAGGAGGCCGCCAAGAACGGCTACCTTGCCGGCTATGAAATGGTGGACTTCAAGGCGCAGGTCTATGACGGAAGCTATCATGAGGTCGACTCCTCCGAAATGGCGTTCAAGATCGCAGGTTCGCTCGCGTTCAAGGACGGCATGGAGAAGGCGGGCGTCGTGCTGCTCGAGCCCATCATGAAGGTGCAGATCATCACGCCCGAGGACTACTTCGGCGATCTGATGGGCAACATCTCCGGCCGCCGCGGCACCATTCTCGGGACGGACGACAGGAACGGCGCCAAGGTCATCAACGCGGAAGTGCCGCTCTCCGAGATGTTCGGCTATGCGACCGATCTTCGTTCCCGCACGCAGGGACGCGGTCAGTTCACGATGCAGTTCGATCACTATTCGGAAGTGCCCAAGTCGGTTTCGGAAAAGATCATCACTTCCCGCGGCAAAAAGAACGCGTAAGGCGTTTCAAGCGGGAAAATGCGGAAAAATTTGCAAAAAAGTTGGGTAAAGTTATTGCAAATTTTTGTGCAATGGGGTATAATAAAAAAGCAAGCGTGAAGCTTGATATCATTGTATTGATAGATAGCTGCGCTTTCGGCGCCAAAACGCCGGAAAAAGTTATCAAACTATAAAATTTTTCGGAGGAAACCCAAAATGGCAAAATTCGACAGAAGCAAGCCCCATGTCAACATTGGTACGATCGGCCACGTTGACCACGGCAAGACGACGTTGACCGCAGCTATCACCATGGTTATGGCGTGCAAAGGTCAGGCTCAGAAGATGCGCTACGACGAAATCGACAAGGCGCCCGAAGAGAAGGCTCGTGGTATCACAATCAACACCGCTCACGTTGAGTATGAGACGGACAAGCGTCACTATGCGCACGTTGACTGCCCCGGCCACGCCGACTATGTCAAGAACATGATCACGGGCGCTGCCCAGATGGACGGCGCGATCCTCGTTGTTGCTGCAACGGACGGCCCCATGCCCCAGACCCGTGAGCACATCCTGCTCGCCCGTCAGGTCGGCGTGCCCTACATCGTTGTATTCCTGAACAAGTGCGACCAGCTCGACGATCCCGAACTGCTCGAGCTTGTCGAGATGGAGATCAGAGAGCTGCTCTCCTCCTATGACTTCCCCGGCGATGACATTCCGATCATCAAGGGCTCCGCGCTCAAGGCGCTTGAGAAGGCAACGAGCGGCTGCTCCAACGAGGAGATCCTTGCTGCTCCCGAGTGCCAGTGCATCCTTGAGCTCATGGACACCATCGACAACTACATTCCCACGCCCGAGCGCGACGACAAGAAGCCTTTCCTTCTTCCCGTTGAGGACGTGTTCACCATCTCCGGCCGCGGCACGGTTGCCACGGGCAGAGTTGAGCGCGGTGTTGCTCATGTTGGCGACCCTGCCGAGATCGTGGGTTTGATCGAGAAGCCCCGCTCCACCGTCATCACCGGTCTCGAAATGTTCCACAAGCAGCTCGATGAGGCTATGGCGGGCGACAACGTGGGTGCGCTGCTCCGCGGCATTAACCGTACGGACGTCGAGAAGGGCCAGGTCATCGCAAAGCCCGGCACCGTTCCCACGGCGACCGTGTTTGAGGCGCAGGTCTACGTCCTGACCAAGGAAGAGGGCGGCCGTCACACGGCATTCTTCAACCACTATCGTCCTCAGTTCTTCATCCGCACGACGGACGTCACGGGCTCCATCGAGCTGCCCGAGGGCGTTGAAATGGTCATGCCCGGCGACCACGTCACCATGACGGTCGAGCTGATCAAGCCCGTTGCGATCGAGGAAGGCCTCCGCTTCGCTATCCGTGAGGGTGGCAGAACGGTCGGTTCCGGCGTTGTGTCCAAGATCGTAAAGTAAAATCGGCAATGAAAAAGCTCACGCTGTATGCGTGAGCTTTTTTGCGCTCTCGGCAAGTCCGCCGCATATCGCCGGCATGAGCAGACCCCGGACGCTGCAAGCTGCAGCGTCCGGGGCTCTTTTTTTGGTCTGCCGAACGGGAGTCGAACCCGCATTTGCACTCTTCGCGCAATGCTTAGCGAATGAGGATGACCCGCTTCCCTTACAGTATCCCTTTCAGTCTGCCGGAACTTCCCCGGCGTCGGCAACGCCTTTCGGTGCCTCCGGAACCTCTCGCTTGCGACGGGAGCCCCAAGTTTTTCCTCGCTTTGTCCGTTAAGCTATCGGCAGATGACGGGATGATCATAGCATGTTTTTGTCGGCTTGTCAAGCAGCAGAGTCGGTCTTTTGGAGAAAGACGCCATTTCCAAGAGAATATTGACTGTATTATTCCGGAAAATTTTCCGTATGTACTTGAAATGTCGCATTCGTTTTGTTATAATCATGTCATGACGGAACAGGGGCGGGCGTATTTGATTCGCCGCGGTGCGCGAGGGTGTCCCAAAGCGTATGCCGTCCGTCTGCGGATGAGAAGGACATCCGCCCGAAAAAAAGCCTTCGTTACGTGGGTTCGAATCCCACACGAGAGAGATCTCGTTGACCGGAGCGGTGAACGGAGAATGCCTGCGTGCATTCATGCGCTCGGAAAGAGCGCACAAAAAAGAGGATCGATCTCTCAAAACGGCGTCCGTGCGGCACCCGCCTTCGGGCAGGCAGCCGAAGTGGGGCTGTGCGCCCTGCGTCTGCAGGGATACCGTGCGTCGGCAAGGCGTGCCAGACCGTCTGGTTCCGCGCGCTGCGCCGCACACTCAACTGCAGACCCGCCGCACTCCATCGGGCGTTATGCAAATTCTGCGCGATCGCGCGTCAGGAGGAGATATGAAAGTCATCATCAATGAAAACCAGCGCGGCCTGCTCACCGTCAACGGGAAATTTGTGCGCCTTCTGGGTGCGGGCCGCTACCGCACATGGGGCGCGCGGCAGATCGAGGTGCTGGACGTCGGCAGCTCTGCGATGCGCCCCGCCGGGAGCGTCCCCATGCACGTCCTCGAGCGAGATGCCGGTTTTGCGGCGCAGATCGTGCGCGCGGATGTGCGCGACGGCGAATATGTGATGCACTTCGTGGACGGCGTGTTCCGCGAGCTGCTCACCGATGCGGGCAGGTATTACTTCTGGAAGGACTATGCGCATGAGTTCCGCCCCGTCGACGTGTCCACGCCCGAGGTGGCGCAGGACTTCCCCGCCATGTACTTTTCCAGGCTTGCGTCCTCGCTCTATACGCTCATCGAGGTGCGCGAGCGGGAGCGCGCCGCACTCTACTTTGACAGAAAGTTCGTGCGTTTTCTCCCATCGGGCAGGTACTTCTTCTGGCGGCGCGATGTGGCGGTCAGCGCCGTCGCCTATCCTGACTGCGCAGTGCAGCGCGAGATCGTGGGCCAGGAGATCCTGACGGCGGACAAGGTGTCGCTGCGCATCAACTGCATCTGTGACTATGCGATCGCCGATTTCGAGCGCGTCGCCACGCAGGTGGAGGACTATGAGAGGCAGCTCCACACCGCCGTACAGCTGGCACTGCGCGAATATGTGGGCAAGTACCGCATCGACGAGATCCTTGAAAACAAGGAGGCGCTTACAGAATATCTTACGGGCGTCATTGCGCAGAAGGGGAAGGAACTGTTTCTGGATGTGCGCCGTGCCGCCGTGCGCGACATCATCCTGCCGGGGGAGATCCGCGACATCATGAATACCGTGCTGATCGCTGAAAAGCGCGCACAGGCGAATGTCATCACCCGCCGCGAGGAGGTCGCCTCCACGCGTTCCCTGCTCAATACGGCGCGTCTGATGGACGAAAACGCGACGCTCTACAAGTTGAAGGAATGGGAATATGTGGAACGCATCTGCGAAAAGGTGGGCAGCATTAACGTGAGCGGCGGCGACCTTCCCGCGCAGCTCGTGCAGCTTCTGACGGGGGACAGAACAAAGTGAAGCCGGAAAAGCGGACTCAAAAAGGTGCGGCGCTGCCGGACGGACGGGGGAGAACAGGAGCGGACAAAAAGCTGATCGTGCCGACGGGCTGCTTCTTTCAGGCCTGTAATTAGCCTGCCTATGAGAAAGAGATCCGCAGAGCCAAGAAAAAATGCTTTCGATATAACCGGCTGTCTCCGAACAACAGAAGGGCGCAGCGTGCGATTCTGCGGAAATTGCTGGGAAAAACGGGAAAGGACACCGTGATCATGTCTCCGTTCTGGTGCGACTACGGATACAATATCAGCGTGGGAGACCGCTTCTATGCCAATCACGGCATGATCATTACCGACGGAGCAAAGGTGACCTTCGGCGACGATGTCTTTGTTGCGCCGAATTTCTGCTTTACGACGGCGGAACACGCCATCGATCCGGACATGCGCAGAGCGGGGATAGAGATCGCTAAGCCGATCGCGGTCGGAAACAACGTATGGATCGGAGCAGGAACGATCGTCCTTGCAGGCGTTGAAATCGGGGACAACACGGTCATCGGTGCGGGAAGCGTCGTGACAAGATCGATCCCGGGCAACGTGGTTGCCGTCGGCGTTCCGTGCAGGGTATTGCGGGAAATCACTGAGGAGGACAAAACAAGATATCCGATGTATCGCCCTGCGTCGTCATAGGCGGATCCGGGGCAGTCTGCCGATAATTTGCCCGATAAAACAGGACGAACGGGTATCCCGTTCGTCCTTTTTTGTATAAGAAAACCCGCGGATAGTCCGCGGGTTCAAGAGAGGCTTTGTCGATGAACAAAAAACGAGCAAAAGAAAAGGGAATAAGCAAAAAGGCAAAAAGAGAAGAAAAAGCAATGATAGAAAGCAAACGGGAAAATTAGAATAAGGAACAAAAAAGAGGAGCAAAGGCATAGGAGAAGAAAGTTAAGCACAGGAAAGGCCCGTTAACGGGCGGCAAGTAACAATCGCATGACTGCCAGGTCGTCATAAGCGCGGCTTGCGCGCCGCTGGTAGTATTAGGGCTAACAGCCCGAAACTGAAAAACCACCGGCTATGCCGGTGGATATTTATTGCAGATCGTCTGTTTTTCTTCCTGCTTGAAAAATGTGCGGACTGCACATGATAGAGACATGGAAGCGCGCGCGAATTTTTTTCAAAGAGCGATGCACCGGCTGCGGGCGGCGCTGCGCATTTTTTCGCATCACCGCGCAACGACGATTGCCGGCACGTTGGTGTTCTTTCTCATCATGTCGCTCGTACCCTTTCTGTTCTGGCTGACACTGCTCTTCGGCGGGACGGAGGGGATGCTCGAGCAGGTACTCGAACTTGAGCTGTTCGGCTGGGCGCGCGATCTGCTTCTCTTTCTGAAGGACAACGCGCAGGGCGCCACGGCGGGGGCGAACATCTTTCTGCTTGCCACAACGCTCTGGTCGAGCTCCGCCTTCTTTTATCATCTGCGGCGGAGCGGGGAGATCGTCTACCATGAACGCTTCGCGAGAAAGGGGTGGCGGGTGCGCGTCAACGCCATCGCCATGACGGTTGCCGTGATGCTTTTATTTGCCCTTTCGGGCGGCGTCATGGTCTTTCTCTCGCTCATCACGCGCCGCCTGCCGCGGCCGGTCGGCTACGTTGTGCTGTATGCGGCATTGCTGCTTTTTGGTTTTCTGGCGGCATGGCTGCTCAATGTGTATGTCTGTCCATATGCGCATCGGGCAGGGCAGCTGGCATTCGGCAGTTTTCTGACGTCGCTCGCCTGGCTGCTCGCCTCGGGCGCGTTCTCCGTCTATCTCATGTTCGGCAGCAAGGAAAAACTGTACGGCGCCCTCACGCTCATCATCGTCTTTTTGCTCTGGCTGTACTGGCTGATGATCTGTTTTGTGGCGGGCGTCATCTTCAGCAAGCATCGCATGAAAATGCCGCGCCCCCGATAGAGGGGACGCGGCACAATGCTGCTATTTTTTCAGATTTTCCAGCATCCGCTGAAGGTGTTTCTCGTTCTCCTCATCGGAGACGGTGGGATCCTTCGTGAAGCGTTCACAGGGCAAAAAGCCGCACCCGCCGCACGTTTTGCGTCCCTTTTCGCGGCAGCACGCATATACGGCACACTGGGAAATTCCCGCATATGCCGTCCACCACGCCCTGCCTTCAACGGCGCGGCAGCCGGGGCAGTCATGCGGGAATTTCGTGCATTCGGCGCACAGGACGCCGCAGGGGGAGATCTGCCGATCCATTACCGCTCCCCCTTTTGCAGTCTTTCAGACCTTTCTCACCCGGAGCACGCCGTCGATCGCGCGGATGCGGGCGAGGCATTCCTCGTCCGGGATGTCGTCCAGTTCCAGGATGAGATAGGCGTATTCGCCCCTGCTCTGATCGAGCATGTGCGCCACATTGATGCCACGGGCGGAGATGACGGCAAGGATCCTGGAGAGCATCTCCCTGACGTTTTTGTGATGTACGCAGACGCGCGCGGCACTCGAGCGCGGCAGGGATACGGCAGGGTAGTTGACGCTGTTCGTGATGTTGCCGTTTTCCAGGTAATCCGTCAGTTCCCTTGCCGCCATGCGGGCGCAGTTGTCCTCCGCCTCCGGCGTGCTGGCGCCCAGGTGGGGGACACACAGGATATTCTCCCTGCCCAGAAGCGTCTCGTCGGGGAAATCGGTGATATAGCGGGACACTTTACCCTCTGCGACCGCCGCCGCCATATCCCCGCTTGCCACCAGTTCACCGCGCGAATTGTTGATGATCACAACGCCGTTGCGGCACTTTGCAAGCGTCTCCCGGTTGATCATGCCCTTCGTCTCCGGGGTAAGGGGGACGTGCAGCGTGATGAAGTCGCTCGCGGAAAAGACGGCATTGAGGTCGTCCGTGAACTGCACGCGGCGGTCGATCATCCACGCGCTTTTAACGGAGAGGAAGGGATCGTACCCCAGTACGTTCATGCCGAGGGAGAGCGCCGCGTTCGCGACCAGCGCGCCGATGGCGCCAAGGCCGATGACGCCGAGCGTCTTTTCGGTGATCTCCTGCCCGGCAAACTGCCCCTTTCCCTTTTCGATCAGTTTGGAAAGGTCGGGTTTTCCCTTGAGCGTCTGCGTCCAAACGGCGCCGTTCACGATCTTCCTGCCTCCCAAAAACAGTTCGCAGAGTACCAGTTCCTTGACGGCGTTTGCATTCGCGCCCGGTGTGTTGAACACCACGATGCCGCGCTCTGTACACGCGTCGATGGGGATATTGTTGACGCCCGCGCCCGCCCGCGCCACGGCGAGCAGGTTCTCCCCGAGGGGATAGTCATGCATGGAGAAGGAGCGCAGAAGGATGCCGTCGGGATCGGATACGCTGTCCGAATATTCGTACCCGCGGAGCACTTCCTCCGCGGCGGGACTGATCGAATTGAGCTTTAAAATCTTCATCATGCATTCTCCCTTTCAAATTTCTTCATGAAGGCGATGAGCGCTTGCACGCCCTCAACGGGCATGGCGTTGTAGACGGAGGCACGCATTCCGCCCACCAGACGGTGTCCCTTCAGCGAGACGAGCCCGCACTGTGCCGCCTCTTTGACGAATTTTTCGTCCAGTTCGGCAGACGGCGTGACAAAGGGTATGTTCATGATGGAGCGGTACTCCCTCTCCACGCGGTTGGTATAGAAGGGGGAGTTGTCGATGAAGTCGTACAACAGCCCCGCCTTATAGACGTTGATCGCATTCATCTCCTTCACGCCGCCCAGTTTTTTCAGCCATCTGAGGACGAGCGTCGCCATGTAGATGGAGAAGCAGGGGGGCGTGTTGTACAGGCTTCCGTTTTCGTCCTGCACCTTCCATCGGAGCATGGTGGGGCAGGCGGGAAGGGGGGATTGGATAAGCTCACGCCTTGCGATGACGATGGTCACGCCAGCGGGGGCAAGGTTTTTCTGTGCGCCGGCATAGATGACGCCGAACTTTTTCACGTCCACCTCGCGCGATAAGATCTCCGAGGACATATCGGCGACGAGGGGCGCTTTGGTCTCGGGAAAGCGTACATAGCGCGTGCCGAAGATGGTATTGTTGGAGCAGATATGCACATAGTCGGCATCGTCGCGGAAGGGGATGGCGTCCACGTCGGGGATGTAGGTGTACGTTTTATCCTCGCTGGAGGCGACGCAGGCGGCGTCGCCGTAGAGCTTTCCCTCCTGCCACGCCTTCTTGGCAAAGTTTCCCGTGACAACATAGTCCGCCCTGCCCGTGTGCATCAGATTGAGGGGAACGGCGGCGAACTGCGTGCTTGCTCCGCCCTGTACGAAGAGGACGGCATAGTCGTCCGGAATGCCCATGAGTTCGCGCAGGAGCGCCTCGCCCTCGCGCACGATCGCTTCAAACGCTTTGTTGCGGTGGGAGATCTCCGTGACGGACATGCCCGTACCGTCGAAGTCGAGAAAATCGCGCTGTGCTTCCTGTAACACTTCCAGGGGAAGGGCGGAAGGCCCTGCCGAGAAGTTGTAAGCTCTCATGGTATCACCTCTTTTTCGTATTTCCCGGACGCCCGGGATTTGTTATTCATTATATTCTATTTTATTCCGTTTGACAAGCGTTTGAGGGGAATTTTCCGTCCACCCCCGTACATGGTGGGGGGCAACGGGGATTTTTTCGCCCTTTTTCGGAAAAAAAGGACGACAAAGTATTTACTTTTCTGCCGTTTTGGTGTAAAATGAAAAAAAGATCGTGAAACGCAGCAAGGAGCGATTACCGATGGAAGAGACAAAACAGAGTGACAGAAAGAGCCTGGTCATGGAGGGCATGTACCGCGGGGTGACGGGAAAACTGGAGGAAGTGCGCCAGTCCGTCAGCCGGGAGCTGCAGTTTACGTCCGCCCAGCAGGTATCTGCCTATGAAGCCCTTGCGGGAACGTTCCGGGAGGGGGTGCAGTCCCTTCTTTCCGAGTTCAAATATCTCTCCCAGCAAAACAGCGCCATCTACGATTCGGAAAATAAGGAGCGCACAGCCCTGCGCGATGCCGTTCTGGAGGGGATGAAGGCAAACGCCGAACAGACCGCCAAGGCGCTCGACGAGAAGTTCGCCGAGGGGATGCAGAAGCTGCAGGCAGCGCTGGACGAAAAGATCGCCGCGCTGCGGGAGGAGCTTTCTGCGCCCGCGGCTGCCGCAGAGCAGCCGGAGACGCCTGCAGAGGATGCGTTTGATTACGACGTGCTTGCCGAGAAGATCGCCTCCGTGCTGCCCGAGCCGGACTGCGACATGATCGCAGACAAAGTGGTCGCCGCGCTTCCTCCCGTGGATGCGGACGCCATTGCGGATAAGGTCGCCGCCGTCGTTCCTCAGCCCGACGAGAACGCCATTGCGGACAAAGTGGCCGAGAGCGTTCCGCTCATCGACTATGACCTCATCGCCGAGCGCGTTTCCTCCGTTTTGGAAAATGAGTTCGACGTTACGGTGGATGAGAGCGGCATCGATAAAATCGCCGATGCCGTTGTCGCGCGCCTCGATTATTCGAGGCTCGCCGAGAGCGTTGTGCAGCGGCTGAAAGAGGAGGGGACGCTTGTCCCGCCTGCGCCGGCGATCGTTTCCGCAGCCGCGCCCGTTTCCGAGCCGGAACCTGCCGTACAGGCCGAGCCTGCCCCCGAGCCTGTTTCCGAACCGGAGCCGGAGCCTGAGCCGGAGTCCGAGCCTGCGCCCGGGGCGGACGCGGAGCAGGAGCTTGCAATCGCCGCAGCCTCCGCAGTTCCGGCGGGGAGCAATCTGACAACGCGCTACAAGCGCAGTTTCAAGGCGAAGATCGTCGAGAGCGATGAGGAAGTGAAGGGGTACTACTTTACGCTGAAGAACGCCTTCCTGTCCTATGCACGCATCTCCTCACAGATGAGCTGGTCGAACGACCGCTTCTCCTATGCGGGGGATACCGTTGCAAAGATCAGCGTGCGCGGCAGGACGCTGTGCCTGTATCTCGCTCTCAATCCGGATGAATTTCCTTCCAGCGTCTATCACCAGCGCTTTGCGGGGGATATCAAGATGTATGAAAAGACCCCGATGATGGTCAAGGTAAAGAGCGGCGTTGCCTTGAAGCGCGCCGTGCGGCTCGTGGAGATGCTCATGGAGAATCTCGGCACGGGCAAGTCCGACCGCGACCCCGTCGACTATTCCTCCGAGTTTGCCTATCGCAGCGAAGAGCAGCTCCTGAGCGAGGGACTTATCAAGACGGCGATCGTGGAGAAGTCCGATTTGAACTTCTGAACAGAACAAAAAAATTTACGCCACAACAAGAAAGGAAGAGAGCTGCATGAGTAGCTCTCTCGTCTTGTTATGGCCAAGGAGTGTATTTTTGAAGAACGATAAAAACAATTCCGGTCAAAGACATACCGATCCCGCCGTAGAACTTGCCATTCTCAACGGCATCGAGGCGTACAACCGCGCACAGCGCGAAAAGATTGCCGGCCAAATGCGCAGCAAGGAGGCGATGCAGGAGGCAGGCTACAAGCCGCAGCGCCGTTCGCGCGCCAAGGGGAAGGGGACAAAACTCCCCGAGGCCGTCGGGCGCGCACAGGAGGGGCAGAGAGCGCCCGCCGCAAAGGAGCGCGTGTCCGCGCAGGGGCAGACGGCAAAGCCGCAGGGCGCGGAGCGCAGAGAGCGCGGGAAAAAGAAGAAACCCGTCAAGGTGCTCTTCTTCGGCGGCGTGGGCGAGATCGGCAAGAACATGACCGCGATCGAGTACGGCAACGACATCATCGTCATCGACGCGGGGATCATCTTCCCCACGGAGGAAATGCCGGGCATCGACCTGGTATTCCCCGACATCACCTATCTTGTCAACAACCGCCAGAAGATCCGCGGCGTATTTCTGACGCACGGGCATGAGGATCATATCGGCGGCGTTCCCTATCTGATGAAGGAACTGCTGCCCGCAACGCCCCTCTACGGCACCAAGCTCACGCTCGCGCTCGTGGACAACAAACTGCGCGAGCACCGCATGAACAACGTCGTCGAGCGCACCGTCGTGCCCAAGGACAGCATCAAGGCAGGCGTCTTTACTGTGCATTGCGTCAACGTCAACCACTCCATCGCGGGATCGCTGGCGCTCGCCGTCGAGACGCCCTACGGCATCATCTTCCACAGCGGCGACTTCAAGATCGACCTGACGCCCGTCGCGGGCAGGCCCATCGACCTCGCCGAGATCGCCGAATACGGCAAGAAGGGCGTCCTTTTGTACCTCGGGGAATCCACCAACATCGAGCGGCCCGGGTACACGATGAGCGAAAAGGTGGTCGGCACCACGCTCGAGCATATCTTTGCGGAGAACGCGGACAGGCGGCTGGTCATCGCCACGTTCGCCTCCAACGTACACCGTCTGCAGCAGATCGTGGACATCGCCGTCAAGTTCCGCCGCAAGGTGGCGCTCTCGGGACGCAGTATGTTCAACGTCGTCGAGGCGGCGGCAAAGATCGGGGAGATCACCATTCCCGAGGGCGTCCTTGTGGACGTGGAAAAGACCAAGAACTTTTTCGATCGGGAGATCGTCATCATCTCCACCGGCTCACAGGGCGAACCGATGAGCGCCCTCACGCGCATGGCGGCGGGCGAGTTCAACAAGGTCACCATCGGCGCAAACGATACGGTGGTCATCTCCGCAAGCCCCATCCCGGGCAACGAGCGCATGATCTACCGCGTCATCAACAATCTCTACAAAAAGGGCGCCAACGTCGTGTATGAGAGCCTGGAAAAGATCCACGTCTCGGGCCATGCCTGCCAGGAAGAACACAAGATCATGCACACGCTTTTAAACCCCAAATTCTTTATTCCCGTTCACGGGGAGTACCGCCATCTCAAGCGGCACGCCCTGCTCGCGCAGGAGCTGGGGATGCGCCCCGAATGCATCCTCATCCCGGAGATCGGGGCCTGTGCGGAGGTCACGGACGACTCTTTGCGCCAGGGGGACAACTTCCCTGCGGGTGCGCGCCTCATCGACGGGGCGGGATTTGAGGACTATGGCACCAGCGAGGTGCTCAAAGACCGCATCCGTATGTCGGAGGAGGGGCTGTTCGTCATCTCCGTCGCCGTCTCGAACGGTGTGCTTCTGGGCGATCCCGTCATCGAGAGCCGCGGCTTTGTCTTTTCGGATGAGCGCGACTATCTGCGCGATCTCAAGGACGTGGTGGAAAAGGCGGTGGACGGTGCGCCCTCCCACGGCACTGCTGCCGAACTCTCGGCTGCGATCCGCCGCGCGGTCAAGAACTATCTGTTCAAAAAGACTAAGCAGTCGCCCATGATCCTGACGGCGATCCAGGAAGTGTAAGGAAGTTCACACGTTTTTTCGCACAGACTCGCCGGAGGGGGTACCATGTGCAGCTGTCCGGCGCAGCCGCGCCCTGCGCAGGCAAAGAGGAAAAAATGGGTACACCAAAGAGTGTTGCATATTCCATCGTCGGTGACATCCCCGAGGTGCGCATCCGCGCCATGATGGGGGAATGGCTGGTCTATTTCAAAGAGGCATATGTCGGCACTATCGAGGACGGAAGGCTCTTTTTGAAGGCGACACCGGCTGCCCGTGCGCTTCTGGCGGGGGCGCCCCTCCTGCCGCCGCACCCGGGCGCAAAGCCTGCCCTTCTCGTGGAGGGAAGGGACAAGCGGGAAATTTTTGAACTGTTGAGACGGTTGGTTCCATGAATGAGAAAATGCAGCGGCTTGCCGCCCTGCGGGCGGCGGCGCTTCAGGAACGCGATCCTACGGCGAGCGACGATGTCCTCGCCGTACTTTTGCAGCAGGCGGAGCGCATTTGCGCACAGCGTGTCCTTGAAATCGGAACGGGAAGGGGGCTGACGGCGGTTGCACTGCTGCTTGGCGGCGCTGCCCACGTCACCGCCATCGAACGGGATGGGGCGCGCATCGTCTCGGCACGGGAAAATTTTGCATCATTCGGCGTTGCAGACCGTGTCCGCCTGCTGGAAGGGGATGCGGCGGACATCCTTCCCTGCCTGCAGGGGGAATATGACCTCATCTTCCTCGACTGCGCCAAGGTGCAGTATCGCCGCTTCCTGCCCGACTGCAAGCGTCTGCTGCGCGCGGGCGGCGTGCTGTGCGCGGACGACGTGTCCCTCTTCGCGGACGGCGTTCCCAAAAAGCGGAAAATGCTCGCGCAGCACATCGGGGAATTTTTGCAGGCGCTGCAGGCGGACGCGGACTTCTGCGTGCGCGTGCTGCCCGTGGGAAAGGGGCTTGCCGTCGCCCGCAAGGGGGAAGGGATATGAAGCACCTCATTTTTGTCAACGGCACGATGGGCGTTGGAAAGAGCGCCGTATGTGCGCAGCTCAAAGAACTGCTTGCGCCCTGCGCCTTTCTGGACGGCGACTGGTGCTGGGACTTCACTCCCTTCACCGTGACGGCGGAGACAAAAGAGCTTGTCCTCTCCAATGCGGCGCATCTGCTGCGCGCCTTTCTCGCCTGCTCCGCCGCGGAGCGGGTGCTCTTCTGCTGGGTGATGCCCGCAAGGGAGATCGTCGACGAACTGCGCCGCCGCATCGGCGGGCAGATAGTCTTTTCGCTGTTCACGCTCACAGCGGGGGAGGGGACGCTGCGCGCCCGCCTCGCCGCCGACGTCGCTGCCGGCAGGCGGAAGAGGGACGTGGTAGCCTGTTCCCTTGCCTATTTGCCCCTGTATGAGGCGGGCATGGGCGGAACGAATATTTGCACGGACGGCATGTCTGCGGCGGCTGCTGCGCAGCTGATCACGGACATGGTCTTTGCCAAGGAGGGAAAATGAAGCCCGAACTTCTGGCTCCCGCGGGGAACCTTGCAAAACTAAAATGCGCGCTGTATTTCGGCGCGGACGCCGTGTATGCGGGCGGAAAGGCGCTCTCCCTGCGCGCGTTTGCCGACAATTTCACCGACGAGGAGCTTGCCGAAGGCATCGCCTACGCCCATGAACGGGGCAGGAAAGTGTATGTCGCCGTCAATATCTTCGCGCGCAATGCCGATCTCTCCGCTGCCGAAGCGTATTTCCGCACGCTGGAGGGGATGGGGGCGGACGGGGTGCTCGTGTCCGATCTCGGGCTGCTTACCCTGTGCCGGAGCGCCGCGCCCCGCTTGAACGTGCATATCTCCACGCAGGCAAACGTCACCAATGCGCAGGCTGCCCGCGCCTACCGCGCGCTCGGGGCAAGCCGCGTGGTGCTCGCCCGCGAGCTGTCCCTCCGGGAGATCGAGGACATTCACGCCGCCTGCCCCGAACTGGAGCTGGAGGCGTTCGTCCACGGCGCCATGTGCATCTCGTACAGCGGCAGGTGCTATCTCTCCGACTATCTGGATTCCCGCCCCGCCAACCGCGGCGCGTGCGTGCAGGCGTGCCGCCGCGCCTACCGCATCCAAAGCCGGGAGAAGGACGGCTGGTGCGACCTGGAGGAGGACGGGCGGGGCGTGTATGTGATGAACAGCCGCGACCTCAATCTGAGCGCGCATCTGGACGAGCTCGCCGCGGCAGGGGTGTGTTCCTTCAAGATCGAGGGGCGCATGAAGAGCGAATACTACCTTGCCACCGTCGTCAACGCCTACCGCCGCATTCTGGACGGCGCTCCCGCCGCAACGCTTGCGCCCGAGTTGGAGACCGTCGACCACCGCGCCTATACCACGGCGTTCGCCCTCGGGGAAAATCACGATACCCTGCTTCCGGACGGCTCACAGACGGCTGGGACGTGCGAGTTCATCGCCGCCGTCCTCTCCCAAAAGGACGGGCGCGTCTGCGTGGAAATGCGCAACCGCTTCTATGAAGGGGACACGCTGGAGGTGCTTTCCCCCGGGGAGGCGTTCGGACGGAGTATGACCGTAATGGCACTGCGCGACGGCGCGGGCGCGCCCTGCACGGACGCCAGGCTCGTGCAGGAGCACTATACCTTTGCCTGCGATCTGCCCCTGCAAAGGGGGGATATTCTGCGCCGCCGCAGGGGCGGGACGCGCGGTCATGCAAATCCGGACGCGGGAGTGAGAGAGCGTTGAACTGTCTGTTTTTGTATCATCCGAAGAGCGGCAGGGGAAAGGTCGCCAAAAAGATCGGCTATATCCGCAGGACGCTGTGCGCGCACTTCGGTCATGTGGACATCGTCGCCACCGAGAGCGGGGAGGAGATGACAGAGTATGCCCGCGACGGAGCAGAGCGCTATGACGTCATCCTCTTTTCGGGCGGGGACGGCACGTTCAACCGCGTTTTGCAGGGCATCGGCGGGCGGGACGTGCGGCTCGGGTATCTTCCCGGCGGCACCACCAACGACGTGGCGCGCTCGCTGGGCATTCCGCGCAATGTAAAGGGCGCGCTCCGGGTCATTCTGGACGGGCATGAACAGCGCCTCGACGTCATGCGCCTGAGCGGCGGGAGGTATGCCATGTACATTGCGGCGGCGGGTGCGTTTACGCGCGCAACGTATACGGCAAAACCCGCCAGCAAAAAGCGCTTCGGCATCCTCGCCTATGCGTTTGAAGTGCTGCGGCATGAGATGAAGCTGCGCGTCTTTCCTCTGACAATTACCTGCGGGGAGCAGACCGTCCGGACGCATTCCGTCCTCATCCTCACGATGAACGGACGCTCGGTCGCGGGGATGCCCGTCAACAAACGCTCGAGCATGGCGGACGGCGTCATGGAGATGGCGATCATCCGTCAGAAGGAACACCCCGATCTCTTTGCGCGCATGGGGGCGTTCGTGTCCATTGCCATGCTCTTTCTTTTCCGCGGCAAGGTGCGCAGAAACAAGATCACGCTTCTGCGCGGCAGCCGTTTCACCATTCAGACTGCCGACGACCTCGTGTGGGATCTGGACGGGGAGGAGGGGATGTGCGGGAATATCGAGGTGGAACTGCTTCCCCGCCGGATGCGGCTCTTTGTCCCAAAAAAGAAAAAAATCTGAAAAAGCATAGAAAAACGCTTGCATTTTTGCACGTTTTTTCCTATAATGTATGAGCGTGTCCGTGCTGCGGACAAAAATGCTTCTGTGGCTCAGTCGGTAGAGCGATTGATTCGTAATCAATAGGTCGTCGGTTCAAGTCCGACCAGAAGCTCCATAGACCCCATATATTGTGGTTTTTGTTTCGATAACTGCAATATATGGGGTTTTTGCTTTTTCAACAGCGACAAGGGGAAGCTGTATTATAGCAGGAAAAATAAAAGATTTTATCGATATGATGAAAAATCGAGGAAGTTCGCTTCATCGGGCGAAGGCATGATATACATGTTTTATTTTTTGCGCCCGAAGCAGTTTGAAGTAAAGGTGAAGAGCGATGAGTGCATCGAATGTTAAATGTCCCGCTTGTGGGGCGGAATACAACGGGGATACTTTGGTTGACGCGTGTCCTGTTTGCGATTGGGTGTATGACTTCACAGAAGACGACCCGTCAGTTAAATCGGGGGCAAATCCCATTTCGTTGGAAGAGGCGAAAATGAATTTCGCAAAAGGTTTGAATATCTGGGGAGAGCCATTGCCGAAGAAGTAAATAACAATATCAAAGCATCCTTCGGGGTGCTTTTTTCATGCTTAGAAGGAGGTAGGACGATGGCAAAGCTGACAGACCGGCATGGGGGCGCATCGTCGCGGAGTATATCGAAGGGGACGGCCGCGTATCGCAGAGGATATGCGGCGATCATGTAAGAGGGAGGCGAACTTCACGGTATTATTTTTGGAAAAGGGCTTGCCAGAAGTGCAGTTATATGATATAATGAAAAAAAATTTCATAATGAAGAATACACAAGAAGAAAAACTAAAATGACAAAACAGCTTGAGGAGAGTGCCGGGCAGCACCGGCAATTCAGAGAACTGATCACGCGGAACAGCTATACGAGGGTTGTGGAGCGCTGCGTCAGCAGGGACGACCGTATCCCGGCGGATGGATTCCGGCTGTGCGTCACTGCAAGCGGAAGGGCGGAGATTTCTTGCAGCAATGCCCGCGGGGAGAGGTATGCCGATGAAGCGCTTTCCCGTCTCACGGGGCCGGAGGGGACATTGGTTGCGGAGGTGGAAGATCATCCCTCCTTTGCGCTGCGCGGCATTATCGAGGGTTTTTATGGGGAACCGTATGCGTGGGAAAAGCGGCATGACGTCATCGATTTTCTTTCCCGCCATCGGATGAATGCCTATTTTTATGCGCCGAAGGATGACGCGTATCACCGCGATCTCTGGCGGGAACCCTATCCGCAGGCGTGGCTCGATCAGATCGGGGCGCTGGTGCGCTGTGCGCGGGAAAAGGACATCGCGTTCTATTATTGTCTCTCTCCCGGCAAGGATTTCCGGTTTACCGCGGAGGAAGATTATGCCCTCTTGCTGAAGAAATATGAGCAGATAGCGGCGCTGGGCGCGGATAAGTTTGCCATTCTGTTTGACGATATCTCCGCGGAACTGTCCCCGCATGATGCGCGGCAGTTTTCGTGTGCGGCGCAGGCGCACTGCCATGTGGCAAACTTTCTCAGCGCAAGGCTGCCGCATACGGGCAGTCTCATCTTCTGTCCCACCGACTATGCGCAGAATACGGATACGCCGTATCGCCGCGCCGTCAGAAAGTATCTTGATCGGGATATCTGCGTTATCTGGACGGGTTATAACTGTGTGGCGGAGGCCATTCCGGAACGGGACTGCATTGCCGCCCGAAAGGCGTTCCGCCGCCCGCTCGTACTTTGGGACAACTATCCCGTCAACGATTTTCAACCCGGGAACCGGATCTATCTGGACGCCGTATGCAACCGTACGCGTGCGATCGCAGCCTATCATGTGGGCTGTATCGCCAATCCGTCCGCCCTCTGGGAGAGCAGCAAATTTGCGCTTTCGACAATGGCGGAGTGGATGTGGAATGCGGAAATGTACGATGAGGAGGGAGCGTACCGCCGTGCGGTGCAGGAGCATCTCGGTACGGCAGAGGAGGACTATTTTTTTGTCGGACTGAGCCGATCCACCGTCATGCGCACCTACCCCTCGCTGAAGGCGGCGTTTGAGCGGGAGGACTGGACATATCTGGATGCATGGTATGACCGGGCGGAGCGTGCCGTTGACCGAGTCCGTGCGCACTGCCGCAGGGAACTGGCGCAGGAATGGAGCGATCTCTTTGACTATGTGCTGGAGGAGTGCAGGCTCTACCGTGCGCTGCGCAGCGGCGCCGCGATCGACGGCATTCTTTCCGCCATGTGCGCGTGCGCCTATCGCAGGGCGGATCAAAGCATCCTCGAATATGTGAAAGAGCGGACGGGGAAGGATATCACCGTACCCGCGCGCGAAGTTTTCTGGGATACCGAACGCAGATAAACAGGAGGAAAAGATATGGTCGGAAAAGTATTTGACAGAATGGAATCCATTCGCCCGATGGCGACAAAGGCGGAACGCAAGCTCATCGAGGAGCTCAGGCAGATCGACAAAAATGCGCTCATCTATCTCTCGATCACGGAGCTTTCGGGGCTTGTCGATGTGGCGGAGGCGACCATCGTGCGCTTCTGCCGCAAACTCGGGTATAAAGGTTTCCAGGATTTCAAGCTGAGCCTGAGCCAGGAGCTTGGCTCGGAACCCAAGGATACCCACAGCCGTCCCCAGCAGATCGCGGAAGATATGATCGACGCCATCACCGAGACAAGCAAACAGATCGATCACGAGGTGTGTCTGGGGATCGCGCGCAGGATGGTGCAGGCGGGAAAGATCTGCGTGTTCGCCGTCGGCAATTCCTCTATCGCCTCGCTTGCCGTGCGCTACCGGCTGCTGCGTGCGGGGATCAACGTGGATGCGTCCTCCGATCCACACATTCAGTCGATCGCCGTCGCCAATCTCAACGAGCATGATTTTCTCATTCTGATCAGCATATCGGGCAGCACCAAGGACATCCTCAGCCTTGCGGAGATCGCCAAAAAGCGCAGCGTTCCCGTGCTGGTCATCACCAATTATGATAAATCTCCGCTTGTCAAGTATGCCGATTGGGTGCTTCTCTCAAGCAAGAAGGAGGCGGCGAATGAGGGAGGTTCGCTGATCGGCACTGTCACGCAGGCGTACGTTGCGGACGTGCTCTGTACTGCTGTCTATGAAGTGTTGGGCGGCGACGCTGCCGAAATGCGCTTCCGCGCATCGGACGCCGTCGCCGATAAAGCGCTCTGAGCGCGGACGGTCGGGAGGAATTATGGTCAATCGCAAGCAATTTGAGCGACTCATTGCCAAGGTCAGACGGCTGGATATCGTATATGAACCGTGGCTCGTGCATTCCCGTACAGAGCTGCCCGTCCTCTGCCGGACGGATGCGGGGGACAGGCAGATGCACATCGGCGACGAATGGGGCGGGGAATTTTCCTGTGCGCGCTTTGTGCTGCGGATGCCCGCTTTCTTTGAAAAGGTGTGGCTGGAGAGCGACAACGGCGGGGTGGAGAGCCTGGTGACCGTGGGCGGGATCCCCTGCGGCATGTTTGACTATGTGCACGATTCGGACGATCCCGCTTCGCGCGTACATCGCTATCTGCTGCTTGAAAACGTTGCGGCGGGGACGGAGATCGTCATCGAAGCATATGCGTCGCACACGATCGCAGGCACGCAGCCCTATTCGCAGCCCCATACGTTTGCCCTGCGCACGGTTGAAAAGACGCGCGTCTACCGCGGAACGTTTCTCGTCACGATGCGGGAAGATCTGCGCCTCTTTTTTGATAACCTGAAGATCTTCAATGAGCTGTTTGATTGCTGTCCCGAAGAGGATTGGCTGAAATACGCGCAGTATCCCGTCTATGAGGAATTGTTCGGCGTTCTCTCCATGCTGCAGAGCGAGCCGACGCCGCAGTCGATCGGGGCGGCAAACGAGATCTTCGATCGGTTTTTCCGCACGCTGTCTCCCAACGGACACAGACCCTATATCGGCCTTGTCGGACACAGCCATCTGGATACGGCATGGCTGTGGACGGTGGAGGAGACGCGCCGCAAAGCGGTGCGTACGGCAGCGAACGCAGTCACGCTTCTCAAACGCCATCCGGAGTATCGGTTTATCATGTCCTCCGTGCTCTATTACGATTGGTTCCGCAAGGATCAGCCCGCCCTGTTTGAGGAGATTGCCGCGCTCGTGCGCGCAGGACG
Source organism: uncultured Clostridia bacterium (assembly GCA_944372575.1). Lineage (GTDB taxonomy): Bacteria > Bacillota > Clostridia > Christensenellales > Borkfalkiaceae > Gallimonas. The sequence goes on along the minus strand of CALVZS010000001.1, from coordinate 17,846 downwards.
CTTTGAACCGAACGGTGCAACGTGGGTGGAATGCGACTGCAATCTGACGGGAGCGGAGGCGCTCGTCAGACAATTTGTCAAGGGAAAGCTGTTTTTAAGGGAGCATTTCGGCCATGAGGCGGACACCTTCTGGCTGCCGGACACCTTCGGCTACAGCGCGGCGCTGCCGCAGATCATGCAAAAATGCGGCGTGAAATATTTTCTGACGACCAAACTCGACTGGAACGATACCAACCGGTTTCCCTATGACAGTTTTGTCTGGCAGGGGATGGACGGCAGCAGAGTGATCGCACACTTCAATACCATTCAGAGCGATGCCGATCCGGCGGCGCTCGCGCGGCGGATCGGGAACAAGAAACAGAAGTATCTCAACGATAGGATGCTCGTTGCCTACGGCTACGGCGACGGCGGAGGGGGGCCGTCCGAGGAGATGGTCACGCGCGCCCTCCGTACGCAGGCAGTGTTTCCGTGGGCGCGGGTGGAACACACCACGGTCTCCGCGTTTATGCAGCAGCTGGAGGGGCAGAAGCTGCCCACATGGTACGGCGAACTGTATCTGGAGCTGCACCGCGGAACCCTCACCATGCACCATGCGATCAAGCGGCTCAACCGCAAACTTGAAATCGCCCTGCGGGATACGGAATATCTCAGCGTGGCGGCGGGGAAGCGGGAGTGGAAAGAGGTTACGGATGCGTGTTACGAAACGCTGATGCTCAATCAGTTCCACGATATTCTTCCCGGTACGGCGATCGGAGAAGTGAATGCGCTCGCCCTTTCGCAGAATGCGCAGGCATTGGAGCGGCTCCGCGGCCTCCGGGAGGTCGAAGGGGAACGGCGCTATTACAACACGCTCTCCTTTGCCCGGGAAGAGACGCTGGAGAGCGGGGAAGGGCAGCGATACTCTGACATCGACGGAAGGGAGCACTGCATATCGCGCTGGAAGTTCCCCGCGTTCGGAAGGGGAACGCCTGCCGCCGCGCCGGCAGGAAAAGTCACATGGAAGGACGGCGTCGTCGAAACGCCCTGCCTGCGTGCGGTCTTTCAGGACGGCGGTCTCACCTCTCTCGTCTACGGCGGAAGGGAATATGCGGCGGGGCTCCTCAATGAGATCCGCGTGAGCGAATGCGTACCCTACCAATGGGATAATTGGGATATCGATGCCGACTACGTACTCAAAGAGCATACGCTGCGGGCAGCTTCGAGCCGGGTGGTCAGCTGCGGAAACTGTGAACTGCGCATCCGCTCCGTCTATCCCTTCGGCGAGGGGAATGAGCTGGTCATCGATACGGTGTTCAGTCCCTTTGAGGCGCGCGTCGATTTTGAATGCCGCCTCGATCTGTGCGACAAACACGCCCTCGTGCGTACCTGTTTTCACACGAATCTTTTTGCGCCGACGGTGCGCAACTCCACGCAGTTCGGCTACATCGAACACCCGACCTATCGCAATACCTCCCAGTCGCAGGCGCAGTTTGAGGTATGCAATCACAAGTGGAGCGACCTTTCCGAGAACGACTACGGCCTCGCGCTGCTCAATGACGGCAAGTACGGCTGTGCCTGTGAGGGCGGTACGCTTTCCCTCACGCTTGCAAAGACTGCCACGCACCCCGATCCGTCGGGCGGCACGGGCAGAATGTATTTTCGCTATGCGCTCGTCCTGCACCGCGCGGGATTCGGCGCGGAGCAGGTGGTGCAGCCTGCCGAACGCCTGAACATTCCGCCCGTATTCACCGCGCTTGCGCCCGTCAGCCCGCTCGTCTCCGTTTCTTCGCCAAACATCATCTGCGAAACGGTGAAGTTTGCCGAACGGGGCGAGGGGATCGTGCTCCGCCTGTATGAGTGTACGCGCACCTATACGCAGGCCGTCCTTGTTTTTTCGGAACGCTATCATGTTTTTGAATGCAATATGCTGGAGGACACACAGACCGATCTTGGCTGCGGAAAGGAAATTGCGGTTGCTTTTTCACCCTTTGAGATCAAAACGATCCGACTGATGGCGGATGAAACATCATAAAATAAGGGCGGCAGGGAAAATCTGCCGCCCTTTTGTCTGCAGAAAATCCGGCCGTTATGAAATAATTTTTCAGTTTAAAAAAATTTCCTGAAAAACTATTGACACTATATAGGATCTGTGATACAATACGGACAAGAAAAAATTATTTTCCTTTGATTTGCAAGAAAATAAAAATAAATTTCATGAGTTGAGGAAACGGAGTAAATATGGAGAAGCTGAGGAGAGGGTTGATCGTTTCGTGTCAGGCGCTGAAAGGCGAGCCGCTGTACGGGCAGAATGTCATGCATCTGATGGCAAAGGCTGCGGTGGAGGGCGGTGCCGTCGGGATCCGCGCATTGCGGCAGGACATTGCGGCGATCAAGGCAACGGTGTCGGTTCCCGTGATCGGGCTGACCAAGACCGTGTTCCCGGACAGCGACGTCTATATCACTCCGAAGCCGGAGGACGTGCGCGCGCTTCTGGAGACCTCCTGCGAAGTGATCGCCATGGATGCAACGCTGCGCGCCCGTCCCGGCAACGTGCGGCTGGAGGATCTGGTGGAATATGCGCGCGTTCATGCGCCCGAGCGTGAGCTGATGGCGGACGTCGCCTGCGAGGAGGATGCGGAGAACGCCGTGCGTCTGGGATTCGATTATGTTTCCACCACGCTGCGCGGCTATACTGCCGATACGAAGAACGCCGTTCTGCCGGACATCGCCTTTATGGAGCGCGTCAAGCGCATCCTTTCCGGAACAAAGGTAAAGATGATCGCAGAGGGCGGGATATTCGAACGGGAGGAAATGCGCCGGATCGGGATGCTGGATCCCTATGCCGTTGTCGTCGGAACCGCCATCACGCGGCCCGCCATGATCACGCGCCGCCTTGCGTCCGCCCTGAATGACGGCCTGCTGCTTTGTGCGGCGCCGTCGGTCACGGGGGAGGGGCAGCGCCTCTCCGCCGAATTTTCCGACGGGGGAGAGAAATGAGACGGATCGTATATCTGCCATTGGATGAGCGTCCGTGCAATGCGGCTTTTGCCGCACAGATGAGCGAAGAAAATCCCGACTTTACGCTGATCCTGCCGCCGCGCGAACTGCTCGGAAATAAAAAACAGCCGGCAGACCATCTGCGGCTTGCGCAATTTCTTCGGGAAACGTGCGCCGGGGCGGATGCGTTCATCTGTTCGGTGGATATGCTCCTATACGGCGGGATCGTACCCTCCAGACTGCACCATCTGTCTTTGGAAGAACTTGACCGCCGCCTTTCCCTGCTGAACGAACTCAGGCACAAAAATCCGAACCTGAAAGTATATGCCTTTGCGCTTCTCATGCGCTGCCCGTCCTACAGCAGTGCAGACGAGGAGCCCGATTATTACGAAAGCTGCGGCAGGGAGATCTTTTTGACGGGACAGGCGGAACACCGTTACCGTGCCGGGGAAATCGACCGCGAGAGCTATGAAAAGGCGATCGCGGAATACGGGAAGAAGACAGACGGATACCTGAAAGACTATCTCGGCCGCCGGCAGAAGAACCTCAGCATGGTATTGCGCACGGTGCGGCTGCAGGGGAAGGCGATCGATGTTCTGCTGCTGCCGCAGGATGACTCCGCTCCATACGGCTACACGGCGATGGATCGCGCCGAACTGCTCCTGCAGATCGGGCGGGAGGGACTTACTCAGCCGCCCATCTATCCGGGTGCGGACGAGGCGGGCATGACCCTCCTCGCGCGGGCGGTCAACGAAATGAAGGGCGCACGGCCGAAGATCGCCGTCCGGTATGCGGCCGAACAGGGGAAAACGCTCATTCCGCTCTATGAGGACAGGCCGCTCTCCGAAAGTGTCCGCGCTCAGATCGCGGCGGCGGGCTGCGAACAATGCGCCGCAGAGGAAGCGGACATGGTGATGTTCGTCAATGTTCCCTCCGAGGGCATGGCGGATATCAACGCGGCGGGCGGAAAGGGCTATGCCGACCGCGACCTTGCCGCCTTTGTACGGGAGATGAAGGAGGCGGCGGATGCGGGCAGGATCGTGCTTGCGGCGGACGTGGCGTACTGCAACGGCGGGGACGCAGAATGGGTGCAGCGCATCTCCCGGGAGATGGGATTTTTGCGGCTGGGCGGATATGCGGGGTGGAACACCTCCTCCAATACGCTCGGCACGGTCATCGCGGAAGGGGTAATGTATTTTCACTACGGCGATACTCCCGCGCACAGGCGTTTTCTTGCCGAACGCGCCTATGAGGATGTCGGCTACTGCGGCCATGTGCGCAAACTCGTCTGCGAAAGGGTATGCCGTCCGATGGGGCTGGATTGGTTTCATACGGACGGTTCAGACGGCAAAGTGGCGGCGGCCGTGCGGGCAGAGCTGGAGCGCTATATCGGAGGGCTGCTTCCGGAAGTCGCCGCAAAGTATGCCATCGATCGGTGTGAGATGCCGTGGAGCAGGATGTTTGAAACGGCGCTCACCGTAAAAGAAAAATAAAAAGGACAATGGACAGGAGCGATCATGATGGAAAAGATGCAGGGTTTCTCAAAACGACTGACTGCCATAGCGCTGGGGCTCATTCTTTTGGGCGGGGTTTTCTTCGGAACGCTGCCCGGACGGCTCGCGGCGTCGGCCGACGGAACGGTCGTCACCGATTATTCGGTGGAGGACGTCACCGTCACGAGCGGCAGCAATACCTATGCCGGCAGAACAGATCCCTATTATAATACCGATATTTCCGCTTCCGGACAGCTCACGGGCAATACCACAACGCTCGACAGGGTCGGCGCGTCGGAAACGATCATCTATACGGCGCGCTGGCTGTATACCACCACGCGCCGCACGGGCGTCACCGAATACACGGTGGAGCCGGACGGCAATACCTACCGCATCACGGCGATCTCTCAAACGGGCAACAGCTATATTCCCGTGGGCGGATTTGTCGTTTCCCTTGCAAGCGGTTCCGCGCTGGGCGAGGTGGGGGATGCGGTCACTCTCGGCGGAACGCAGTTCGTGCTTGCGTCCATGGCGGTGGAATCGGACGACGGCGACCGTGTGGCGGTGGACGCGCTCAATGCAACGCGCAGCCAGCCCATGGTGGTGTACTACGATTATCAGACGGGCGACAAGACGGGTACCAATGCCTACGGCACCGAGATGACTGCCGTCTATGACGAGAGCGCCAACCGCTTTGTCGTCACCGCCTTCCGCGCTTTCGGTACGGGAGACAGCGCGGGCAGCGATATTCCCGAAAACGGCTTTGTTTTAAGCGCCTACGGCGAAGGATACCGCGGGATCCTCGCGCAGGATCACAGGTTCTCCCTGGGCGATCGGCTGACGATGGTCGGGTTTGACTATATCCGTTTCGGGAACACGCTTACGCATGAGTATGATTATATCGATCCCACGTTGGAGGAGAATCCGGCGGGCTGGGATTCCGCGACGAACGCTGCCTTCCCCGCCTATCGCGGCGAGAACCAGATGATCATTTACCGCGCCGGCTGGTCATGGGAGGGGTCTGCCGGAACGGGTACCAACGCCTACGGTTTTGAGGTCGCCGTCGATGCGGAGGGCATCGTGGTGGAACGCGCCGTCAACGTCACCGCCATTCCGGAGGGGGGCTTTGTTCTGAGCGGCCACGGCACCGAGCGCGACTATCTGCGCTCCAACGTCCCCCTGGGGGCGACCGTCACCATTAACGAGAGCAACAATACGTTCTCCGTCACCACAACACTCAACAGCTTTTACACCAATGTGGAAACGACGCTCAATTCTGCGATCGAAGATGCACAGACGAGCATCGCGCAGCTGTATGACGTGGACGCGGACGCCATCAACGCGCTCATCGCCTCGGCGCAGACGGCGCTTGCCGAACTTGAGACGCTCAAGGAAGAGATCGAGGCAAACACCGATTGGAGCGATGCGGAGCGCATGAGCCGCCTGATGGAGTTCAACTCTCTGCAGCTCGAGGTGGAGAACGCCGCCTATCTGATCGTTGCGGCATCGATGGAGAGTTCCCCCGTGCAGGGCAGGGCGGTATGGCACCGCCCGACCGAACACTCGCTCGCCCAGATCCGCGCATCTCTGGAAACGTACAGGGAGTGCGGCTTCAATCTCATTTTTGTCGAAGCGTTCTACGGCGGCATGTCGCTGTTCAAATCGGACTATATGCCCTACCACAGCGATTTTGCCTCGGACAGCTTCGGCGAATATCCCGACTATCTGACGGCGTTCGCCGCCGTGGCACACGAAGTCGGCATCGAAGTCCACGCCTGGGTGGAGGACTTCTATGTGGGGCTGAACCCCGCTGCCGGCATTGCGGCGGAGCATGGAGACTGGCTGCTCTACAATGACGACGGCACCGTCTATCAGCGCAACGAGGGCGGAGCGTATGTGTTCCTCGATCCCGCCAACGAAGGGGTGCAGGATCTGCTCATTGCCTTCTATAACGAACTGCTCGACGAAGTACCCTATATCGCGGGGCTCAATCTCGACTATATCCGCTATCCCGTGACCAGCCGTGAGGAGGATACGGGCTACACGCTGGCCGCCATGACGGGCTTTGCCGAAACGCTGGGCGTCACGTTGGACACCTCCGACCGCGAAGCTGCGGCAGATGATTTTTCGCGGCTGTTCAATTCCGACTATACGCTCACGGCGGACGAGAATTACGATGCGTGGGTGCATTACCGCACGCAGATCATTACGGATTTTGTTGAGCGCATCAAGAATGAAGTGAAGGGGACGCACGAGGGGCTTATCCTCTCCACGGCGGTGTTCCCGTCCCTGACGGAGAGCGTCAATACCAAGATGCAGGATTGGCAGACGTGGTTTTCCAACGGGTGGATCGACGTGGCAACCCCGATGGCGTACTACACCGATTCCGCCGACGTGCTCACACACGTCAGCGATATGATTTTGATGGCGGGGAACAACTGCTACTACTATGCCGGGCTTGCCTCCTCGTACAGCGGGCTTCCCGCTTATGAAAATGCCAATCAGATCGATGCGGCGCTCCTGGGCGGCAGTCACGGGTATGTTATCTTTTGTTCAACACAGGTTCTCGGGCATGAGGACGTGCAGGAAGTGTTGAAGAGCGGCATCAACGCTGCGGATGCAGTTCTCCCCCACGCATCCGTAGCGGAGGTGCTTGAAGCCTACTTTGACCGCATCCTCGACCGGGCGGAACGCATCTATATCCCCGCCGGCGGAATGACGCAGGAACAGTACACGGCGCTCGGGACGCGCTTCCAGGAAATTCTTGCGATGGACGTTTCCACGTCCGAGGGCATCCATGAAGTCCTTCTCGCCCTCGGCGAACTGGCGGACGATTACAGGGACTATGCAACGGGATATTCGGCGCGGCGGCTCTCGGGAACGCTCGCCGAAGTGGAATCCATGATCGACAGAAAGCTCTCCCGCTTTATGATCGACAACGGCGAATGGGATCCCGAAACCACGCCCGTACGTCCGACGGCAGGGGAACAGCCCGTTGACCCCGATCCCGATCAGGGACAGGAGGAGGATCCCGGCGATACGGCGGGCGGCTGCGCAGGCGGCTGCTCGGGTACGGCAGGCTTCAGCGCGGGCTTTGGCGCGGCGGCGCTCATCGTGGCGGCGGCAGCGCTGACAGTGATCTTTGCGCGCAGGCGCACATCTTCCGGCCGCAGGAGCGGCCCCAACAGCGGATCCGACGGAACGCATTCCGTGGAATAAGATAGGAGGAGATATGATGAAAAAGTTTGCAAAAGTAGTGTTGATGCTCGCAGTTGCAGTATTGACCGCGTTCGGCCTGTTCGCCTGTACGGACACGCCCGATCCCGATCCGGATCCCGATGGGCCGGGGGGGGGTACTGAGTATTCATCGCCCGTTATAACGGTTACCCCCGAGGTGATGGAGATCACGCAGGGGGATGAAGTCAGTCTTCTCTACGGCGTGACTGTCACGGACGAATATGACAGCGATCTGCGCGCGATCGTGTCCGACGACGGCGGCTTCGATGCGGACACGGTGGGGACATATACCGTCACCTATTCGGCGACCAATTCGCACAACATGACGGGTACCGCCACGCGCGTCTATACCGTTGTGGCGCCGCTGCCCAATATCGTCATCACGGCGCAGCAGGAAAACGACGCCAACTGGGTCAGCAACGGCGGCGTGGAGGGCAAGCTCTCCTTTGCGCACGAGCTGTACTTTGAACTGACCGAGGACACCACCTACGAAGCAGCCACTTCGGGCGTGTTCCACAATACGTCGGATGAAACCATCGTTGTCACCGTCCCCGGCGGGTACGGCGAGGCTGCCATCCTCAACGCTGCGGGCGTTGTGATCGAGGCGCGCGACGGCGCAAACGGCAGGCTTGTGAACGCGGATAACCCCGTCAGAACTTCTTCGCAGGCGACGACGCTCTACGATTATCAGGACGAGGACGGCAATGTACTTACCGTTGCAAATTATTATGCCTCCTATATGCAGATCCCCGCGGGCGGGTTTGCCATCGTGGCGGTGAATGCGGGCGGCAACTTCGATCAGGACGGCCGCGGCTGGCTGAATAAGAATGTGGTCTACCGCCTCGGCGCTGCCGTTCAGATCGGATTCGACGGCGAAGAGGATCTGCTCACCGTATATGAGGATCAGGCGCCTGTCATTCAGTCCAAGGCGAATTTGTCCGTACGCGTGGGGGATTCCTCCGTCACGATCACGGAAGCGATCCTCGAAGGCATCACCTATATCGACGACAACGGCACCTGGGCAACGGATGACGACGTCACCTCCGGACTTACGATCACAGTGGGAACGAGCAGCCCCGCGTTCGATATCGAAACGGAAGGGGAGTATGTCTATTCGCTGACGATTGAAGACGACAAGGGCAACGAGACGCAGTTCACGCGCACCGTCGTCGTCACGCCGGCGGAGCCCACCATGAAGACGATCGAAATCGACGGCGCATGGTATGAGTTTGCGGACGATCAGATCGCGGTGAACCCCGCTTCGGGCGAAACAAGCTACAATGCCATTATTTACACGTCCTATTTCACGGGAACGTACTTTGTAAACAACTACGGCGCATACTTCATCGTCGGGACGGACGGCATCATCCGCGAGAGCTACAGCCCTTGGTCGAGTACGATCAACACGCTGGACGGGGAGGGCAATGTCGTCACGACGACGGGCAGCCAGAACGATGTGCTTGCACAGGCAAGCGAGCTTGCCGCAGGCGAATATCTGGTGCTTGCCGTCAACGGCTACAGCGGGAGCAATGCCCTTCGTGCGGCGCTGCAAACCTCTTTCTCGGCGAGCAACCACTATATGCTGGGCATGGCGGCAGAGCTCTGGCTCCTTGACATCTGGCCCACCTTTACGGCGACCCGGGAGGATGGGAGTTCCACCGCTTTCAGCGGGAGCAACGTGGTCATCAACGAGGTCGTAACGGAGGGCGCGGCGGCAGCTGCCGATTTCCTCGTCTATACCTATGAATGGAAGGCGGCGGGCAATACGTCCATCACCTGCAACGGGTATGGCGTAGCGGTCGTCATCAACGCGCAGACCGGGAAGATCGTGCGCATCTACGACGGTGCAAACGGCAGACTGCACGATGCGGATCACTACTGGGATACCGACAATAACAGTCAGGCAGCGGCAGATGCCGGCTTTGCTACGGCTACCTATGCTACGGATGCGTTCAATTCACTGACAGAGGGCGAGATCCTGATCATCTTCCCCAACGACGGGGTAAACGGAGCTGATTCGCCCAGAGCGTTCGGGCTGAGCCTTCGCCAGAGATTCCTGCAATATACGATCACGCTTTCCAACTTCTCCACGGAGTATGAGGCGGAAGACGTGCAGCCCACGGGCATCCAGGTCGGCAACGCTCTGCTTGAGCTCGACCCCGCCGAAGTCGCCGTCGATGTGGATGGCGCAACGACCGCTAACTATGCCGTGTTCATCTACAATTACGGCTTTACGGGTACGCTCGTATCGAATGGTTACGGCGTGGCGGCCGTGGTGGATGCAAGCGGCAAAATCGTGCGTGTGTATGACGGCGCCAATGGCAGATACCGCGATGCGGAGAACCCGTCAGGTATCGTTGACGCAACAAAATGTACTGCAGCCGGTTATGTGTCGGAGGCCTTCGCCTCCCTGCAGGAGGGCGAATACATGATCGTATTCCCCAACGATGGCGGTGAAAATGTGGCAAGAACTTGGGCGTTAAACAATGCCCGCACGATCGGCGCAGAGGTGACGCTCTACCTTGAGACCGGGGACGCCGGCGAACAGGCATAAGGACGGCGGGAAGTTCGGCTTCCCGCTCCGGGACGTGCGCCGCCGCGTTCGGCGGCGCACCGCCCGATTGCAAATCGGGGGACGAGGCATGAAAAAGAAAGCGTTATTTTTGACAGGCATCCTCATGGCGGGCGTCTTCCTTCTCGGCTGCGGCGCCTCGCCTGCGCCCGCGCTCACGCCGGACGTCACGCAGGATATGGGCGGCGGCGCCGTGTACGCCCATTACGATTTTGAATGGGACGGTGCACAGAAATTGTTTACCATCGCCTGCGATCCCTCTTCGGAGCAGAGCGAATATGAATTTGTCGTACACCACATCTCCAACGGGCAGGGCGGCTATGCCGCTTCCTATGTCGCGGACATCGCCGCCGACTTTGAAGAGCGTACGGGCAGGAAGGTGCTTGCGGCGACCAACGGCGATTTCTTTATGAATGCGAGTTCGGGCGTCGGCCCCGTGGAGAGCTATGTCAAGGACGGCATCGTGCTCAACCTGGGCGCCTACAGCTGGAAACACTGCTTCGGGTTCGACAACAATGGAAACACGGCGATCGGCAGGCTGGATCTCAACAATACCGTCGTTCGCCTGAACGTGACGTCGGCGGACGGAAGCGCATCGCAGGTTTTTGAGATCGATGCATTCAACCGGGAGCCGGCGGACGGCGGACTTGCCGTCTATACCAACACGGGGACGTTTACGGTGAACGGTGCGGCAAAGTACGTCATCGTCGCCGAGTCCGCCAATACCACGCAGTATCCCGTCTACGGCACCTCCCGCCGCACGGTGGAGGGGGAAGTCATTTCGGACGGGTCGTTCACGGTCAGCTCCGGGCAGTTCGCCATCGTCGTCAAAGGGGACAATGAGATCTCCCGCTGGCTGTATGAAAACCTGTACTACGGCGCGCAAGCAGACATCGTGCGCTATCCCGCAGGCGAATTTGAAGGGATGAAGTATGTCGTGGGCGGCTGGTGCATTCTCACGGAGGACGGCGCCGTCAACGAGGCGTGCCGCACCGACACGGAAAATGCCGGCGGCGTTCCCGCGCCCCGCACCTTCTTCGGGATCAGGGAGGACGGCACCATGATGCTCTGCGCGCTGGACGGCAGGCAGGCGGGCTATTCCGTCGGACTGACCGTGCAGCAGGAGGCATACCTTGCCGAGGAGCTCGGGCTTGTCACCGCCATCGAACTGGACGGCGGCGGATCCACCACGTTTCTGCTGCGGCAGGACGATGCGCTCACGCTCATGAACAGCCCCTCCGATATTTCGGGCGGGGAGCATGTTCCGCGCAGGGTGTGCAATGCGGTGCTGCTTGTGGAAAAGACCGCCGCACAGGAGGGCGTAGAAGATGAGGAACCGCCTTCCCAGTCCGGGGACGGCGAGCCCGCTGCTCCGTCCGGAGACGGCGGCGAGGGCGGATGCACGGGTACGGTAAGATTTGGCGCAGGAGCCGCGCCGGCGTTCATCGCCGCGGGGACGGGCGCCATGGTAATATTTGTGCGCAGAAAGAAAAAAGGGAACTGACAATCAAAAGGGACAAGGAGGCATAACGTGAAAAAGCTCGTATGTAAAACAGCGGCAGCTCTGCTGCTCGCAACCCTCGCCATGGCGTCGCTTGCGGCGTGCGGAGGCGGGGAAACGCAGACGGATATCAATCTTGATATCGATCTGACGCAGAAGCCTGCGCTCAGCGTGCTGATGCCAAATTCGGGGTACGATGACACATATATCAACGAGGATCCGAACGCACAGGTGGTTGAGGACGTCACGGGGTATCATGTGGAATACTCGCAGCTGCCCGCGACCAACGCATCCACCGCGCTCAATCTTCAGCTCATCGACCGCGAACCCTACAACGCCATGAAGCTGACGAGCGCGCAGTTTGCCGACCTTATCGCGCAGGACGTGCTGCTCGATCTGACGCCCGCCATCGAAAAGTTCGGCGGTGTCCTGCAGGAGGTCATCTCCGAGGAATCGTGGGCGACCGTCACGGTGGACGGAAAAATCTACGGCATTCCCGAGCGTTCGTCCAGCGACAACATTCAATATCCCATCGTGTTCCGCCAGGACTGGCTGGATGAGCTGAACCTCAACATCCCCACCACCCTGGAGGAGATGCGCACCGTGCTCGAGGCGCTCAAGCAGAAGATGGTCGATGATGGCGATACTGTCAACGCGCCGCTGACCTTCGATATGTACACGCCCATCGTCTGGCCCATCGCGGCGGGCTTCGGCATCTACGCCGAATGGCAGGAATATACCGTCGACGGGCAGACGCAGGTGCTCTATTATATGGACTCGCCCAACTATGCGGACTATGTGGACTATATGGCGGGTCTCTATGCGGATGGGCTGATCGATACCGAGGTCGCCACAAACGATTCCGCCACGGCGATCTCCAAGTTCACCAACGACCGCGCCGCGTGCATCTCCACCAGCATTTGGAGCGTCTCTTCCATCGTGAACGGACTTGTTTCGGGCGCGGATGCCAATACCACGCAGGAAAATCTGCTCGGCTATCTGCGCGCATTGGAAAACGAGGACGGCGAGGAGCACGCCAACAGGCTGGGCGGCTGTTCATATGTGACCTGCATTCCTTTCTATATGGCGGAGAACGCGGGCTATGTGATCGACTGGATCAACGAAAAACTGACGGACACCGAGGAGGAGCACAACTTCCGCGACATCGTCATCGGCGAAGAGGGATACCATTGGACGTACAATGCCACGGAGGGATATATCCCGCTCTCCGAAAATTTCAGCGAAAAAGATACCGCCAGCTACTACCTGACGGGCAGCAATGAACTTGTATATACGCAATACTGGCTGGCGCGCGTGCGCAAGCAGGCGGAGCTCTACCGTGCGTGGAGTCTGATGATGGAGGACGCGGATGAGGTCGGCGTGTATAACGTGCTTGACTGGGCGCCCCCTTTGGAGGAGTATGCAAGCTACCGCTCTATTATCGAGCTGTATGCGCAGGATCAGTTCTTTGTGATGATGATCCAGGACGGCGGCTCTTCCAACCTTGCGCAATACCTCAGCACATGGAGCAGCGACGGCGGCGCCGCATCTACCGAAGAGATCAACGCCTGGTACTACGCGCAGTAACGTTTTTTGAACTAAGATCGTTTCAAGGAGATAATTATGGAGCAGACTCCGGTCAAAGAACAGGAAGCGCTGCATTCCGGCGCACAGGCGGGGGAGATCCGCGCCGAAAGCCGGACATCCGGACGGATGAAGGATTTTTCGCGGAAGTGGAAGAGGAGAAAGACCTTGCTGCTCTTCGTCCTTCCCGCCGTGATCCTGGCGCTGATCTTCAACTATATGCCCATGGTCGGCGTGCTCATCGCGTTCAAGGACAATATCAACTTTATCCGCTACAGCAATCCGTTGGAGGCGTTCATGAACGCCACATGGACGGTGGAACATTTCCAGAAGATCTTCAGCGACCCCGAGATCCTGAAATATATCGGAAACACGCTCATTATCAGCGTCCTGAAGATCGTCATCCTGTTTCCGCTGCCCGTTGTGCTTGCCATTATGATCACGGAAGTTTCCAGCAAATGGTTTTCCAAGCTCACGCAGATGGCGGTATTTCTTCCGCATTTCCTGTCGTGGGTGGTCATTGTCGGCATCTTCAAGAGCGTTCTGGCGATCGACGGCCCCGTCAATCAGGTGCTGATCTCCATGGGGCTGATGGACGCCAATTCCCCGACCTATTGGTTTGGCACGGATTCCCTGTTCCGGGGACTGGTGGTGTTTTTGTCCGGCTGGAAAGAGATCGGGTACAGTTCCATTGTCTACGTCTCTGCGATCATGGCGATCGATCCCAACCTGTATGAGGCAGCAAAGTTGGACGGCGCGGGAAAATTCCGTCAGATCTGGAGTATTACGCTTCCCGGCATCCTGCCCACCATCATTATCATGCTCATTATCCGTGTCGGATATCTGATGGATGCGGGATTTGACCAGGTGTACGCGATGATCTCCTCGGTCACGCGCAATTCGGGCGAGATCATCGGAACCTATGTCTACCGCATCAGCCTGGGGGAGAACGCAGGACAGTACGGGCTTTCGACTGCGGTGGGACTGTTCAACGGCATCATTTCGCTCATTCTGATCCTGGTGACCAACTGGATTTCCAAAAAAACGACGCACACGGGGATTTTCTGAAGTGGAACATTTGCATGTAAAACAGCTGAAGGAAAAGCGGCGCAACAAGATCAGGGAAAACAAGGTATTCCACGCCGTAAACTATGTCCTGTTGGCGCTCATCATTCTCATCTGTATTCTTCCGTTTTTCAATGTTTTGGCGAAGTCTCTCTCCACTTACGGCGAAACGGTGGGGATATGGCCCGTGGATTTCACCTGGTTCAACTATGAATATGTCTTCACGACATGGCCCTATTTCCGTGCGTTCTTTGTGTCGGTGGGCGTCACGGCAAGCGGCACTGTGCTTTCGGTTGCCATCATGTTTGCGGCGGCCTATGCGCTCAGCAAGCCCGATCTGCCCTTCCGCAAGGGGCTGATGGTGTTCTTTATCATCGTCATGCTCTTTTCGGGCGGGATCGTTCCCAATTTCTTTGTGGTGCGTATGCTGGGCATTTTGAATACGCCCTTTGCCCTTGTGCTTCCCTCCCTTGTGCAGGTCTACAACATGATCCTGCTCAAGAGCTATTTGGAAGGGGTTCCGAAGGAGATCGAGGAGTCGGCCGTCATCGACGGCGCGGGAAACCTGCAGGCCATGCTGTATATTCTGCTGCCCATTGCGGTTCCCTCCGTTGCGAGCGTTGCGCTGTTTACGGCGGTGACGTACTGGAACAACTACTTCTCTGCGCTCATCTATCTCCCCAATGCATCGCAGTGGTGGCCGCTTGCCATGTATATTCTCAATTATATCAATACCATGCCCGACGTGCTCGGTGATCAGACGCTTCTGCTGCAAAAAACATATATCGAAGCGGCAATGATCATTGTAAGCATCATTCCCGTCCTTGCGGTATATCCCTTTGTTGCAAAGTATTTTGTAAAGGGTGTTACGGTGGGCAGTGTCAAGGGGTGATCATGAAGGTTTGTATCGATCTTGGCGCGACCAACATCAAGGGCGCACGGATGGAGAAGGGGCAAATCGTCGTAGAGGCGTGTTCGCCCACGGGACACGGCTCGCGCGAGGCGGTCGTCGCCTCGCTCACGCGGGCGATCGAAGGGCTGCTCGCGCCCGGGACGGATGCCATTGCCATTGCCTCCGCGGGAGACATCGACGAGGCGCGCGCCGTCTGCACCTATGCAACGCCCAACCTGGAAGGGTTTACGGGCTTTGACTTCGTTGCGTATGCGTGGGAAACGTTCGGCCTGCGATGTACGGCGATCAACGATGCCCGCGCCGCGCTGCTCGGTGAGATGTGCGACGGGGCGGGAAAAAATATCAGGGACAGGCGCGTTATCATGCTCACGCTCGGGTCGGGCGTGGGCGGCGCCTATTGGACGAACGGATCGTTGGCGGGCAGTCCCGCCAACGATTATGCACGGTTTGGACACTATTGCCTGGAAGAGGGCGGCATTCCCTGCAACTGCGGCAGAAGGGGATGCATCGAACAGTACCTCTCCGGGCGGGCGCTCAACCGGATGGCGCGCGAGCGCGGCCTGCAGCCGGAGGGGTATCTCCTGCAGGCGAAGGAGGGAGATCGGACGGCGTGCGCAATGGCCGCGGATCTTGTCCGCCTGCTCGATCGGGCATTACTTGTGATAGCGAACAGATGTCCGTTCGATGTATGCATTCTGGGCGGGGGCGTTGCGGAGGGGATCGCACAGTCGCTCCCTTCCCTGCTCTCGGAACTTTCATTTCCTGCCGTCTTTGCGGCGCTGGGCAACCGCGCCGGCCTGTTCGGGGCATATCGGTTTGCGGAGGGGAAAGCATGATCAGAAAGGATGTGGCCGTGATCGGCGGAAGTCTCGGCGGCGTACTTGCCGCATGGGCGGCCGCCAAGAGCGGCTGTTTTGTTGTGCTGTTTGAGGAAACGGATTGGATCGGCGGGCAGCTCACCTCGCAGGCCGTCCCGCCCGACGAGCATCGCTGGATCGAGCAGACGGGCTGTACGGCAAGCTACCGCGCCTATCGCAATCGGGTGCGGGACGCCTATCGCGCCAACCCCGATGTGATCGAGGAGCTCAGAGCAAAACAGGCCTTCTGCCCTGCGGGTTCATCGGTCAGCCGGATCTCCCATCCGCCCCGCCTCGCATTCAAGCTGCTCTATGAAATGCTTGCGCCCTATCTTGAAAGCGGAAAACTGGAAGTGCATTGCCGCTGCAGGCTTGCCTCTGTCCAGGTAAACGGTGACCGTATCCTCTCCGTTCGCATATCGGGAGCGGTAAACGAGGAGGTGTATGCCGCGTATTTTCTTGACGGCACCGATACGGGCGAACTGATCGCGCAAAGCGGCTGTGAGTTCACGGTGGGGGCGGAGAGCGCTTTGCAGACGGGAGAGCGGCACGCCCCCGCCCATGCGGACAGCGGCGATCTGCAGCCCTCCACATGGGCAGCGGCGGTAGAGGATCGCCTGAAAGGGGATTATACCATCGATCGTCCCGCGGAGTATGCCTTCTTCCGCAAGCTGAAAATGCCTTGCGACGACTATCCGGTGCTGAGTATGTACGGGCCGGATTCTTCCACGGGCAAGGCAAAGCGCTTCGGATTTTATAACGGGGAGCGCGATGAGAGCGGCCATGCATTGTTCGGCCTGTTTGCCTACCGCAGGATCGTGCGCGCCGCGCACTTCACGCGGGGCGTACCCTATGATGTGACGGTGCTCAACTGGCCGCAGAACGACTATTTCCTCGGCAACCTGCTGGGGAGCAAGGATGCCGCAGAGCACGCGTATATGGCGCGTCAGCTCACGCTCAGCCTGCTGTATTGGCTGCAGACGGAGGCGGAGCGTTTCGACGGCGGAAAGGGGTATCGCAGCCTTGCGCTCAACACTTATGAACTCGGTACGCAGGACGGCCTTGCCATGGCGCCCTATATCCGGGAATCGAGGCGCATTTGCAGTCTGTTTACGATCAGGGAGCAGGACGTGACGGAGGGAGGCGATCCCGATTTCTATGACAGCGTCGGCGTGGGGAGTTATCCCATCGATCTGCACATCACAACGGTGTCGCATCGGTTTTTCTATCAGCCGAGCCTGCGCTTCACCATTCCGTTGGGCGCATTTTTGCCGATCCGTATGCGCAATCTGCTTCCTTCCTGTAAAAATATCGGTACGACGCAGCTGACGAATGGCTGCTATCGGCTGCATCCCGTTGAATGGAACATCGGCGAGGTGAGCGGGCTGTTGGCGGCGTATTCCCTGAAAGAAAAAATTTCTCCGCGCGAAATACGGGCGGACAGCCGTGCATTGAAAACATTCCAGGATTTTCTGCGGGAAAACGGGATCCAGCTCCGTTGGGATGATGGATGTCTGGCGTGATGCCTCCCGCGCCGGCGCGCAGGAAAAAAATTGCCGCATATCGCGGCGTGATCGGAAGGAAATAAGAAGAAATGATACTATGCATCGGAGAAATACTGGCGGACATGGTAGGTGAAAGCGAGGGG